>JACRDI010000029.1 GCA_016218665.1 Desulfovibrio sp. | reverse complement strand
GTTCCTGGCACCTGGAGTCACCATGGGCGCAGACCAGCCGCCGCATCCCCCACCTCCCACGATCCGCAAGGTCCGATTCCATGCCGCAGGGGTGGATGTCGGCGCGGAGGAGCATTGGTTCTGCGTCGATCCGTCGCTGACGGACCAGCCGATCCGTCGCTTCGGAGGGTTCACGGAGGACCTCATCACCGCTGTTGCCTGGTGTCAGCAGTTGGGGGTGACGTCGGTGGCCATGGAGGCCACGGGCATCTATTGGCGGGAGTTGTTCAGCCGTCTGGATGAGGCCGGCATCGCGGTGATGCTGGTGGATCCGCGGCGCACGCGCAACCCACGTGGCCGCAAGACGGACATGCAGGATTGCCGTTGGATCTGGGAGTTACATGCGCACGGGCTCCTCGACGGCGCGTATGTTCCGCCGCCCGAGGTGCAGGAACTGCGCACGTATCTGCGCTTCCGCAAGACGCGCATCGAGCGCGCCAGCATCGCGCTCAAGGAGGTCCAGCGCGCCCTGTCGATGATGAACCTCAAACTCCAGCATGTGATCGCGGATATCGGCGGTGCAACGGGTCAGGCGATCATCACCGCCATCTTGAATGGTGAACGGGATCCCCGCGTCCTCGCCAGGCTGCGCAACTACCGCTGCACGGCCAGCGAGGAGACCCTGGTGAAATCGCTGACGGGCACGTGGCGGGCGGAGCACCGGTTTTTGCTGGCCCAGGCGCATGCCGACTATCTCCAGCAACTGCAGGCCATTGCCGCCTGTGACCGGGAACTGGACCGGCTCATCGCCAAGCTCCCTCAGCGCAGCCAGGACGATGGCAGCGACCTGCCGCCCAATCGTCCGACCGGCAAGCACGACTTCGGCTTCGATGCCCAGCAAGCCAGCTATCGCCTCACCGGGGTCGACCTGGCTTCCATCGACGGGATCGGCCCAAATACCGCCTTGAGTTTCCTGGGCGAGGTCGGCTTCGACCTCTCGGCATGGCCGACCGCCAAGGCCTTCTGCGCCTGGCTTGGCCTATGCCCCAATCCCAAACGATCTGGCGGCACAAACCATGGCAATCTCCCCACCACCGCCAACCGGGCGGCACAGATGCTCAAGGACGCCGCGATGGGGCTGCGGGGGAAGAAGGAGAATCCCCTCGCCAAGTACTACGCCAAAATTGCCGTCCGGCGTGGCAGCGCCCAGGCGCTCAAGGCCATCGCCCATAAGCTGGCCCGGATCATCTACGCCCTCTTCAAGAACCGCACCGCCTATGATCGCACCAAACTGGAGCCACCGGCCAGCGAACGCCGCATCGCGCGCATGCTCGGACGCCTCGCCAATGAGGCAGGCAAGCTCGGATACACCCTCCAGAAGACAGTTGTGCAACCTGGTGAGAGCCAAGTCACGATGAGCTGTTAGAGGGCAGCACCAGCTCGACCGAAACAGAAGCAGGTCGAGCTGGCGCTGCCCTCTAACAGCGCGTAAGTCATTGCCAGAACGCAACCGTGCAATGGTTGCTGATAGACCTGCGTCGCTCAGTAAGGGGAGCTGAAAAAGCTCGACCCTCCCGGCGCCGAACATTGGTCGCAGTGGCGTGTCCGTGGGTATCCGGGGCTCTGAGCCTTCAGCCCCCGGACCGCTCGCGCCAGGAGCTCGGGCTGCTGCCGAACAGGGCGCGGAAGCGGCGGGCGAACTGCGAGGGGTTGGCGAAGCCGGCCCAGGCCGCCACCGCCTCGACCGTCTGGCCGCCCACCAGCAGGTGCTGGGCGGCCAGGCGCAG
>JACRDI010000027.1 GCA_016218665.1 Desulfovibrio sp. | reverse complement strand
CGACATCGACCACCTGGGCAACCGCCGCGTGCGCCCCGTGGGCGAGCTGGTGGAGAACCAGTACCGCATCGGCCTGGTGCGCATGGAGCGCGCCATCAAGGAGCGCATGAGCCTGCAGGAAGTGTCCACGCTCATGCCGCATGACCTCATCAATCCCAAGCCCGTGGCCGCGGTGCTGAAGGAGTTCTTCGGAACCTCGCAGCTCTCGCAGTTCATGGACCAGACCAACGCCCTTTCCGAAGTGACGCACAAGCGCCGCCTCTCGGCCCTGGGCCCCGGCGGCCTGACCCGCGAGCGCGCGGGCTTCGAGGTGCGCGACGTGCACACCTCGCACTACGGCCGCATCTGCCCCATCGAAACGCCTGAAGGACCGAACATCGGCCTCATCGTCTCGCTGACCACCTACGCCCGCGTGAACGACTACGGCTTCATCGAGACGCCGTTCCGCGTGGTGCAGGACGGCCGCGCCGGCGAAGAGATCGTCTGGATGGACGCCAGCCGCGAGGCCGGGGAAGCCGTGGCCCAGGCCAGCCTGCCCCTGGACGAGAACAAGAACATCGTTCCGGCCCTGGTGCAGGCGCGCCAGGCAGGCGACCCCAACTTCGTGCCCAAGGAGCAGGTCACGCTCATGGACATCAGTCCGAGCCAGATCGTGTCCATCTCCGCGGCGCTCATCCCCTTCCTGGAGCATGACGACGCCAACCGCGCCCTCATGGGCTCCAACATGCAGCGCCAGGCCGTGCCCCTGCTCAAATGCGACGTGCCCCTGGTGGGCACCGGCATGGAAGGCGTGGTCGCGCGCGACTCCGGCGCGTGCATCCTGGCCAAGGGCGACGGCGTGGTCCACTTCGCCGACGCCGAACGCCTCATCGTGAACTACGACGAGGCCGTGGCGCCCAACACCGGCGGCACCGTGCACTACGAGCTGCAGAAGTGGCACAAGTCGAACCAGAACTCCTGCTTCGGCCAGCGCCCCTGCGTGCACACCGGCCAGCGCGTGAAGAAAGGCGAGGTCATGGCCGACGGCCCCGGCATCCGCGACGGCGAGCTGGCGCTTGGCAAGAACCTCCTCGTGGCCTTCACCCCCTGGTGCGGCTACAACTACGAAGACTCCATCCTCATCAGCGAACGCGTGGTGAAGGAGGACGTCTACACCTCGGTGCACATCGAAGAGTTCGAGGTTGTCGCCCGCGACACCAAGCTCGGACCCGAGGAGATCACCCGCGACATCCCGAACGTCTCCGAGGAGATGCTGCGCAACCTTGACGACTGCGGCATCATTCGGCTTGGAGCGAAGGTCATGCCCGACGACATCCTGGTGGGCAAGATCACCCCCAAGGGCGAGACCCAGCTGACCCCGGAAGAGAAGCTGCTGCGCGCCATCTTCGGCGACAAGGCCCGCGACGTGAAGAACACCTCCCTCAAGGTTCCGCCCGGAATCGAGGGCACCGTGGTCGACGTGCGCGTGTTCAACCGCCGCAGCGGCGAGAAGGACGACCGCACCGTCCAGATCGAGCAGGACGCACTGGCCGACTTCGACATGAAGGAAATGAAGCACGTGGCCGCGCTCACCGACAACGTGCGCGAGCGCATCTGGGGCGTGGCCGAGAACAAGCAGGTGTCCCAGCCCATCATGGGCAAGAAGAAGGGCGAGGTCGTCATCGACGCCGGCCGCCCGCTCTCCCGCGAGGTGCTGGACGAACTGCCCATCAAGAAGCTTGCCGGCATGTTCGCCAGCAAGGACGTCAACGACGCCATCAAGAGCATCCTGGCCGACTACGAGCGCCAGATCAAGTTCATCAAGGCCGTCTACGACAACAAGCGCGAGAAGGTCACCGAGGGCGACGACCTGCCCCCGGGCGTCATCAAGATGGTCAAGGTCTACGTCGCCGTGAAGCGCAAGCTCTCCGTGGGCGACAAGATGGCCGGCCGCCACGGCAACAAGGGCGTCGTGTCCTGCATCCTGCCCGAGGAGGACATGCCCTTCTTCGCCGACGGCACCCCCATGGACATCGTGCTGAACCCGCTGGGCGTGCCTTCGCGCATG
>JACRDI010000026.1 GCA_016218665.1 Desulfovibrio sp. | reverse complement strand
GAACAGCTCGTAGATCTCCTTCAGCTTGTATCCGGTCACCTTGGACAGGATGCGCACCATGGGAGCGATGCCGTTCTTCTTGTAGTAGTCCTGCAGGAAGTCGATGACCTTCTGGTGGTTCTCGGTGATGGTGGGGATGCCTTCGCTCTCCTTCACGAACTCCACCCACTCGGGGTTCCAGTCCTCGAACTTCAGCAGGAAGCCGTCCTCGTCCACCTCAAACTTTTTGCCCTTGTACTCGAGAATAGCCATATTGGATCCTCCTCGGTCTAGATTGCACGCCATGCGCAGTTCAGGCCACAGACACCAGCATCGGGCAGCAGCCCGTTGCGCTGTTCGATTTCCAACACCATCAGTAGCCCGCACAAAAGAAAATTTCAAGGGCAATTTCCACACAGGACCGAGAGAAAGCCCCCCAGCCGCGCTTTATTTTTCCCCCCGCTCTTGCTACCTTCACGTGATGCCGCCGCTCTCGGCGGGCACGAAACCCCGCGCTCCGCGCAGGACATTCCCAGGACTCGCCATGCGCCCCGTCATCCCCATGGCCCCCATGTGGCCCCAGTTGCCGCCGCCGCCTCCGCCCTCGGCCGAAACCGCCCGCAGGCCGCCCTGGCGCGCTCCCTCGGAGGCGCGCTGCGTGGCCCTGTGGGACAAGTACGAAATGCCCGAGCACATCCGCGCCCACAGCCGCAAGGTGGCCCTGGTGGCCACCCAGGTGGCCGAAGCCGGCAGGAGCCTGGGCATTGCCGTGTGCGTGGAGACCGTGCGCGCCTCGGCCCTCTTGCACGACATCGCCAAGGCATACTGCATCAAGCACGGCGGCCACCACGGCCAGCTGGGCGGGGCCTGGGCCATGGCGGCCACGGGCAACCCCGTGCTGTCCATGGGCGTCATCCACCACATGTACTGGCCGTTCGAGATGGACCTCACCCGCTTCCTGGCCCCCATCGCGGTCATCTACGGCGACAAGCGCGTGGCCCACGACCAGATCGTGCCCATCGAGCACCGCTTCGGCGATCTGCTGGACCGCTACGGCAAGACCCAGGAGATCCGCGACCGCATCGCGGCCACGAACAACCAGGCCAAGCAAATCGAGGACGCCCTGTCCAAACTTCTGGAGAAAGACCTCAATGCGCATGATTTTGATAGCCGGCGGCTGGTCGACTGAACGCGAGGTGTCCCTTTCCGGGGCGCGCGGCATCAACGACGCCCTCCTTCGCCTGGGGCACACGGTGCGCTTTCTGGACCCGGCGCTGGAGTTCGCGGAGATCATCGCCGCCGCCAGGGAGGCCGACTTCGCCTTCCTGAACCTGCACGGCTCCCCCGGCGAGGACGGGCTCATCCAGGCCATGCTTGAGGAAGCCGGCTGCCCCTACCAGGGCGCGGGCCCCAGGGCCTCCTTCCTGGCGCTGAACAAGGCCGCGGCCAAGGCCGTGTACGAGAAGGCCGGGCTGCGCACCCCCAAATGGCGGCTCTTCACCGGCATCCCCGGCGAGGCGAAAGACTGCGACCTGCCCTGCCCGCTCTTCGTCAAGCCCAACACAGGCGGCTCCAGCCTGGGCATGAGCCGCGTGGCCGAGCCCGAGGGATTCGGTCCCGCGCTCGACAAGATCTTCGCCCTGGGGCAGGCCGCCCTGGTGGAGGAATGCATCCCCGGCATCGAGCTGACCTGCGCGGTGCTGAACGACGCGCCCCTGCCGGTGATCCTCATCCGCCCGCGCGCGGGCACCATCTTTTTCGACTACGAGAACAAGTACGCGGCCGACGGGGCCGAGGAGATCTGCCCCGCCCCCGTGGCGCCGGAGCTCGCCGCCGAGGTGCAGGCCATGTCCCTCGCCGCGCACCGGGCCCTGTCCATCGACGGCTACAGCCGCTCGGACTTCATGGTGGACGCGCAGGGCAGGCCGTTCATCCTGGAGACCAACACCCTGCCCGGCATGACGCCCACCAGCCTGCTGCCCAAGGCGGCCAAGGCCGCGGGCATGGACTTCGACGCCCTGGTGGGGGAACTGGTGCGCCTGGGGCTGAAAACCCACGAAAAGGCCCGCGGCGGCGCCGTGAAGGCCAAGGGGTAGTCCGCCGGTGGCGGGCGAAAAGCTCCCCCTGGGCGTGCGCCTGGCCCTGGTCTTCTATGGCCTGGCCTGGCGGATGGCGCTGCCCGCCCTGGCGCGCAACGGCCGCCTGCGGGAAGGCTGGGAGCAGCGCACCCTGAAGGCCGGCCCCCTGCCCAAGGCCGACCTCTGGATACAGGCGGCGTCCGGCGGGGAGGCCTACCTGGCCTGGGAGCTGCTGCGCCGCCTGCCCGACGCCCTTCCGCAGAACTGCCGCCCGCGCATCCTGGTCACCACCTTCACGGCCCAGGGCCTGGGCGTGCTGAAGCAGGCGGCGGAGCTGCTGGCGGACCGCGTGGAGCTTTTGCCCGCGTGGTTCCCCTTCGACCTGCCCGGCCGCATGGAGGAGGCCCTGGCCGCAGTGAGCCCCCGCGCCGTGGTCCTGCTGGAAACCGAGCTCTGGCCTGGGCTCATGGCCGCCTGCCGCAGGCAGGGCGTGCACGCCCTGGTCCTGAACGCGCGCATGACCGAGAAGAGCCGCAAGGGCTATGCGCACATGCCGGGCTTCTGGAAGGCGCTCTCTCCCCGGCGCGTCATGGCCGTCTCGCCGGACGACGCCGCGCGCTTCGCGGACCTTTTCCCCGACGCCGCCGTGTCGGTCATGCCGAACATCAAATTCGACCGCCTGGACTTCTCCGCCGCGCCCAAGGCCAAAGACCTGGGCCGACTGCTGCCCGAGGGCGAGACCGCGCCCGCCCCCCCCTTCGTCGTTCTGGGCAGCGTGCGCAAGCAGGAGGAACCCGAAGTCCTGGAGATCGTGAAGGGCCTGCTGGAACGCGTTCCCGGCGTGGTGGTGGGGCTCTTCCCCCGGCACATGGAGCGCGTGCGGGCCTGGGAGCAGATGCTCTCCAAGGCCGGGCTGCCCTTTGCCCGGCGCAGCGCGGGGACCACGGCCCAACCGGGCAGCGTCATCCTGTGGGACGCCTTCGGTGAGCTGGGCGCGGCCTTCGGCCTGGCACGGGCCTGCTTCCTGGGCGGCAGCCTGGCGGACCTTGGCGGGCAGAATTTCCTGGAGCCCCTGGCCCACGGGGTCGTCCCCGTCATCGGCCCGTCCTGGTCCAACTTCGCCTGGGTGGGGGCCGAGATCTTCGGCTCCGGCCTGGCCCGGCGCGAGGCCGACCGGCAGGGGGTGCTCACCTCCCTGGCCGCCCTGGCCACGGCTCCGCCGCCGCGCGCCGCCGTGCTGGAGGAGGCCGAGCGCTACGCCAAATCGCGCCGGGGCGGCGCGGCGGCGGCTTGCCAGGCTGTTGCCGAATACCTAATTTGTGGATAAACACCCTGCGGAGCCGTGAAGCGCATGAAGTCCCTTCCCAAATGTTACGCAATCATTCCCGCAAGGTATGATTCCTCGCGCTTCCCCGGCAAGCCGCTTGTGGAAATTCTGGGCGTGCCCATGTGCGTGCGCGTGCACCAGCGCGCGGCCAAATGCCCGCTCTTCGCCAAGGTGGCCCTCGCCACGGACGACGAGCGCATCATGGCCGCGGCCAAGGCCTGGGGCGTGCCCGCGGTGCTGACCGCGCGCGAGCACCAGAGCGGCACCGACCGCGTGCTGGAGGCCGCCCGCATCATCGGGGCCGAGCCGGAAAGCGTGGTGGTCAACGTGCAGGGCGACGAGCCCGCCCTTGAGCCGGAGATGCTGGCCGAGCTGCTGGCGCCCTTCACCGGGCCCGGCGGCGACGCGGTGCAGGTGGCCACCCTGGCCACGCCCATGAGCCGCGCCGACGCGGCCAGCCCGGACCGGGTCAAGGTGGTGCTGGACGCGCAGTCGCGCGCACTGTATTTTTCCCGTGCGGGGATTCCCTTTGACCGCGACGGCGACCGTGACGGCGAAGGTGAAGACGCGGTGGGCCCCCTGCTGCACGTGGGCCTGTACGCCTTCCGCATGGCCGCCCTGGAGCGCTTCGCCGCGCTGCCGCAAGGGCGGCTGGAGCGCACGGAAAAGCTTGAACAGCTGAGACTTCTGGAAAACGGCATCCCCATCCACGTTGCCGTTACCAGCCGGAAAAGCCACGGCGTGGACCGGCCGGAAGACGTGGCGCACATCGAAAAAATCCTGCGGGAGCAAGACATATGAAAGCTATCCTGGCCCTTGAAGACGGCACCTGGTTCGAGGGCGAATCCTTCACCGGCCCCGGCGAGACCGGGGGCGAGGCCATCTTCAACACCGGCATGACCGGCTACCAGGAGATCCTCACCGACCCCTCCTACGTGGGTCAGATGGTCTGCATGACCTACCCGCTCATCGGCAACTACGGGGTGAACCCCGAGGACGTGGAGTCGCACAAGGTCGGGGCCGAGGCCCTCATCGTCAAGGAGTGCTGCAAACAGCCCTCCAACTGGCGCTCGTCCATGTCCCTGCCGGACTACCTCAAGAAGGCCGGCGTCATGGGCATCGAGGGCATCGACACCCGGGCGCTGACCCGCCACCTGCGCATCAACGGCGCCATGCGCGGCGTCATCTCCACCTCCGGCACGCCGGAGGAGCTTGTGGCCAAGGCCAAGGGCCTGCCCAGCATGGAGGGCCTGAACCTGGCCGACAAGGTGAGCGCCAGGAAGCCCTACGTGTGGACCGGCACCACCACCAGGGACGTGGACCTGGCCTCCTTCAAATGGGCGGGCACGGGCCCCAAGCTCGTGGTGTACGACTTCGGCGTCAAGTGGAACATCCTGCGCCTCTTGGCGGCCGAGGGCTTCGACATGCTCGTGGTGCCCTCCAGCTTCACCCACGAACAGGTGACGGCGCTTTCCCCTGACGCCGTGTTCCTGTCCAACGGCCCCGGCGACCCGGCGGTGGTCACAAACGCCATCGAGGCCACCAGGGTCTTCGCCGACAAGTACCCCGTGGCCGGCATCTGCCTTGGCCACCAGATCATGGGCCTGGCGCTGGGCGGCCGCACCTACAAGCTCAAGTTCGGCCACCACGGCTGCAACCACCCGGTCATGGACATGGAGACCGGCAAGATCGAGATCTCCTCGCAGAACCACGGCTTCTGCGTGGACATCTCCCACCTGCCCGAGCTCAAGATGACCCACCAGAACCTGAACGACCAGACCCTTGAAGGCTTCGCCCACGAGTCCAAGCCCCTCATCGCCATCCAGTTCCACCCCGAGGCGGCGCCCGGCCCCCACGACAGCGCCTACTTCTTCCGCCGCTTCCGCGAGCTGGTGCGCACCTCCACCGGCAAGTAGCGGCGGGAAAACAGGGCAACGCCCGCAAGCGCGGGCCAGGCAAGGAGCATCCATGTCAGGCGAACTCACCAAGGCGCGCCAGAAGCTGGCCGGCATCAACGCGAGCCTCAAGATGGGCAAGTACATGGCCGCCGCCCAGGCCCTGAACGACGCCATCGTCATCATGCTCTCCGCCCCGCTCATGAAGAACGAGCGGGAAGAATTCGCGCAGATGCTCGATTCCACGGTGTACGCCCTGAACAACCACAAGGAGTTGCGCAAGGTCTATCCCCTGGTGCTCAACTACACCCCCGGGCAGGAGAAGAAGCTCCTTGAGGAGCTCTTCGAGATGCGCAAGGTGCTTCAGGAAGACGTGAACGAAAGCGCCCAAAAGGACCTGGATGCGCTGGAAGCCAAGAAACGCGAAGGGCTTGAGCGCGGCCAGAAGCACCTGGACGAGCAGCAGTACGACGAGGCCCGACAGACCTTCGACAAGCTCACCAGCGACTTTCCGGGCGACTCCGAGCTCAAGGCCGACATTGCCGACCGCTATTACAAGGCCGGGCTGAACCAGGACGCCGTAGGCCACCTGAACCAGGCCATCAACGAATCGCCCGAGTCCATCCACCTGTACAACCGCATCGGCATCGTGCTGCGCAAGATGCAGGACTTCGAGAGCGCGGAGAACTACTACCGCCGCGCCCTGGCCATCACCCAGGCCGACGAGTACCTGTTCTTCAACCTGGGGCGGCTGTACTACGACTGGCAGCAGTGGCGGAAGATGGCCGAGGCCGCCAAGATGGCCGTGTCCCTCAACCCCGATTTCGTGGAGGCCAAGAAGCTGCTGGCCTTCGCCCAGAAGAAGCTGGCCGGCTAGCGACGCCCCGCAAGGAGGCCCCGTGGCCCCTGCCACCCCCGCCCGCACGGCCGACCATGTGCCCGGCCCTGCGCCCGGCCGTGTGCTCATCCTCGGCGCGGGGCTTGCCGGCATGCGCGCGGCTCTCGCCGCCAGGCAGGCCGCGCCCGGCCTGGATGTGCTCCTGGTCTGCCCGCGCCTTTCCCCGTCCGGCTCCTCCTTCGCCAACCGCAACAACGCCCTGGGCGTGCAGGCCCCCCTGCCGGACGAAGCCGCGGCCTTCGTGGACGAGGCCCTGCGCCTGGCCGCCCCCGGCTTCGCGGACCCGGTCCTTGTGCGCGCCCTGGCCGCGGACGCCCCCTTGCGCGTGGAGGAACTGCTGGACGGTCCCGGCGGGCTGGCCCTGTCCTTCCGCCGCGACGCGAAAAAGCGGCTCCTGCGCTTCACCGGCTGTTTCAGCCCGCATCCGCGCGCCCTGGTCTTCGACGGCCTGGGGCAGGCGCACGCGGCCTTTGTGGAGCGGCTGCGCGCCCTGGGCGTGCGCTTCCTCGCGGGCAGGGAGGCGCTTGAGATCGCCGTTGCGGACGGCCGGGCGCGCGGGGCGCTGCTGGTGTCCCGCAGGGATGGGCGCGTGCTCAAAGTGGCGGCCAGCGCGGTGATCGTGGCCACGGGCGGCCCCGCCCCGCTCTTCGGACGGCGCATCTGCGGCCCAGGCCCGGGCGGCGGCCTGTCCTACGGCCTGCTGGCCCAGGCCGGGGCAAGCCTGGTCAACACGCGCCTCCTGCAGTTCTTCTGGTGCCGGGCCGGGGACCGCGCCTTCGTGAACCCCGGCTCCCTGCCCTGGGAGACCCTTGCGCCGGAGCTGGCGCACATGGCCCAGGAACGCCTGGCGCATTGCCCGGCGTCCTATTCCCTGCCCGACGCGACCCTGGACCGCTGGCTGTGCGCGAAACGCAGTGCCGACGGCCTGCTGCGCCTGCCCGGCCAGCCCGCCCTGGCCCTGTACGCCCACGCGGGCAACGGCGGCGCGCGCATCGACGCGCAGGGACGGACGGACGTGCCGGGGCTTTACGCCTGCGGCGAGTGCGCGGGCGGCATGCATGGGGCCCAGCGCCTGGGCGGCGGCATGGTGCTTTCGGCCCTGGTCTTCGGCGCGCGCGCGGGCGAGGCCGCAGCGCGAGAAGCCGCAGCGCTCAAGATGGGTGGCGGGCCGGACCACGCCCCGCTGCCCGTCCCGCCATGCTCCGGCCTGGACCTGCCGCTGGAGCCGGGCTTCCTGCCCGCCCTGCGCGCGGGCATGGATCGCCACGCGCAGCCGTACTCCGCCCAATTTGGCGCCGCCCGCGAGGCCTTCGCCGCCTGGCTGCGCGGCGCGGCGGAGCGTGCCGCCTCGGCGCGGCAACGGCTGCTGGCCCGCTCGGCCCTGCTGGTGCTGGAAGGGGAAAAAAAGGGGACGCCCGGCTGCGTCCGCCTGGCCGGGAGTGTCTGACTGGGAATGCCCAGCTGGAAATCCCTGGCCATAAATGGCCGAGGAGCGCTCTGACGGGTTGCTTTTGCGGGCGGCCAATCTGTCCGGCAGAAATCCTGCCGGGCTGAATCTGCGCGGCCTGGGCGGGCAGCACAGATAGGGGCCGTTTCGACGCCCTACATTGCCAGAGCTGTTCTGATCCGTTTCTTTCGGCTGGATTCTTCCGGCTGATCCCTTTCGGCCGGGCTATTGCGGCGGGTTCGCCAGCGCCCCGCGCAGAAACACGCCGACCACCGTGTCCAGGAACTCCTCCGGAGCCACGCCCCCCCGCGCCGGGCCGTGCGCCCCGCGCCCCACGGCCTGAGAAAGCCGATGGTTCAGCCGGCGCGAGGACGTGAACCAGTGCTCCACCACGCAGAGCATGGCGGTCATCAACGGCAGGGGCTCCACCCCCTGGCGCAGCTGGCCCGCGGCCTTCATGGCGCGCAGGCGCTCGTGGGCGGCGCGCAGCAGGTGCAGGGTGCTCGTCTCGCGGCCCTGGTCGTCCAGTTCGTCCAGCCCGGCCACAAGTTCCGGGTCGTTGTGCATGGAAAGGTCCAGGATGCGGTAGAGACGCACGCACTGCTCGTGGGTGGCGAGGAAGCGGAAATAGGCCTTGATGGCCGAGGTGATGAAGGCCGCGCCGTCCTCCGCCCCGCCCCCGCCCGGCGCGTCCAGGCCCGGCTGCATGATGCCCTTGAGCCCCTCGTCCAGCTCCGCCAGGTAGGCGTGCACCGCGGCCACGTACAGGCCCTTCTTGCTGCCGAAGTGGTGGTGGATGAGGCTCTGGGCCACCCCGGCCCTGCGGGCGATGTCGCCCAGGGAGGCCTGGTGGTAGTCTCCACGCAGGAACACCTCCTGCGCGGCCAGCAGGATCACCGCGCGCGAGCGCTCGGAGTCGCGCGCGCGGCGGCGCGCGGGGATGGCGTGCTTGGGCTGGGCGGGTCTGGCCATGGCGCTCCTCCTTTTCGGCGCTACGGACGACGCTGCGGACGGCGCTGCGGTGTCGTCAACTGACCGCCCAATCTATTCACAGGCCGGGCGGGCCGTCAAGAAAGCCCGCCGGAGAAACAGCGCCGCCGGCCCGCGCCAAGACGGCCATTCCGAAAAAAACGGCCGCCCCTTGCGGAACGGCCGTCGCTTGCCTTCTGGATGGACGGAAAGATCAGCCCTCGACGCGCTTGCCCCAGGCCTGCTCGTAGGCCGTGCCGCCGCGCTCGATGATCTCCTCCGCCGCCTGGGGCACCAGCATGGCCAGGCTCTTGCGCTCGCGCCAGCGGCGGCGGATGTCCGTGGAGCTGATGTCGAGCACGGGCATGGGCACCAGGTGCAGCAGGCTGCTCCCCGTGGCGAAGCGCAGCCGGGCCGGGGCCACGCGCTCCATGCCGGGCCAGTTGGCCTCGGCAAAGGCGAGGATGGACTGCTCGTCGGCGCCGGGCCGCAGCACCACCGCCAGGGAGGCCAGGTGCGGCAGCTCCAGCCCGCGCTTCCACGAGGGCAGGGCCAGGAAGGACTCGCTGCCCAGGATGAAGGTCAACTCGTCGCCGGGCATCTTTTCGCGCAGGGTGGAAAGGGTTTCCACCGTGTAGGAGGGGCCGGGGCGCGTGCCCTCCACCCCGCTGGCCGAAAGGCCGGAAACGCCGCGCACGGCCAGTTCCACCAGGCGCAGCCGGTGGGCGAAGGGCAGCATGGCCTCCGCGGGCTTGTGCGGGGGCTCGCCCGCGGGCATCAGCAGCACGCGGTCCAGGCCAACGGCCTCCCGCGCCTCCACGGCCATGCGCATGTGCCCGGCGTGGACGGGGTTGAAGCTGCCTCCGAGAATTCCGATCCGTGCCACCTGTGAACCTCACCTCTTGCCGCCCGGCGGTGCGCATGCGGGCCCCCCGGCCGGGCGCGAGCCCGGGGAGCCGGAAGGATCCTATTGCCTGATCTGCCCCTGGCCCAGCACCACGAACTTAGAGCTCATGAGCTCCAGGATGCCCATGGGGCCGTATGCGTGCAGCTTGGTGGTGGAGATGCCGATCTCCGCGCCGAGGCCCAGCTCGCCGCCGTCGTTGAGGCGCGTGCTGGCGTTCACGGCCACCATGGAGGCGTCGGCCTCCCGCGTGAAGCGCATGGCGTTGGAATGGCTCTCCGTCAAAATGGCTTCGGTATGGTTGGAGCCGAAGCGCGCGATGTGCGTGAGCGCCTCGTCCAGCCCGTCCACAACCTTCACCGCCAGGGTGAGGGCCAGAAACTCATGGCCCCAGTCCCCGTCCGCGGCGGGCTCGGCCGTGGGGCCCATGAGCGGAAGCGAAACCGGGCAGCACTTGAAGCGCACGCCGTCGGCCCCCAGGCGCGCGGCCACCCTGGGCAGAAAGTCCCCTGCCACGGCCTTGTGCGCCAGCAGGCACTCCAGGGAATTGCAGGTGCCCGGCCGCTGCACCTTGGCGTTGTGGATGATCTCCACGGCGCGCGAAAGGTCCGCGCTCTCGTCCACGAAGGTATGGCACACGCCCTTGTAGTGCTTCAGCACCGGCATCTTGGCCTGCTCCACCACGGCGCGGATGAGGCTTTCGCCCCCGCGCGGGATGACCACGTCGATGTACTCGTCGAGCTTCAAGAGCGCGCCCACGGCCTCGCGGTCCGTGGTGGGCGGCACCTGCACGCAGGCCGCGGGCAGCCCGGCCCGCTCCAGGGCCTCGTGGATGGTCCTGGTCAGCGCGCCGATGGAGTGGAAGGCCTCGCTGCCGCCGCGCAGAATGGCCGCGTTGCCGCTCTTGATGCACAGGGCGGCGGCGTCCACGGCCGCGTTGGGGCGCGACTCGAAAATCATGGCCACAACGCCCAGGGGCACGCGCATGCGGCCCACAAGCATGCCGTTGGGCCGCTTGATCATGTGCTCGATCTCGCCCACGGGGTCGCTCATGGCGGCCACCTCGCGGCAGCCCTGCACCATGGAGGCCAGCACCTTGTCGGAGATGGTCAGCCGGTCCAGGCGGGCCTTGTCCAGCCCGCGCGCCTGTGCGGCGGCGATGTCGCGCGCGTTGGCGGCCTTGATGTCCGCGGCGCGCTCGGAGAGCAGCCCGGCCAGGTTCAGCAGGGCCTGCTGGCGGGCGCTGCCCTCGGCGGCGGCCAGCCTGCGCGACGCGGCGCGCGCGGCCTGGGCCATGGCGCGCATCTCGGCGGCGATGTCCATAAGTCTCCCCCGGCGTATGAATTGCACCCCGCGAGATGCCGCAGGGTCTTGGAATGGCTACCCTTGAAGCCTGCCCAAGTCAACGAGGGCCCCGGCCATTCTTCGACGCTACGCAAATTTGTCAGATTTTCCCCCGGCTTTTCAGGAATTTGCGAAGTCAGATAAGATATTTGCGCCGGGCTCAGTATTCGGCTTTGACCTGATTGACATTTTTGAGTAAACCTCCCTGGTCCGAGAGCGCGCAGCCAGAAGACGGCCAGCGCGCCATCACCGCTTCCCAAGGAGCCCCCGCAAATGGACGAAAAGAAACCCGACGCCCAGCCCGCAGCCCCGGTGAATCCTGGCCCGGTAAATCCTGGCCCGGTAAATCCTGGCGTGGTGGAGCAGCTGGAGCAGATCAAGAAAGCCGTGCCCGACACCTCCCAGCGGCTGTTCGACTTCCTGGTGGCCAACCTGAAGCCCATCGCCATCGGCTGCGGCGTCATCGTCCTGGCCGTGGCCGTGTACTCCGGCGTGGACCACTGGCGCCAGCGCCAGGCCGCCAAGGCCTCCGACGCGCTTGGCGTCATCCTCATCGAGCAGACCGACGCCGAGGCCCGCGCCAAGGCCCTGGAGACCTTCCTCAAGGACGCCCCCGGCGCGCTCAAGCCCACGGTCCAGCTGGAGCTGGCCGCCGCCGCCACCCTGGCCAAGCAGTACGACAAGGCCGCCGAGGCCTGGACCGCGCTGGAAGGCTCCTCCTCCGCCGACATGAAGGCCGTGGCCGCCATCGGCCATGCCAAGGCGCTGCTGCTCTCCGGCAAGGCCAAGGAGGCCCAGACCCTGCTGGAAGGCTACAAGGCCAAGGCCCCGGAGGCCTACGCCGCCGCCGTCACCCGGCAGATCGCCGTGGCCGCCGAGGCCGCGGGCGACGCCCCGGCCGCCAGCGCCGCCTACGCGGAGCTTGCCGGCAAGGCCGAAGGCCAGCTGAAGCCCTTCTACGAGTTCAAGGCCAACCAGCTCAAGACCAAGAGCTAACCAGGACACGCAAAGGACACGCGAAAATGGCGCATCCCCTTCTCGCCGGTGCCCCCGGCTCCACGCACCTCTTCCTCGGCAACGAGGCCATCGTGCGCGGCGCCATCGAGGCCGGCATCCAGTTCGTCAGCTGCTATCCCGGCACCCCGTCCTCCGAGGTGCCGGACACCTTCTTCCGCCTCTCGCCCGAGGGCAGCTACACCTTCGAGTACTCCGTGAACGAGAAGGTGGCCCTTGAGGTGGCCGGCGGCGCCACCCTGGCCGGGGCGCTGTCCATGGCCACCATGAAGCACGTGGGCGTGAACGTGGCCGCCGACCCCCTGCTGACCCTGACCTACGTGGGCAGCCCGGGCGGCTTCATGCTCCTCTCGGCAGACGATCCCGGCTGCCACTCCAGCCAGAACGAGCAGGACAACCGCATTTACGCGCGCATCGCCGGCATGCCCTGCCTGGAGCCCAGCACGGCCCAGGAAGCCAAGGACATGACCCGCGCCGCGCTGACCATGTCGCGCGCGCTCGGCGCGCCGGTGCTCCTTCGCACCACCACCCGCGTGAACCACCTGCGCGGGCCGGTGGTCCTCTCCGAGCCCACGGTGCTGCCCAAGCCCGCCGGGTTCCAGAAGAATCCGTCCAAGTTCGTGCCCATTCCGGCCTTTGCCCGGCCCATGCACCTGCGCCTGATGGAGATGCTGGAAAAGGCCCGCGAGATCGCCGAGACCTCGCCCTTCAACACCGTGTCCGGCTCCGGCACGGTCGGCGTCATCGCCTCGGGCATCAGCCGGGCCTACCTGTCCGACGCCCTGGCCGAGGCCGACATCGCCGCCGCCATGGTGAAGGTGCTGGACCTGGGCTTCAGCCACCCGCTGCCGGAAAAGCTCATCGCCAAATTCATGGAGGGCCTCACCACCCTGCTCGTCATCGAGGAGTTGGAGCCCGTGCTGGAGACCGAGATCCGCGCCCTGGCGCAGCGGCTCGGCCTTTCCCTCACCATCCTGGGCAAGACCCCCGGCCCCCTGCCGCGCAACGGCGAGTATGACGTGGCCATGGTGGCCGGCGCCCTGCGTCAGGCCCTGGGCCTGCCCGAGCCGGAGAAGCTGGCCTGCGCCTGCGGGACCGACCCGGTGGTGGCCCTGCCCAACCGCCCGCCCAACCTCTGCGCCGGGTGCCCGCACCGCGCCACCTACTTCGCCGTGCGCAAAATCTTCGGCGACTCGGCCGTGTACTCGTCGGACATCGGCTGCTACACCCTGGGCATCCTGCCGCCGCTCAAGGCCGCGGACTTCCTGCTCTGCATGGGCTCCAGCGTGTCCGCCGGGTGCGGCGTGTCCAAGGCCAGCGGGCAGACGGTGGTCGGCTTCATCGGCGACTCCACCTTCTTCCACTCCGGCATCACCGGTCTGGTGAACGCGGTGTTCAACCGCCACGACATCCTGCTGGTGATCCTGGACAACCGCACCACGGCCATGACCGGGCACCAGCCAAATCCCGGCGTGGACAAGACCACCCTGGGCGACAACCCGTCCATGGTGGACATCGAGCCCCTGGTGCGAGGCATCGGCATCGACCAGATCCGCAAGGTGAACCCGCTGAACCAGAAGGCCACCCTGAAGGCCATCGAGGAGCTCAAGGCCCTCTCCGGCGTGCGCGTGCTCATCGCCGAGGAGCCCTGCCCGCTCTTCGCCCGCCGGGCCTACGGCGTGAAGCGCACCCAGGTGGCCTACGTGGCGGCCGACTGCGCCCAGGCTGCCGCCGACGGCTCCTGCGGGGACTGCCTGAACACCCTGGCCTGCCCGGCCTTCCACCTGGAGGACGGCAAGATGGCCATCGACCCCATCCTGTGCGCGGGCTGCATGCTCTGCCTCCAGGTCTGCAAGAACATCAAGGCCCGCAAGGGAGACGCCAAATAATGAGCACTCCGAACAACATCCGGCTGCGCATCTTCATGACCGGCGTGGGCGGACAGGGCACCCTCACCGCCACCACGCTGCTGGCCCGCGCCGCCCTTGCCGCCGGCCTGCCCGTCACCTCCGGCGAGATCCACGGCATGGCCCAGCGCGGCGGCGTGGTCGAGTCCACCCTGCTCATCGGCTGCAAGAGCCCCAAGATCGGCCACGGCGAGGCCGACATCCTGCTGGGCTTCGAGCCCCTGGAGACCCTGCGCGCCCTGCCCTACCTGAAGCCCGGCGGGCTGGTGCTCTCCAGCACGGAGAGCCTGCCGCCGCTCTCCGTGGCCACCGGCAAGGAGACCGCCCCCGGCGTGGAGGAGATCCGCGCCAAGATCCTTGCCCGCTGCGCCAGCGCCTGCTTCCTGCCCTGCCGCACCCTTGGCCTTGAGGCCGGGGCCGTGCAGAGCGGCAACATCGCCCTGCTGGGCGCCCTGTGCGCCCTGGGCGTGCTGCCCTTCGGCCGAGAGGTGGTGGAGGAGACCATCCGCGCCACCATGAAGCCCAAGGTGGCCGAGATCAACCTGAAGGCCCTGAACCTGGGCGCGGCCTGCCCCGCCTAGGCGAGAACAGAACCAGCAAGGACAGCCGATTCCCATGCCGAAAACCGAAGCCCACGTCAGCGCCCCCGAGGGCAGCCTCTCCGCCCTGCGGAGCATCCTGCGCGAGCTGGCCCCCGGCGCCCCGCTGGAAGAGAGCCTGGGCGGCCTGCTCAAGGTGCTCTCCAAGCAGATGGGCTACCTGCGCGTGTTCCTGGTCATCATGGACCCGGAGTCCGAGAGCCTGCGCCTTTCCCTGGCGCACAGCCCCACGCGCTCCATTCCCGCCACCTACACCCCCGGCCAGGGCGTGGTGGGCCAGGTGTACGAAACCGGCAAGCCCATCATCGTCCCGCGCCTGTCGGAAAACGGCGAATTCCTGAACAAGGCCTTCGGCCGCTCCCCGGAGGAGCTGCAGACCCTGGCCTTTGTCAGCGTGCCGGTCGTCATCACCCGCCACGGCGTGAACGAGGTGCTGGGCGCGCTCTCGGCAGACATTCCGGTGATGCCGCAGGGCGAGCTGGAGCGCCAGCGCGAGTTCCTGGAAGTGGTGGCCGACCTCATCGCCAACCAGGTGGCCCAGCTGCAGGAAGAAATGGCCCTGCACAAGCATCTCATGGCCCAGGGCATGGTCAGCCCCGGGGCCGACGCCCCGCCCCCGGCCAACTTCGTGGCCGCCAGCAAGAGCATGCGCATGGTGCTGCGCCAGGCGCGCCAGGTGGCCCCCAGCCGCGCCACCGTGCTCCTGCGGGGCGAGTCCGGCACGGGCAAAGAACTCCTGGCCGAGGCCATCCACATCGGCAGCCCCCGGCACGACAAGCCCCTCATCAAGCTCAACTGCGCGGCCCTGCCGGCCGATCTCGTCGAGAGCGAGCTCTTCGGCCACCAGAAGGGCGCCTTCACCGGCGCGGTGCAGACCAAGCGCGGCCTGTTCGAGGTGGCGCACAACGGCACGCTGTTCCTGGACGAGATCGGCGAGCTCTCCCTCGACGCCCAGGCCAAGGTGCTGCGCGCCATCCAGGAGAAGGAGATCCAGCGCGTGGGCGGCGAGCAGACCCTCTCGGTGGACGTGCGGCTCATCTGCGCCACGCACCAGCCGCTGGAGGAGCTGCTGACCCAGGGCCGCTTCCGCGAGGACCTGTTCTACCGCATCAACGTCTTTCCGGTCTTCATCCCCGCCCTGCGCGAGCGCCGGGAGGACATTCTGCCCCTGTGCGAGCACTTTCTGGCCGACTTCGCCAAGGAGTACGGCAAGAGCATCAAGCGCATCTCCACCCCGGCCATCGAGCTTCTGAACATGTACCACTGGCCGGGCAACGTGCGCGAGCTGCGCAACTGCGTGGAGCGCGCCGTGCTGGTGTGCGAGGAGGAGGTCATCCGCACCTACCACCTGCCGCCCACCCTGCAGACGGCCGACAGCTCCGCCACGGGCATCAACCTGTCCTTCGGCGAGGCCGTGGCCAAGTTCGAGCAGGAACTCCTGGTGGACTCCCTCAAGAAGACGCGCGGCAACATGCTGCAAAGCGCCCGCGATCTCCGGGTCAGCTATCGGATCATCAATTACAAGGTCAAAAAGTACAACATCGACGTGAAGCGCTTCGCCTCGGTGAAGCCCAAGCGCAAGAAGCCGACCGCCTAGCGCGCGCCGGACACGCAAAAGTAAGGGGGACCGCAAGGTCCCCTTTCTTTTACAGACTAGAGCTATGGTTTTGTTTTCTTCTCACCATCAGCAGAAGCAGGTGTATTGGATTCTTTTGGCCCCAATAGACCGTCAAGTGTCTTTTCGAGAAAGGAACGAATTGTCGCGCCAAGTCCTTTCTTGTCACTATCCTTCAAGTGATCTAACAACATAAGCAATGGTTGTTCTTGCGCTTTCACATCAATAATCCCGCTCGGATTTGTAGAATTTACATCAACGGTATTTCCGAGCAACTTTTTTAACAAATCGTTATCTACTCCAGAAAGAGTCTCTGCTTGCTTCTTCAATCCGCTATATGAAGTAGTTACTGCCCATTTATGAAGGTATTCTTCGTGAAGTCGAAATGTTCTTTTGCCCGACATGTAGCTATGTAAGCGAACCAAAGAACAGGCAATTCAAACGGAAGCAACCTTATCATTTTCCTGATAATAACGTCATAAGTTACAGATACAGAAGTTGAATCATTAAACAAGTCACACACGAGTGTGACTAATGGGATTAAAACCATCATTCCAATCGCGATTGAGAAGTATAAAGACCATCGGTCTGAAGAAGCTTTATGCTCCAACTTTGCGGTTTCATAGGCAGAAGCCAGCCCGGCGGATGTCGCGGCGGGCAGCAGATCCTCAATTTTTGCTTTTAATGAATGGTATTCTAAGTCCCAGCCACCTTGATTCTGTTCGAATTTATCTTGTGAGCGCACGATCATGTCATTAAATTGCTCTATTGATTGCTGCAAAACCTTTAAAAGCCCAGGCACTTCAACTCGCTGAAGAACATAATCCTTCCCTGTCTTCTTATCTTGGTACACAGGTAAATCTGGATCAGGGCTCTCCTCTCCAACCTCAAGCACCAACTTGTGCATTTCAACCCGTTCAAAGAGTTCTCCATAGAGATCAACAATACTTTTATGACGCTTTCCAGCTTCTTCCTGGAGCTCAAGAATTTTTTTTGAAATCGAAGGATCTGACTCTGTACCAGAAAATAACCGTTGAGAGAAACTCTGAATCTCAGCCTTCGCCTTATCTGCCTCTGCTTTGATTTTTTCTATTTCCTGCAGATTATTGCTGATTAAGCTTTGCTTTTCGGCCGCAGAAGCAAGGCTGTCCTCCAACTTTTCTTCTAATTCTTTGCTCTTGCTTGATATTTCAGAGTAGCCCTCGCGAAAAGTATTAAGCTCACTTTCATACTGTGATTTAATCTCTGAAACAGCAGTATTAACAATATCTTTGATCTCTTCGCTCATGGTTAAGTCTGGTTCAATTGTCATCACTCCCCCTATTGTCTATTGCATATACTATTAACTGATTACTTACATATGCCAACACCTCTGTCAATTAGCCTATAATAATCCACAAAAAAAAGCCCTTCCCCGGATTAGGGAAGGGCTGAACAAAACGGCTGGCAGCATTTACGCCGCTTGCAGCCCCTTGGTGAAGCTTAAGCCCTGGGAGAAGTCCAGGGTGCCCGCGTAGATGGCGCGGCCCGTGATGGCCCCTTGCAGGCCTTTCTGGCACAGGGGCGCGAGGTTCCTCAAGTCGTCCAGGTTGGTGACGCCGCCGGCCGCCACAACGGGCAGCTTCGTGGCCTCGCACAGCGCCGTCAGCGCCGGGATGTTCACCCCGCTCTGCATGCCGTCGCGGGCGATGTCGGTGTAGATGATGAAGCTCGCGCCGGCCTTTTCGATGCGCGGCAGCACGTCCATGACGGTCATGCCGGCGTCGGTCACCCAGCCGCGGCTTTTCAGCTGGCCGTTCACGGCGTCCAGGCTCACGCCCACCTTGCCGGGCAGCGCGGCGCACATCTCGGCGAAGAGCTCCGGCTGCTCCAGGGCGATGGTGCCGATGATGAGCCGGGTGACCCCGGCCTCGACGTAGGCCTTGGCGGTGGCGATGTCGCGCACGCCGCCGCCAAGCTGCACGGGAATCTTCGCCTCGGCGCAGATGCGCTTGACCAGCTCGAAGTTGCGCGGCAGGCCGCTGAAGGCGCCGTCCAGGTCAACGATGTGCAGCCACTGGGCGCCCAGGCGCACCCAGGAGAGGGCGTTCTCGGCCGGGTCGTCGCCAAACACCGTCACGGCGTCTGCGCGGCCCTGCTCCAGGCGCACGCAGCGCCCGTCCTTGATGTCGACCGCGGGGAACAGGATCACAGGCCCATCTCCGTCAGCCCGGCCTCGATGCCCTCCTTGGCCAGCACCTCGGCCTTCACCCACTCGCCCTTGCGCTTCACGTACTTGCCGAAGTCCAGCAGGTTGTCGGTAAGGGCCTTCTGGGTCTCGTCGTAGTGGTAGCGGGTCACCAGGCGCTCGCCCTTCACGTCGATGAGGTAGAAGTCCATGACCACGGAGGCGGGGTTGCCGCCGCCCTCGAATTCCTTCCAGTACAGCACCTGCGGCACCAGCAAAAAGTCGGCGGGCAGGCAGCGGCCCACGTTCAGCCACTGGGCCCAGGCGCTCTCGCGCGCCTTGCCGCTGCGCTCAAGGGTCACGATCTCCTGGCACTGCTTCACGGCGGCCGGGGTGCCGGTTGTGGCCACGCCGTGGGCGCGCAGGGTCTGGTTCATCACGCCGTCCAGGCTGGTGAGGATCTCCTGCTTCACGCCCCGGCCTTCCTCGGGCAGGTAGCCGGCCAGGAGTTCCCAGTTGTACTTGGGCGCGGTGAAGGAGGCCACGGCGATGGAGCCCACGGGCCGAAGCTGCGGCGTGATGGGCTTGGGCGCGCAGGCCGCCAGGGCCAGGGCGCAAAGGATGAAAAGAACAGCAGGCAGCTTGCGCGTCAACATCAGTCCACACTCCCCTTGGTGCTGGGCGCGCCCGCGCGGCACACCTGGACGGCCTGGCGCAGCGCCAGCCCCAGGGCCTTGAAGGCGGCCTCCAGCAGATGGTGGCCATTTTTCCCGTACTCGTAGCGGACGTGCAGGTTCATGCCCGCCCGCTGCGCAAAGGATTTGAAGAATTCCCGCCAGACGTCCTTCTCCTCACCGGCGATCTGCGCGGGCAGGAGGTCGTCGACGTAGACCAGATAGGGCCTGCCGGAGAGGTCCACCACCACCTCGGCCAGAGCCTCGTCCATGGGCACCTTGGCGTGGGCCACGCGGGCGATGCCCGCCTTGTCGCCCAGGGCCTGGGCCAGGGCCTGGCCAAGGCTCAGGCCGATGTCCTCCAGGCTATGGTGGGCGTCGATCTCCAGGTCGCCCTTGCAGGAGAGCGTGAGATCGAACCCCGCCCAGAAGGCGAACAGGGTCAGCATGTGGTCGGCAAAGCCCACGCCCGTGGCGATGGAGCATTTGCCCGCGCCATCGAGGCCGATGGCCACGCGGATGTCCGTCTCCTTGGTCGTGCGGGTGATGGATGCTGTGCGCTCGGCCACCGTGTCGCTCCTTTGCGCCGCTCCCAGCGCGGCTCGCGCTGGCCTTGGGCGCTCTACCCATGACCGGAGCCGCCCGGCCTTGTCAAGGGCGCGGCGGCTTCCGTCTCAGGGACGATTCCGAAACATGCCCCCGGCTTACGCGGCCTGGGCCGGGGCCTCGCCGTCCTCGGCCGGGGCGGGCTTCTTCTTGCCGAAGAAGTACGCCAGCCAGATGCCCACTTCGTACAGCACGCACAGGGGCACGGCCATCATGGTCTGGCTGATGGCGTCCGGCGGGGTGAGGGCCGCCGCGATGATGAACGCGCCCAGGATGGCGTACTTGCGCTTGGCGCGCAGGCCCGTGTGCGTGACGATGCCCAGCTTGGCCAGGAAGAAGATGAACAGCGGCAGTTCGAACACGATGCCGAAGGCGAAGAGCAGCTTGAGCGAGAAGTCCAGGTACTCGTCCAGCTTGGGGGTGAAGACCAGGATGTCGCTGGTGTAGCTGGCGAAGAACTCGAAGCCGAAGGGGAAGACCACAAAGTAGCCGAACATGGCCCCGCAGGTGAAGAACAGGGCCGAGGCCAGGGCGATGGGGATGATCCAGCGGCGCTCGTGGGAATACAGGCCAGGGGCCACGAACTGCCAGATCTGGTAGAAGATGTACGGGCTGGAGGCGAAGATGCCGGCCACGAAGGCGACCTTCATTTCGGTGAAGAAGGCCTCGGTGGGCATGGTGTAGATGAAGTGGCTCTGCTTCAGCGCGTCGAGCATGGGCTGCATGAGCACCTTCAGGATCTTCTGGGCGAAGGCGTAGCAGCCCAGGAAGCCCACCAGCATGGCGATGGCGCTGCGGGTGAGGCGCTTGCGCAGGTCCTGCAGATGGCCGAAGAGGCTCATGCGCCCGGCAACGCCCTCGCCCACGGCGTCGTCGCCCGTCGGCGGAGGAGGAGGCGGGGTAAGGCCCACGCCTCCGGCCTGGGTCTCGGGCTCCGCGGGGGCCGGGGCGGGCTCGTGCGGGGCGGGCGGCGCGGCGGGCTCCGCCACCGCGGGCGCGGTCTCCTGCGCCGGGGCGGGCAGGGACTCGTCGGCGGGCGCCGGGGCCGGGGCAGGGGCCGGAACCTCCGGCGCGGGCTCGGACGCGGGGGCCTCGGGCTCCGCGGGAGCGGCGACGGCCCCGGTCGCTGCAGCGGCGGCGGCGTCAGATGAGGCTTCGGGCGAGGCTTGGGCCGCGGCTTCGGGCGCAGTCTCCGGCCTGGTCGTCTCCGGCTCGGCGGCAGCAGGCTCGGCGGCAGCGGGCTCGGCGCGTTCCACCGGCGGCTGCTGCGGATATTCCTCGGGCTGGAGCTCGTGGACGGGCTCCTGGGCAGAATCGGCAACAGGTTCGGCAACAGGTTCGGAAGCGGGCGTTGCGGCCTGGGCGGCAGGCTCGGCGGAGCCCTCAGCAGCCTGGGCGCCAGGTTCTGCTCCGGCCTCGGCGGGCTTCTGCTCCCCGCCCTCCGCGGCGGGCTGCCCGGCCTCGGCGGCCTTGTCGCCGTAGAGCTTCTCATGCGCCTCGGCCTTGCGCTTCTCGAAGTCCGCCATCTCGGTCTCGCGCTCGATGGTGCGCTTGAACTCGCCGCTCATCTGCTTGAACTCGCCAATGGCCTTGCCCGCCGCCTTCATGAGGTCGGGCAGCTTTTTGGGGTCCACCACGATGATCGCCACAAGGGCGAGGACGAGCATTTCTCCGGTTCCGAGCATGAGGACTTCCTGGGTGCGTTGTGCGTGCGTTCCTGGCCGGGTACTGCCGCTTTACTCCCACTCGATGGTGCTGGGCGGCTTGCTGGAGATGTCGAAGACCACGCGGTTGACGCCCTTGACCTCGTTGATGATGCGGCTGGACATCTTGGCCAGGATCTCCGAGGGCACGCGCGACCAGTCCGCCGTCATGGCGTCGATGCTGTCCACGATGCGCAGGGCGATGACGTGCTCGTAGGTGCGGTCGTCGCCCATGACGCCCACGGTCTTGAGGGGCAGCAGCACGGCGAAGCCCTGCCAGACCTTGCGGTACCAGTCGGAGGCGAGCAGCTCGTGCTGCACGATCTTGTCCGCCTGGCGCAGGATCTCCAGGCGCTCCTCGGTGATCTCGCCGATGACGCGGATGGCCAGGCCCGGGCCGGGGAAGGGGTGCCGCCAGATGATGTGCTCGGGCATGCCGAGCTCGTAGGCCACCTTGCGCACCTCGTCCTTGAACAGCTCGCGCAGGGGCTCCACAAGCTTCAGATTCATCTTCTCCGGCAGGCCGCCCACGTTGTGGTGGCTCTTGATGACCGCGCTGGGGCCCTTGAAGCTCACCGACTCGATGACGTCAGGATAGAGGGTGCCCTGGCCCAGGAAGCTCACGCCCTCGATGGCCTTGGCTTCGCGGTCGAAGACCTCGATGAAGGTGTAGCCGATGATCTTGCGCTTCTGCTCGGGGTCTTCGACCCCTTCAAGTTTGTCGAGGAATTCCCGGCGTGCATCAACGCACTTCACGTTCAGGTCGAAGTGCTCCTCCAGGAAGCCGATGACCTCCTGGCGCTCGCCCATGCGCAAGAGCCCGTTGTCCACGAAGATGCAGTACAGGCGCTTGCCGATGGCGCGGTGCAGCAGCACGGCGGCCACGGTGGAGTCGATGCCGCCGGAGAGGCCCAGCACCACCTTGCCGTCGCCCACCTGCTCGCTCATGGCCTTGATGGACGAATCCACGAAGGAGGCCATGGTCCAGCCGGGCTTGAGGCCGGCGATCTTGAACAGGAAGTTGGAGAGGATGCGCTCGCCCTGGTCCGTGTTGGCCACCTCTGGGTGGAACTGCACGGCGTAGATCTTGCGCGCCGGGTCGCACATGGCGGCGTGCTCCAGGCTGGCGGTGCGCCCGATGCAGGAGAAGCCCGTGGGCAGCTTGCCCACGTGGTCGCCGTGGCTCATCCACACGGTGAGCTTGTCCTTGTTCTCCACGCCGGAAAAGAGCGGGCAGTCGCCCAGGGCCTCGAACTCGGCGCGGCCGTACTCGCGGTCCTTGGAGCGGGTCACTTCGCCGTCCATGGTGTGCGCCAGGATCTGCATGCCGTAGCAGATGCCCAGGATGGGCAGCCCCCATTCGAGGTAGTCCTTGGGCAGCGGCGGCGCGCCCTCGTCGTGCACGCTGGAGGGCCCGCCCGAAAGCACGATGGCCTTGGGGTTCATGGCCTTTATGGCGGCAGGGTCGCTGGTGCAGGGGTGGATTTCCGAATACACCCCGGCCTCGCGGATGCGCCGGGCGATGAGCTGGGTGACCTGCGACCCGAAGTCGATGATGATGACCTTGTCCTGCTGCTGCATTGGGCGGCCCTCTGCGCGGTCCGGCTAGGACTCGACGCGGTAGTTGGGGGATTCCTTGGTGATGATGACGTCGTGCACGTGGCTTTCGCGCAGGCCGGCGGCGCTGATCTCCATGAAGCGGGCCTTCCGCTTGAGCTCCTCGATGCTGCCGCAGCCCAGGTAGCCCATGCCGGAGCGCAGGCCGCCCACCAGCTGGTGGATGCTCTCGCCCACGGCTCCGCGGAAGGGCACGCGGCCCACGATGCCCTCGGGCACGAGCTTCTTGCTCTTGTCCTGGAAGTAGCGGTCGGAGCTGCCGGCGGCCATGGCGTCGATGGAGCCCATGCCGCGATAAATCTTGTAGGTGCGGCCCTGGTACAGGATGGTCTCGCCGGGGCTTTCCTCGGTGCCGGCGAAGAGCGAGCCCATCATGCAGGTGTCGGCCCCGGCGGCCAGCGCCTTCACCACATCGCCGGAGAACTTGATGCCGCCGTCGGCGATGATGCACTTGCCGGCCTCGCGGCAGGCGCGGCCCGCCTCAAGGATGGCGGTGATCTGGGGCACGCCAACGCCGGCCACGATGCGCGTGGTGCAGATGCTGCCGGGGCCGATGCCCACCTTCACGGTGTCCACGCCGGCCTCGATGAGGGCCTTGGCGCCCTCAAAGGTGGCCACGTTGCCGCCGATGATCTGGGCGTCGGGGAAGGCGTCGCGCAGGGCGCGGCAGGCGTTCAAAATGTTGCGGGAGTGCCCGTGGGCGCTGTCCAGCACGATGAAGTCGCACCCGGCGCGCAAAAGCGCCTCGGCCCGGGCGATGCCGTCCTGGCCGACGCCGACGGCCGCGCCCACGCGCAGGCGGCCCTTGTCGTCCTTGCAGGCGTTGGGGTACTTTTTGACCTTCTCGATGTCCTTGATGGTGATGAGGCCTTTCAGCTGGTTCTCCTCGTCCACCACCAGGAGCTTCTCGATGCGGTTCTGGTGCAGGTGGCGCTTGGCCTCCTCGTCGCTGATGCCCTCCTGCACGGTGACCAGGTTGCGGCTGGTCATGACCTCGCTGACCGGGGTGGCGGGATCGGTGACGAAGCGCACGTCGCGGTTGGTGACGATGCCCACCAGCTTGTCTCCGCGCACAACGGGCAGGCCGCTGATGCGGTATTCGCCCATGAGGGAGAGCACCTTGCCCACGTTGTCGTCGGGGTGCACGGTCACGGGGTCGTGGATCATGCCCGACTCGCTCTTCTTGACCTTGTCCACCTCGCGCACCTGGTCGCGGATGCTCATGTTCTTGTGGATGACGCCCACGCCGCCCGCGCGCGCCATGCTGATGGCCATGCGCGCCTCGGTGACGGTGTCCATGGCGGCGGAAAGCAGCGGGATGTTCAGACGGATCTCGGGGGTGAGCTGGGTGCTCACGTCCACGGAATCGGGGAGGACCTCGGAATAGTCAGGCAAGAGGAGCACGTCGTCGAAGGTGAGCGCCTTTCCGATGATCTTGTCCTGCATGGAATCCTCCCGGCGGGCTGTTGCGCCCCTGTTTCGTGTTCTTTCGGCTGTGCTGTGCTGCCGGGCCGTGTCTACAGGCCCAGGTATGCCTTCTTCACCGCATCGTTGGCAAGGAGCTTGTCGCAGGCGTCCTCCAGGGTGATGCGGCCGTTTTCCATCACATAGCCGCGGTGCGCCACCTTGAGCGCCTGGTTGGCGTTCTGCTCCACCAGGAAGATGGTGGTGTTGCTCTCGCGGTTGATCTGCTTGATGATGTCGAAGATCTGCCGGATGATGAGCGGGGCGAGACCGAGGGAGGGCTCGTCGAGCAGGAGCACCTTGGGCCGGGCCATGAGCGCGCGGCTGATGGCCAGCATCTGCTGCTCGCCGCCGGAGAGCGTGCCGCCCAGCTGTTTGCGGCGCTCCAGCAGGATGGGGAACAGCCCGAAGACCTGGTCCAGGTCGCGGCCGATGCCCTCTTTGTCCGAGCGCAGGAAGGCGCCCATGTCCAGGTTCTCCTGCACGGTGAGGTCCGGGAAGATGAGCCGGCCTTCCGGCACCTGGCAGATGCCCTGCTGCACGATCTTGTTGGGCGCCACGCCGTTGATGACGCGACCCTCGAACAGGACTTCGCCCTTGCGCGGCGGCACCACGCCGCAGATGGTCATGAGAGTGGTGCTTTTGCCCGCGCCGTTGGCGCCGATGAGCGTGATGATCTCGCCCTCGCCCACCTTGATGCTGACGTCGCGCAGGGCCTGGATGTTGCCGTAGTAGGTGTCTATGTTCTTAAGCTCAAGCATCGCTTTCCTCGCCCAGATAGGCCCGGATGACCTGCGGGTCGGCGCTGACCTCTGCGGGCGTGCCGGTTGAGATGACGCGGCCGTACTCCATCACGTAGATGCGGTCGGAGAGGCTCATGACCATCTTCATGTCGTGTTCGATGAGCAGCACCGAGACCTGGAACTCCTCGCGGATCTTGATGACCATTTCCTTGAGTTCCAGGGTCTCCTGCGGATTCATGCCCGCGGCGGGCTCGTCCAAGAGCAGCAGGAAGGGGTCGGTGGCCAGCGCGCGGGCGATCTCAAGCCGCCTCTGCGCGCCGTAGGGCAGGTTGCGCGAATACTCGTTGGCCACCTGCTCCAGGCCCACCTTCTTGAGGAGCTGGTAGCTGCGGTCCACCACGTCCTGCTCCTCGCGCCGGGTTCCCGGCCCGCGCAGGATGGCCCCCAGGATGCCGGCCTTGGTGCGGCAGTGACGGCCGATCATGACGTTCTCCAGGGCCGTCATGCTGGGGAACAGGCGGATGTTCTGGAAGGTGCGCGCCATGCCCAGCTCGCACACCAGGTTGGTGCGCATGCCGTTGATGCGCTTTTCCTTGCCGTCGCGCGGGTAGGCCAGCACCTGCCCCTCGGTGGGGGTGTAGATGCCGGTGATGCAGTTGAAGAAGGTGGTCTTGCCCGCGCCGTTGGGGCCGATCAAGGCCACCACCTCGCCCTGGCGGACTTCCAGGTCCACCTCGGACAGGGCGCGCAGGCCGCCGAAGTTCATGCTCATGTTGCGGACCGAAAGGACCGCCGTGTTTGTCTGTTCCATCACGCCGCTTCCGTGTTGATCTTGTATACCTTGCGCTTGGCGCGGATGAGCCCCTGGGGACGGAAGACCATGACCAGGATCATGGTCGCGCCGAAGATGAGCATGCGGTACTCGGAAAAGGCGCGCATGTATTCCGGCAGCAGGATGAGCAGGAAGGCGCCCAGGATGACGCCCAAGACCGAGCCCATGCCGCCCAGCACCACGATGGCCAGGATCATGGCCGACTCCATGAAGGTGAAGCTGGCCGGATTGACGAAGGTGGTCTTGGCGGCGAACACCGCGCCCATGACCGAGGCCAGGGTCGCCCCCAGGGCGAAGGCCATGAGCTTGGCTTTGGTGTTGTCGATGCCCATGGCCTGGCAGGCGATCTCGTCCTCGCGCAGGGCCAGCCACGAGCGGCCGATGCGCGAATCCTTCAGCCGCGCGGTGATGAAGATGGTCAGGATCACCAGCGCCAGCATGATGTAGTAGATGTACGTGGTGGCCTGCTCAACGCTGTAGTTGATGCCGAAGAGGCCGGGCCGGGCGATGTTGGAGATGCCGCTGGGGCCCTGGGAAAAGCTGCTCCAGTTCTCCAGCACAAGGCGCACGATCTGCCCGAAGCCCAGCGTCACGATGGCCAGGTAGTCGCCGCGCAGCCGAAGCACGGGGAAGCCCAGCAGCAGGCCGAAGAAGGCGCCCATTATGGCCGCCAGCGGCAGCACCGTCCAGAATCCCAGCTGGAAGTGCATGTTCAAAAGCGCGTAGGCGTAGGCGCCCACGGCGTAGAAGGCCACGTAGCCGAGGTCGAGCAGGCCCGCCAGCCCCACCGTGATGTTCAGCCCCAGCCCCAGCACCACGTAGATCAGCGCGCTGATGAGGATGTTGGTCTGGTACATGGAGAACACGTAGGGGAACACCGCGGCCACCAGGAAGCCCATTGCCAGGAGCGGCTTCACCAGCTTGGGGTTCTCCAGCACGCGGCCCAGGGCCGACGCGGCCTGCGACGTTCCGGCCGCGCGCGCGGCCGCGCCCCGGTCGCGGCGATCCATCATGAAGTGCCAGAACAGGGCCAGCACGAAGCTGCCGGCCAGCATGTAGGCCAGGTGCATCCAGCGCCAGGTCACGGTCTTTTCCACCGTGTCCACGCGGATGACCATGATGGGCAGGGTCAAAAAGGCCAGCCACAGGGAGGCTATGGCCGATTTCTTCAGGTTGTTCAGAATGCTGCTTGCAGCCATGCGCTACACCTTCTGGGCCCGCTGCTTGCCGAGCAGGCCGGCGGGGCGGAAGATAAGAATAAGCACCAGGAGCAGGAAGGCGAACACGTCCTCGTAGTCGCTGGAGACGTAGCCCGCGGCGAAGCTCTCGGTCCAGCCGAGGACCAGGCCGCCCAGCACGGCGCCGGGAATGCTGCCGATGCCGCCCAGCACCGCGGCGGTGAAGGCCTTGATGCCGGCCAAAAAGCCGATGACGAAGTTGATCTGCCCGATGTGCGAGGCGATGAGCACGCCGCCCACGGCCGCCAGGGCCGAGCCGATGATGAAGGTGGCGCTGATGACCTGATCCACGTTGACGCCCACCAGCATGGCCATCTTGCGGTTCTGCGCGGTGGCGCGCATGGCCTTGCCCATGCGGGTGAACTTGATGAACAGCGTGAGGGCCACCATCACCGCGATGGAGGTGACGATGATGAACAGGTCGCTGGTGGCCAGGAAGTTGGCGTAGGGCTCCATGAACTCAAGGTCCGGGATGAGTCTCGGGAAGGGCAGGAAGTCCGGCGTCTGCGCGAGCATGATGTAGTTCTGCAGCAGAATGGACATGCCGATGGCCGAGATGAGCGGGGAGAGCCGGGGCGCGCCGCGCAGGGGCTTGTAGGCGATCTTCTCCACCGTGTAGCCATACGCCGCGGAGTACAGCACCGCGATGATGAGGGCGATGACCAGGATGGAGAGCGTGGGCCAGCCCATGGCGGTAAGCACTCCCGCCACAATGAGGCCCATGAAGGCCCCGATCATGTAGATTTCGCCGTGGGCGAAATTGATGAGCTCGATGATGCCGTACACCATCGTGTAGCCCAGGGCGATGAGGGCGTACACGCTGCCGCGCGAGAGCCCGCCGAAAAAGAGCTGAAGAAAATATTCCATAAAACCGTCCTGCCTGCCGCGCGGGGGGTCGCGTACGGCCTTTCCCTTACAGAACCAGGGGACGGGGCGCATTTCGCCCCCGCCCCCTGGCTTCGTTTACGCCTGCCCGGCTGCCGGGCGGCGGAGGCTACTTCACCAGTTCGTACTTGCCGCTCTTCACCTGGTACACGGAGAAGCTCACGCCCTCGGCGTCACCCTTGGCGTCGAACTTGATCTTGCCGACCGGGGTCTCCACGTACTCCTTCTGCAGGGCGGCCACGACCTTGTCGTAGTCGGTGCTGCCGGCCTTGGCCACGGCGTTCAGCAGGGCCTGGCTGGCGGCGTAGGCCTGCGGGAAGAACGCGCCCGGCTTGGAACCGAACTCCTTCTCGTGGTCGGCCAGGGCCTTCTTGTACACCTCGTTGTCGGCCAGGATCTGCGGGCCGGTGGCGTACACGCCCTCGGCGTCGGCGCCGGCGGTCTTGATGAAGGTGTCGTCCTTCACGCCGTCGTCGGAAACGAAAGCAATCTTGAGGCCCTTCTTGTGCATTTGGGTGACGATCTTGGAGGCCTCGGGGTGGTAGCCGCCGTAGAGCACGCAGTCGGCGCCGGAGGCCTTGATCTTCTGCACGATGGCGGAGTAGTCCACGCCGCCGGGGGTGATGCCTTCAAACAGGGCCACCTTGGCGACCTTGCCGTCCTCAAGGGCCTTCTTGGCGCTCTCGGCGAAGCCCTTGCCGTAGTCGCCCTTGTCGTGGATGACGGCGACCTTCTTGACCTTCAGCTCGTTCACCGCGAACTCGGCCGCGGCCTTGCCCTGGATCAGGTCGTAGGAAATGGTGCGGAAGAAGTTGGGGTAGTTGCCGCTCTGGGTCAGCTCGGTGCTGGTGGCCGAGGGGCTCATGACGATGACCTTGGCGTCCTTGTAGATGGGCAGGGCGGCCTTGGTGGCGCCGGAGCAGATGTGGCCGAGCACGATGGTGACCTTCTCGCTCACAAGCTTGGTGGCGGCGTTGGTGGCCAGCTCGGGCTTGCACTGGTCGTCCATGGGCATGACTTCCACCTGGGCGCCATTGATGCCGCCCTTGGCGTTGATCTCCTTGGCCACCAGCTTGGCGGCGTTGAGCGAGGGCAGGCCGTAGGAAGCCAGGTCGCCGGACTGGGCGCCGGCCACGCCGAGCACGACCTTCTTCGCGGCGGGGGCCGCGGCCGTGGCGTTGGCGGCCTCGGGCTTCTTCTCTTCCTTCTTCTCGCCACCGCAGCCAACGGCCAGCATGCCGGCCATGGCCACACCAAGAACCGTCATCATCCATCTCGCTTTCATGTTCCCCACTCCTCGAAAGTTGTTTCAGACAGCCAAGAAGTCCTGATATCCCGCACGGCAGCAGAGTGAGCACTCCGCGGCCTTTTTAACCTTGAAGGCGGCTATTTTAGTGGAATATCCGCCCATGTCAATACGGTGTGCCAGACGCGCGGGCCAGCACAACGCAAGCCCCTACTGGGCGGGCGCCTTGGCGGCAGGCGTGGCCAGCTCCTCCTGGGCGCCCTTCATCACGTCCGCGTCCTTGGGGTTCAGCTGCACCACCCGCCGGAAGTGCGCGTCGCCCTCGGCGGCCTTGCCCATGTAGTGCTTCAGCAAAATGCCCATGTTGTAGTGGGCCAGGGCGTCGTCCGGCTCCTTCTTGAGCACCGCGTCGAAGGCCTTCTTGGCCTCGGGGTATTCCTTGCGCTCAAAGCGCACCATGCCCATGACCCGCTGCACGCCCGCGTCGTCCGGCGCGGCCTTGGCGGCCATGTTCACATACTCCAGCGCCTTGTCCCAGGCCTGCATCATCATGAAGACGTTGGCCAGCTCCAGCTGGGTCTTGGGGTCGTTCGGGTTCTGCTCGATCTTGCGCATCAGCTCGCGCAGCTGCTCCATGTCCACGCCCATCATGCCCATGGGGCCGCCCTTGCCGCCCATGGCCTCGCCCATGCCGCCGCGCTCCTGGCGCACCTCAACGACGAGGCCGGTGCTTTTCATGCGGTAGAGGAAGGAGCCGAGGAACATGGCGATGATGGCGCACAAAAGCGCCAGAACGATGATCTTCTGGCCGCCGTTCAAGGGCGAGTTGGTCTTCATGGCATCAGTCATGGAGCATCTCCAGCTGTTTGAGTCTCTTTTGAAGGGCCCGGCCGCGCAGGAAAAGCCCCGCCGCGTAGGCCGCCAGGATGAGCCACACTGCAACGTTGGCCGCCACGACGTATCCGTTCATGTCCCCTCCCCTAGCGCGAAAGCATGAGCGCGCGGGCGCGCTCTTCGGCCAGGCCGTTGGCGTTGCGCGCCAAAAGCAGCGTCAGCCACAAAAGCCCGAAGGCCACAAGATTCACCAGCACCGCGTGCCACATCTCGGGCTCCATGCCGCCGCCCTGGCTGGCCAAAACCGCCGGGTGCACGCTGCGCCAAATGCGCGCGGAATAGAACACCAGGGGCACGTCCAGGAAGGCCACCACGCCGAGCACGGCCGAAACCATGGCCCGGCGCTCGCCGCCCATGCCGGAGCCGCGCAGCACCAGGTAGCCCGCGTACACGAACCACATGATGAGCGTGGTGGTGAGGCGCGGATCCCAGGTCCACCAGACGTTCCAGGCCGCACGGCCCCAGATGGAGCCGGAAATGAGCGCCAGCCCACTCATGAGCACGCCGAGCTCGGCGGCCGCCCCGGCCAGGATGTCCGAGGCCGAGTCGCGCTTGACGAGGTGGCGGATGCTGGCCACGAAGACCACGAAGAAGCTGATGAGCGCCCACCAGGCCAGCGGCATGTGGATGTAGAAGATCTTCTGCACCACGCCCATGGTCTCTTCAAGGGGGGCGTAGCTCCAGATGAACCACTGGCCGATGGCCAGGGCGGCGACGCTCAACACTGCAAGGATTCGAATCGGCATTGTTCGCACTCCACGCGCGGCCGGTGGCCGCTATTCCTCGCCCGTATAGAGATACGGGAACAAAAACGCGCCCGCGGCGGTGAACACCGCGTCGAAGGCCACGATGATTCCGGCCCAGAGCTGCTGGTCCATGGCCGGCTCGCCGGAGAAGCTGCCCGCGAAGATGCGGATGCCGCCAAGGAGCACCGGCAAAAGCAGCGGAAAAAGAATCACGGAGAAGAGCGATTCCCGCGCGCCCTGCCCCTGGGCCAGGGCCCCAAGCAGCGCGCCCAGGGCCGCCAGGCCCCAGTCCACGCCCACGAGCGCGAGCAGCAGCGTGCCCCAGTCGCCCTTGATGTCCTGCCCGAGGAACACGGCCGAGGCGGGCAGGAACACGGCCTGGGAAAGCAGCAGCAGCGCGAACCCGGCCAGGCCCTTGCCCAGCCACACGGCGTGCTCCGGCACGGGGGACGAGAGCAGGCCCAGGCGGCAGCCCTGGCCTTCCTCCAGGCTGAACAGATCGTTGAACACCAGCACCAGGCCGAAGGCCGAGGCCAGCCAGAAGATGGCCGCCGCGGCCTGGGGCGAAACCAGCTCCGCCGTGGGACGCGAAAGGGAGAACAGGAAGATGAGCAGCAGGCCCAGCAGCACGGCCTGCACCAGGCCCTGGCCGCCGCCCGCGGCAAGGCGCAGGTCCTTGGCCGCGATGTATCCGCCGCGCCTCAGCACGTGAGCCCCCCGGCGTCGAAGCCCGCGGCGTCGCCGCAATAGGCCACGCGGGTGTCCTTGATGTGCAGCACCCTTTCGGCCAGCGGCAGGTCCGAGGCCAGGTGGTGGCTCACCCAGACCACGGCCGCGCCGGAGGCCTTGAGGTTCAGGATCTCGCGGCGCAACAGGTCCTGGGAGGCGGGGTCCAGGCCGGTGCCCGGCTCGTCCAGAAACACCAGCTTGGGCCCGATGAGGAACACCCGGGCGAGGTTCAGGCGCTGGGCCATGCCGCGCGAGAAGGTCCCGGCGCTCTCGCCCTCCACGTGGGCCAGGCCCACGCGCGCAAGCACGGCCGCGATGTCCTCGCGGCTGGGGGAAAGGCCGTACATGCGGCCCCAGAAGGCCAGGTTGGCCCCGGCGGAAAGGCGCGGGTACAGAAAGGTGGCGTGCCCCAGGTAGGCGCAGGCTTCCGGCGCCACGCGCAGGTCCACCGCTCCGGCAGAGGGTCGGCACAGCCCGGCCATGATCTTCAGAAGCGTGGTCTTGCCCGCGCCGTTGCCGCCCACAACCAGCAGGGCCTCGCCCGCTCGCGCCTGCACGCTCACGTCGCGCAGCACCAGGCGCGAGCCGAAGAACTTGCCCACGCCGCTGGCCTCCAGCAATGCGCCGGAGACGGGGCTTTCGTGCTGCGCGGCGCGCCCGACCACGGCCTACTCCTGGTCCCGGCCCCGGCGGTAGCGCAGCAGCAGGAAGGGCGCCACGCAGAACAGCACGCCGCCGATCCAGATCCAGTTCACCAGCGGGTTCACGTTGACCTTCACCGTGGTGCGGCCGTCCTGGTCCGCGCCGAGGAGCACGGCGAAGATCTCGTCGCCCAGGCCGGGAATGACCGCCACCTCGGCGAAGGCCTGCTCGTAGCCGCGGTACATGCGGCGCTCGGGCTTCACGGTGCCGACGAGCTTGTCCCCCTTCTTGACCTCCATCTCGGCGATGAGCTGGGCCATGTTGGGGTTGCTCTTCTCGTGCACGTCCTTCAGGGTCACGGTGTAGCCGCCCACCTCGTAGCTCTCGCCCGTCAGCAGCTCCTTCTCGGAGCTGACCTGATACGGCCCGCTGAAGGCCACGCCGAGGGCCATGATGCCCAGGCCCAGGTGGATGACATAGGCGGCCAGGGTCTTGCGGTTGCGCACTTCGGGCAGCAGGCCCATGGCCGCCACGGCGGTGACCATGCAGGACACCGCGCCCGCCGCGCCCACCAGGGCCAGGGGCAGCCTGTAGCCCATGGCCAGGAAGGCCCCGGCGGCAATCAGGAACGCGGCCCCGGAGGCCAGGAGCCCGCGCTTGTCACGCACGCCCTCCTTCCAGCCCAGCCAGGGGCAGGCGGAAAAGAGCAGCACCAGCATGGCGAAGAGCGGCAGGCACACGCGGTTGTAGAAGTTGGCGTCCAGCCCGACGGACTTGGCGCTCCACAGCTTGCTGATGACCGGCCAGAGAGTGCCCAGGCCGATGATGACGCCCAGGGCCACCAGCACCCAGGCCACGATGAGCAGCAGGCCCTCGCGGCTGACGAGGTCGCCCAGGCGGCGCTGCTGGCCGGGCTTGGCCACGGCCGTGGCCACGAAGGACACGGCGGTGAGGAACAGAATGAAGGACAGGAGCGGCAGGGCCACGCCGCCCTCGCCGAAGGCGTGCAGGCTTTCCACCACGCCGCTGCGCACCAGGTACGTGCCGAACACGCAGGTGATGTAGGTCAGCGCCATGATGAGGATGTTGGTGCGGGCCAGGGCGCTCCGGCGCGAGCCCACGATGGCCGTGTGCAGAAACGCCGTGCCCAGGCACCACGGGATGAGCGACGCGTTCTCGACGGGGTCCCAGGCCCAGTAGCCGCCCCAGCCCAGCTCCATGTAGGACCACCAGCCGCCCAGAATGATGCCCGCGGAGAGGAACGTCCAGGAGAGGATGCTCCAGTTGCGCGTGGCCGAGATCCACTCGCGCGTCTCGCCGGAGAGGGCCCCGGCAAGCGCCGCGCAGGCGGGGATGACGTACATGGCGTAGCCCAGGAGCAGCAGGGGCGGGTGGAAGATCATGCCCGGATTGCGCAGGAGCGGGTTCATGCCCTTGCCGTCAGGCGGCACGGGCAGGGCCTGCATGAAGGGGTTCACCCAGCAGGTGAGCATGAGCAGGAAGAAACCGTTGATGACGAAGAAGAAGATCCAGAAGTAGGCGCGGGTCCGCTCGGAGAGGGATTTGTAGCCCGGGGTGAGGACGAAGATGGCGCCGCACAGGGCCATGCACAGCTCCCAGAACAGCAGCGAACCCTCGCTGCCGGCCCAGAAGGCGGTGATGACGTAGGCCAGCTCCAGCCCGTTGTCCACATGGGAAAAGACGTTGTAGAACCCGTAGTTGCGGGTAACGAGCGCCCAGATCATGATGCCCGAGACAAAGAGGACCAGCAGGGTCACGGCCTGGTGCCCGCGCTCGGAGAAGCTCACGCGCTCGGGCTTTCCGGCCAGCACGGCCCCGGCCGTCCAGCCGCCGAGGAACAGGGTGCCGATCAGCGCGAACAGCATGGAAATGTAGGCGGTCATTTGCATAAAGGTCAGCTCTCCTGGAAGCGCGGACACGGCGTGTCAGGAGACGGCCAGGCGTCTCCCTCGCGCCGGGTCTACCCCCGGCTCTGCTTTTCGTACTTGGAAGGGCACTTGGTGATGAGCGTACTGGCGGTGAAGTTCTTGCCAGTGCCGTCCAGCCCGCCTTCGACGATGACTTCGGCCCCGGCCTTGAAGGCGTCGGGGACGGCGCCCTTGTAGCTCACGCGGAGCGTCTGGCCCGGGTTGTCCTTGTCGAGGAGGAGGAAGCTGACGCCTGGGCCCGGCTGCAAGGGCTCGATGCCCTCTGCCGCCACGTTGCCGAACAGACGCGCCTGCTTGAGCTTGGCGCTGTCCGTGGCGAGGGCCTCGCCCACGTTGAGGAAATAGACGCTGTCCTTGGTCACGCCGGTACCGACAAGGTAGCCGACTCCGCCCAGGAACAGCACGAGAGCTGCGATGTAGATGCCTTTGCCGCCTTTCGTGGCCATGGTCTTCCCGCTATCTGTTTCGTTGTTGGCTCTTCACTTCCGGAACAACGATGTCAGTCCTCTACACGTCAAATGCCGTGCTGTCCACCGCCCTCGCCGCGTTTTGCGGCCGCCAGCGCGCTTCTGCGGCGCCGGGCCAGCTCGCGCATGTCCACCACCTCGTCGGTCTCGTCCACTATCTCGCTGCCGAGCATCTCCTCCAGCACGTCCTCCAGGCTCACCACCCCGGCCATGCCGCCGTACTCGTCCAGCACCACGAAGAGGTGCGTGCGGCTCTCCAGAAAGCTGCGCAGGGCCTTGTCCAGGGTCAGGTTCTCCACCACGAAGCGCACCGGCTTCATCATCTCGCCCAGGGTCAGGTCCGCGCGGTCGTCGGCCGCGGCCTCGTACACCTGGCGCCGGTACACTATGCCCACGATGTCCTCGGAGTCCTCGCCCTCGTAGATGGGCACCCGGGTGTGCGGCCAGTTGCGGTTGGCGGCCATGGCCTCGCCCACGGTCATGTCCGCCGGCAGGGAGAACACCACCGTGCGCGGGGTCATGATCTCGGCCACGCGCTTGCTGTCCAGCGCGAGGATGCTCTTGATGGCCGACTCCTCGTAGGGCTTCAGGATGCCCTGCCGCCGCGTGAGGGACACCAGGGCGCGGATGTCGTCCTCGTCGGCCTCTGGCGTCTTGCTGCGGCTGCGGATGAGCTTCACCACGCCGCCCAGAAGCCAGATGATGGGCAGGCACACGAGGATCAGCCACTTGAGCGGCTTGGCCATGAACGGAGCCAGCTGGCGGGCGTAGGCCACGCCCGTGGTCTTGGGCACGATTTCGCCGAACACGAGGATGAGCAGCGTGAAGGCCGCCGTGAACCAGCCCAGGGAGTCGTCCCCGAAGACCTTCACGGCCGAGGCGCCGGCCACCGCCGCACCGGCCGTGGCCGCCGCGGTGTTGAAGGTGAGGATGGCGGTGATGGGCTTTTCCACGTCGCGCCGCAAATCGGCCAGGATATCTCCGGCCTTCTTGCCCTGCTTGCGCAGCTGCTCGATGCGGCTCATGGGAAAGGAATAGAACGCGGCTTCCGTGATGGAGCACAGAAAGGAGATGCCCGTTGCCAGGACGACGGCGAGGATGAGTTCGATCATAGCTGCATGGTTCCGGTCCCGGCGGACCCGATGCGCGGGTTTCCGGTATGCGCCAGACCTAACAGTTTCCCCCGGCCCCCGCAACAGCCTTTGGCCTTGACTTCAAACACGGTTCCACGCCATGTTTCACGGGTCCGGGCGTGCAGCTTTGGGCCAATTCCGTGGAGTGGTGCAACATGGTCAGGGATTTTCCGGACAGATGGGCGGTGTTTCGTGCCAGCGCCCTGGGCGACGTGACCCTGACCACGGGCGTGCTTTCCTGGTGGCACAAAACCCGCCAGGCGCGCTTCACCGTCATCACCCGCAGCAACCTCGCCCCCCTGCTGGCCAACCACCCGGCCGTGGACGAGGTCATCGGCATCACCCAGGATGAGATCGACGGCCACGACTGGTGGCGCAAGTCCCGGCGCATCGCCGCGGACTGCACTGGCATGGGCTTCATCGACCTGCACCGCTCGCTGCGGTCCCTGGCGCTGAAGCTGCGCTGGGAAGGCATTGTGCGCAGCTATCCCAAGTTCGGCGTGTCGCGCCGGGTGTACGCTCGCTGCCGCGCGGACTTCCTGCGCCAGCGGCTGGAGGCCCTGAACGTGCCCCAGCGCTACGCCCTGGCCCTGGACGACACGCCGCCCCCGGCCGCGGAGGTGCGCCCGGTCATCCACCTTTCGCACCAGGAAACCATCGCCGCGCGGGAGCACCTGGGCCACATCGGCCTGACGAAGCCCTTCGTGGCGCTGCACCCCTTCGCCACGCACCCGCACAAGGCCTGGCCCATGGGCTACTGGCTCTCGCTCATCCCGCTCATAGAGCGCCAGGGGCTGGACTGGATCATCGTGGGCAAGAACCCCGACCACCTGCAGGCCTTGGACGACCCGCGCAACCTGACCGGCCGCACGGCCCTGCGCGAAACCTGCGCCATTCTGGCCCAGGCGCGCGCGCTGGTCACCGGCGACTCCGGCCCGATGCACCTGGCCACGGCCGTGGGCACGCCGGTGGTGGCGCTCTTCGGCCCCACGGCCAAGGTTTGGGGCTTCTACCCAAGCGGGCCCTTCGACACCGTGCTGGAGCGCGACCTGCCCTGCCGGCCCTGCTCCCTGCACGGCACCACGCGCTGCAAACGCGGCCGCGAGTGCCTCACCTCCATAGAACCCGACGAAGCGGCCCAGCGGCTGTTCCACACCCTGGAACTGGCCGGCGGCTAGCTTCCGCCAGGCCCCGGCCACCTTTCCGGCGGGCTTTTACGCCTGGTCCTTGCGGCTAGTGCTTCCGGCTGGCCCTTCCGGCTGGCCCTACGGCTGGTCCTTGCGGCCTTCGCCCCTTTCTTGCTCCGCACGTGCGCCAGAGATCAATGCGGGCCCGGCTCCGCGCGCTGGGGGCGCTTGTCCGGCAGCTTGGCCGCCGTCTCGGTGATGGGGCAGGACACGTCCAGCACATACTGGCCCGAGAGGAAGCAGCGGGCCATGGCCTCAACGCTCTTCTCGTCCACCATGAGCATGTCCGTCTGCCGGGTGAACTGCAGCAGCTTGCCCATGAGCCACAGCTTCTCCATGATGACCTCGGTGTCGTGCTTCTGCAGGCGGCCCACCACGCGGTCGCCCTGCACCTCCACATTGAAGCCGTTGGCTTCCAGGATGAGGCCGATGGCCCGGGCGCGGCGGGCGCGCTTGGCGTCGTCGGCCGCGCCGCCCTTGAAGGAGAAGGTGATGTAGTTCTTGCTCACCGTGCGGCCGCAGTAGCAGTCCAGCACGCCGTAGTGATAGCCCACGCGCGAGCTGAAGTTGATGTACTTGTCGGAGATGATGGCGTAGCTGCGGTCGCCGAAGCGCTCTCCCCCGGCGTTGGGGTTGGAGATCATCTGCTGGCCCATGACCGAGAGCAGGCCCTTCATCTGCACGGGCCGGGGCGTGGAGAGCTGCGCCTGGTCGAGCAGCAGCCCGTCGAGCAGGGCCTTGAAAGGCTTGGAGGTCACCTCGGCGGGGTCCAGCTGCTTCTTACGGTCCACGCAGGGCTCCACCCCGCCGCCCAGGTCGATGACATAGAGGTCCAGCCCGGTCTGGGCCTTGAGCCGCATGGCAACGCCCGTATCGCCCGAGGCCATGTCGCTCAGCTTGAACATTTCGCGGTAGCAGCGCTCGTGCAGCAGGCGCATCACGTCGTGCAGGGTGCTGCACCCGGCCACGCGGAAGCCCTCGGCCTTGGGGTCGATGAGGTTCAACGGAATGATGTGCCGGGCCACGCGGGCGAGCACCTCGTGCACGGGGGTGCCGTCCATGTGCGCGGTCTTGGGCGCCTTGAAGGCCATGAGCTCCTCCACCAGTCCCGCGTAGACCTTGCCGGAATAGGCGTCCACGGTGACCAGGTCGCCGGTCTTGATGGCGCTGGTGGCAGTCTTGAGGCCCAGCAGAGTGGGCACCCCGAACTCGCGCGAGAGGGACGCCATGTGCCCGGTGACGCTGCCGAAATCCGCCAGTATGGCCTGGGCCTTCTGCATCAGCACCATGAACTTCGGCGAGGAGTGCGGGGCCACCAGCACGCCGCCCTCGGGGAAGGCGCTCAGGTCGTCGTCGCCCGCGACGACGAAGGCCGGCCCCCCGCCGATGCCCGGCTGGGCCACCTCTCCTGCGGCGAACAGGGGCTGGCGCCCGGCCATGCTGGGCATGCCGGCGGGAATGGCCGCCTCTCCGTCCACCACGCCCAGGGGGCGCGCCTGCAGGATAAGCAGCCGGCCGCCCGGCGTCAGGGCCCATTCGATGTCCTGGGCGGTGCCGTAGTGCGCCTCCAGCTTCAGGGCATAGCCGGCCAGGATGCGCGCCTGCTCGTCCGTGAGGCAGGGCTTGCCGCGCTTGTCTTCGGGCACGGGCTGTTCCACCAGCGCGCCGCCCGGCCCGCAGGTCAGCATCACCGGCTTCTCGGCGATGCGCACGTCCTGGGCCTCCAGGCTGCCGCGCACCAGGGACTGGCTGTCCGGGGTGATGACGCCGTCCACCGCGTAGGGCCCCAGCCCCCACACGGCGTTGATGAGCACGCGGTCGTCGTGGGAGTTGAAGGGGTGCCGTGTGTACATGACGCCGCTGGCCACCGAGCTGATCATCTCCAGGCAGGCCACGCTCATGCACATGTCCTCGTCCACGATTCCCTTGAGCAGCCGGTAGGAGATGGCGCGCGAGGTGTACAGGCTGGCCAGCACGTAGCGGTAGGTGCTGATGAGGCGCCTGCGCGGCACGTTGAGCACCGAAAGGTACTGCCCGGCGAAGGAAAACTCGCTGTCCTCGCCGATGGCGCTGGAGCGCAGGGCGACGGTGATTTCGTCCGGGTCCTTGTCGCACTGCTCCGCCAGGCGGGTGTGCGCGGCCAGGATCTCCTGCTCCAGGGCCGGGGGCATGGGCGCGGTGAGGATGGCCCGCTGGATCTCTTCGCTGGCCATTTCCAGCGAGTCCGGCGCGTCGGGGACGATGCCGAGCTTGATGCGCTTGATCTCCGCCCAGATTCCCGCGTGGACGAAAAAGTCCTGGAAGGCGCTGGTGGTGATGGCGAAGCCGCGCGGCACCGGCAGGCCCACGCGGTTCAATATCTCGCCCAGGTTGGCGCTCTTGCCGCCAACGGCGTCCACCATGTCGCGGGTGATGCGCGCGTACGGCAGCACATGCTCCGGGAAATGGTATTCCTTGCGCGATTCCAGGTCTTCCTTGATCTGCGCCTGGATCTCGTTCACCTTATCGCGCAATCGCGCATTCGGTTTTCCGGAGAGACTCTCAAAACTGGCGGCCATGCGCAGGGCGTGAAACACCGCCCGCGTGGCCTGGGCGCGGATGTAGGACATGCCGTACACCTGCTCCCCGCGCAGCTTCACCTCCATGTCGGTGACGATCTTGAGCAGCTCGGAATTGGACTCCAGCAGTTCCTGGAAGTGCCGGTACTTCCTCCGGAACTCTTCCTGGATATGCTCGTTCTCGCAGCTGCCCAGCCGCTTGCCGCACAGGGTGCAAAACAGTTTCTTGATGTTGGTCAGGATCTCGCTCTGCACCGCTCCCCCCTCAAAATCGCCAGCCCTCCACAAAGGCCACCCCAGAAGGCACAGACTATCGCGCAAATCGCGCAACGACCAAGACGCGCAAACGCGCATCCGTTGCGGCATTATTCTCCGGCAAGCAAGTACAGCGTGGCCGGCCCCTTGCCCGTCTTGCGCAAGATTCCCTTTTTCACCAACGCTTGCAGGTCGTACTGCGCAGTCCTCTGCGAAATCTCTGCCCCAGCCGCGTTCTGGTAGTCAAGCCGGGAGAAGGCCCCGCGCTCCCTGGCCAGGCGCAGCACGATGTGCGCGCGCGGATGCGTCCCTGCGGCCTCCTGCCCTGCCGGGTCGACGGCCCGTGGGCCCGCAGCCTCGGCGCGGGTTCCCGTATGCGGCTGCGGAACTTCGTCCTGCGGCCAGGAGTGCGCCGCCGCAGGCGCCCCGTTCTGCCGTCCGAGCGGAACGTCGGCCAACGCGCCAGCCTGAGCGCCCGCTTGGCCGCCCGCTCCATACGCGCCCTGCCCCATTGCGCCCCCCCCGAGCAGTTGCGGCGGCGTCTGGATCTGCACCGGATCGGCGAAGAGCAGGGACGGCGTCACCGATGCGTCGTCGAATACAAGATCCTCCGCGTAGAGCACGTCGCTCTCGGCAAAGGCCGTGGCCCTGGTGATGCAGTTCTTGAGTTCGCGCACGTTGCCGGGCCAGTCGTGACCCATGAGCTTCTCCAGGGCCCCGCGCGAAAGGCCGAATTCCTTGCCGCCGTTCGCCGCCGCCAACTCCTTGAGGAAATGGTTGGCCAGAATGGGGATGTCCTCCTTGCGCTGGCGCAGGGGCGGCGTCTGGATGGAGATGACCTTGAGCCGGTAGTAGAGGTCGTCGCGGAACTCGCCTCGCTGCACCAGCTCCATCAAATCCACGTTGGTTGCGGCGATGACCCGCACGTTGAACTCCACCTCCTGGTCGCTGCCCAGGGGGCGGATGCGCCGCACCGAGAGCGCGCGCAGCAGCGCCTTCTGCACCCGGTCCGTGGCCGTGCCTATCTCGTCCAGGAACAGGGTGCCGCCGTCGCTGGCCAGAAAAGCGCCCTTGCGGTCTGTGCGGGCCTCGGTGAAGGCTCCCTTCACGTGGCCGAAGAGGGTGTCCATGAGCAGATTTTCGTCCAGCCCGCCGCAGTTTATGGAGATGAAGGGCTTGCTGGCCCTGCTGCTGAACTTGTGGATGCCCTCCGCGGTGAGCTCTTTTCCGGTGCCGGTTTCGCCCACCACAAGCACGTCGGCCTCGGTGCTGGCGGCCTTGCGGATCATGCTCTGCAGGGTGACGATGGGTTGGCTCTGGCCGACGAGGTCGGGGATCTCGCCCACAAGGCGCCAGCCGACGCTGGCCGGAACCTCGTTGTCGAAGGAGACCTTCTCCCGTTGCTGCACCATGTGGATCTGCTCGTCGCGGCGGCGGATCTGCTCCTGCTTGTCCTGGATGGACAGGATCATGCGGTTCAGCGCCCGCATCAGCAGGGCGGATTCCAGGTCCCGCGTGTCCAGCTTGATGGGCCGGAGGGTCTTGGTCTCGAACATTGAGCGGATTTCCGCGGCCAGCTTGTGCAGGGGCCGGGTGATGACGCGGCTGATGAACACGATGACCAGCGCCACCAGGCCCATGCCGGAAAGCGTTATGACCATCATCACGTCCAGGTGCCTGAACTCGGCCGCGTCCGTCAGCCGGCTGCGGTCCACGAAGGCCACCCCGCCGACGATCTCCGGGCCGCGTTCCGGGTTGGCCAGGAAGAGCACCGGAGCATAGGCCACAAAATGGCTCTGGCTCAAGAATCCGCCCGCCTCCTGCGCGGGTTCGAGCTCGACCACCCCGCCGCGCCCGGACTGCACCTCCACCACCATGCGCCAGTAGTTCTCATGCTTGGGCAGCGGCCGGAAGGCCTTGTCGAAGTCGGGCATGCCGTAGTCACCGGTCATGCCCAGCCGCGCCGTCTCGGCGGAGAGCTCCCGATCCGGATCCTCGAGGTTTTCGGACTGGAAGAGAATCCACCCCTGGTCGTCGAAGAAATAGCTGAAGCGCGTCTCGCTGGTGCGGGCAAAGGCGTACAGCGGCGACTTGGACGAGTTGTACAGGGAGAGGATGTTGCGCAGGCCGAGGGCGTCGATGCCGAGGACCAGGTGCCCGCGGATCACCCCGTGGCTGTCCAGCACCGGCGTGGCGAGCCTGTACAGGTTGAAGGTCTGCGAGCCGACCTGCTGCGGGAAAGCCGAGGGCGGGTAGACCGCCTCGGTGAGTTCCGACAACTGCACGCAGCCCGGCTTGAGCCCGCGCAGCTTGAGGGCCTGCGACACCGGGCTGGCCTTGATGAAGCTGTACTGGTCGTGGCGGATCTCGGTGAATCCCTGCGGCATGGCCACAAGCATCAGGGTGTCCGACGTGTTTTCGCCGACAAAGGAGAGTTCCTTCAGCATGCCCGGATGCTGCACCCCCCATTGGGCGATGGCGGCTTCCAACTGGTCGCGGGTGGGCGGACGGGAGCTCAAGGAGAGCAGCTCGCGCCGGTAGTAGTCGAGCAGCTGCTCGATTTCCCTGGCCTGGGCCAGGTTCTGCACCTGCGCCGTGCGCTGCAGCGCCTGGGTGAGATACCGCGAGGAAAACCAGTTGGTGACGTACCCTGCCACCACCAGAATAAGGAGGATGGGCGGAATGAGCGACAAAAGCAGCTTCCTGCGCACGCTCCAGGTGGCGAAGTAATGCGTCTCGGCCGCGCTTTCCGCTTTCGCCCTGTAGGCTCCCCAGGCCATGGTCCCTCCTGTCGGCAGGTTCCGGGGCCGGTTTTCGCGCAAAACCGCCTAGAAAAACCGCGCAAAACCGGGCCGCAATTCACGCAACCGCAACTGCACGATTAAAATAAAATCAAAGATTTCGTCAAGTTTTTTCGCGTGGCACGGCCCTTGCTCATAATTTCACAAGAATCCGCGGGATTAAACCGGCCTTGCGGGCGGAAAACGCGAAGGCCGGATGTGTGGCAAGGGTTTGGTGTCATGAACACGTTTCAGGAGGATCCCATGAAAGCACGTCTGTACAAGCTGTTCACGTGGTGCATGGTTCTCTGCCTTACGCTGCCCGGGTACGCCCTGGCCGCAGGCGGAGGCAAGGTGGACAACATCGTCATCGTTGCGGACACCCGCAAGTTCACCGGCTGGGAAGCCTGGTGGACCAACCTGTACAATGAAAGCCACCTCTACTTCGCGCTGCTGACCATGGCGCTCATCCCCATCATCGGCGTTCTCTTCGGCGTCCTCGCCGACCTGCTCATGGGCCTGATCGGCATCGACCTCAAGTCCCGCGAGCTGGCGGAACACTAAACCGGGCAAACCGAAAGAGGAGGAGCACTATGGAATGGTTGTACGTCCTCATGCCCATCGCGGGCGTGAAAATTTTCTGGCCCGGCCTGATCATCCTTGGCGTGGGCGTGGGCATCATCGGCGGCTTCTTCGGCATGGGCGGCGCGTGGATGGTGACCCCCGGCCTGAACATCCTCGGCTTCCCCATGGCCTTCGCCATCGGAACCGACATCGCCCACATGGCGGGCAAGAGCCTCATCTCCACCATGCGGCACGGCAAGTTCGGCAACGTTGACTACAAGCTCGGCATGATCATGCTGGTGGGCACGGTCGTGGGCTTCGAAATCGGCGCACAAATGATCATGTGGCTGGAACGCATGGGCAACGTCGAGAAGGTCGTGCGCTACATGTACATCGTCCTGCTCGCCGCCATCGCCTGGATGGTGTTCCACGACATCAACGTGAAGAAGCGCAAGGAAGCCGAGATGCGCGCCGCCGGCGGCGATGCCAAGGACGCCAAGGGCATCGAGTGGCACAAGAAGTTCCACGCCATCAAGATTCCGCCCATGATGCACTTCAACGAAGCCGGCATCTACTGCTCCGCCTGGCTGCCCATCACCGTGAGCTTCCTCACCGGCTGGCTGGCCGGCATCCTCGGCATCGGCGGCGGCCTCATCCGCATGCCTTCGCTCATCTACCTCGTCGGCTGCCCGACCCACGTGGCCGTCGGCACCGACCTCTTCGAAGTCATGATCTCCGGCCTGTACGGCGCCGGCACCTACACTTACAAGGGCCGCACCGAGCTCGTGGCCGCCGTCATCATGCTCATCGGCGCCTCCATGGGCGCGCAGGTGGGCGCCGTGGCCACCAAGTACATCAAGGGTTACGGCATCCGCTACGCCTTCGGTCTGGCCGTCGTCGGCTGTATGATCTCCATCATCCTGAAGCTGGCGGCCAAGGGCTGGAGCATGCCCATCCTGGACGACGTCTCCACCTTCTTCGTGCTGGGCGTCGTGTCCGCCCTCTCCCTCTACATCCTGGTGCGCTTCATCCAGGGCTGTCAGAAGGAGCTGGCGATGAAGGCGGCCAAGGGCTAACGCCACTCCCAACCACTGAGACATACTGAAGGAGTCAGCAATGAACATGAAAAGCATGTGGCGTACCCTGCTCTTGGCCCTGCCCCTGATGCTGCTGGTGGGCTGCTCCGAGCCCGGCAAGGTCGACCAGGGCCGCGTCATCAAGTACGACGAGGCCACCAAGACCTTCACCATGATCCGTGACAAGGCCAACGACACCCAGAACCCGGACTACACCTATCTGCCGCCCGTCAGCTACCAGATGCCGGCGGATCCCAACGAGATCGGCCCCCTGCCCAAGGCCGGCGGCCGCATGAAGATCGACAACAAGAAGAACCAGATCACCATCTTCGACCCGGCCACGCAGAACTTCAAGACCATCGACTTCGTCATGGTCGACTACAAGGAGAACATCGACAAGAACCATCCGCTGGTATACGACAAGGAAGCGGACAAGGCCAAGAAGTTCCCCGTGGTCGACAAGGAAAAGAAGACGGTCACCATCTACTCCGGCCGCCAGAAGACCCTCTCCGTCATCCAGCTGCCTGAGGAATACTTCAGCATGCCGGACAGCACCTGGGACGCCGGCGACGAAGCCCGCGTGTACTACAAGGAAGAGGGCAAGGCCCTGCGCTTCATGAACATCTCCAAGACCAACATCTTCAAGAAGTAGGCGACGGCGATCCAAGCGGCGGGCCGGCCCCCGGCCCGCCGCACACAAGGTCCAGACAGCCAAAGGAGCACGGCGATGATCCTGAACGACGACAACGACGCCCCCAAGATCCGCATGAACGGACGCCAGAAGCTCTTCATCGGCCTCATCGACCTGGGCATCATCGCCGAGCTGTGCGTCGCCATGGCCGCCGCCACCTCCGCCAACCCCGAAGCCTTCACCTCCACCTTCATGAAGACCTTCTTCACCATGTTCCTGCCCACCCTGGCCCTCGGCTTCTTCGGCTTCCGCAAGCTGCGCGACCGCACCGAGAACGCATAGGCCACCATGAATTTCCGCTCCCTGGCCGCAAGGCGCAAGCTCGCCGGACTTGCCGGAACCCTCGTCATCTGCCTCAGCCTGGCCCTGGCCGTGGACGGCATGATCGCCGGAGGGCGCAAGGATCCCACCCTGTATGACCTCCTGCCCGGGCAGTCCATCAACCTCACCGACCCCATGCCCAGAGGGGCGGAGAAGCTCTCCGACATCGCCTTCGACATCTCCAGCCCGGAGCTGAACGCGACCATGGTGGAGACCTTCTCCGGCTTCTGGCTGGGCGGCACCCTCTGGCGGGCCGACCTGACGGTTTCCACCGCGGCGGCGCCCGGAGAATACACGGCGCTTGTGCGCTACAGCGCCAACGGAACCGAGGCCGCGCCCCGCCAGGCCTACCGCATCCGCGTGCACAAGGACGCCGCCAGCATCCAGGCCTCGGCTTTGTCCCTCACCCGGCGCGTGCTGGGCCTCTCGCCCTACCTGCTGGCCGTGTGCCTGCTGCCCATGGCCGTGCTGCCCATGGCCGCCAGCTTCATCCTCTCCCGCAAGATAGGCCAGGCGCTCAGTGCGTTGGGCATGGCCGAGGTGTACCGGGCCATGGCCTCGCCCGAGGGCCAGCGCATCTTCTTCAGCCTGCCCGGCCCCAACCTGGCTCCGGAGGGCGTTGTCGACGTGCTGGACGAGCGCGGCGAGAAGCGCCTGGGCGCGGCCCGCGTGGCCACGGTCGACGGCGTCAACGTGGAGGCCATCATGCAGGAGGGAATCTCCGTGCGGCCCGGCGTCCTCGTCAAGCCTGTATAGTCCTCCACGCGCAGTATCCGTTCCTATTCCTGTCACCGGCTGCCCAACTTGACCCCGGATTTCCGGGGGTCAAAAAAAGTGTCGCCTCCGCGACATTTTTTTCCTTTCCCCATGAGCCCTAGGGCGTCCTTGTTTGGCGGAAAAATCATACCGCCGCATTTCCATTTTTTCCAACACTTCCCCCTTTTCTTGATGCGCGTTTTGGGATAACTGGCTGCGTTCAGAAAAGTTCATCAAGTTTTTGAGGGGGTTTCAAAACATGCTTGATGCGTACATTGGGGTTCTTGTCTTATGGCCCCTGGTGGCCGGCATTGCATGCCTGGTGCTGAGGAGCCCAGGTCTGCGGTCGGCACTGGTGCTGGCCACTGGCGCGGCTTTGGCGGTCGGAGCGCTCGGGGTTGCCACCCAGGCTCCGTTCATCGCCAACCCTGGCTTTCTGTCCTCTGAAACGGCCCTGCACATCGCCGAAGGCGCGTCCATCGTCCTGCCGGCCTATTTCCTGGTGCGCGGCCTGATGGCGAAACACGCCCTGGTCAGCGTGCTGGCCATCGCGCAGCTGGCCCTGGCGGCCTACGGCATCATGGGCATGCCCGCTCCGGCGGCCACCCAGAACGCCGTGTCGTGCGACGGCCTCTCCCTGGCGCTGGTGCTGGTGGTGTCCTTCGCGGGCTCGCTCATCTGCATCTTCGCCCTGCCCTACATGAAGCACCATGAGGAGCACCTGCACCTGAAGGTGAGCAAGCAGCCCGGGTTCTTCCTGATTCTGCTGGCCTTCCTCGGCTTCATGAACGGCCTGGCCATGAGCAACGACCTGCGCGTGTTCGCCGCCTTCTTCGAGGCCACCACGCTCTGCTCGTTCCTGCTCATCGGCCACGACAAGACCGAGGAAGCCAACAAGAGCGCCTTCCGCGCCTTGTGGATGAACATCCTTGGCGGCATCTTCCTGCACGGCGGCATCCTGCTCATCCAGAAGCAGTCCGGCATGGTGGACCTGCAGCAGGTGGTGAACCCGGCCATGTGGGCCGGCGCCTCCATGCTGCCGGTGGCCCTGCTGGCCCTGGCCGGCTGCGTGAAGGCCGCGCAGATGCCCTTCCAGACCTGGCTTCTGGGCGCAATGGTCGCCCCGACCCCGGTCTCGGCGCTCCTGCACTCCTCCACCATGGTCAAGGTGGGCGTGTTCGTCTGCCTGCGCCTGGCCCCGGTGATGCAAGGCACCACCACCGGCCGCGTGCTGACCCTGGTGGGCGCCTTCACCTTCTTCGCAACCTCCGCCCTGGCCCTGGGCCAGAGCAACGCCAAGAAGGTGCTTGCCTACTCCACCATGGCCAACCTGGGCCTCATCATCGCCTGCGCGGGCATCGGCACTCCGGTGGCCGTGGCCGCGGGCATCGTGCTGCTGGTCATCCACGCCGCCACCAAGGGCCTCTTGTTCCTTTGCGTGGGCGACATGGAGCAGACCGTTGGCAGCCGCGACCTGGAAGACCTGCGCGGCATCGTGGCCATCAGCCCGGTGACGGCGCTGGCCGCCGCTGCCGGCGCCATGGCCATGATCCTGCCGCCGCTGGGCATGCTGGTGGGCAAGTGGGCCGCGTTAGAGGCCGCCGCCGCAAGCCCGGTGTCCATGGTGCTCATGGCCCTGGGCAGCGCGCTGGGCGTTGTCTGCTGGGTGCGCTTCGCCGGCACCATCATGAGCGGCAAGTCCATCGAATCCCGGAACGCCCATTCCTCCGCCCTCACCAGCACGCCCATCCTGGCGCTTCTGGCCGGCGCGGTGGGCCTGGGCATGGCCGCTCCCTGGCTCAACGCCCTGCTCATTCCCGGCGCGGGCTTCGCCACCGCCCTGGCCGGCGGCTGGGGCCTGCTGCCCAGCCTCTTCGTCCTGGCCATGCTGGCCTGGATCATCGGCATGAAGTCGCTGTCCCGCCAGAGTTCGGTGCAGCTCTCCTCGCCGTACATCGGCGGCCTGCCCTCCGCCGAAAAGGGCACCTACATCGGCCCCCTGGGCCGCAACTGGGCCCTCTCGGAAGGCAACGAATACGCCATTGAGATCTTCGGCGAATCCAAGCTGTCCAAGTTCGCGGGCGTCCTCGCCGGCGCGCTGCTCCTCGCCCTGGTCGGAGGTGCCATCATATGAATCTGACGACGTTCTACCTCGCAGTGGCCGGTCTCATCCTGGCGCCCCTTCTGGGCGGCCTGGTGGCCGGCGTGGACCGGGTTGTCACCGCGCGCCTGCAGTCGCGCATGGGGCCGCCGCTGATGCAGCCCTTCTACGACGTGGGCAAGCTCTGGTCCAAGGTCATTCCTCCCGCCAGCAACTGGCAGGGCCTGTTCGTGCGCTGGGCGCTTGTGGCGTCCCTGGCGTCCGATGTGCTCCTGGCCGCCGGCGCGGACGTGCTGATGTGCTTCTTCGTGCAGGCCGCCAGCGCCAGCTTCGTGGCCCTGGGCGCCTTCTGCGGAAGCTCCCCGTACAGCAAGCTCGGCGCCCAGCGCGAGCTGTTCCAGCTGCTGGCCTACGAGCCGGTGTTCCTGGTGGCCATCCTGTGCATGGCCAAGGTCTCCGGCGCGTTCGACGCCTACAGCTTCATGAATGCCAGCGCCCAGCCGCTGCTGTTCAAGATGCCGCTCATCGTGCCCGGGCTCTTGTTCGTGGTGCTGGTGAAGCTGCGCAAGTCCCCGTTCGACATCTCCGCCTCCCACCACATGCACCAGGAAGTGGTGCGCGGCGTGTACACCGACTACGCCGGACGCGACTTCGCCCTGCTTGAGATCGCCCACTGGGCCGACGTGGTGGTGGTGCTGTGGATCTGCTCCTTCCTGTGGGCCACCAGCGTGGTGAGCATGGTCGCCACCGCGGCCGTGTTCCTCTTCGCCGCGCTTGTGATCGACAACGTCAGCGCGCGGCTCACCTGGAGGCACATGCTGAAGGTTGTGGCGCCCATCTCCCTGGTCCTGGCGACCGCGAACCTCCTTTGGCTGTACATGGAGTAATGCAATGTCATTCCTCAAAACTTCGCAAATCAAGTCGCCCTGGCTGATGCACTTCGACTGCGGCTCGTGCAACGGGTGCGACATCGAGACCCTGGCCTGCCTGACCCCGGTGTACGATGTCGAGCGCTTCGGCATCATCAACGTGGGCAACCCGCGCCACGCCGACGTGCTCGTGGTCACCGGCACGGTGAACCCGCGCAACGCCCAGATCCTGAAGAACATCTACAGCCAGATGCCCGACCCCAAGCTGGTCATCGCCGTGGGCGCCTGCGGCTGCTCCGGCGGCGTGTTCCGCGATGCCCCCAACGTCCTGGGCGGCGTGGACAAGGTCATTCCCGTTGACGTGTACGTGCCGGGCTGCCCGGCCAAGCCCGAAGCCATCATGGACGCCGTTGTCACGGGTCTGGGCAAGCTGAAGGGCATTCTGGAGGCAAGCTGATGAGTATTGAAGCCACTCCCGTCACCCCCGCCCAGCTCGTGGCCGAGGTGACCAAGCTCAAGGCGGAGGGCTACCGCCTGGTGACCTTCTCCAGCGTCGAAATCGACGCCGAGAACATGGAGATCCTGTACCACTTCGACAAGGACCTGAAGCTCAAGAACCTGCGCCTTTCCGTGAAGAAGGGCGGCAGCGTGCCGAGCATCTCCGGCGTGCTGTTCACCGCGTTTCTCATCGAGAACGAGATCCGCGACCAGTTCAGCATCACCTTCGAAGGCCTTGTGCTGGACTACCAGGGCAAGCTCCTGAACGACTGCCTGACCACTCCGCAGACCTCGCCGTTCTGCCGCATGCAGGTGGCTTCGAGCGGCGCCGCCGCCAAGGAGGTGCGCTAGCATGGCCCGCACTGTCATCCCCTTCGGTCCGCAGCACCCGGTGCTGCCCGAGCCCATCCACCTCTCCCTGGTGGTCGAGGACGAAAAGGTCGTGGAGGCCCTGCCCACCCTGGGCTACGTGCACCGCGGCCTGGAAATGCTGGCCACCAAGCGCGACTACAACCAGATGATCCAGATCGTCGAGCGCGTGTGCGGCATCTGCTCCATGATCCACTCCCTGTGCTACTGCCAGGGCATGGAAGAGATGCTGGGCGTCGAGGTGCCCCGCCGCGCCAAGATGCTGCGCGTGGTGTGGAGCGAACTGCACCGCCTGCACAGCCACCTGCTGTGGCTGGGCCTCTTCGCCGACAGCTTCGGCTTCGAGTCCCTGTTCATGCAGCTGTGGAAGATCCGCGAAAAGGTCATGGACCTGAACGAGGCCACCACCGGCAACCGCGTCATCGTCTCGGTGAACGTGGTGGGCGGCGTGCGCGCCAACCTCGACGAGTCCCAGGTCCGCTGGATCAAGGACACCCTGGTGGACGTGGAGGCCAGCATCAAGAGCCTGCAGAGCACCATCATGCACGATTCCACCGTGTGCCGCCGCACCCAGGGCGTTGGCGTGCTGACCAAGCAGGCCGCCTACGACCTGGGCGCCGCCGGCCCCATGCTGCGCGGCAGCGGCGTGGCCCAGGACATGCGCCAGCTCAAGTACGCCGGCTTCGACGAGATCGCCTTCGAGCCCATCGTGGAGACCGCCGGCGACTGCTGGGCGCGCTCCAACGTGCGCTTCCGCGAGGCCCTGCAGTCCATCGACCTGGTGCGCCAGGCCCTGGACAGGCTGGACGACACCGAGCTGGCCGCCAAGGTGAAAGGAAAGCCCGAGGGCGAGGTCATCACCCGCGTGGAGCAGCCCCGCGGCGAGTGCCTTTACTACCTCAAGGGCAACGGGGACAAGTTCCTCGACCGCGTGCGCATCCGCACCCCAACGTTCGCCAACATTCCGCCCCTGGCCGCCATCCTGCCCGGGCTGGACTTCGCGGACGTTCCGGTTGTGGTGCTGTCCATCGACCCCTGCATCAGCTGCACGGAGAGGTAGCCGTTATGAAAATGCTCCCTACCGTTCTCTCGAACCTGTTCAGCAAGCCCGCCACGCGGAACTACCCGTTCTTCGTGCGTGACCCGTTCACCACGGCGCGCGGCGAGCTCATCAACGACATCGATCGCTGCATCTTCTGCGGCTCCTGCTCGCGCAAGTGTCCCTCCCAGTGCCTCACGGTGTCCAAAGAGGGCACCATGGGCACCTGGACCCTGGACTTCTTCGCCTGCGTGGGCTGCGGCGTGTGCGTGGACGCCTGCCCGGTCAGCTGCCTGTCGCAGAAGCCCACCCACCGCCCGGTGGCCGTCATGCGCGACACCATCGTGCTGACCGGCAAGCTGCCCGAGAAGCCCGCGAAAAAGACCGAGAAGCCCGCCGAGCCGGCGCAGTAGGCTCGCATTCCCAAGGCCCCACAAGCGCCCGCTCGGCACAACGCCGGGCGGGCGCTTTCTTTCGGGATGACCGCCGCCCCGCCCTTGACGCCGCCGGGCCGCCTTCCTACAAGGGTGTCCGGCACCACCCCCCTTCGACCCAAGGAGATCGCCATGAAAGCCGCGACCAACGCCCTGGCCCTTGCCAGCCTGCTGCTCTTCGCCGCTCCGGCCCTGGCCAACGACTTCATCAAGCCCACGCCGGTCCCGTCCTCGCGCGACGCGGTGAAGCCCGCGAAGAGCTCCACCACCAGCCTCCAGGGCAACACCGACGTGCTGAACAACAAGATCGTGAAGACCACCAAGAACCCCGACGGCACCCCCAAGGTGGCCCCGGGCGGAAAGAAGCCCGGCGCGCTGTAGCGCCCGCCGGCGAAGACGGAGACGGTCATGTTCTTCGACGCACTGCCCAACTGGGAGCTGTACGGCGCCGGCCCGGCCTGGCGGAAGGCCTTCGCGGCCCTGGCCGCCCTGACGCCCGAAACCGAGCCCGGCGAATACGAGGTCGACGGCCGCGACATCTACATCGTGGTCTTCGACACCACCACCAAGGCCCTGCTCGACACCACCATCGAGGCCCACGAGAAGTACGCGGACATCCACCTGCCCCTCACCGGGCCGGAGGTGCACGCGCGCTTCCCCAGGGAGGGCCTGGCGGAGAAGACGCCCTACGACGCGGAGCGCGACGCGGCCACCTACGAGCACCCGGACCGCTTCACGGCGCTGTTCACCCTGCATCCGGGCACCTTCGCCGTGTACCTGCCGGGCGAGGCGCACCTGACCCAGGGCAAGGTGGACCCCCGCCCGCAGCCCCTGCGCAAGGCCGTGGCCAAGGTGCGCGCGGAGCTTCTGCGCCCGTGATTCCCGGCCCGGTGAACCCGGCCGCGCCACAGCAGGCCCCCGCCGAATCCCTGGCCAGGCCCCAGGCCAGGCCCCAGGCCAAGCCACATGACAGGCCCCGGGCCAGCCTGGGCGAGATCTTCCGCTGCTTCCTGCGCGTGGGGGCCACGGCCTATGGCGGCCCGGCCATGATGCCCCTCATGCGCGAGCACATCCTGAAACGCGGCTGGATGACGCCCGAGGACTTCAAGCTCGGGCTGGCCGTGTGCCAGGCCATCCCCGGCGGCACGCTGATGCAGATCGCCGCGTACACGGGCCTGCGTCTGCGCGGCCTGCCCGGCGCCCTGGCGGGCTTCATGGGCTTCGGCCTGCCGGCCATGGCCCTCATCACCGCGCTCTCGGCCCTCTACCACGCGGCCCAGGGCCTCACGGTCACGGGCTCGGCCATGCAGGGCCTGTCCACGGTGGTCATCGGCATCATCACCCTGGCGGTGTACGACTTCTGGCTCAAGTACGCGCGCGGGCCCCGGCGCGTGGGCCTCACGCTCTTGGCCTGCGCGCTGTTTCTGTACGGCGTGGGCCCGGCCTGGATCATCCTGGGCGCGGCGCTTGCCGGGCCGGTGGTCTTCCGCGACGAGACCGCGCCGCCGGTGAGCTTTTCCAATACGCCCGTGCCCGTGCGCGGCGTGCTTGTGCTGGGCCTGCTGGCGCTCTCGTGGCTGGCGGGCACCTTCTTCCTCGCGCCCACGCTGTTCCGGCTGTCCCTGTCCATGGCCAAGGCCGACCTCATCGCCTTCGGCGGCTACGGCGTGTTCCCGGCCCTCTATCACGAGACCGTGGAGCTGCAACGCTGGATGAGCGCCGAGACCTTCATGGACGGCATGGCCCTGGCCCAGGTGACGCCCGGCCCCTTCATGCTCGGCTCCTGCTTCGTGGGCTACCACATCGCGGGGCTGCTCGGCGCGGTCACCGCCGGGGTCTGGATCTTCACGCCGTCCTTCTTCATCCTCATGCTCACGGTGCCCAGCGCGGGCAGGCTGCTGGCCTGGCAGCCCTTCCGCCGGGCCCTGGCCGGGGTGCTCTCCACCCTGGGCGGGCTGATTCTCGCCGTGGGCGTGCAGCTGGCGCGCGGCATGGACTGGAGCGCGCTCAAGGCCTTCATGTGCGCGGGCGCGGCCCTGGCCCTGTGGCGCAACGTGGACCCCATCTGGGTGGTCATCGCCGGGGTCTCCCTCGGGGTGTGGCTGCTCTGAGGCCTCCCCCGCCCCCCCTTGCGCACACGGGCATCCTGTCCTATCTGTGCCATAGGGGAAGGCGCCATTGCCGACCTTCCCCGCCCCCACCGGGAGACGCCCGCAAGCGCAAGGAGGACAACATGGCCGAGAACGCAGCCAAGTGGACCTGCCCCAAGTGCAAGGCCGACAACGCGCCCGACTTCACCCATTGCCGCATGTGCGGCGAGCACAATCCCGCCGCCACCGAGCTGCACGTGTGTCCCACCTGCGGCTTCAAGAGCGACAAGGACTGCTGCCCGTCGTGCAACAATCCGATGTTCCTGAATCTTTAGGAAGAAAGCGCCTTGGCGTAGAACACCGTGTCCACGCGCATGACCGGGAAGCTGGCCGGAAGGCCGGCTTTCTCGACGCGCGCGAAGCCGTGCTTCTCGTAGAAGCGGTGCGCGGCCAGGAAGCGGTCCGTGGTGCCCAGGAAGAGCCGCGCCACGCCGTGCGGAACGCACCAGGCCTCTAGGTTGCCCAATAGCGTTCCGGCCAGGCCGGTTCCCCTTGCGTCCGCGCGCACGAACATCTTGCGCAGGGCGCCCTGCCCTGCTCCATCCACGCCGGGCCCGATGTTCAGCAGGGCGATGCTGCCCGCCACCACACCGCCGGAATCCTCGGCCACGAAGAAGCAGCCAGGGCCGAAGCGTCCGTTCACCCCGTTCACGTAAAAGCCGGGAATGTCCATGAGGTCCGGCTGGTCCGCCGGGGTGATGGCGAGGCCGAACTCGCCGCGCTGGATTCCAGAGATGAGGGAGACGACGCCGTCCTGGTGCCGGGCCGGCTCAAAGGGGACGATGCGCCAGGGCCCGGCCACGCGCGCGCCTAGTCCCTGAGGCCCGCCATGAGGGAGCCGATGCGCTCCACCTGGGCCGTGTCGGTCACGGGGAACAGGCCCATGACCCGGCCCCGGAACATCACCGCCACGCGGTCGGCCAGTTGCAGGGCCTCGGAGAGGTCGCCGGTGACGAGCAGCACGCCGGCCGTGCGCCGGGACTCCAGCAGGCGCTGCCACACGGCCTCCGTGGCGGAAACGTCGAGGCCCTGGGTGGGCTGCTCGGCCACGATGAGCCGGGGCTCGCGGTAAAGCTCGCGCCCGAGCACGAATTTCTGCAAATTGCCGCCGGAAAGCTGCCAGGCCTGGGCCTCGATGCGCCCCGGGCGCACGTCGTTGTCGCGCACGATGCCGCGCGTGGTCTCGCTGGCGCGGCCGCGCTCCAGCCACTGGCCGTGGGCGAAGCCCTCGCGCGTGGTCAGCAGAAGATTGTCGGTCAGGCTCAGGCCCCGGCCCGTGGCCAGGCCCGCGCGGTCCTCGGGAATCCAGGCCAGCTCGCCCTTCCAGCCCCGGCTGTGGAAGAAGTCCGCCCAGCTCTTGCCCAGGATGGACACCTCGCCCGCCTGGGGCTCGGCAATGCCGCACACGACCTCCACCAGCTGCTGCTGGCCGTTGCCCGCAACGCCCACGATGGCCAGGATCTCGCCGCGCTTGAGGTCCAGGCTCACGTCCTCCAGGCCCTCGCCCGAGAGGTGCTTCACGTCGAGCACCATGCGCCCGGCCGAGACCTCGTCGCGGTCTATCTCCAGCACAACGTCGCGGCCCACCATGCGCCGGGCCAGCTCTGCCGGGCTGTGCACCTCGGAGGCCAGGAACTCGCCCTCGATGCGCCCGCGGCGCAGGATGGCGATCTCGTCGGCCACGGAGAGCACCTCCTCCAGCTTGTGGGAGATGAACACGATGGCCTTGCCCTGGGCGCTCATGGCGCGCAGCGCGGCGAACAGCGCCTCGGCCTCCAGCGGGGTCAAGACGGCCGTGGGCTCGTCGAAGATGAGCACCTGGCTCTCGCGGTGCAGAAGCTTCAGAATCTCCACGCGCTGGCGCTCGCCCATGGACAGGTCGCCCACGCGCGCGCCCGGGTCTATGGGCAGGCCGTAGCGTTCGGCCAGGCCGCCCACCACGCGCCGCATCTCCGCCGGGTTCAGGAAAAAGCCGCCCTCCTGGCCCAGCAGCACGTTCTCGGCCACGGTCATGTTCTCCACCAGCATGAAGTGCTGGTAGACCATGCCGATGCCGGCGGCGATGGCCTCGCGCGGGGAGGCGAAGTCCACGGCCTTGCCCGCCACCTCGATGCGGCCCTCGTCGGGCTTGAAGCGGCCGGCCAGCATGGCCATGAGCGTGCTCTTGCCCGCGCCGTTCTCGCCCAGCAGGGCCTTGATGCGGCCGGGCATGATGGAAAGGGAGATGCCGTCGTTGGCCAGCACGTTGCCAAAGCGCTTGGTCACGCCCGTCAGGCGCACCTGGGGCAGCACGTCGCCGATGCCAAGGTCGGTGCCGATGTCCGTCCGGGCGTCTGGGCGGGCGCCGTGCGGAGTGCCGAGGGGGCTGCCGGTATGCTTGCGCTCGTCCACGCCCCTAGCCCTCCGGCTCGATGTTGACGCCAAGGGCGGCCGGGGCGGCGCTGGCGCCGCTCCTCTCCCGCGCGCGCGCTGCGGAAAACACCAGCACGATGACCGTGAGCGCGTAGGGCAGCATCAACAGCAGCGACGAGGGGATGTTGGTGCCCGAGGCCTGCAGCCGCAGCTGGAAGGCCATGACGCCGCCGAAGAGCAGCGCGCCGATGACCGCCCGGCCGGGCCGCCAGAAGGCGAAGATCACCAGCGCCACGGCCACCCAGCCGCGCCCGCCGGAAAGGCCCGTGGTCCACAGGTGCGTGTGCGCCAGGGAAAGATAGGCCCCGCCCAGGCCGCACAAGAAGCCCCCGGCCAGCACGCCGAAGGCCCGCAGACGCTGGGGGTTCAGGCCGGCGGCGGCGGCGGCGGCGGGCATCTCGCCCGCGGCGCGCAGGCCCAGGCCAAGGCTGGTGCGGTTCAGCAAAAACCACACGGCCACCGGGGCGATGTAGCCCAGGTACACCAGGGTGTCGTGGCGGAAGAGAATGGGCCCCAGCACCGGGATGTCGGAGAGCAGGGGCACGGCGATCTTGCCGAAGCCTTCCGTGGCCTGGCCCACGTAGGGCGTGCCCAGGAAGGTGGCCAGCCCCACGCCGAAGAGCGTGAGCGCCAGGCCGGAGACCACCTGGTTGCCCAAGAACACCTGGCAGACAAGCGAGTGCAGCCCGCAGAGCAGCGTGCCGGCCAGGCCGCCGGCCAAAAGGCCCAGCCAGGCGGAGCCCGTCAGGTGGCAGACGACGAAGGCCGCGAAGGCCGACAGGGCGATGACGCCCTCCACGCCCAGGTTCATCACCCCCGCCTTCTCGGAGACGATCTCCCCGAGGGTGGCGAAGAGGATGGGCGTGCCCGCCTGCACGGCGGCGGCGAAAAGCGCGATGATGAGTTCCGGGCTCAACTGCGGGCCCCCTTTGCGGCGTCGTTGGCGTCGTTGGCGGGGGGGGCGGGGCGCGCGGCCTTGGGCGACGGCCTCAGACTCACGGAATACGTGAGGAAGAACTGCCCGGCCAGCACGCAGAGCAGGATGGCGCCCTCCATGATGGGCCCGAAGGCGGCCGGCACCTGCAGTTCCAGCTGCATCACCTCTCCGCCTACGCGGAAGGCGGCCAGCAGGTAGGCCGTGAAGGCGATGGCCCAGGGCCGCAGCCGCGCCAGCCAGGCCACCACGATGGCCGTGTAGCCGTAGCCCACCATGATGGTGGGCTGCAGGCGGCCCAGGGTGGCCGAGGTCTCGATGCTGCCCGCCAGGCCGGAGAGCGCGCCGCCCAGGCCCATGACGAAAAAGACCAGGAAGCCGTAGGGCAGCTGGGCATAGCGCGCCACGCGCTCGCCCTCGCCCGCGGCGGCGATCTCGAAGCCCAGGCGCGTGCGCGAGAGCAGCACCCAGTAGGCCACGCCCGCCACAGGGCAGGCGAGCAGGCCCCAGTGCAGCTTGCCCAGCACGCCGGGCAGGATGCGCGCGATCTGCCCGCCGGAGGCGAACTCGGCGGTCATGGGGAAGCCGAAGCTGGCCGGGTCCTTCCACACGCCGAAGACGAGGTATTCCAGCAGCAGGATGCCGATGTAGTTGAGCATGAGCGAGGAGATGACCTCGCTGACGCCCAGGCGCAGGCGCAAGGCCGCCGGGATGGCCCCCCAGGCCGCGCCGGCCAGCATGGCGCACAAAAGCATCAGCGGCATGAGGGCCACGCCCGGCAGCCCGGGAAAGGTGAGGGCGGCCCAGGTGGCGCCCACAGCGCCCAGGGCGAACTGCCCCTCGGCCCCGATGTTCCATACCTGCATGCGGAAGGACAGCGCCACGCCAAGGGCGCAGAGGAAAATCGGGATGGCCTTCACCAGGCCATCCAACAGGGCGTACGTCTGGCCGAAGGCCCCCCGGAAGAGGATGGCCAGACCGCCGAAGCCGGGCTTGCCCGACATCTTCAAAAGCAGTGCGCAGACGCAGAAGGCAAGGGCCAGGGCGCCCAGGTACACGACCAGGACGCCCCAGCCCAGGGACTCTTCACGCTTGCGGATGACGAGGTTCACGCGTTCCTACAATTTGCTCCGGCTGGTTGCTCCCGCCGGCAGCCCCTACTGGACGCTGCCCACCACGCCTTCGACGAACCAGGTCATGCCGAGGAGCTCCTTGTCCTCGGCCTTCACGCCCGCGGCGATCTTGACCTGACCGGCCTGGTCCTTGATGGGGCCGACGAAGACCTTGTCCTCGCCCTTCTTGAACAGCTCCTTCTGGGCGTTGACCTTGTCCTGCACTGCCTTGGGAACCATGGGACCGAAGGGGGCGATGTCCACCACGCCCTTGTCCATGCCCCACCAGATGGCGCGGTTGCCGGTCCAGGTGCCCTCGCGCACTTCCTTCACGATGGCCTCGTAGATGGGGGCCCAGTTCCACACGGCGGCGGTCAGGTGGGCCTTGGGGGCAAAGGCGGCCATGTCGGAGTTGTAGCCGATGGAGTACTTGCCGCGCTCCTGGGCGGCCTCCTGCGGGCCGGGGGAATCCTGGTGCTGGGCGATGACGTCGCTGCCCACGTCGAGCAGGCTGATGGCGGCGTCCTTCTCCAGGGCGGGGTCGAACCAGGTCTTGGTCCACACAACGCGCACCTGGGCCTTGGGGTTCACGCTGCGCACGCCCAGGGTGAAGGCGTTGATGCCGCGGATGACCTCGGGAATCGGGAAGGCGGCCACGTAGCCGATGGTGTTGCTCTTGGTCATCAGGCCGGCGGTCATGCCCGTCAGGTAGCGGGCCTGGTAGATGCGGCCGAAGTAGTTGCTGACGTTCTCGCTGGACTTGAAGCCCGAGCAGTGCATGAACTTCACCTTGGGGAAGTCCTTGGCCACCTTCATGGTGGGATCCATGAAGCCGAAGCTGGTGGTGAACACCAGGTCAAAGCCGCCGCGGGCCATGTTCTCGATGACGCGCTCGGCGTCGGCGCCCTCTTTCACGGCCTCCACGTAGGAGGTCTTGACGCCGCCCATCTTCTCGATGGCCTTGCGGCCCTGGTCGTGGGCCCAGGAGTAGCCGGCCTCGCCCACGGGCGACGTGTACACGAAGCCGACCTTGAGCTCGCCGGCCTTGGGGCCGTCGACGGCGGGGGCGGCCTTCTCGGGGGCTTTTTCGCAGCCCGCCAGGGCCAGCCCCAGGGTAAGCGCAAGGGCGCCTGCGATGCGCAGCCAGTTCTTCATGGTGAATCCCCTCCTCGTTGGGTGTGCCCGGAAGGCGTCCGGGCGGCGGCAAATGGTGGCAGCATAGCCGGAAGCGTCCGGCTGGACAATACGCTTGTTCCCCGCCGGATGCTCCTCCCGCGGGGCGTGATTCTATTCCCTGGTCTTGGCGATGGGCGGAACGAACTGCTGGGCGGCGTCCCAGGGGAAGAGCACCCAGGTGTCCTGCTCCACCTCGGCCACGCAGTCGTCCACCAGGGGCCGGCCCTTGGGCTTGGCGAAAACGGTGACGAAGCGCGCCTTGGGAAACCACTGGCGCAGCAGCTTGGCCGTGCTGCCGGTATCGACGAGGTCGTCCACCATGAGCCAGCCCTCGCCGTCGCCCTCGGGACGCTTCAACTCCGCCGGCTCGCCCTTAATCTGCCAGTCGTAGCTGGAGACGCACACCGTGTCGATGAGATGGATGTCCAGCTCGCGGGCCATGATGGCCGCAGGCACGAGGCCCCCGCGCGTCACGGCGAGGATGCCCTTCCACTCCTGCCCGGCAAGCCGCCCGGCAAGCTCGCGGCAGAGCCGCTGGAGCTGATTCCAGGTGACGGGGAAGACGTTCTCGTAGGGGGTCGCCGTGTCCACAGGTGCCTCGCGTTAAAGGCAGCTTCTTTAGCCCAGAGCGCCTGCGGGGGCAAGCCCAAGTTGAGCCTTTTTGCGCCGCTTATAACATATGGAAAAACAAGAAAAAAAACTAAATCCCCCGGCGCAGCAGGCCAGCCCCGTGCAGGGCCGCCCCGAACATGCCGGAGTCCTGGTTGGCGTTCAAGAGCACGGGCAGCCCGGCCAGCATGGCCCCATGCGTGCCCGAGCGGCGGAACTCCGCCAGGAAGGCCGGGTGCTCCACCAGGATCGGATTCCTGGCCGCCACGCCGCCCGCCAAATACACGCCCCCAAGGGCCATGACGGCGAGCGCGTACATGCGCGCCGCGCGGCCGTAGAAGCGGGCGAACCACTCCACCGTGCGCGGCGACTGCGCCAGCCGGGCCGTCACCTCCGCCGGCGAGAGGGCCTCGCCCGTGAGGTAGGCGTGCAGGCGCGCAAGGCCGCCGCCGGTGACGATGACATCGCCCACGCAGTAGTCCAGGCCCAAGGTGCTGCGCACGAACGCGCCGAAGGCGAACTCCTCGTCGTTCACGAAGGGAAAGGGCGCATGCCCGGCCTCCGAAGGCACGGCGATGTTGCCGCCGTGGCCATCCGGCACGAGGGCGCAGTGGCCCAGGCCCGTGCCAGCGCCGATGACCGCGATGGCGCCTCCGGCCACGTGGTGCCCGTCCTGGCCCTGCTGCAGCACGCGGGCGTCCCGCACGGCCTCGCTGCGGCAGGCGTAGGCCTGGGCGGCGAAGTCGTTGATGAGCGCCCCGCGCGAAAGGCCGACGGCGGCGATGTCGCGCAGGTCGACCTTCCACTTGATGTTGGGCGGAGTGCAGATGTGCCCTTCCACCGGCCCGGCCACGGCCAGCACGGCCAGGTCGCAATCCCTGGCGGCAAAGGGCTGCGGGGTGGAGAACAGGTTCGCCAGCAACTCCGGGAAGGAGCCTGCCGCAGGAGTGGACAGCCGGGCCACGCCCAGCAAGCGCGGAGCGGCCGCGTCGCCGTCCAGCTCGAAAAAGCCCATGCGGCTGTGGGTGCCGCCTACGTCCGCCGCGAGAATCCTGTGCACTCCACGCTCCTTGGTCCGCCGCTGCCACAGTCACTACAGCATTCCGGCGGGAAATCAAAGGCCGCGCGGGGAGCGCCAGCGGAGAGCCGCCGCCGAACGGAGACGCCGGACGCCCGGAGCCGCTGAAAGCCGGATGCCGCAGTCAGGACGGCGGACAATGGAGCTGGGAAGGCGGCGCCGCGGGCGAACCCGGAGGCCCCGGCTCGCGCTGGGGCTCTGTCGGCTGCTCAGCCTGCTGGAGCGCAAGCGCCCCGCTCCCCATGGGCCTTGGAGTGAAGCGGTGCGCCGGGGCCAGTGTCCAGAAGCTCTTCCGTCAGCAGGCGCGAGCGCAAGGGCGCGCCAAGCGGCAAGGCCAGACGAGAGCACAGCCGGAGGGCACAGGCGGAGGGCCTCCTCGCGATCTGCGACAAAAAGGCCCCCGCTCGCGCAGGGGCCTTGAGAATCCGGGAACTGGGACGGCCTACACGGCCCGGCCGATGGGGGCCAGGCGCAGGGCCCGTTCGGAGGGCATCTCCCTGGGCTGGGGCATGGGCACGGCGTCGTTGAAGGGCCTCTCCACGCCGGCGGCCTGCTCTGCGGCCTCGGCCTGGGCGGCGGCGGCCTTGCGCTGGCGGGTGATGTACTTCTTGGTGATGCTCTTCAGCAGTTCGGCCTTGCCCTCGCGCTCCGCCGGGGAAAGGAAGCTGGTGAGCTTCTTCTCCAGGCGGTGGGAGTTCTGCTCCTTGGCGATGGCGATGATGCCCTCCATGACGAGCTTCTGGTTCAGCATCTCGGCCCCGGTGTGGAAGTTGATGCTCTCGGCGATGGGCGCCAGGAACATGTTCGACAGCACCACGCCGTACAGGGTGGACACGAAGGCCACCGGGATGCTGGCCACCAGGGCCTGGGTGTCGTGGATGCCGGAGAGCATGCCGATGAGGCCGATGACGCTGCCGGCCACGCCGAATGCCGGGGCGGCCTTGGCGAGCGTCTGGAACACGCGCTCGCTCTGCTGTCTGCGCTCGCGGAAAAAGGCCATCTCTGTGTTCAGGAACTCACGGATGTCGCGCTCCTTGTAGTTGTCCACCAGGAAGGTGACGGCGTTCTTGAGGAAGGTGTCGCCGATCTTCTGGCGCACGGCCTCAAGGGACAGCACGCCCTCCACGCGGGACTTCACCGAGAGTTCCAGCAGGATGCGCACGATGTCGTCGGGCGTGGGCTGGCGCTCGGTGTACACGCTGCGCGCCACCAGAAACGCCGTGCGGATGCGCGCGTACGGATAGCTCATGAACAGGGCCGCGAAGAGCCCGGCCACCACGATGACGAAGGCCGCCAGGTTCCAGTACACGGCCAGGCCGCCGCTCATCCAGAAGCCGCCCACGAAGATGGCCCCGCAGAGGACCACGCCAAGCATGTTTTTCTTGTTCATTGCCGCATCTCCCTAAATATCTGTCAAGACGAGCACTTCGACCCGCCGGTTACGCTTTTCGGCGTCCTCCGCCGTGGCCGGAACCTCCGGCTGGAAGCTGCCCCGCCCGGTGACCAGGAACCGCTTGGGATCCAGGTTGGCGGTACGGATGAAATACTGGGCCACGCTGGAGGCGCGCTTGGCCGAAAGGGCCAGGCTCTCCTCGGGCGTCGCGGTTTCGCCATCGGCGGTGTGCCCCACCACCAGCACCGCGCCGGTGCTCACGCGCAGCAACTCGGCGATGCGCGCCAGGTACTGCCCGCTGTTGCCGGAAAGGGCGTCGCCCCCGGAGCTGAAAAAGAGATCCCCGCGCATGAACACGCGCACCTGCCGGTCCGTTTCCCGCACCACGGAGATGCCCAGGTTGTCGGACTGGTAGTAGGTTTCGTTCACGGGCTGGCCGGCGGCGTCCAGGAAGGCTTTGCCGTCCTTCACCGGTGCGTCCAGCTCGCCCAGAAAGGCCTTCATGGGGTCCGTCGGGGCCTTGGTCTCCGCCGGGCTGGCCTGCGGTTCGCGGGTCAGGCGTTCCTTCGCGCCGGAGTAGATGAACAGCACCGCGAAGACCATGAACATGATCATCATCAGGTCCGACCAGGGCACCGACCACTCGGCGAAGTTGCCCCCGGCCGCGGCCGCGCGGGCTCCATCGTCGTGCATTCCGCCCGCTCGGGGGAGTCCGTATCTGTCTCGTGCGCCCATGCCGAACGTCCTTTGTCTGCCGCCCAGGGGGGAGTCCCGGAGCCGCTCGCCATGTGGGAAGCAAATTGCCTGCCAACGCATGCAAACTTTGCCATTACACGGAATTTACCAAACACTGGCCGCGAACGGGCCTGCGCGCGTCAAGGAACCGGCAGCTTCTTCCCTTAAGCACACAGGGCGAATCACCGCCGTCCGCCAGGGCTAATCACGGAATATAGTTCACCCATTGCGCGCGCGGACACGCATTGACTCCACGCCGAAATAGCGTCACAAGCCGCCCATGACCAACGCATGCACCCCTCCCGCCGGACCCGGCGCCTACCGCACCCTTTCCGCCCTGGTGCTCGGCTCCAGCTCGCCCCGCCGGCGCGAGCTGCTGGGCTCCCTGGGCCTTGAGTTCGAGGTCTGCCCCAGCAACGCCCCGGAGCCGCCGCCGCACCCCGGCGAGCAGCCCGAGGCCTACGCCCGGCGCATGGCCCGCCAGAAGACCATGGACGTGGCCGCCCTGTACCCGGAGGCCACCGTCCTCGGCGCGGACACCATCGTGGTGCTGCCCGGCGAGCCCGGCCAGGACGCGGCGGTGCTGGGCAAGCCCACGGACGAGGACGACGCCCTGGACATGCTCGGGCGGCTCTCCGGCCGCGAGCACCTGGTCATCACCGGCTGCTGCCTGGCCCTGCCCGGCAGGCCGGAGCCCCTGTGCTTCGCCGTGAGCACGCGGGTGTTCATGCGCGCCAGCACGCGCGAGGAACTGGCCGCCTACATCGCCACCGGCGAGCCGGCCGACAAGGCCGGGGCCTACGCCATCCAGGGCCTGGGGGCCTTTCTGGTGGAGCGGGTGGAGGGCTCGTACACCAACGTGGTGGGCCTGCCGGTGACGGAATGCGCGGCGGCCCTGCTGGAGCACGGCGTTGTTGCCGTGCGCCCCACCGCCCCGGAGAGGAGCAAGCCATGACCGACGCCTTCGCCGCCAAGGCGGCAGAATGGGACAAGCACCCGGCGCGCGCCGCCATGGGCCAGGACTTCCACGCCCAGGTCGCGCTGGCCGCGCTGGCGCACTTCGACGGCTCCCTGGCGGGGCGCACCCTGCTGGACTTCGGCTGCGGCACCGGCACCCTGGGCCTGCGCCTGGCGCTGGAGCACGCCCTGCGGCCGGTGTTCGTGGATTCCTCCCCGGCCATGCTGAACATCCTGCGCGGCAAACTGGCCGAGCTGCACCTGCCCGAGGCCGTGGTGCACGAGGGACGCCTGGACACCCTGCCCCTGCATGCGGAATCGGTGGATCTGGCGGTGTCCCTCATGGCCTTGCACCATGTGGAGGACGCCCACGGCGCCCTGCGCACCCTGCGCGGACTGCTCCGCCCCGGCGGGCTGCTGCTGCTGGGCGACCTGCTGCCCGAGGACGGCAGCTTTCACGCCGACATGAGGGCCGACATGAAGGCCGGCGCGGAGGGCGACACGGAGGACGACACAAAGGACGGCACAAAGGACGGCGGCGACGGCGCCTGCCACAACGGCTTCGACCCCGAGGAGCTGCGCCGGGCCTGCCAGGACATGGGCTACGCCGTGCAGCGCCTGCTGCCCTTCCACATGCTGCGCAAACCCGACGGGGCCGGACTGCCGCGCGAATACCCGCTGTTCTTCCTGGCCGCCCGGGCGGTCTAGGCCCCATGTCCGCCCGCCCCGGACCGGACGCCCTGCTTGAGCTCATCCGCGCCGGGGGCCTGCCGCTGCCCCAGTCCGGCATCCAATTCCCTGGTCGGCCCCTCATCGTGCACGAGCACGCGCCCACGCGCACCATGGGCGAGGCCAGGGAGAACCTGGCCTTCGATGTGGCGCGCATCGTCAAGACCATCGCCTTCGTCCGGCGGGCCCCCAGCGGAAAAACGCTGGTGTTGGCCGCCCTGCGCGGCACGCGGCGGGTGGATTACGCGAAGCTGGCGGGCCTGTGCGGGGTGAACCGGCGCGACCTGGCCGCCCTTTCCCCCGCCGAGGTGCTGGAGCGCGTGGGCGTGGAGCCGGGCGGGGTCTCGCCCCTGCACGGCCACCCGGCCCTGGGCCTTGGGGCCCTGCTCCTCATCGACGAGGACGCGCTCGGCATCGCGCCCACGCTGTACTGCGGCTCGGGCAGGCCCGACCGCACCCTGGAACTGGCCCCGGCGGACCTGCTGGCCCTCTCCGGCGGCCGCCCCGGCGCGTTCTCGCGCTGATTGCGTCCCGTTCTCGCGCTGATTCCTGAAGGATTGCCGCGGAGCTCTAGGCGGGCATCTCGGGCCGCACGGCCACGTCCAGGCCCTTCTGGCGCAGGCGCTCGGCCACGCGCCGGGCCCGCTCCTCTGTGGGCAGGGTGGCCAGCACCAGTTGGGCGCGGCAGGTCTCGTCCCACACCCAGATGTTCTCCGGCACGAGAACCCCGGCCAGACGCACGGCCTCCAGCAGCTCGTCGCGCGCGGCCTCGCGGGCCTCGAAGTCGTCGGGATCAAGGGCGCGACCCTGGGCCAGCACCCACCAGCCGCCGCCCTGCGCGCCGAATTCCGGATGCGCTCCCGCCGCATGAGATTCCTGTTGAAGGCCCACACGCGGATCAGGCTGCGGCGACCCGTAATCCTTGCCCGTGTAGGGCGAAGGCCGCCGCCCCCCGGAGGCGGCGCCCGTGCCGGACCGCTTGCCCGGCTGGGGCTTCAGGCCCTGGCCGGACGCGGGCCGCAGGTGCATGAGGGAGTTGGCCTCGCCGCGCACCAGGAGCGTCATGCGCTGGATGCGCCGGGCGATGTCCGCGGCGCTGAGGGACTTGGTGCCTGCGCTCACACGGGGCCCTCCCCGGCCCCTTGGACCGGAACGCGGCGCACGGGCACGGCCAGAGAGAGCACGAAGCCCACGCAGGCCACGGCGATGATGGTGGCCCCGGAGGTGAGGTCCAGCGCGAAGGACAGGTACAGCCCGGCCACGCAGAACACCGCGCTGAACAGCCCGGCCAGAAGCATCATGCCCGGCAGGGAGCGCGCCCGGCGTTCGGCCATGAAGGGCGGGATGGTCAAAAGGGCCATGACGAGAATCAGCCCCACCACGCGGATGACCATGACCACGCACAGGGCGGTGAGGCCCATGAGCAGGAAGTGCAGGAAGCGCACCGGCACCCCGCGCGAGCGCGCGAACTCCACGTCGAAGCTCATGACCAGCAAGCCCCGCGAGAAAAGCGCCACCAGGGCCAGCACCCCGGCGCACAGCCAGACCATGAGCCAGAGGTCGGAGTCGGGCACGGCCAGGATGCTGCCGAACAGATAGCTCATGAGGTCGGAGTTGTAGCCCGGCGTCAGGTCCAGCAGGATGATGCCGAGCGCCATGCCCGCGGCCCACAGCACGCCGATGACCGTGTCGGCCCGCTCGCGGGCGGAGAGGGTGACCCAGGCCATGGTCAGGGCCGCGGCCGTGGAGAACCCGGCCGTGACGGGCAAGACCGGCAGGCCGAGGAAAAAAGCCAGGCCGACCCCGCCGTAAGAGGCGTGGGCCACGCCGCCCGCCAAAAACACGATGCGGTTCACCACCACCAGGGAGCCGATGACCCCGCAGATGACGCTGGCGAGCAGGCCGGCCATGAGGGCGTTGCGGAAGAAGTCGTAGGAAAGGGCCTCCATCATGACGACCGCCCTCCTCTGTCGTCGGCTCCGTTCCCGCCGCCGCCCGGGTCCGAAGGCCCGTGGGCGTGGCGGCCGCCGCAGCAGTCCGGGCTGTCGTGATCGAGCACCACGCGGTGGGGCACCCGGCCATGGGCCAGCAGCTCCACCGGGCAGCCGCCCGGGAAGTCCGCGCCCGTGGCCTCGGCGAAGATCTCCGGGGTCAGGCGCGAGTCCAGATGGTGGTGCAGGCTCCTGTTCACGCAGGCGATGGATTTGACGCACCCGTCCACGGTGGACATGTCGTGGCTGACCATGACGATGGTCATGTCGCGGTTGAGCTCGGCGAGCAAGGCCATGAGCTCCTGGCGGCTGCGGCCGTCCACGCTGGCCGTGGGCTCGTCCAAGAGCAGCAGCTCCGGCCCGGAGACGATGGCCCGGGCGATGAAGGCCCGCTGCTTCTGCCCGCCGGAGAGATCGGACAGCCTGCGGTGGGCGTGGCCGGAGAGCCCCACCCGGGAGAGGGCGTGCATGGCGGCCTCGCGCTCGGCCTTGCGCCGGGCCGCGCCGCGGAACCAGTCCAGGCCGGGCCGCACCAGGCCCAGCAGCACCGCGCCCAGCACGGTTATGGGAAAGCTGGCCGAAACCTGCGTGAACTGCGGCAGGTAGCCCATGCGCCCCCCGGCCTGGCCCGCAGGCAGGCCCAGCACGCGCAGGGAGCCGCCGCCGGGCTTCTCCAGCCCCAGCAGCAGCTTGAGCAGGGTGGACTTGCCGCCGCCGTTGGGCCCCAGCACGGCCAGGAAGTCGCCCCTGGGCAGGGTCAGGTTCACCTGGTCCAGCACGCGCGCGCCGGAGTAGGCGAACCAGAGGTCGGAAATCTCGATGGCCGGGGTGTTCACGTCATCCTCCAAAGCGCCGCGCCCGGAGAAGGCTCCGGGGGCGCATCCCCGGCTGTGTACCCCCAGGAACGGGGGCAAGGCAACGGCTTTTGCGCCTGCCCGCCGCACGGGGAGCCGGCGCGGCTGGCGGCACCGGAAGGATCGGAGTCCCGAAGAGCCCCGGCGAGCCCCGGAGGAATGCCCCGGCGGCGCGCGGCGGTTGCCCGCCGGCCCGGCATGGGGTACATCTGCGCCACCCTTTCCCGCCGGGACGCAATGCCCCCGCGGGAGCCCCAGGAGCGCACATGGAACTCCCCGTCACGGAATACATCGGCCTGGCCGCGGGCACGCTGACCACAGCCGCCTATCTGCCCCAGGTGTGGCGCACCTGGCGCACCAAGGCCGTGGAGGACATCTCCCTGGCCATGTACTGGGCCATGACCATCGGCGTGGGCCTGTGGCTGGTCTACGGCATCGCCATCCGCGCGGCGGCGGTGGTCATCGCCAACGCGGTCAGCCTGCTGCTGGTGGGGGGCATGCTCAGGATGCGCATCCGCTACGGACGCCGGGCCAGGGAGGCCGCCCCGCTGGCAGAGCGTTCAGCGCTGCGCTAGGCGGACAGCAACACATCAGAAGTTCCGGGCGGCCTGCACAAACGCCTTCGCGGCCTGCGGGTTGGACGCCAGGTGGGCGTGGAACCAGCCGCCAACGACGTTGCCCGCCGCCTGCCCGTCCAGGGTCTGCGTCCCGTCGGACGCGGTGAGGGCGTAGGCGGGCGAAGCCAATTCCCCGTCATATTCCGAGTAATGGAACTCGTGCCCGCGCAGCAGCGTGCCCGCGGGCCCCAGCGGCCCGTCCGCCAGGGTGCGCGCCTGGCGGTAGCCCAGGGCCGAGCGCTTTTCGCGCAGCACGGCCCGGCCGGGAAGCGCCCCGCACATGGGGTGCGCCGCGCCGTCCGCGTCCGCCAGTTCCTCCAGCAGGTACATGTAGCCCCCGCACTCGGCCCACACGGGCCGGCCGGAGCGGCAGAACTCCAGGACCGCCGCGCGCATGGGCGCGTTGGCGGCCAGCTCGCGCGCCGCAAGCTCGGGATAGCCGCCGGGCAGGTACAGGCCCTGCGCGCCCTCAGGCAGGGCGGCGTCCGCCAGGGGCGAGAAGAAGGCGAGCTCCGCCCCGGCCGCTTCCAGCAGGCGCAGGTTCTCCGCGTAGCAGAAGCAGAAGGCGCGGTCCCGCGCCACGGCGAGGCGCACGGGCGGCCCGGCCACGGCGGCAAGGGCGGCCCCATCGTCAGGAAAGCCCGAAAGATCGATCTCCGGCAGGGAGTCCAGCAGGGCCGGAATGTCCATGCCCTGCTCCACCCAGTCGGCCAGGGCGTCCAGCATCCGGTCGAGGGTCCGTTCCGGGCCGGAGGCGTCCCCGGCCATGCCGCCCGCCATGCCGTTCGCAATATCCTCCGCCGTCACCAGCCCCAGGTGGCGCGAGGGCAGGCCGATGGCCTCCGCGCGCGCCAGGCAGCCGAGCACCGGCAGGCCGGGCGTGCGGGCCAGGGCCTCGCGCAGCAGGGTCTCGTGCCGGGCGCTGCCCACGCGGTTCAGCACAAGGCCGGCCAGGCGCAGGTCCGAGTCGAAGCGCGAGAAGCCCAGGGCCAGGGCGGACACGCTGCGCGCCTGGGAGCGGGCGTCGACGACCAGCAGCGCAGGCAGGCCCAGCAGCTTGGCCAGGTGCGCGGCGCTGCCCTCCTCGTCCGTGCCGCTCCGCCCGTCAAAGAGCCCCATGGCGCCCTCCACGAGCACCACGTCGGCCTGGCGCGCATGGCGGGCGAAAAGCCCCCGCAGGGCGTCGTGCGGCTGCATCCAGGTGTCCAGGTTGTGGCTGGGCGCTCCGGCGGCCGCCTGGTGCAGGCCGGGGTCGATGAAGTCCGGCCCGGACTTGAAGGGCTGCACGCGCAGCCCCCGGCGCGCAAGGGCGCGCAAAAGGCCCAGGGTGAGGGAAGTCTTGCCGCAGCCGCTGTGCGTGCCGGCGATGAGCACAGCCCTGGGCATGGGCTAGCCCAGCACGCCCTTGCGCGTGAGGTAGTCCAGGAAGCGGCGGGCCTCCTCGTGCTTGGGGCTCATGGCGAGGCAGTGCTGCAGGTGCATGGAGGCGGTTTGCGCATCGTCCATCTCGTAGGCGGCGCGGGCCATGTTGTAGTGCAGGTTCTCGTCGCCGGGGCCCAGCTCCAGCGCGCGGGAGTAGAAGGCCAGGGCCTCCGCCTGCATGCCGGCCTTGCGCAGGTTGATGCCGAAGTCGTTGAACAGGTGCTTGTGCTCGTCGGCAAAGGCGGCCTCAATGGTCACCAGGCGCTCGAAGACCTCGCGGGCCTTGTCGGTTTCCCCCCGGGCGATGAAGCACAGGCCCACGCCGAAGTTGGCGCGCACGTTCTCCTCATCCAGAGACAGGGCCTTGTTGTACTCGAACTCGGCGGAGAAGGTCTCGCCGCGCTTGTAGAACTTGTCGCCCCGGGCCACGGCCTTCTGGACCTCCTGCTGGATGCCCGCCTGCTTGCGGGCGTACTCCACGGACTTCTGGGGGTCGGGCAGGTAGTCGGTGAGCAGTTCGTCGCGGCTGATGCGCGACGGCTTGCCGAAGGGGGCATCGTCCGGCCCGAGGGATTGCAGCACCACCGTTCCATCGTCCTGCTGTTGCGCATGGTAGTATACGTATTTCTCGGTCTTGCGCGCCGTAGTGCCCGTACCGATGGTGGACAACACCTTCTGGTAGAACACGCCCTGGATGCGCTGGGCTATGTATTCGGAATCCATCATGACGACCGTCCGGGGCGGAGATATTCGTATTTCCATATACCAATTCGCCTCCGCAGGGAAGCCCTGGACGAAATACTGATTCGCATCCCGTTATTTCGGGATGTTGCATTGCGGAAAGAAAATGAGGTTGCTAGCCTGCGCCCATCTTCTTGCGCTTGAGGTAGTCCACGAACTGGCGCGCCTCGGCGTGTTCGGGGTTGAGCTTCAGGCAGGAGGAGAGGTACTGGGCCGCTGCCCTGGCGTCGCCCTTGTCGAAGGCGGCGCGGGCGATGTTGTAGTGCAGGTTCTCGTCGGAGGGGGAAAGCTCCAGGGCGCGACGGTAGTAATCGATGGCCTCGTTCTGCATGCCGGCCTTGCGCAGGGAGATGCCGAATTCGTTGAACAGGTGCTTGTGCTCGTCCTCGAAGGCGGCGTCGAGTTTCACCAGGCGCTCGAACACCTCGTGGGCCTTCTCGCGCTCGCCCCGGTCAATGTAGCACAGGCCGATGCCGAAATTGGCGCGCACGTTGCCCTCGTCCATGGACAGGGCCTTGTTGTACTCGAACTCCGCGGTGAAGCTCTCGCCGCGTTTGCGAAACTTGTCGCCCCGGGCCACGGCCTTCTGGATCTCCAGCTCCTGGGGCGAGAGGTTGGACACCGCGCGCGTCAAGGTCTTCTGGGGCTCTGGCAGGTAGTTGGCCAGAAGCTCGTCGCGGCTGATCTCGCTCTTGGGGCCGAAGGGCACGTCGTTGGCCGCCAGGGCCTGCACCAACAGCGTGCCGCCCTCGCGTTCCTCCACCCAGAAGTAGGTCACCACCTCGGTGCGGCGGGCTGTGGTCCCCGCGCCGATCTTTTGCGTCCTCTTCTGGGAGAACACGCCGCAGATGCGGCCGGAGGCCGGCTGGGCGTGGGAGTCGGCTGGGGTCTGGCTCATGTTCCGGCCTGCCTGCTGTTATGGTGAACATCCGGGGCGTCGGTCGCTGAACCGTATACCACTTCCGGACGGCGGGGAAGGGGCGGCGGTCGCCCAAGGCCGGGGCCTGGCCCGCGCCTGGCCCCTTGACCGTCTGCCCGGCTGCCCAATCACCCGCCGGGGCAAACGCCCGGCTAGGGGAAGTCGGGCCAGGCCCTGTGCGCCCCCTGGGCGATGAGTTCCACGGCTTCCGCCTCCGGCAGAGGCTGGGCGAAGAGATAGCCCTGCGCGTAGGGACAGCCCATCTCGCGCAGGCAGGCCAGCTGCTCCAGGGTCTCCACGCCCTCGGCCACCACCTTGAGCCCCAGGCCCGCGCCCAGGGTCACCAGGCTGCGCACGATGGCCTCGCTGCCGGGGTCCTGGGCCTCCAGCGACAAGCCGGCCACGAAGGCCCTGTCGATCTTGATGGCGTCCACGCTGAAGCGCTGGATGTACGACAGCGACGAGTAGCCCGTGCCGAAGTCGTCGATGCACAGGCCGAGGCCCAGCTCGCGCAGCTTGGCGGCTATCTCGCGGGCGCTCTGCACATTGTCCAGCAGCACGCTTTCGGTGATCTCAAGGGACAGGGAGGCCGGGGAGACCTGGCACGCGCGCATGGCCTGCTCCAGGTGGCCCACCAGGAGCGGGTTGCGGAAGTGCTTGGCCGAGATGTTGACATTGGTCACGAAGGGCCGCCCGGAGTGGTCCCCGGTTCCGGGGCCGGCTTCCTCAAGGGCCTGGCCGAAGCGCCGCACCGCGCAGCAGGCCTGGCCGAAGACCCAATGGTCCAGCGGATAGATGATGCCCGTCTCCTCCGCCAGGGGGATGAAGTCCGACGGGGGGATGGCCCGGCCGTTGGCCCGCTTCCAGCGCACCAGGGTCTCGAAGCCGGACAGGCGGCGCTCCTGGATGTCGACGATGGGCTGGAACACCAGGGACAGGCTGCCCTGCCCCACGGCGCGGCGCAGCTCTATCTCCATCTCCATGAGTTCCTGGGCCTGGTGGTGCATGCGCTTGTTGAAAACCTTGAAGCGGCCCTTGCCCTGGGCCTTGGCGTGGTACATGGCTGTGTCGGCGTCGCGCAGCAGGGCCTCGGGCCTGTCGTACCCGGCGGTGTGCAGCACAATGCCCAGGCTGCCGGAGGTGGTCACCTCGCGGCCGTCCAGATCAAGGGGCCGGGAGATTTCGTCCAGCACCCGGCGGGAGAAGCGGATGGCGTCGCGCGGGGCGGTCAGATCCTCCAGCAGGATGGCGAACTCGTCGCCGCCGAAGCGGGCCACGGTGTCCGTGCTGCGCCCGCAGGAGACCAGCGTGCCGCTCACGTGGCGCAGCAGCTTGTCGCCGATGTCGTGCCCCAGGCTGTCGTTGATGATCTTGAAGCGGTCCAGGTCCATGTACAGCACGGCGAAGTGGAAGTCCGGCCGGCGGCGGGCGCGGTCCATGGCCATGCGCAGGTGGTCCAGGAAGAGCAGCCGGTTGGGCAGGCCGGTCAGGGGATCGTGGAAGGCCTGGTGCACAAGCCGGCTCTCGGCCTCCTTGCGCAGGGTGATGTCCTCCACGAAGCCCTCGTAGTGCAGGGTCTTGCCGGTGGCGTCCACCACCTTGCGGGCGTTCTCCGATATCCAGATGACCCGGCCGCTCTTGCGCCTGGCCTGGGACTCGAAGCCCTGCACCTGGCCATGCTCCTCCATGGCCTCCAGGAACACCTGGCGCCTGCCGGGGTCCACATAGGGGCTCATCTGCGACAGGGCCGCCACAAGCTCCTCGGGCGAGTCGTGGCCGAAGATGACGGCCATGGCCGGGTTGGCGGAGAGGTAGCGCCCCTCCGGCGAGATCTGGAAAATGCCTTCCACCGCGTTTTCGAAGATGCCGCGGAACTTGGCCTCGGCCCGGCGCAGGGCGTCGCCCACCACCTTGCGCTCGGCAACCTCGATCTTCAGCTGGGTGTTGGCGCGGGAAAGCTCCCGCGTGCGCTCGGCCACCATGCGCTCCAGGAGCGCGCGCGACTCCTCGCGCTCGTGCTCCAGCTGCTTGGTGGCGGTGATGTCGCGCAGGATGCACACGCTGGCGGCGCGGCCGGCGAGGGCCACGCGGGCCACGGTGATCTCCACCGGGAAGAGCTGGCCGTCGGCCCGGCGGGCCTGCACCTCCACCAGCTGGGCCGCGCCCTCCGGCCTGCCGCCTGCGGCGTGTTCGACCATCCGGGCCGAGGCCGCCTCGCACACCAGGGGGCCGAAGACCTCGGCGCATTCGCGCCCGGCCAGGCCGTCCTCGTCGGACGCGCCGACTTCCTGCACGGGCAGGCCGAACATGCGCAAGAGCGCCGGGTTGTGCCGCAGGATGCGCCCCTCCTGCACCACCAGCAGGCCATCGGCGATGTTGCCCACAATGGCCGAGATGGAGTCCAGGGCATCCTTGAGCTCGGCCGTGGCGGCCTCCACCGTGCGCTCCAGCTGGGTCACGTGGCCGGCTATCTGCCCGGCCATGCTGCGCATGGAGTCGGCCAGGGCGCCGATCTCGTCGTTCGAGCGCACCTCGCAGGTGGTGGAGAAGTCGTGCGCGGCCACCTGCCGGGCGTACTCCGCCAGGCTGGCCAGCCGGCCGGTTATGCCGCGGATGTACAGGTAGGCCACGGCCAGGCAGGCCAGAAAGACCGCCAGGGAAAGCAGGTGCTGCCGCAGGATGGCCGACTGGGTGGCCTTGCGGATGGGCGCGGTGTCCATGCCCAGGTGCACAAAGCCGCCGCGCCCGCCCAGCACCGGCTGGGCCACATGGATGACCTCCGCGCCGGAGTCGAGCGTCAGGGTGCGGATCTCGGGCGCCAGGCTGGCGGCATCGCGGCCGCGCGCGGCGGAGATGATCTGGCGCACGGCCTCGGGCACGGCCGGGGCGAAGGTGTGGGCCAGCACCTCTCCGCGCGCGTTGGCCACCACGATGTAGGACAGCTCGCCCATCTCCTGGTGCTGGTCGATGGCGGCCTGGATGTTGCCCGCGCTCTCGCCCAGCAGGAGCTCGGTGTTGCCGTCGGCGATGCTGCGGGCGATGGCTCTGGCCCTGGCCTTGTACTCGCTCTCCAGGGCCAGCTTCAGCTCCCGCGAGGAAAGAAACGACGTGGCCGTGGCCATGAGGCCGAAGGCCGCCACCATGAACAGCAGCAGCCGGATGAGCAGCCGCCCTCTCATGGCCGGGCTCCTTTGGCCGCAAAGCTCGGCGCCCCGCCCTTCACGCCGCGCAGGCTGTCCACGCCGCCGAAGCGGCCGTTGCTGAAGACGGTGAGGTAGGTGCGGCGCAGGCCCTGCCCGGGGCCGGGCCGCAGGTCGGCCGGCTCGCCCAGGCCCAGGTCCACGGCCTTCATGGTCATGAGGGCCTGGCGCAGCCGATCGCGGCTGGGCTCCGGCCCCATGCGCTCCACGGCCTCGGCCAGGGCCATGCCGGCCAGAAAGCCCTCGAAGCCCACAAAGCTCAAGCGTTGCGGAACGTACTCGTCCGGAACGAGCTGGGGCGGGCGGCTGAGCCGGGCCGACTCCATGGCCTGGCGATAGGCCCTGGCCGCGGGCAGGCTCTCGTCCTCGTAGCTGGGCACCACCTGGGAAAACACCAGCCCGGAAAGGTAGTCGCGCCCGCTTTTCCGGGCATGGCCCTGCAACAGCTTGGCAAGGTTGTCGGCATCGGCGAAGGAGAGCGTCGAGACGAGGCCCGTGTAGCCCGCGGCGCGCGCATCGCGCACGAAGGCCGCGCAGGCCGGGGCCGTGCCCACGGTGACGATGGCGTCGGGCTGGCCGGAGAGGATGAGCGCCACCTCGCGGCGGAAGTCCTGCTCAAAGGAGGCCCCGCGGCGGTAGGTCGCCTCAGAGACCATGGTGAGCCGATACGCGCCCAGGGCCCGGCGCACGCCGTCCCAGCCGTTGCGGCCGTAAACATCGGCCTGGTGGAACACGGCCACGCGGCGGTAGCCCCCGGCCACCAGGGCGTTCACCAGGTTCCGGGTCTCCTCCAGGTAGGAGGCCCGCAGGTTGCACACGCAGGTGTGCCCGGGCGGCAGTTCGCGCAGCATGTCGGCCCCGGTGAGGGGAAACAGCAGCAGCACCGAGCGCGCCTCGTAATGCTTGAGCAGCGGCAGCACCCGCGCGGTGGTGGGTGTGCCCACGTAGCCCAGCAGGGCGAACACGCGGTCCTGCTCCACGAAGGCGATGGTGTTGCGCATGGCCGTGGCCGGATCGTAGGCATCGTCGCGCAGGGCCAGCTTGAGCCGCCAGCCGCCGGCCCCGCCGCGTGCGTTCACGTGTTCAAAGGCGGCGGAGAGCCCCCGGTGGTACTCCATGCCCAGGCCCCGCGCCGGACCGCTGAAGGCCGCCGACATGCCGAAGACGAGCTCGCCTCCGGCCATGGCCGGGCGGGCGGCCAGACATAGGGTGAGGCACAGGGCAAGGCACAAGGCAAGGCAAAGCGCCCGGAGCGGGCGCGCGCAAGGTATGGCCGCCGGCCCTTGTGCCGGGCAGCGGCTGGGATGTGCTCTGGGCCGTTCGGACATGGCATCCCGCTAGTGCCGGCGGCGCAACGCCCCGCCAAGAAGATACTGACTCCACTCTGCCCTATTTTCCCGAAAAATCAATACTTGGTCCTCGTTCTTTGCCCTCGGCCGCGTTGGCGCGCGCCGCCACGCCGCGCACCTGCCGGCATATGCCCATGAGCAGGTTGAACTCGTTGCGGCGCAGGCGGAAGCGGGCAAAGAAACGCCGCACGGGCAGCATCCAGTACTCCGTGTTCTGGTCCTTCAGAAAGTCGATGGCGGTCAAGGCCTCCTGCATGCTGGAAAACAGCGCCTGGCGCTCCTCGAAGGAGGCGTCGCGCTCGGTGGGCGGGCCCTTGGGCTCGAAGGGCTTGGTCAACGCCAGCTGGTAGCACTCGTACAGCAGGATGAGCACAGCCTGCGACAAGTTGAGCGAGGTGCAGCCGGGGCTGGCCGGAATCATCACCAGCTGGTCGCACAGGCTGGTCTCCTCGTTGGTCAGGCCGCGGTCCTCCGGCCCGAAGACGATGGCCGCGTCGAGCCCCTCGTGCAGGCGGGAGAGGATCTCCGGCGCCACCTTGGCCGGGGTGAGCAGCCCCTTGCGCCAGCCGCCCGTGCGCGCCGTGGTGCCCACGGCCAGGCCCGTGCCGGAGAGAGCCTCGCCCAGGGTGGACACGATCTGCGCGTTCTCCAGGATGTGCCGGGCGTGCACCGTGGCCAGGGGCAGGGCCCGGTCCATTTCATAGCCCACGGGGTCCACCAGAAAAAGCCGCTCCACGCCCATGTTCAGCATGGCCCGCGCCACGGAGCCCACGTTCTCCGCGTATTTCGGGCGGAAAAGCACCACCCGCAGGTTCTCCAAAAGCATCCGCACTCCTTGCTGCAATGCGCGCCAGAAGGGCCGCGCCCCTTGACGGGCCCCTGGCGTCAATCTAGACTCGAAAACCGTGCCGGAACCCGGCACAACCCCGGAAGAAACCTCAACACGGAGATTCCCATGGCGCTGTACACCAAAGAAGAGGCCCTCAAGTACCATTCCATGAAGCGGAAGGGCAAGCTTGAGGTCGTCTCCATCAAACCCTGCAAATCACAGAAACATTTGACCATGGCGTACAGCCCCGGCGTGGCCGAGGCCTGCCGCGCCATCCACTCCGATGTGGAGCAGGTCTACGAATACACCAACAAGGGCAACCTGGTGGCCGTGGTCTCCAACGGCACCGCGGTCCTCGGCCTGGGCAACATCGGGCCCGAGGCCGGCAAGCCCGTCATGGAGGGCAAGGGCGTCCTCTTCAAGATCTTCGCCGACGTGGATGTGTACGACCTGAACATCCGCCAGCTGGACCCGGAGAAGGTCATCGAATTCTGCAAGATGCTGGAGCCCACCTTCGGCGGCATCAACCTTGAGGACATCAAGGCCCCGGAATGCTTCCAGATCGAGCAGACGCTGATCAAGGAAATGAACATCCCGGTGTTCCACGACGACCAGCACGGCACGGCCATCATCTCCGGCGCGGGCCTCATCAACGCCCTGGACATCAGCGGCAAGAACATCAAGAACCTCAAGGTGGTCGTCTCCGGCGCGGGCGCCGCGGCCATCGCCACCAGCCGCTTCTACGAGTCCATGGGCCTTGAGAAGAGCCAGATCTGGATGTTCGACTCCCGCGGCCTCATCCACAAGGGCCGCAGCGGCCTGAACCCGGAAAAGGCCGCCTACGCCCAGGACAAGGACTGCACCCTGGCCGAGGCCATGAACGGCGCCGACCTCTTCCTCGGCCTGTCCACCAAGGACATCCTGACCCCGGACATGGTGAAGAGCATGGGCAAGTACCCGCTGATCTTCGCCTGCGCCAACCCGGACCCGGAGATCGCCTACCCCGTGGCCAAGGAAGCCCGCCCCGACTGCATCATGGCCACCGGCCGCTCGGACTTCCCCAACCAGATCAACAACGTGCTGGGCTTCCCCTTCATCTTCCGCGGAGCCCTCGACGTCCGCTCCAAGGTCATCAACGAGCAGATGAAGATCGCCGCGGCCGACGCCCTGGCCAAGCTCGCCAAGGAGCCCGTTTCCCCCGAGGTGTGCGCCCTGTACGGCGTGAAGGAGCTCACCTACGGCAACGACTACGTCATCCCCAAGCCCCTTGATCCGCGCGTGCTGGAGTGGGTTTCCCCGGCGGTGGCCAAGGCCGCCATGGATTCCGGCGTGGCCAAGAACATGCTCGACATCGCCCAGTACAAGAAGGACCTGGCCGCCCGCATGACCGAGTCCAAGAAGCGCACCGCGCTCGTGGTCGACAGCTTCGGCTACGACCTGTAGGACCCGGACCACGCACGTCCCCCCAAGGCCCGGAGGCGACTCCGGGCCTTTTTTGCGCCCTGCGCGGTGCGCAGCCTCCGCCCGCTTCTCGCGCAATTCTTGCGCACGCCCGCAGCCGCGCCCGGCCACCGACAATGCAACACGTTGAAATCACGCAAAGTATACTCTGGCCCGATGTTTGCTGAAACCTTGTTTGAAGGCCCGCGTCTTGACGGTGGCGCAGGAAGGCGTATCTTCGGCACAGCGCCTGGAACCTTTGACGGGCACGACATTTCGACAGTTTGCGGGCCAGTCCCGCGCAAGGAGGATCACATGAAACGCTTCATCGCTTCCGCAATCCTCGCAGCCTTCCTGGCGGTCAACCTGGTCGGCTGCGCCGACAAGGCCCAGACAGGAGCCGGCCTTGGCGCGCTCACCGGCGCCACCGTTGGCGCGCTGACCGCCAAGAACAAGGTGTCCGGCGCGGCCATCGGCGCGGGCATCGGCCTGCTCCTGGGCTACATGATCGGCAACGAGATGGACAAGTACGACAAGGAGCAGATCAACAAGGCCCTGGAGACCCAGCCCTCCGGCAGGCCCATGGCCTGGAAGAACCCGGACACCGGCACCCAGTACGAGGCGACCCCCAGCCCCGCCTATGTGCAGAACGACAAGGTGTACCGCGACATCTACATCAAGGCCAACGTGGACGGCCAGGAGAAGGACGTGAAGGCCAAGGCCTACCGCCAGCCCGACGGCCAGTGGGTTCTGGTGCAGTAGGCACCGGCCAGCAGGCATGACGCCCTGGGCCCGGTCTCCCGCGCGGAGGCCGGGCCTTTTCATTGCCCCTGGCTGGCGCGCCCGCGCACGGACATGCCGGACGCTCCCGACCATGGCGGCGAGCGCCGCTTTCGGCCTCGGCTCCACGCACGGCGCTCTGGAGGCGGCCTCCCCGGCCATGCCGGACGGCGCGACAGCCGCCCGTGGCCCCCATGCCCGCCGGAAGCGCGGCAGCCGCCACGCCACAGCGGCGCGCGCCGCAAAAGAAAAGGGCCGGGACAAAGCGCCCCGGCCCTCGCAGTGCCTGTGACTTCTTCCGGCGGACGCTAGAAGCGCCCCTCGCCGGCCTTGTGCTCGGTGCCGATGGGCTTGGAGGCGTCCACGGGCCCGGTCTGCACCTCGTGGCGCACCTCGGGCACGGCGGCGGCCTTGGGCTCCTGGCCGGGGCGGCTCACGGAGTAGGAATTCAGCTCGTCCTGCCCGCCCTGCACCGCGGGGGCGGTGCTTCCGGCGGGGCGGCGCACCTCAGCGCTGGAGGCCGAGACCTTGCTGCCCGAGTAGTTGCTGCCCACCACGCGGTCGCCGCGGGAGGCGGACTTGCGGCCGGACTTCTTGGAGGACTTGCCGTCGGCCTGCTCGGCCTTCGTGGACTTCTTCTCGGCCTTGGCGGCCTTGGCGGACTTCTTCTCCACCACGGTTTCCTCGGAGCCGGCGGCCTTGGCCTTCTTGGACTTCTTGCCCTTCTCCTCGGAAGCCTTTGCCGGGGCCTCCTCGGCCGCCTTCTTGGACTTCTTCTTCTTGCCCTTGTCCTCCGCGGCCTTGGCCAGTTCGTCCACCTTGGACTGGCGGTTCTTCTTGGCGATCTTCTCGCCCGGCTTCACCTCGACCCAGCCGCCCTGGTCCGCGCCGGGCGCGGCCTTGCCGGACTTCTTGGACTTGGCCTTCTGGGACTTCTTCTCCTTGAGGGCTGCGGAACGCTCCTCCGGAGACATCTTGTAGACCTTGGCCTCGGCGGGCTGTGCGGCCGCCAGGCCCAGGACCAGGGCGGCGGCGAGCAGCCCGGAGCAGATTTTGCGCATGTTCAAGCCTCCTTGCAGGGGGTTGGACGCGTGCTGCGCCGCGTCCAATTTTTATGCATACACCATCGGCCCGCAAGGGTCCAGGGGTGCAAAAAACGCTGCGTCGACAGCTACTTCAGCAGCTGGTTCAGCCGTCCCTGGTCAAAGCCCTCCACCCGCGCGCCATCCACGAAGATGACGGGCGTGCCGGTGACGTCCAGACCCGCCGCCTTGGCCATGTCCTCCTGCACGGTGGCGTCCCAGTCGGAGCCGGAAAGCGCGGCCACCACGGCCTCGCCGTCCGCGCCCAGGGCCTTGACCTCCGGGAAGCGCGCCAGGAAGGCGGCGGCCACCTCCACCCAGGCTTTCTTGAGGCTTTCCTGGCCCTTGTCCGCAACCTTGGGGATGGGCAGGTCCGTGTAGGCGAAGCGGACGAAGTCCAGGGCCTTGTCCGGGGCGTTCTGGAACGCCCAGGCCATGAGGGCGCAGGCGATGTCCGCGCCGGGATGCGAGGCCAGGGGGAAATGCACCAGCCGGAACTCGCCGAAGGCCGCCGTCTTGCCCATGAGGAAGGCGAACGCCTGGCGGCAGTAGGGGCAGAAGGGATCGGACACGTAGACCACGGTGCGCGTGCCCGTGCCCTTCATCAGGGGGTGCCCAAGGGTTTGCAGGTCCTGGGCCAGCATCTTGTCGCGCGCGCCCTTGAGGATGCTCCGGCCGGCCTCAAGATCCACCACCTCGGACACGAAGAAGCGGCCGTCGGCGCTGACGAACATGGTGAACGGCTGGGCCTGGCTGCCGGCCGGGGCGAGCACCCCGCGCACGGCGTAGAGGTCCACCCCGCCGAACTGGGCGGCCTTCTCGGCCGCTTCCACGCGCACATCGGCGGCGGTCAGGGCCGGGGCGTTGGGTTTGCGCTTGAGCCCCGCCACGAAGTTGCGGCGGAAGGCCTCCGCGTCGAAGCCCTTGGCGGCTTGCGGCGCCTGCTGGAGCTGGGCGTCCTTCTGGGCGTCCTTGGCCTTCTCCGCCTTGGGCGCGGCCAGGGCGCCAGCAGGCAGGGCAAGGGCCGCGCAGAGGATGCCAAAGGTCAGGATGCGGGCGGTGAGAATGCGGACAAATCGACGCATGGTGCCTCCTTGGAAGCGGGGGGTTACAGGGCCTTGGTCCAGGCGGCCAGGCGGTCGCAGGCCTCGTTGATCTCGGCCTCGTCGCCGCCGAAGGACAGGCGCACGTGGCCCTCTCCGCCGGGACCGAAGGCCCCGCCGGGAATGGTGATGACGTGCGCCTCGCGGATGAGGCGGATGGCCAGCTCGCGGGAGTCGGCCACCGCCCCCTGGGGCAGGTCGGGCCGGGCCATGACGTAGAACGCCCCCCTGGGCCGCACGTGGCCCATGCGGGGCATGGCGGAAAGCCTCTCGCAGATGAGGTTGCGGCGCTTCTCCAGCTCCGCGCGCATGGCCACGAACACGTCCTGGGGCCCGGTGAGCGACGCCAGGGCCGCTATCTGGGCCGGGGTGGGCGCGCAGATGGCCGCCGCGTCGTGGATCTTGAGCATCTGGTTCAGCAGCGGCTCCTGCGCCCAGGCGAAACCCACGCGCCAGCCCGTGAGGGCGAAGCGCTTGGAGAAGCTGAACACGCCCACCAGCAGGTGGCGCAGCTCCGGCAGGCTGGCCAGGCTGAAGGCGGGCTCATTGTCATAGGTCAGGGCGTCGTAGGTGTCGTCGCAGATGACGAAGATGCCGTGCCTGATGGCCAGCTCGGCCACCTTCAGCAGGTCGGCCTTGGCCCACACCGCGCCCGTGGGGTTGTGCGGGTGGGAGATGATGATGGCCTTGGTGCGCGGGGTGATGGCCGCCGCCACCGCGTCCGGGTCCAGGCTCCAGTCTTCCCGGCGCAGGGGCGCGAACACCGGCGTGCCCTCGGCCATGAGGATCTGCTCCACGTGGGAGGGGTAAAAGGGCTCGGGCACGATGACCTCGTCGCCGGGGCCGACCAAGGTCAGCATGGCGCACAGGAGCCCCTCCATGCCGCCCACGGTGATGGCCACCTCGCGCTCGGCATCCGCCGGCAGGCCCTTTTCGGCCCGGAGCAGCTCCGCCGCCGCGCGGCGCAGGGCGGGCATGCCCGGCTGCAGGGAATACTTGCCCGCGGCCGGGTCGTCGCGCAGGGCCCTGGCCACGGCGTCCACCACATGCTCCGGGGTCTTGAAGGACGGGATGCCCTGGCCGAGGGACACGCAGCCGCCCACCCGGGCCGCGATCATGGGCATCTCCTTGGTGGCGGAGATCTTGATCTGCCTCACGCGGCGGGAAAGCCGGGATTCGAGCTCCATTGCTACTCCTCCCCGGGGAACAGCTTGCCGGGGTTCAGGATGTTGTTCGGGTCCAGCAGGCGCTTGATTCCGCGCTGCACCTTGAGGCTTGCGGGCGCTATCTCCAGCGGCAGCAGGTGGCGCTTGGCCATGCCCACGCCGTGCTCGCCGCTCATGGTGCCGCCGAGCGAAAGGGCCAGGCGCACGCATTCCTCGGCCGCCTGCTCCACCCTGGGCCGGGCGGCTTCGTCCGGCGCGGTGAGGTTCAGGTGGATGTTGCCGTCGCCCGCGTGGCCAAAGGCGTAGATGTCGATGCCGAAGCGCTCCTCCACCGCGGGCAGGGCCCCCACCATCTCGGCGATCCTGCCGATGGGCACGGCGATGTCCTCCGGGATGTACACGGCGCAGGATTCGTGGATGCGCGTGCTCACGCTGCGGCGCACCTTCCACACGGCCTCGCGGGCCTCGTCGTCCGGCGCGGGGATGATGGCCAGCGCGCCCAGCTCGCGGCAGATGGCCTCGATGGACGCGGCCTCGCGCGCGGTCTCCTCCGCCCCGCCATCGCTCTCGATGAGCACGAGGGCCTCGCGGCCGCCGGAAACCTTGTGCTTCACGTGCTCCGGCAGCAGGTCGCCCACCAGTTTCAGGCACCTGGCGTCCAGGAACTCCATGGCCGCGGGCAGGTGGCCGCGCGTCATGACGCTGATGATGGCCCGCATGGCCGCGCCGAGGTCCGGGTAGATGGCCGCCAGGCACTGCTGGCGCGCCGGGTGCGGCAAAAGCTTGAGCGTGAGCCGGGTGATGACCCCGAGGGTGCCCTCGCTGCCCACCAGAAGCCGGGTGAGGTCGTAGCCCACCACCCCTTTTCGCGTGGCCGTGCCCGCCTGGATGACCTCGCCCGTGGGCAGCACGGCGGTGAGACCCAGCACGTAGTCGCGCGTGGTGCCGTATTTGACGCAGGCCGGGCCGCCCGCGTTGGTGGCGGCGTTGCCGCCGATGGTGCTGGTGTCCAGGCTGGCCGGGTCCGGCGGGTAGAACAGGCCCTGGGCGCGCGCCGCGCGGCGCAGGTCGCCGGTCAGCACGCCGGGTTCCACCGTGGCGGTCACGCTGTCGGAATCAATGGCGATGATGCGGTTCATGGCCGTCATGTCCAGCACCACGCCGCCGGTCTCGGCCAGGCAGCCGCCGGCCAGGCCGGTGCCCGCCCCGCGCGGCACCACGGCGAAGAGATGCTCGTTGGCCAGCGTGAGCAGGCGCGCCACCTGGGCCTCGCTTCTGGCCAGCAGCACGGCCGCCGGCGGCAGGCACAGGCCGGAGTCGTCGCGGCTGCGGGCCTCCACGGCTTCCGGCGCGGTGAGCAGGTCCGCGCCGAACTCGCGTTCGAGCAGGGTCAGGACTTCTGCATTGGGGGCGCCGGGATGCTGCATGGCCGACTCCTGGGCTTTTCTTGGGGGAAAGGGGCCTGCCTTAGGTCCTGGGCCGCTCGAAGCCGGGCACGGAGAGCGCGTCCTCGGCCAGGCGCAAGAGCCAGGCGGCGATGGTCACCAGCGCCAGATAGTACACGCCGAGGGTGCAGAACACCTCAATGTTGCGCCAGGTGTTCTTGGCGATGGTGGTGGCCGTGCCGGTGAGCTCGTTGACCGTGATGATGGAGGCCAGCGACGAGTACTTGATGAGGTAGATGATCTCGTTGCCGCAGCCGGGAAGCGCCCGGCGGAAGGCCTGGGGCAGCACGATGCTCGTGACCGCCTGGCGGGTGGTCATGCCCAGGGCCAGGGCGGCGCGTATCTGCCCGCGCTTGATGGAATTGAGCCCGCCGCGGATGTATTCGCTCTGGTAGGCGCCGCTGCACATGCCGAAGGCCAGTATGGCCGCTTCGATGGGGTCGAGCACGAGGCTCCAGCCGCCGATCTTGATGTACGGCAGGGCGAAGTACCAGAAGAACACCTGCACCACCAGCGGCGTGCCCCGGAAAAGCGACACGTAGCAGTCGGCCAGCCAGCGCACGGGCTTGGCCCCGTACACGCGCAACACCCCGGCCGTGATGCCGATGACGACGCCCAGCAGCGCCGAGGGCACGATGACCAGCACGCTGGTCCACAGGCCCTCCAGAAGGCCCGGGGCCAGCTCGGCCCGCAGGAACTCGAAATACGGGGTGCTCACAGGCGGCACGCTCCCGCTTCGCCGTCGCCGGCCTCGCCCGTCAGCTCGCTGATCTTGGCGCAGAAGGCCTGGGTGCGCGAGCCCGAGCCCTTGCCCAGCAGCTCGGCCGGGGAGCCGTGCTCCACCACGCGGCCCTTCTCCATGAACATGAACTCGTCGGCCAGGCTGGCGGAAAAGCTGATCTGGTGCGTGGCCATGATCATGGTCATGCCGCCCTGGGCCAGGTCGCGGATGACGGAGAGCACCTCGCCGATGAGCTCGGGGTCCAGCGCGCTGGTGGGCTCGTCCAAGAGCATGATTTTGGGGTCCATGGCCAGGGCGCGGGCGATGGCCACGCGCTGCTTCTGCCCGCCGGAGAGGTTGGCCGGGTACAGGCTGGCCTTGTCGGCCAGGCCCACGCGTTTCAGCTCGGCGACCGCGCGCTCGGTGGCGTCCAGCTTGCCCATGCCCTTTACCTTCATCAGCGCCACGCGCACGTTCTCCAGCGCGCTCAGGTGGTCGAACAGGTTGAAATCCTGGAAGATCATGCCCACCTGCTGGCGGAAGGAGCACAGCTCCTTCTTGCTCTTCTTGTCGATCTCGCGGCCCTCCAGCAGGATCTGGCCGGAGTCGGGCGGCAGGAGAAAGTTGAGGCACTGCAAAAGCGTGCTCTTGCCCGCGCCCGAAGGGCCGATGAGCACCTTCACCTTGCCGCGGCCGATGGCCAGGCTCACGGAGTCGAGGACGCGGTTGCCCCCCAGGGTCTTGATGAGGTTGCGGGCCTCAAGGATGGGAACGGCGGGCTTGGTTGCGTCGGACATGTGTTACACCGCTCCTTGGCGCGTGTAGCCCGCGATGCGGACCTTGTTTTCCAGCAGGGAAAGCCCCTTCACCCCGACCCAGGTGAGGGCGAAAAAGATGATGCCCGCCACGAAGGCCATGCTCACAGGCTCGTGCGTGGTGGAGGCGATGGAGCGCATGCGGGCCATGATCTCCACAACGCCGATGGTGAAGGCCAGGGCCGAGTCTTTCAGCAGGATGGAGTACTCGTTGCTCCAGCCGGGAATGGACAGGCGCAGGGCCTGGGGCAGGATGACGGTGCGGATGGCCTGGGCGTCGGTCATGCCCAGCGCCCGCGCGGCCTTGAGCTGCCCGCCCGGCAGGGACTGGATGGCGCCCCGGAAGATCTGCGACTGGTAGGCGCTGGAGGTGAGGCCCAAGACCAGCACCGCCGCGGTGAAGGGGCTGTCCAGGCCGATGTCCGTGAGGCCGGGGAGCTGCGAGAGCCAGGCCAGCAGGCCGAAATAGAAGATGTACAGCTGCACCAGGATGGGAATGCCCCGGAAGAGCCACACGTAGAGGGAGACCGCGCGGCGCACGGGCTTTGGCCCATAGACCTGGAGCACCGAGAGCGGCACGCCCAGGGCCAGGCCCAGCAGCATGGAGCCGCAGATGAGCCCGGCGGTCCAGCCCACGCCGCCCAGCATGTAGGGCAGCGAGTCGCGCGCGGCGTTGAAGGCGACGGAGAAATCCATAGAATCCTGTTGCTGCGGTCAAAACCCCCGGCCCTGAAAAAGGCCGAAAGGCTCCGGCGTCCCCCGAAGCCTTTCGGTTTTCATTTCACGTGGCCGGAGAAGGCTCTAGTCGATGTCGTACTTCTTCTTCAGCTCCTGCCAGTAGGGATCGGCCATGAGGAGCTTGAGGCCTTCGTTGATCTTCTTCAAGAGCTCGGCGTCGTCCTTGCGCACGGCGTAGCCGTAGTTCTCGGCCGGGGCGTCGAAGGTGCCGGCGACCTTGGCGTTCTTGTCCTTCTTCAGCACGTCCTTGGCGATGGTGTTGTCCATGCCGGAGCCGTCGATGCGGCCCACGGGCAGGTCCTGCATGGCCAGGTCGGTGGAGTCGTACTGCACCAGCTTGAACTTCATGCCGGGCTTCTTGGAGAGGTCCTCCAGGTACTTGGCGGTAACGGTGCCGCGCTGCACGCCGATCTTCTTGCCCGTGGTCAGCATCTGCTCAAGGGTGGCCTTGCTGTCGGCCTTCACCACCAGAACCTGGGTCACCTGGTAGTAGGGGTCGGAGAAATTCACGCGCTGGGCGCGCTCGGCGGTGGCGCTCATGCCGGAGCAGATCATGTCGATCTTCTTGGCCTCAAGCGCGGGGATGATGGCGGACCACTCCACGGGCTGGTGCTTCACCTTGAAGCCCATCTTGTTGCCGATCCACTCGATGGCTTCCACGTCGAAGCCCACGGTCTTGCCTTCCTTGTTCACGAAGGCGTAGGGCGGGAAGCCGCCGCCGTCGATGCCGTTGATGAGGACCTTCTCCTCCTTGGCGGCGGTGGCGTTGGCGGTGGCGTTGTCGGCGGCCTTTTCGGGCGCCTTCTGGCAACCCACCAGAGCCAGGCCCAGAACCATGGCAAGAGCGAATGCGAAACGTTTCATGCGCGAACCCCTTTTTCTCCTCGTGTGTGCGTCCCGCCCCAGGGCGCCGCGCGCCCGGGGCTTCCCCCTATCAATTCGGCATCGCTTAACAGACTGCGCCCGCGCAGGCAAGGACCGCGGCCGGACCGGGACTACTCCCCGGCCCCGCCCCGTCCGCCGGGCTCCAGGTAGGGATTGAAGTAGCCGAAGCCCAGGTGGGGGCTGGCCTTCTTGAGACGCTTCATGAAGTTCGCCAGGCCCATGCACGGCCCGTGGTCAAAGCCGCCAAGCAGCTCCATGGCCAGCTCCGGGTCCAGGTTCAGGTTGCGCAGCTGGATGTAGTCGAGCTTCGTGTCCTCCACCAGGGCGCTCAGCGCGTCCCACTCGTTCTCGCAGTCCGTCACGCCGGGGAAGTACAGCAGGTTCAGCGACACGAACATGCCCAGGCCCTTGGCCACGCGGATGCTCTCCATGACGTCCTCGAAGCGGTACCCGTTGGGCCGGTAGTAGGCCTCGTAAGGCTCCTTGCGCACGCTGTTCAGGCTCACGCGGATGGAGTCCACCCCGGCCTCCTTCAAGGCGGGCAGCGTGCCGGGCAGGCTGGCGTTGGTGTTCACGTTCACCGTGCCCGTGCCGCCCTTTTTGCGGAAGGTGGACACCGCCGCGGCGATGAGCGCGGCCTCGGTCAGGGGCTCGCCCTCGCAGCCCTGGCCGAAGGAATAGATGGGCCTGCGCTCCTTGGCCTGGTGCCGGGCCATCACCTCCACGATCTCGCGGTCCGTGGGCTTGAAGGCGATGCGGTTCTGCGTGGCCGGGAAGCCGGATTCCTCCGGCTGGAGCGAGATGCAGCCCACGCAGCGGGCGTTGCACACGCGCGAGGTGGGCAGCGGGGCCTCGAAGCGGCCCAGGGCCAGATTCTTGGCAGCCGGGCAGCCGTAGGTCAGCGCGCAGCCGGTCAGGTGGCGGATGAGCCGGTTCTTGGGCAGGTCGGCCAGCAGCCTGCGCGCGCCGTTCTCGATGCGCTCGCGCGGGATGTGCCCGAACTCCTGCCTGCGGTCCTGGTCCACCCGGCGGGCGCACACGTAGAAGCGCCCCTCGAAGAAGCCCACGGCGCCGTAGGCGAAAAGCGGCAGAATGGGCGCGCCGGGGCGCGTCTGGTACGCGGCCGAGGCCGAAAGCGTGTGCGCCGGGCTGGCGAACACGGCCACGGCCAGCTCGTCCGCCTCGCCCAGCTCCTCCACCCGGCCGGTCTCCGGGTCCAGGCCCAGGGCGCTGCGGCCGGGCAGCAGGAAGAACTCGCTGTCCTCGGGCAGGGGGATCAGCTCGTCGGGCCGGGGCAGGGTCAGCTCGTTGCCGCGGCGGCAGAGCATGAGGAGGTCCGGGTGGTCGTAGATGTTGCCGGCTTGGTCGGCAAAGACGAGGCAGGGTTCAATCGACTTGGCGGTGCTCATGCCCTCCCATACGCTGGAGGGGGCGTCTCCGCAAGGACGCGCCTCCGGGGAAACGGCCTTCGGCCAGATGCGCTCCGGTCAAATGCGCTCCGGCCAGATATGCTCCGGCCAAATATGCTCCGGCCAAATATGCTCCGAAAAGACGCGTCTCCGAAAAGACAAGTCTCCGCAAGGACGGGCCTCCGGCTGCGGCGGAACCAGACGGCAGCGGGCGCGGCCCATACCGGACGCTGGCGGCAACGGACTTCACGTCACCAGAAAGGGTCTTCCTCCGCGTTGCGGGCCGGAGCGCCTTCCAGGCGGCGCGTTCCTGGCGGCGCGTTCAGGCCACGAGGAGCCATTTGCGGATCGTGTGCGCCGGTTGCGGGAGCCGAACCTAGGGGAAGGGCCTGGGCGTCGCGTCCTGCCCGCCCAGAAGCCGGCTGGCCGCCAGACCGGCCTTCAGGCGCTCCGGCTCCGGCGCGCCCAGGGCCAGCGCGGCGGCGAACTCCTCCTGCGCCTTGGCCTGTGGCCCGCGCAGCAGGTAGTACTGGGCCAGGCGGGCGTGCTCCTGGGCCTCCACGCCGGGCTTGTCCACCAGGGCCTTCAGCGGGATGAGGGACAGGCCGAGCACCAGGGCGAAGCAGGCCAGCGGAAGCGCCAGCGCCCGCCGCGTCCCGCTCCGCCACAGGGCCGGAACCCCGGCCGCCCAGGCCGCGCCCAGGATGATGGCCAGGGGCAGCAGCACCACGCGGTAGCGCGGCGTCACCTGGAAGAGCAGCAGCAGCGCGGCCTGCCCCAGCAGCAGGGCGGCGATGGCGGCGGCCTCCGGCTTCCGCCGCCACAGGCCCACCGCGCCCGCCGCGCCGAGAGCCAGCACCAGCCCGGCGGGCAGGGCCAGCCAGCCCGGCACGGGCGAGAAGCGCGCGCTGAAGCCCAGGTTGGCCGTTGCGTCCAGGCCGGAGTTGTTCGCCAGCAGGAGCGCCTTGCGGCCCAGCAGCCCCGCCGCCTCGGCCGTGTGGTCCGCGAAAAACCGCCACGCCTTGCCGTACCACCAGGCGTCGGCCTCGCCCAGGCTGAGCCTGCTGCCGCTCTCGGCCTCGGCCCTTTGCCAGGCCTGCATGAGCACCAGGTAGGGCGTGTTGTCGAAGCCGGGCAGGCTGTCGCCCACGCCGCTGGCGCCGGGGTGGTTGCCGGAATAGAGCGTGAACCCGCCCTGGAAGCCGAAGGGCGAGGCCCTGCCCGCCACCGCGGCGTTGTGGGCCATGAAGGGCGCGAGGACGAGCAGGCAGCCCAGCAGGCAGCGCGCCAGCGCGGGCCCCGCTGTTCTCCCGCCGCACCTGCGCCAGGAGAAGCCCCCCCAGACGCCGAGGGCCAGCAGGATGGCCGGGGCCATGTTGGGCCGGATGAGCGCTGCCAGGGCGAACAGCGCGCCCGCGAGCCAGGGGGCCAGGGAGCCCGCGCGGCCCTCGCGACGGAACAGCAGCGTGAGGCCCAGCAGCAGGCAGAACACGGCCGGACCTTCGCCCAGGGGCAGCAGGGCGTAAAAAAGCAGCGGCCCGCACAGGGCGTACAGGATGCCCGCCAGCAGCCCGGCCCGGCGCTCGTCTTCCGGCGCGCCGCCCGCCCCCGCCATCCGCGCGGCGAGCCCGCCCGCCAAAACGGCGGAACACGCGTCCAGCACGGCGTTGACGAGCACGAAGGCCGGCACGTCGGGCCCCAGGAGGATGTACTGCGGCGCCAGGACCAGGGCGTAGCCCGGGCTCATTACCATGGGCTCCACGAAGAAGTAGGCCGAGGCCATGAGGCGCTGGACGGCGAAGAGATAGGCCGAGAGGTCGGGCACGTACTCCCCGGCGAGCGGCGTTGCGCGCACGAACCACCAGTGCAGCAGTCGGGGCGCAAGGGCCAGCAGGAAGACGGCCAGCGCCTCGCGCCGGCCCCACGCGCCGGGGGTCGCGGTCCGCATCAGCTCCAGACTCCGGGGATCTCGACGCCGCAGGCCGGGCAGCGGCCGCCGGGCAGTCCGTTCTTCGCGCCGAAGCCCTCGCGCCGCAGCACGGTCATGCCGCAGGCCGGGCAGATGGTGTCGCCGTAGCCCTCGCCCAGGGCGTTGCCGATGTACACATGGCGCAGTCCGGCCTTGCGCCCGGCCTCCCGCGCGGCCAGCAGGGTCTCGGCGGGCGTCACCGGGCGGTCCAGCAACTTGTAGTCCGGGTGGAAGCGCGAGATGTGCCAGGGCGTGTGCGCGCCCAGCTCCCGGGCAATGAACCCGGCCAGCTCCGCCAGCTCCCCGGGCGAGTCGTTGAGGCCCGGAATCACCAGGGTGGTCACCTCGATCCACCAGCCCAGGCGGCGCATGTGCTTCAGGTTCTCCAGCACCGGGGCCAGGCGCGCGCCGCACTGCTCCTTGTAGAAGGCCTCGGTGAAGGCCTTGAGGTCCACGTTGGCCGCCTGGACGGGACCGGTGTCGGCCGGGCCCAGGGCCTCCAGGCAGTCCGCGCTCATGAAGCCGTTGGTGACCAGGATGTTGCGCAGGCCGCGCCCGCGCGCGAGTCTGGCCGTGTCCTCCACCAGCTCGAAGAAGACCGTGGGCTCGGAATAGGTGTAGGAGATGCTGGCCGAGCCCGACTGGAGCGCCGCCTCCACCAGGGCCTGGGGCTCCATGGCGTGGCCTTTTACGGCCATGCCCAGGCGCGGCGGCTGCGAGAGGGAAGCGTTCTGGCAGAAGGAGCAGGACAGGTTGCAGCCCATGGTGCCGAGCGAGAAGGTGCGCGTGCCCGGCAGGAAGTGGTACAGCGGCTTCTTCTCCACCGGGTCCACGTTCACCGCCGCGGGCAGGCCGTAGACCAGCGTCACGAGCTGGGCTTCTCCGTCCTGCGGCCGGTTCTCGCGCACGGCGCAGATGCCGCGTTCTCCGGGCTTGATGGCGCAGAAATGGCTGCACAGGCGGCAGCCCGCCGCTCCGTCCTTGAGCGGCTTCCACAGCCGGGCGGGATGGCCCTGGCTCCGCATGGCGAGTCCCCTCCTAGCCGAAGTTCAGGATGACCGAGAAGGCTCCAAAACTGGCCCATACGGGGGAACCGACGGAAAGGTCAAGACGGCGCACGCTTTCAAGGGTGATGACCGCCGCCAGCATGGTGCCGTCGGAGAGCTCGGCCACCACCTCGGCGGATACGGGGTCGCCCTGGCCTTCGCCGGTCAGGATGCGGCGCACCACGGCCGGGTAGCGGTTGGCGGCCGTGGAGTTGGGCTCGGCCTCCCCGGCGGAGAGCTGCACCCAGGGGGCCTTGATGTCCGCCGTGGCCAGCACGCCGGGTTTGATGCCCAGGCGCTCCACGCTCTCCCTGGTCACCACGCTGGTGACCGTGAACCCGCCCAGGCTGGTGATCTCCACGCTGGCCACCACGGGCCCGCAGACCACCCCGCTCACCGCGCCGAAGAAGCGGTTGCGCGCGCTGGACTTGCGGCGCTCCTCGCGCTTCAGATACTCCTCCACGATGCGCCCGGCCTCGTCGTCGGTGTAGTCGGAGAAGGCGGCGGTCAGATCGGCCGAGGACTGGCCCAGCAGACGCTGCACCACGGGCAGGGGCACGTCCTGGCGCATGAGCTGCCGCGCCCGCGAGCGCCGGAGCACGCTGGGGCTGGCCAGCTCCCTGGGCAGGCCCGCGGCCTCGGCCCGCTCGTAGAACTTGCGGCGCACGTGGCCCTGGTCCATGTCGAAAAGCCGGGAAGGATCGGCCGCCAGGGTGGGATCGGCCAGGGCTTCGCGCAGGGCGCGTGCCACGTCCGCCGGCAGGGGCACCTCGCGGCCCGCTCCGTTGGGGCCGCCATTGCCGCCCCGGCCGAAGAGCGCCACCGGGCGCTCGCCCTCCAGGTCCAGGTCGCGGGTGGGGTCCATGCCCAGCACCTCGCCCAGGCGGGCCCCGGTGGAGCGCAAGAGCAGGAAGATGAGCCACAGCCTGCGGCGCGAGGCGTAGTCCGCCCGGCGGCGCGAGGCATCCATCCAGGAGCGGAAGGACTGCTCCAGCCGGGCCACCTGGGCCTCGTCCAGGGTGCGGATGTCGTTCTTGGCGGGGGCGGCGTCGTGCGGCTGGGTCATGTGCGCTCGCTTGGGTTCGAGGTTCCGGCTGTGGCTGACTCTAGGCCGAAATCGCCCGCCTGCCAAGGCCCGGAACATCCTATTTCCGTGACATAAATTTCACTTTGAGACCCAGAAAAACCGTGACAAACATTTCTGCCTGCATTATCTTTGAGTCACGCAAATATATAAAAGCGTGACAGCAACCCCTCACCCCTACCCGGCGCGGCCCTCTCCGCCCGGCGCAGCAGGAGGCCGCCATGCTCTTCGAAGTCGCAGGCATCGAGGTGCAGCCCTGGGTTCCCCCGCTGGTTTCTCTGGTCATCTCCTTCTTCACCTCCATGGGCGGCGTTTCCGGCGCGTTTCTGCTGCTGCCCTTCCAGATGAGCGTGCTGGGCTACGTGAACCCCTCCGTCAGCTCCACCAACCAGTTCTACAACATCGTGGCCATACCCAGCGGCGTGTGGCGCTTCATCCGCGAGGGCCGCATGGTCTGGCCGCTCACCTGGGTGGTCATCGTGGGCACCCTGCCGGGCGTGTTCATAGGGGCCTTCCTGCGGGTGCAGTACCTGCCGGACGCGCGCAACTTCAAGCTCTTCGTGGCCTGCGTGCTCCTGTACATCGGCGTGCGCATGGTGCGCGACCTCATCAAGCAGCTGAAGGGCCAGACCGGCGGAGCCAAGGCGGCGGAGGAACGCTTCCAGGCCCAGGTGGCGCGCTTCCGCGAGATGGCCAAGAACCGGGAGGCCCACGGCGAGAAGCTCGCGGCCGTGCGGGTCGTCCGCTTCACCACCACGCGCATCGCCTACGAGTTCTACGGCGAGACCTACGACGTCTCCACCTGGGGCATCCTCTCCCTGTCGTTCATCGTGGGCATCATCGGCGGCACCTACGGCATCGGCGGCGGGGCCATCATCGCGCCCTTCTTCGTGTCCATCTTCGGCCTGCCGGTGTACACAGTGGCCGGCGCCGCCCTCATGGGCACCTTCATCACCTCCGTGGCCGGGGTGACCTTCTACCAGGCCATCGCGCCCTTCTACCCCGGCATGTCCGTTGCGCCGGACTGGATGCTCGGCTTCCTCTTCGGCATCGGCGGCATGGCCGGCATGTACCTGGGCGCGCGCTGCCAGAAGTACGTTCCCGCGCGCTACATCAAGTGGATGCTTTCCGGCCTGCTGGTGTTCCTGGCCGTGAAGTACGTCCTGGACTATCTGCGCTAGGCGCGAACGCCGGCCGGACGCGGGGGGACACGGGCCAGAACCGCACGGCCGCGAATTGCACGGCCCAAATTGCACGGCCCAAATTACACGGAAGGGGACGCGCGCAGGCCATAGGCCACAGCCCGCTCACAGCGCCGCAGGGCGAGCCACACGCCCATGCGGCCAGGCCGCGAGCCTCCTCTTTCGCACAGAGCCCCCGCCCCCGGCACGGACTTGTCTGGGCGGGGGCTCCTTCGTCCCCGGCCTGCCCATTGCCCGCCATGCCCGGCACCACCCACGACACCCTCTCGACACCCTCACGACACCATTCCGCGCGCCTTGCGCTGCCCGCGCCGGTGCACTAGCATGGCCCATCACCACCCGCCGGAGGCCTTCGTGCGCGCATTCGCCCTCTGCCTGCTGTCCTTTCTCATGACCGGGCTAACAACCGGGCTGCCGACGGGACTGCTCGGCGCGTCCGCCTTCGCCGCCGATGCCGCCATCCTGCGCGTGCAGCCGGGAGATCAGGCCACCCCGGCGGACGGCTCCTGGCCCCTGGGCGCTCGGCAGGAGCACTCCCTGCGTGTCGAGGTGCGCGCACATCCGGAGCTTCCCGGCGGCTTCCTGGTGGAGATCGCCCCCCTGCCCGGCCCCAAGGGCCCGAGCCAGCAGGCGTTCCGGCAGCAGGGGCAACAGAAGGACGCCCCGCGCGTCTGCGTGGGGCTGGCCAGCGCCGCCCGGCGCGACCTCTACAAGACCCGCGCCGTGGAGCTGCGCATCCGGGCCTCGCGCCCGGCGCAGGGCCTCCTGGTCATGACCAGCTCCAACACCCAGGACCGGGCCTCGCGCGACCGCGTGTTCGGGCTCTTCACCGCCGCAGGGCAGTGGAAGACCCTGCGCCTGCCCTACGGCACCCTGGCCCCCATGCCTGGCTGGGCCGAGGAATCGGGCAGGCTGGGCCTCGCCCCCGGCGACAACGTGTTCCGGCCGGACAGCGTGGAGGACTTCTGCCTGGGCATCGAGCCCGGCCGCCTGCCGGACGGCGGTCCGCTCACCCTGGAGATCGACGCCCTGCGCTTCGTGCGCTGACGCCCCCCTTCCGCGGACGCGCGCCGCGGAAGGCGCAAAAGCTGCCGCGCCAGTTGGCCGCGCAAATTGACCGTACAGTTTGGCCGCGCAGAGAGGCCTGGGGAGGGCGGGGCATGCCCTCGCGTCCCGGGAAGCGGCTTTCCAGGAGGGATAGTCGGGGCACGGCGGCAGGGAGGGGAAGGAGGGCCCCCGGCGCGCCGCGCCCCTTGGCCGGCCGGCCTATTTGATCCAGACCGACTTGATGTTGACGAACTCGCGGATGCCGAAGGAGGAGAGCTCGCGGCCGTAGCCGCTGTGCTTGATTCCCCCGAAGGGCAGGCGCGGGTCCGAAACAACCAGCGTGTTGACGAAGCTGTTTCCGGCCTCCAACTGCAGGGCGATCTGCTCGCCGCGGGCCGTGTCGGCGGTGATCACCCCGGAGCCGAGGCCGAACCTGCTCCGGTTCGCCAGCTCCACGGCGTGGGCCACGTTCTCGGCGTGGATGACGGCGGCCACGGGGCCGAACAGCTCGTTGTCGAAGGCCTCCATGCCCGGCAGCACGTCCGCCAGTATGGTCGCGGGGTAGTAGGCGCCGGGGCCCGCGGGCTTCGCGCCGCCGCAAACCAGCCGGGCGCCCTGGCGGATGGTCTTGTGCACCTGCTCGTGGAGCTGGTCGCGCAGATCAAGACGGGCCAGGGGGCCAAGGAAGGTGGACTCGTCCAGCGGGTCGCCCATGGTGACCCGGATCATCTTCTGCCGCAGGGCATCGACAAAGTCGTCGTAGATCCCGGACAGGACCACGAAGCGCTTGGCGGCGATGCAGGTCTGGCCGTTGTTCTGCATCCTGCCGTTGAGGGCGAGCTCGGTGGCCGTCTCCAGGTCCGCGTCGTCGAGGACGATGTAGGCGTCGGAGCCGCCCAGCTCCAGCACGGTCTTCTTCAGGCTGCTCCCGGCCGCCGCGGCCACCTCTCGTCCCGCCGCGTCGCTGCCGGTCAGGGTGACCGCGGCGATGGCCGGATCGGCGATGAGCTCGGCGATGGCCGAGGCCTCCACGTTGAGATTGGTGAACACGTGGGGAGGGAAGCCCGCCTGCTCGAACATCTCCTGCAGCGCCTGGGCGCAGCCCTGGACGTTGGAGGCGTGCTTCAGCACTCCCGCGTTGCCGGCCATCAGGGCCGGGGCGGCGAAGCGGATGACTTGGTAGAAGGGGAAATTCCAGGGCATGATGGCCAGCACCACGCCCAGCGGCTGGAAGGCCACGTAGCTTTTCGTGGCCTCGGTCTCCACCGTCCGGGGCTCCAGGAATTCCGCCGCGTGCTCGGCGTAGAAGCGGCAGACCCAGGCGCACTTGTCGATTTCCTTGCGGGCCTGGACGATGGTCTTGCCCATTTCGAGCACCGCCAGCCTGGCGTAGCGTTCCTTGTTCTCGGTCAGGATTTCCGAGAGGCGGCGCAGGGGCGTGGCGCGCTCGCCCAAGGGGACGTCTTTCCAGTCCAGGAAGGCCTGGTGCGCCCGGTGCGCCTTCTCCCTGGCCTCGGCCAGGGAGATCCGCTCGTACTCCCCGATTTTTTCGCCCGTGGCGGGATTGATGCTGATGGCTGGTCTCATGGTGCGGCCTCCTTGTTTGCGGACGACGGGCCGCCTGGGCCCGCGTCACTCTTCATGCGGCGGTTCGTGTCACTCGCGCGGCGCCTCGGCCTGGCTGGGAACGTAGTCCCGGACGCTCGGCCGCACGCTCAGGATCTCGTGGTTGAGCGAGTAGTCCACGGGCAGGTCGATCACGTGCACGCCCTTCCCCTCCAGCGCGCTGGCGAAGATCTCCCTGAACGAGTCCGCGGAGTCCGGCCGGTGGGCCGCGGCGCCGAAGCTTTCGGCGTAGCGGACGAAGTCGGGGTTGCCGTAGTCCAGCCCAAAGGGAGGGTAGCCCAGGCCCTGCTGCTTCCACTTGATCATGCCGTAGGCGCCGTCGTTGAGGATGACGACCACGAGGTCGAGCCCGAGGCGTATGGCCGTCTCCAGCTCCTGGGAATTCATCATGAAGCCGCCGTCGCCGTTGATGGAGACCACCTTGCGGCGCGGATGGAGCAGCTTGGCCGCGATGGCCGAGGGCAGTCCCGCGCCCATGGTCGCCAGGGCGTTGTCGAGCAGCAGGCAGTTGTGGGCGTAGACGGGGTAGTCCCGCGAGAACCAGAGCTTGTAGATGCCGTTGTCCAGGGTGACGATGCCGTCGTCCGGCACCAGCTCGCGGGTGATCTGCACAAGCCGCTGCGGGAGCAGCGGGAAGCGGTCGTCCCGGGCGTAGTCGCCGTAGATGTTCTTGACCGTGTCGCGGATGGACAGGAAGAAGTCCCTGTCCCACTGGGGCAGGGGGCCCTGGGTCAGCAGGTCCGTCAGCCTGTGGATGGTCGAGGCGATGTCGCCGATGATGTTGAGCTGGGGGAAATAGACCTCGTCCACCTCGGCGGCGAAGAAGTTCACGTGGATCACGGTGCGGTTGTCGTCGTGGCGCATGAAGAAGGGCGGCTTCTCGATGGTGTCGTGCCCCACGTTGATGATGAGGTCGGCGGAGACGATGGCGTCGTGCAGGTGGTCGTGGTCGGAAAGGGCGGCGGTTCCCAGGTACAGGGGGTGGCGCTCGTCGACGATGCCCTTGCCCATCTGCGTGTTGAAGAAGCAGATTCCCGTGTTGTCCACGAGGCGGGTCAGGGCGGCGCTGGCTCGCTTGCGGTTGGCGCCCGCGCCGATGAGCAGCAGCGGCTTCTTGGCCTGGCGCAGCATCTGCGCCGCGCGCTCCAAAATGCGCGGCTCCGCCACCGGGATGCGCTGGGGCTGCACCGCGAAGAGCTCCCGCTCGTACACCGGGTCTGCGGCTATGTCCTCGGGAAATTCGATGTGCGCCGCGCCGGGGCGTTCCTCCCCCGCCAGGCGGAAGGCCTCGCGCACGATGGCGGGCACGTGCTCGCGGTGGTTGATCTGCCGGGTGTACTTGGTGAGCGGGCGCATCATGGCCACCACGTCGACGATCTGGAACTTGCCCTGGCGGCTTTTCTTGATGGGCTTCTGCCCGGTGATCATGACCATGGGCATCGCCCCCAGCTGGGCGTAGGCGGCCGCGGTCACCAGATTTGTGGCCCCGGGCCCCAGGGTCGACAGGCACACGCCGGGCTTGCCGGTCAGCCGGCCGTAGGTGGCGGCCATGAAGCCGGCCCCCTGCTCGTGGCGCGTCAGGATCAGCTTGATGTGCCTGGACTTGCGGAGCGCTTCGAGGAGGTGGAGGTTTTCCTCCCCCGGAATGCCGAACACGTATTCGACGCCCTCGTTTTCCAGCGCCTGTACGAACAGGTTGGACGCATTCATGGAGCGCCCGGTGGGGTTACTTTGCACTGGGTGTCCCTCCTGGGGCGTGGTGCCGGTGGACTCCCGCAAGGCCGGGCTTTCCGGTCTTGCGGGAGCTGCTCGCGGGGCACATCGCCCCTGAGCGCGGCTTGGGGGGCTATTTGGGTTGCCGGAAGAGCTCCACCGTGGAGAAGATCAGGGTCGTGTCCCCGGTGTTGAGCACATCGTGAATGAACACGTTGTCCTCGCTCAGGTCCTTGAGGTACTTGGTGTCGCCCACCGTGTACTGCGTGTCCCACACGGAGCCGTCATGGTGGTACGACCGGGCCTTTCCTTCCGTCAAGACCGTCCAGTAGTAGGGGCGGGTGTGCCTGTGGAAGTGGAGCCATCCGCCGGGCGGCACGTGGATGCTCCAGATCCTGAACTCGTCGTTTTCAAAAACCACGCGGTCACCGACATCGGTGTTGCGCTCGTCCTGCCTCAACGCGGCCTTCTTTTCCTCGGACCAAAAACTCCACGCTCCGGCCGGATTGATGATCGTTTCCTTCATGATTCTGGCCTCCCTTTGCCCGCCCTTCGCCGGAGCCGCGGCCCCGGCGAAGGGCGTTCCGCAGGAAGATTGCGGAGAAGCTACTGGTTGTACACGCTTTCGCTGTCGTCCTCGGGGGTGTCCGGGTCGTTCTTGACCAGGTTGGCGATCTCGTCCTTGCGCATGAAGACCACGCCCTTGTGCTGCTTCGCGTAGCCGATGAACTCGTCCACGACCTTGGTGACGGCCGGAACGCCGCCGATCCTGTCGTGCACGCTCACGGACATCATGCGGCGCCTGCTCGCGCCCTCGGCGTAGAGCTGGTCGAAGTCGGCCTGGAGCTGCTGCAGGAACTGCGTGGGATTCCAATTGGCCCCGGCGAACTTGACGATGTCGTTGTTGCGCAGGGTGTAGGGCACGATGACGAACTTCTCGCCGCGCACCAGGGTGGTGGTCGGCTCGTCGTGGCTTATGTCGTCGATGTGGTACAGGAAGCCAAGATCCTGGAGGATCTTCAGCGTGTTGACGCTGCGGCGCAGCCAGTTGCAGTTGTACCCCACGGCGCGCTGCCCGGTGATCTGCTGGAGGATGTCCACGTTGTCCTTGATGAACTTCAGCTCCTCGTCGTAGGGCAGGTTCCACTGGCTGCTCCAGTACATGCCGTGGGCCGCCACCTCGTGGCCGGCGCCGGCGATGGCCTTGGCGATCTCCGGTTGCTTGCGCGCCGCCTCGCCGATGATGTGCGAGGTCACCTTGATGGAGTGCTTGTCCCAGAGCTCCAGCATCCTGGGGATGCCCTCCTTGGCGCCATAGCGGAACCAGGATTCGGCGGGCAGGTCGGGCACGCCCTTGGGCAGGGGCATGCCGGCGAACGGGCTTTCCGCCCCTTCCGGGTGGCCGCCGGTTTCGAATTGCATGGAGAAGCTCACGACCAGGCGTGCGCCATTGGGCCAATGGGAATTCTGTGCAGCAGTCATGATTGTCACCTCACAGGGTTGGCTGTGAAGAAGGGAGCGGTGCGGTGCGCTTTCGGCGCAGGGCCGCTAGCCCTCCAGAAAGGGATAATCCGTGTAGCCGCGGCTGCCGCCGGCAAAGAGCGTGTTCTTTTCGCCCACGGGGTTCAGGGGCGCCCCCCGGAGCAGCCGCTGCGGGAAGTCCGGGTTGGCGAGGATGGCCCGGCCGAAGCCGATGAGGTCCACCAGCCCGCTTTCCAGCAGGGCCTCCCCCTGCTCCGGCGTTTTGTTGCCCGTGGCGATGATCGGATTGCGGAACTCCTGGCGGAGCCGCTTGCGGTAGTCCATGGGGATGTCCGGGGCGTCCTCCCAGTCCGCTTCGCAGAGGTGGAGGTTGGCCACCTTGAGCTCGTCCAGCACTCCGGCCGCAAGCAGGATGGTGTCCAGGATCTCCGGATCCTCCGTGTCCTTCATCTTGATGAAGGGGGACAGCCGGACGCCGACCTTGTCGCGTCCGACGGCGGCGATGACGGCCTCGGTCACCTCCTGGAGGAAGCGCACCCGTCTCTCCCCGCTGCCGCCGTAGCCGTCCCGCCGGCGGTTCACCGTGCCCCGCAGGAACTGGTCTATGAGATAGCCGTTGGCGCCGTGTATCTCGACGCCATCGAAACCGGCCCGAATGGCGTTCTTTGCGCCGCGCGCGAATTCCGTCACGGCGTTGTCGATGTCGTCCTGGGTCACCTCGCGCGGCTCATCCACAAGGATGAACCTGGCGTCGCTGTCCGGCCCGTCGAAGGTGTACACATGGGTGTTGCGGGCAACGTCCGCGCTGGGGGCGATGGGCTGCAGGCCGTTGATCTGGGCCGAGCCGATGCGGCCCACGTGCCAGAGCTGCAGGAACATCTTCCCGTTCTTGGCGTGCACGGCCTCGGTGACCTTGTTCCAGCCCTGCACCTGTTCCTCGGTGTAGATGCCGGGAGTTCTGGCGTAGCCCTGGCCCTGCAGCGACACCTGCGTGGCCTCGGAGATGATCAGCCCCGCGGAGGCCCGCTGGGCGTAGTACTCGGCCATGAGCTCGCCCGGCACGTCGCCTGGCTGCATTGTGCGCGACCGCGTCATGGGGGCCATGACGATGCGGTTGGCCAGTTCCATGCCGCCCATGTCCACCTGTTCAAAAAGCCTCGGGTAGCTCATCTCAATCCCCTTTGATCCAGGTCGTGATGGCATCCATGGGCCGCCGGGTCTTGGGCCGCGGGTCGTTCTTCCTGTGGCCGAAGGCGACCGCGTAGGCCATGGTGTACTTGTCCAGGTCTATGCCCAGCTCCCTGTGCAGCGCGGCCTCCATGCTCTTCTTGTGGAAGCCTTCCATGGGGCAGCTGTCGATCCCGATGAGGGCCGCAGCGGTCATCATGTTGGCCAGGGGGAGGTAGGCCTGGTGCGTCGCCCAATCCACAAGCGCCCTGTCAGAGCACAGCAGGTCGAAGTCTTCCTCCTCGAACTTCCGGAAGAAATCGCCCTTCATCTTCACGATGTCCTCGGGCAGCTCCTGGACGTAGCGCATGAAGTCCTGCACGTATTCGCTGTCCCAGCGCATGAAGCAGCCCTTCTTGACCAGGCCGATGACGAGGTGGCTGGCCGTGGGGAACTGTTTCTTGCCGCCCCAGCAATGCTCCGCCAGCTTTTCGCGCACCTTCATGTCCTGCACGATGAGGAAGTGCCAGGGCTCGAACCCGAAGGAGCTGGGAGAGAGCCGCGCGGTCTCCAGGATGAAGGCGAAGTCCTCGTCGCTGATGCGCTTTTCGGGGTCGAATTCCTTGCAGGCGTGCCTGAAATTGAAGGCATCCAGAATCTTCTGTTTCATACCGTACCTCCTGTGAGGGCGTGGGGGTTAATGAATGAAATAAAATATACTATCGATATAATCACGAGAGACAACTCTCCCGCACCGCGGCGAGGTGGGCCTGTTCCGCTGCGAAGCGATGCCGAGCGGGAAAGCCCAGGGCCTGCGGCTACCTCTTCAAGACCTCGTAGTGATGCGCCAGGCTCCGCTCCACCGCATCGACATCGCACTTCCGCAGATTCTCGACAATGGGCAGGTGCAGCGGCACCACGTCGGCAAGATTCTTGCCCTTGTGCTTGATGGTCCCGATGATATGCTTCGGCACGAGCAGCGAATCCCAGATGCTCAGCATCTTCTCGTTCCCGGCGGATTCGACGATGCCCCTGTGAAATTTGGTGTCGTACAGGGCGTACTTCATGGGATCGTTCTCGTCCGCCGCTTCCCGCATCTTCTGGAGATGCGGCTCGAGAACGCTCCGCAGCTCGCTGCATTTCCTGCCGGCCTCGCGCAGGGCTCCCGTTTCCAGGATCTTCCGCAGCTGGTAGACCTCGTGCAGCTCGCTGTCCGAATACTGCTTCACCTGCACGCCGCCGTTGGGCAGGCGTTCCAGGTAGCCGCTGGTGATGAGGCATTGGAGGGCCTCGCGCACCGGGGCCTGGCTGACATTCAACGCCCTGGCGATGGGAATGATCTTGAGGCGCTCGCCCGGAGCGCATTCGCCGGAGATGATCTTGCCGTAAAGCAGATCATGCACCTGCTCTTTCAAGGACTTCTTCACAATGGCGTTCGGGGTCAGCTCGCGTGTTTCACTCATGTTGAACACAAACTATTATCGATAATCGTTGCTGTCAAGGCGCGGGGCCGGTCTTTCTCCCAATTCTCCGCCGCCAGGCAGAATGCCTGGAAAAATTGGCGAACCTCCTCCCTCGTGCCCGCGCGACACCCATTCGCCCAGCCAACTTCTCCCAGCCACCCCCTACTCAGTCCTCGTCCTGAACATCATTTTCCGAGAGCGGCCGGCCAACGCCAGGGCGCGGCTCCGCCTGGGGTCCGCAACGGCTCCCTGGCCCCTTGCGTGCCGGCCCCTGGCGCGCCAGCCCTTGCGCGCTTCGTTTTTCCTGGATGCCCCGCTCCCTTTCATACAGCAAGGGACTTGGCCCGCCCGCACCGGCAGTGCCCCCCAGCGCCCCCCTGCCCCACCCTTTGCGGGTCCAGGGGGTGCATACCTCCTGGCGGGGCCCGGTCAGATTGAGGCACAGAGCCCCAGCGGGGTTCAAGGGGCAGAGCCCCTTGCGTATCCCCTAGCACCCGTCCCCTAGCACCCGTCCCCCGCGCCGCAGCAGGGCTTGGACAGCCCGCCGTGCTTGGCGCGCAGCACCTCCAGCCCGTCCACGCCGGTCTGGCCGTAGGCCACGCGCAGGGCGTCCTCGATGAAGCCGGAGCAGGCGGCGGCGATGACGCCGCGCTCGGCCAGGATCTTGCGCGGGGTGTCGCCCACGGCGCCCACCAGCACGGCCCGGCAGTCACAGAGCACGCGGGCTAGGTCCTCCCAGCGGGTGGGGCCGCAGCCCGCCGTGGGGGCTTGGCGCTCGTCCACCAGGCGGAAGCCCCCGTTTTCGGCCTTGCCCCAGATCTGGAAGCGCTTGGCCTCGCCCAGGTGCTGGTTGATGAGCAGCCCCTCGCGGGTGGCCACGGCTATATGCGGACGATCGTCCTGGCCCTGCGGGGGCAGCTTCCCGCAGGCGGCCAGGACGCCGCCCAACTCGCCGGAGCGGTCGGCGCAGAGCAGTCCGACGGCGTCCGCCCGGCAACGGCGGCAATGGGTCATCTGCGGCACCAGGTGGTCCACCTGGGCGCGCAGGGCGTGCACCGCGTCCTTGTCCGGCTCGGCGATGTCCGCAAAGGGCGTGCCGGCCGTGGGGTGCATGGGCATCAGGTTCATGAGGTCCGCGCCGAGCTCGCGGGCCTTCTCGGCCACGGCCTTAAGGGGCGCGTTGTCGTCGCCGGTGTTCACGCCGGGGATCATGATGGTGTTCACCTTCACGGCCAGCCCGCGCGCCTTGAGCGCCGCGATGGCCTCCAGCTGGCGGGAGAGGAGCAGCTCGGCCGCGGCCTGGCCCCGGTAGACCACGTTTCCGTCGCGCACCCAGGAGTAGATCTTCGCGCCGATGGCGGGGTCCACGGTGCTCATGGTCACGGTGGCGTGGGTGACGCCGAGGGAGGCCAGGTCGTCCACGTACTCCGGCATGGCCAGGCCGTTACTCGACAGGCAGAAGAGCATGTGCGGGTAGGCCTCGCGGATGAGGCGCATGGTCTCCAGCGTCTCCGCCGGGTTGGCCATGGGGTCTCCGGGCCCGGCGATGCCGATGACCGTGATGCGCGGCTCCTTGTCCAGCACCTGCTTCGTGTATTCAAGGGCCTGGAAGGGCTTCAGGACGGCGCTGGTGACGCCCGGGCGCGACTCGTTCACGCAGTCGTACTTCCTGTTGCAGTAGTTGCACTGGATGTTGCACTTGGGGGCCACGGGCAGGTGCACGCGCCCGCAGGAGCCGCTGGCCCCCTTGTTGAAACAGGGATGCTTGACGGACTTGGGATCAAGAATAGCGCTCATATCCGGCTCCTTTGCGCTTGGGGACCTAGAGATAGCCGTAGCCGACGTCGGAATCGTTCTGCTTCTTCTCCAGCACCGTGTTCACCAGGCGGTCGAACAGTTCCTGCGCGCCCCGGTAGCCCAGGCAAAGCTGCCGCTGCCCGCCGAAGCGGTCGTGGATGGGGAAGCCCACGCGCAAAAGGGGAATCTTCCACTCCCGCGCGGCGCGCTGGCCCTTGCTGTGACCGACGAGGAGATCAGGGGCGAGAGTCTTGGCCTCCTCCACGATGTCGAAGAAGTCCACGCCCTCGCGCACGGCGGGCATCTCGCGCAGCACGTCGCCACAGGCGGCCTGGATGTGTGCCGCGAGGTTGCGGTTCCTGGCCCCCGTGGCCACCAGCACCGGCCTCACGCCGATCTCGGCCAGGAAGCTGGTGAGCCCGACGCACAGGTCCTCCTCGCCGTAGACCACGGCGCGCATGCCGGACACGTACTTGTGCCCGTCCACCAGGGCGTCGATGTACCGGCCGCGCTCCAGGGCCAGGTCGCGGGGGGTCTCGCGCCCGGTGATGTCCTTCAGGGCCTTGAAGAAGGAGTCGGTCTCGCGGATGCCGATGGGCAGGCCCAGGCGGTGCAGGGGCACGCCGAAGCGGGAGGCGAGGGAGGTGCCCGCAGTGTCCTGCGTGCTTATGGCCCGGCCGAGCTCGATGCTGGCGCGGCTGCCGCCCATGGAGCGGATGTCCGCGAGCGGGGTGCCGCCGGAGGGGATGTTCTCGTATTCCAGGAGCGCCGGGCCGTCCAAGGTCTCGGAGTAGTCCGGCAGCACGATGGGCTCCATGCCGAAGGCGCGGACGATCTCCTTCAGGTGGCGGATGTCCGCCGGGGAGACCAGGCCGGGCATGAGGTTCACCCGCCCGTTGGCCGGAGTGGCCTCCACGCAAAGCTGGTCGGCCATGGCCTTCACCGCGCCGTGGAAGCCGTCCATGTGCGTGCCGTTGTAGCTGGGGGTGGAGACGTGCACCACCTCGGCCAGGGGCAGGTCGCCGAACTCGGTGCGGAACTCCGCCAGCAGGCGGGCCACGTCGTCGCCGATGGTCTCCGTCAGGCAGGTGGTGGCCACGCCGACGACGGACGCGCCGTACTTCTGCATGGCATTGAGAAGACCCTTCTTGAGGTTGGGGCCGCCGCCGTAGATGGCGTTCTTTTCGCCCAGCGACGACGACGCGATGTCCATGGGCTCGCGGAAGTGGCTGATGATGTAGCGGCGCATGTAGGTGGCGCAGCCCTGGCTGCCGTGCAGGAAGGGAATGGCCCCCTCCACGCCCTTGAAGGCCAGGGTGGCCCCAAGCGGCGTGCACAGCTTGCAGGCGTTGGTGGTGGCGGCGTGGCTGGGGCCCTTGTACCCGTTGCCGGGGCTTTCCATGAGCTCGACGCTGCTGGGAACGCTGTCCATGACGATTTCACCGTTCATGCTACACCTCCGCGCCAGTTGCTTCCGCGCCGGTTGCAGTTGAAGCGTCCGAAACATTCCGGCCCGTTTCCCGCCGGGGCACGAAGCGCCAGATGGGGCTCATGACCGAGGCGTGGACCTCCTTGGCGAAGTTCAGCATGCCCACGAAACCTTCGAGGGCGATCTTGCGCTCGTGGTTGTGGTCGCAAAAGCCCACGCCCAGCTTGAAGGCGATGGGCCGCTCCTTCACACCGCCCACGAAGATGTCCACGTCCTTCTCCTTGATGAAGGCCGAGAGCTCCAGCGGGTTGGCGTCGTCCACCACGATGGTGCCGGGCGCGCAGATGGCGGCCAGCTCGCGGTAGTCCTCCTCGGTGCCGGTCTGGGAGCCCACGATGACCACCTCCATGCCCAGATGCCGGAAGGCCTTGACCAGGCTGAAGGCCTTGAAGCTGCCGCCCACGTACACGGCGGCCTTCTTGCCCTCCAGGTCGCGCCGCAGTTCCGCCAGCCGGGGCATGAGGGTGGACAGCTCCTCGCGCACCAGGGCGGCCGTGCGATCCACAAGACCGGCAGCCAGCTCCGGCCTGGTCAGCTCGAAGTGCTCGGCCACGTCGTACAGGCTCTCGGCCACGTCCTCGATGCCGATCCAGGACACGCGCACGAAGGGGATGCCGTAGTCGTCGCGCATCATCTTGGCCAAATCCTGCGTGGCCCCGGAGCACTGCACCAGGTTGAGGCTGGCCCCATGGGCGCGCCTCAAGTCGTCCACCCGGCCGTCGCCGGTTATCCCCGCCACCACCTCGATGCCCATGCGGGTCAGGTAGTCCTTGATGATCCAGGTTTCGCCCGCCAGGTTGAAGTCGCCCATGATGTTCACCGACAGGGGCGAGATGGAGCTCACGTCGCCCGTGCCCACAAGCGTGCGCATGGCCTTGCACGCGGCCAGGTAGCCCTCGCGCTTGTTGCCCTTGAAGCCCTCGCTCTGCACCGGGATGACCGGGATGCCGTGGCGGGCGCTTGCGGCCTTGCACACGGCGGCCAGGTCGTCGCCGATGAGCCCGACGATGCAGGTGGAGTAGACGAAGGCGGCCTTGGGCTCGTGGCGGACGATGAGCTCGTCCAGGGCCTTGGCCAGCTTCTTCTCGCCGCCGAAAACGACGTCCAGCTCCTGCAGGTCCGTCGAGAACGACAGCCGGTGCAGCTCCGGCCCGCTGGAAAGCGCGCCGCGGATGTCCCAGGTGTAGGCCGCGCAGCCGATGGGCCCGTGCACCAGGTGCAGGGCGTCGGCGATGGGGTACAGGACCACGCGGGAGCCGCAGAACACGCAGGCGCGCTGGCTCACGGCCCCGGCGAGGCTGTCGCGGTTGCAGGCCATGGCGAAGTCGCCCTCGCCGATGCGGTGGATCTGGTCCTTGCGCTCCTCGAAGATGGGAGCCTTTTCCGCGCCGATGGCCTTTGCTGTGTTCGTCATTGCTGCCGCCTCGCTTGCTGCGCTCGTTGTTCCCGGAGCCGCCGGTCCTGTCCCCTTTGTGCCGCTAGGAGATCAGGTATTCCGCCGCGGGCTCTCCGGCCTCGATGCCGTCCAGGATGGCGTCGATGGCCTCCTCGCTGTTCACGCCCTTGAACCAGAGGTTGTCGGGCTGGATGACCAGGATGGGGCCTTTCTCGCACTGCTTCAGGCAGCCGGTGGTGGCCACCTGCACGTCCAGCCCGCGGTCCAGGATGCCTTCCTCGATGTATTGGAGCAGGCCGTCGGTCTGCTTGTGGCAGATGCCCTTGGGCTCCTTGCCGATGCGGAAGCTTTGACAGACGAGGATGAGCTTTTCGGGAAGGGCCATGAGGTAACTCCTTGAGGCTTGAGGTTGCAGGGTTTGTTGGTCTGATGCGGGACGGCTAGTCGGCCTTGATGCGCTTCTTGCCGCCTTTTTTCCCGCCGCCGAAGAGCAGGTCTACCGCGCCCTTGATGTCCGTCTCGGCGGTGAGCACCGTGAGGCCCCGGGCGGCGAGCACCTCCCTGGGGTGCGCCCCGGCGCTGGCCGCCAAAATGGCGAAGCAGTCGCCCAGGGTCTCGGCCAGGTCGGTCCAGCGCTTGTCGCCGCCGCCTGGCTCCGGGGCCTCGCGCACGCCCAGCAGGCTCGGCAGGCCGTCGTCCTTTCTGGGGCCGAAGATGAGAAACGTGATGGCCTGGCCCAGGTGCAGGTCCACGTCCATGCCGTCGGAACTGGCCACGGCCACGTTGACCCGCGCGCCCGAGGGCCTGGGCAGGCCGGGATTCTCCGGCGCGAGCACCGCGCTGGCCCCGGCGTTTTCCATCCACAAGATGTCTTCGCCGCAGGGGTCGCACGCCGGAGCCATGGCAATGGAGCGGCTGGCGGCGGCGCGCAGTTCGTCGAGCCTGCCGGGCGCAAGGGCGGGCAGGGTCTCCGGGGCTTCGGGTTCCGGCGCGGGGGCGGCCTTGGAGCCGCAACTCTTGGCCGAGCCGCAGGAGGCGCACTCGGCCGGGGTGCAGCCGGTCTCGGACAGGGCCGGAACCGCCACAGGGGGCGCCGCAGGGGTAGCGGGCACGTAGGGGGCCAGCTCGAAGAGATCCGCGCCCAGGGCGGCCACGGCATGGGCCACGTCCGCCACGTGGGCCTCGTTGATGCCGGGGTAGACGGTCATGCGCGCGGTGACCAGGAGCCCGGCCTGGCGGAAGGCCCGGATGGCGCTGGCCTGGGCGTCCACCAGCATGGCGGCGGCCTGGGGCAGGGCCAGGGTGCGCCGGCCAGGGCGAATCCAGGCGAACAGCCGCTCCACGATGGCTGTGTCCACGGCGTCCACCAGCACGGTGACCCGGGACACGCCGGCCTCGGCCAGTTCCCCGGCCAGGGCCTTCATGTCCGCCTCCGGCGCGCACAGGCCGTTGGTGTACAGGGCCAGGGGCAGCTGCGGGTGCTTTTCGTGCACGGCGCGGAAGGTCTCCAGCACCGGGGCGGGCTCGGCCAGGGGCTCGCCCGGACCGCTGACGGCCACGCCCGTGAGGGTGAGGCCGGAGCGGGAATCGGCCAGCACGCGGTCAAGCCACTGCAGCACGTCCTTCACGCCCAGCGCCCGGCCGGGGTTCGCGGCCTCGCCGAAGCGGCGGCGGGTGTTGGCGCGCGCGGCCACGGGCAGATGGATGCAGCCGGACTTGGGACGGGAGGAGGTGCAGGCCATGGTGTGCTCCGTTTTGTTTGGCGAGGATTGCCGGCCCCCGGCCAGGGCGCTTAAGCCCTGGCCGGGAGACGCGGCGGGTTTACAGGGTCAGTTCGAACACGCTCTCGGAGTCGTCGCGGTCCTTGCGGTCCAGGATGAGGCCGAGGATCTTCTCCAAGAGGCGCAGGCCGCCCTTGTAGCCCACCGTGGGGAAGTACTGGTGGCCCACGCGGTCCAGGATGGGGAAGCCCCAGCGCAGGAAGGGGATGTCCTCGTCGCGGGCGATGTACTTGCCGTAGGTGTTGCCGATGAGCAGGTCCACGGGCTCGTTCTTGATCCACTGGTGGAGCAGGAACATGTCGCCGGCGGCCTTCACGTTCACCTCAAAGGGCAGGTGCGCGGTGAGCTCCTTGATGCGCTTCTCGAACTTGGCGCCGGGGGTGCCGGTGACCACGTGCACGGGCCACATGTCGATGGACACCAGGAACTCCACCATGCTGATGAGCTGGTCCGGGTCGCCGAAGAGGGCGACCTTCTTGTGGTAGTAGTACTGGTGGGTGTCGCTGATCATGTCCACCAGCTGGCCGCGCTCGCGGGTGATCTCCTCGGGCACGCTGGTGCCGGCGATGGTGCGCAGGGAATCCACGAAGCGGTCCGTGGCCTTGAGGCCGAAGGGCATGTCCAGCACGCGGCAGGGCACCTTGCACTTGGCGTCCAGGTTGCGGGCCGCGTCCGCGCTGCACCATTCGCCCAGGGCCAGGGTGCCGATGGCGTCTCCGGCCTCCTTCAGCTCCTTCATGGTCACGCCGCCCTCGGGGAACATCTTGAACTCGCCCGAGAGGGGGCCGTTCAGGATGCCGGAGGTGTCGGGGAAGAGGGTGATGGGCACGTTCATGAGCGCGGCCAGGCGCTTCAGCTCCTCCATGTCCGAGGGCTCCACCCAGCCGGGAATGACGTTGACCTTGCCGTTCTTCTTGCCCGTGGACTCGGACACTTCGGTCATGCCCTTGACCATGTTGGAGAAGCCGGTGACGTGGCTGCCCACGTAGGAGGGCGTGTTGCAGTAGATGACGTGCTTGCCCTTGGGGATGCTTCCCTGCTTGTCCGCCTTGTCGCGGATCTGCTTGATGTCGTCGCCGATGGTCTCGGACAGGCAGGTGGTGTGCACGGCGATGACCTCGGGCTCGTACACCGTGAAGATGTTGTCGATGGCCTGTAGCAGGTTGGCCTGCCCGCCGAACACGCTGGCACCCTCGGTGAAGGAGCTGGTGGCCGCCGAGACGGGCTCCTTGTAGTGCTTGGTCAACGCGCTTCTGTGATAGGCGCAGCAGCCCTGCGAGCCGTGGCTGTGCGGCAGGCAGCCGTGGATGCCAAGGGCCGCGTACATGGCGCCGATGGGCTGGCAGGTCTTGGCCGGGTTGATGACCAGGGCGCTGCGCTCGGTGACTTCCTTGGGAGTGTGTCTGAGCAACATAATCTCTTCCTCGCTATTCCCAGACGTAGGTGGCCGAGAGTTCGGGGTTCTCCTGCCAGGGGGCCTTCATGTAGCTCCACACCTTGCTGTTCACCAGGCGGTCGATCTCCTTGTAGAAGTTCACCGCGCCCTTGAACCCGGCGTAGGGTCCGCCGTAGTCGTAGCTGTGCAGCTGCTTGAGGGGGATGCCGAGCTTCTGGATGGAGTACTTCTCCTTGATGCCGGCGCAGAAGATGTCCGGCTTGATGAGCTCCACCAGCTTCTCGGCCTCGTACTGGTTCAGGTCGTCGATGATGAGGGTGCCCTTGTCCATGTCCGGGATCAGGCCGTCATACTCCTTGAACGTGTAGCCGGCCTCTTCGAGGCTCTTCAGTTCCTCCGCCGACTTGCGCGGCTTGTAGGCCACGGGGTCGGCCTCGACCTCGATCTCCTCGATGTTGCGGGAGTCGGCGTCGACCTTGAGTGTCGGGATGACGGCGCGGCCCTCGTAGTCGTCGCGGTGGCCGAACTCGTAGCCGGTGGAGAGCGTCTTCATGCCCAGCTCGCCGAAGAGCTCCATGTAGTGGTGGGCGCGGCTGCCGCCCACGAAGAGCATGGCGGTCTTGCCCTCGGTGCGGGGCTTCACGTCGTCCAGCACCTTCTTCACCTCAAGCATCTCCTGGGCGATCACGGCCTCGATGCGGTCGATGAGAGCCTTGTCGCCGAAGTACTGGCCGATCTTGCGCAGGCTCTTGGCCGTGGCCTCCGCGCCGATGAAGTTCACCTTGATCCAGGGGATGCCGTACTTGGTCTCCAGCATGTCGGCCACGTAGTTGATGGAGCGGTGGCACATGACGCAGGAGAGGTCGGCCTTGTGGGCCGTGGCGAACTGGTTGTAGGTGGAGTTGCCCGAGAAGGTGGCGATGTTGGTGATGCCGCACAGCTTCAGAATGCGGTCGATCTCGAAGCCGTCGCCGCCGATGTTGTACTCGCCCAGGAGGTTGATCTTGTAGTCGCCCTCCTTCTCCTTGTCCTCGGTGCCGACGAGATGGCGGAACACCTGGTTGTTGGCGATGTGGTGCCCGGCGGACTGGGAAACGCCCTTGTAGCCCTCGCAGGAGAAGGCGAAGACGTTGCAGTCGCCGAACTTGGCCTTCATCTCGCGGGCAACGGCGTGGATGTCGTCGCCGATGAGGCCCACGGGGCAGGTGGCGAAGATGCAGATGCCCTTGGGATGGAAGAGGTCGTAGGCCTCCTGCACGGCGGCCTTGAGCTTCTTCTCGCCGCCGAAGATGATGTCCGAGTCCTGCATGTCCGTGCTGAAGGTGTAGGTCATGTAGTTCTCGCCGCTCTCGCCCGCGTCGGTCTGGTTGCGGCGGGTGAGCCAGGCGTAGAAGCTGCAGCCGATGGGCCCGTGCACGATGTTCACGATGTCGCGCGTGGGGCCCATGATGACGCCCTTGCAGCCCGCGTAGGTGCAGCCGCGCATGGTGATGATGCCCGGAATGGTGCGGACGTTGGCCTGGATCTCCGGCGTGGTGTTCGAGAGGGCCTCGTTGATGAGGATGGAGGCTGCGCGCTTCCTCGCCACCTTGGGAGGATACTTCTTGAGCAGCTCCTCCTTGACCTCGGCGGGGGTCCACTGCACGAGCTTGTTCTTTGTGGCCATGTTCGTAGGCTCCTTATTGAAAGTGGGCCGTTAGATGATGGACTTCTCGCCCGTCTCGGCGGTGCGCACGCGCACGGCGTCGCCCACGGGCATGACGAAGATCTTGCCGTCGCCGGGCTTGCCGGTCTGGTTCACCTCGATGAGGGTCTTGACCACGGCCTTCACGTCCTTGTCGGGCACCACCACGGTGATCATGCGCTTGGGGTAGAGCTTGCCGCGCTCGCCAAGAAGCGCCACGGCCTCCTCGTAGCCGCTGGCCGCGCCCTCCAGCACGTGGGGGTTGGCCAGGCCCACGCCGCGTCCCTGCACCTCGTGGGCGAAGTAGCCGTCGATGCCGGCGTCGGTTAAGGCCTGCTTGGTGCGGTTCATCATGTTCATGCGCACCACTGCGATGACTTCCTTCATGGCGTTTACGCCTCCTCGCCAGTGGCCGTTTCGCACACGCCGGAGCTCACGGTGTAGATCTCGTCAACCGGGCTGACGAAGATCTTGCCGTCGCCGAAGGCGCCCTTCTTGCCGCTGCGCGCGGCGGTCATGATGGTCTCGACCACGAAGTCGCGGTCGGCGTTCTTGACCACGCTCAGGAGCATGGTCTTGGGGATCTCGTCGTAGGTGACCTCGCCGATCTTGATGCCACGCTGCTTGCCGCGGCCCGCCACGGAGAACTTGGTCACCGCGGGGAACCCGGCGTCCATGAGGGCGGCCAGGACGTCATCAGCCTTCTCGGGACGGACGATAGCTCTCACCATGATCATAGTGTTGTTCCTCCTCGTCTCACTTCAGGGGTTGGCTAAACGGCTTCCATGAGACCGAAGTCCATGAGCAGCTTTTCCAGGGCCTCGATTTCCAGGGGCTTGGGGATGACGAACATCTCGTTCGAGTCGATGGCCTTGGCCAGGTTGCGGTAGTGGTCGGCCTGCTCGGCCTTGGGGTCGAACTCGATGACGGTCTTGCGGTTGATCTCCGCTCGCTGGACCATGTTGTCGCGCGGGACGAAGTAGATCATCTGGGTGCCCAGCTGGCGGGCCAGCTCCTCGATCATCTCCTTCTCGTTGTCCACCTTGCGGCTGTTGCAGATGAGCCCGCCCAGGCGCACGGTGCCGGCCTGGGCGTACTTCATGATGCCCTTGCAGATGTTGTTGGCCGCATACATGGCCATCATCTCGCCGGAGCAGACGATGTAGATCTCCTCGGCCTTGCCGTCGCGGATGGGCATGGCGAAGCCGCCGCAGACCACGTCGCCCAGGACGTCGTAGAAGGCGTAGTCCAGGTCCTCGGACTCGTGGTAGGCGCCCAGGGATTCGAGCATGTTGATGGAGGTGATGATGCCGCGGCCGGCGCAGCCCACGCCCGGCTCGGGACCGCCGGACTCCACGTTCCAGGTGCCGCCGAAGCCCTCCTTGCGGATGTCCTCAAGCTCCACGTTCTCGCCCTCGTCGCGCAGGGTGTCGAGCACGGACTTCTGGGCCAGGCCGCCCAGGAGCAGGCGGGTGGAGTCGGCCTTGGGGTCGCAGCCCACCACCATGACCTTGCGGCCCATCTCGGCCAGGCCGGCCACGGTGTTCTGGGTGGTGGTGGACTTGCCGATGCCGCCCTTGCCGTAGATCGCCACCTTTCTCATCTTCTTCATTTCCGTTTCCTCCGCTCGGTTGGTTGGAATTGTCGTTGCGGGACAGCACCGTTAAGGCAAGGCCCGTGCCAGCACTCACGCGCAGTGGCAACGGCGTGATATCTCGCGCTTTTTCCTCCCTGCCCCGCGGCAGCGCACCCCGCTTGCGACACGCGCCGACACATCATTTTTGTAGGAACGACACTTTTGTATGCAGTTGCGCCCGGCCGGCACAGAGGGAACAACCAGCTGATTCCACACGCAAATGACCAGAAACAGTCGAACTGGCACCAAGGCTGCAATCCCCCCTGCCAACACGGACCCGAACCAAGGAGAGGACCATGCTCATCGACAGCACCCTGCGTGAAGGCGCACAGGCCTACGGGGTGTCCTTCGGGACCGGGGCCAGGCGGCGCGTGGCCGAACTGCTCTGCGCGGCCGGCGTGGACGAGATGGAGTGCGGCTGGGTGGGCATGGAGGGCCTGGAGGACTTCCTGGCCTGGGCGGCGGAGAGCCTGCCCGCGTCCTGCCCCGGGGGGAGCGCCCCGGCCCTTTCCCTGTGGAGCCCCTGCCGCGAGGGGGACGTGCGCGAGGCCGCCCGGCTTTTGCGGATCATCGAGGCGGCCGGCCTGGAAAGCCGGCTGAACATCGGCGCGCCGTCCTCGGCCCTGCACCGGGAGAAGCGCCTGGGCCTCTCCCGCGCGGAGATGGCCGCCCGGGTGCGCGCGGTGGTGGCCGCCGCCCGGTCACACGGATTCGGCTATGTGTCCGTCGGGCTGGAGGACATTTCCCGCGCCGACGCGGACGAGGCCCTGTCCCTGGCCCATGCCGCCGTTTCCGCCGGGGCCGCGCGCGTGCGCCTGGCCGACACAGTGGGCCTGCTCACGCCCTCGGCCACGGCCGCCCTGGTGGGGGGCTTCGCCGCCAGCCTGCCCGTGCCCGTGGCCCTGCACGCCCACAACGACCTGGGCCTGGCCACGGCCAACGCCGTAACCGCCCTGGAGCACGGCGCGTCATTCGTGGACGCGAGCGCCCTGGGACTGGGCGAGCGCGCGGGCATAGCCGCCCTGGAGCAGGTGGCCGCCTGGGCCGTGCGCGCGCGCGGCGCGGCCTACGATCTTTCCGTGCTGCGGCCCCTGTGCCTGCTGGCCGGGCAGTCGGCCCGGGTGCCCGTGGCCCGCAACCGGCCCGTGGTGGGCGAGGACATCTTCGCCGCGGAATCCGGCATCCACGTGCACGGGCTGCTGCGCGACCCGGCCCTGTTCGAGCCCTTTGCGCCGGAGCTGGTGGGGGCCTCGCGCCGGGTGGGCGTGGGCGCCAAGAGCGGCTGCGCGGCCCTGGCGCAGGCCATCGCGCGCCTGCGCCCCGGCAGCGCCGGCCAGGGCTGCGACGCCGGGCTGCTGGCCCGTGTGCGCGCACTGGGCGCGCGCCTGGGCCGCCCGCTGACGGACAGCGAGATTCTGGCCGCGCTGTGAGAACGGAAACACACGCAAACAGGACAAAAGGAGGAGCACATGCGCATCTCGACAATTTTCGACACAATGCTTGGCAAGCTGCTGGACGCCCTGTGGCTGGCCGGCGGCATGGGGGCCGCGGCCGACCTGGGCCTGGACGAGTACGGCTCGGCGGCGTACGAGCCCTGCCCCCTGGAACCCGAATAGCCCCGCTGCGCGCACCTGGAGGCCCTTTCGTGCCCATTGCCCTGCCCGAGCTCCTCGCCGCTGCGGCCGTCCCGCTGAAGCTGACCCTGAAGGTGGCGCTCACCGCCACCGCCGGGGCCTGCGCGGCGGGCGTGGCCGCGGGCTACGTCCTCTCCCGCAGGGGGCTGCCGGGCAGGGAGGTGCTGGACGCCCTGTGCACCCTGCCGCTGGTGCTGCCGCCCACGGTCATCGGCTATTACCTGCTGGTGGTCTTCGGACGGCGGGGCGTTGTGGGCAAGTGGCTGGAGGAGACCTTCGACATGAGCCTGGTGTTCACCTGGCAGGGCGCGGCCCTGGCCGCCAGCGTGGTGGCCTTCCCCCTGGTGTGCAAGGCCGCGCGCACGGCTTTCGAGGGCGTGGACAGGCACCTGGAGAACGCCGCGCGCACCCTGGGCGCGGGCGAGGGCCGGGTGTTCGTGCGGGTGTCGCTGCCGCTGGCCTGGCGGGGCATAGTGGCCGGCACCATGCTGGCCCTGGCCAGGGCCATGGGCGAGTTCGGCGCCACGCTGATGCTGGCGGGCAACCTGCCCGGCCGCACCCAGACCCTGTCCCTGGCCGTGTACGAGGCCACCCAGGCGGGCAAGGCCGACGAGGCGGCCTTCCTGGTGGTGCTCACCTCGCTGGTGTGCGTCGCCCTGCTTCTGGCCTCGGGCAAGCTGCTCAACCGCGGCCACGCGTAATTTGGGAGGGAATTCCATGCGCTGCGCACGTCCCCTGCCTGGCGGCCGCCTGAAACACCGGCAAAACACTTGCGGCCGGGCCGCCGCTGGACTACCTGTGCGGCCTCGGCTTCAACGAATGTCATCAGACGTCAAACGAACCGAAATATTTCCAAGGAGGCACACCATGTCGAGTTTGCGACCCCTCATCGGCGCCCTGGCCCTTACCGCGCTTCTCGCCGCCCGCACCGTGCCTGAAGCGGCCGAAGCCTATGTCTTCAGCGCCGCGGCCTCGGTCATCGGCGCGCCGGACGCCGCCCACTGCTCCGACTCCGGGCCGGGCACCGAGGCCCGCCCCTAAAGGCGGGAGCCCATGTCGCTGGACCTGGACATCACCACCACCCTGCGCGGCGGCGGGCGCTGCTTCACCCTGGCGGCGAAGCTCAGCTCCCGCGGCCGCTCCACGGTGCTCTTCGGCCCCTCGGGCTCGGGCAAGACCGTGACCATGCGCGCCGTGGCCGGGCTGCTCACGCCCGACGCAGGGCGCATCAGCCTGGACGGGCGGGTGCTGTTCGACTCCGCGGCCAAGATCAACGTGCCCACCCGCGAGCGCGGCGTGGGCTACGTGTTCCAGGACTACGCCCTCTTCCCCCACCTGAGCGTGGCCGACAACGTGGGCTTTGGCCTGCGGCGCGGGTTCTTCGGCCGGCTGGACGCGGAGGCCAAGGACCGCGTGGCCCAGCTGCTGAAACTTTCCGGCCTGGCGGACCTGGCCCAGGTCAAGCCGGGCAAGCTCTCCGGCGGGCAGCGGCAGAGGGTGGCGCTCATGCGCGCCCTGGCCTGCCGCCCCAGGCTGCTGCTGCTGGACGAGCCCTTCGCCGCCCTGGACCCCCTGCTGCGCCACCGCATGCGCCGCGAGGTGCGCGCCATCTGCCAGGCCGAGGGCGCGCCCACGGTGCTCATCACCCACGATCCCGACGACGTGCGCGAGTTCGGCGGCACGGTGGCCCTGTACGACTGCGGCCGCGTGCGCGAGGTGGTGGAGTTCCCCGACGGGCCCGAGGGCGGGGCCGCCGCGCGCGACATGCTGCTGGCCGCCCGCTTCGGGGCCTACGCGGAGCCGGGCCGGGCCTGCGCGCCGACTACGGATTCGCAATCCTGTGACTCCGATTAGCGCAGATTTCGCATATTTGTCATTCCTGCGCCGTTCCGATCATCGCCCCCACGCCGCAAAAAGACGCGATTCACACGCTATTCTAGCCCATTAGAACAATCGCAGGAAGAATACCCCGGTTCGGCATCCTTATTGCTTTCCCAGGGGCATGACGATCCTGCTCGGCAACCTGAAGCTTCAGGTGCTCTCGTCCATCTGCCAGATCATCGACACGGCCCTCGACCTTGAGAAGGCCCTGTCCGAGGTGCTGCGCATCCTGTCCGAGAGCCTGTCCATGAAGAGGGCCACCATCACCCTGGCCGACCCGGACAACGAGCGCCTGGCCATCACCGCCTCCCACGGACTGAGCCGCGAGGAGCGCCAGCGGGGCGTGTACGAGCTGGACGAGGGCGTCACCGGCCTCATCTTCCAGACAGCCAAGCCCTACGTCGTGCCGGACATCCGCCGCGAGCCCCTGTTTCTGGACAAGACCGGCTCGCGCCACCTGGAGCGCGGGCGCGTCAGCTTCATCGGCGTGCCCATCACCAGCCACGGCCGCTGCCTGGGCGTGTTGAACGTGGACCGGCTCTTCGGCGACGAGGTGGCCTTCGAGGAGGACCTGTCCTTCCTCACCGTGGTGGCCACGCTCATCGGCCAGTTCCTGTCCCTGAACGAGAAGATCAAGGCGCGCGAGGAGGCCCTCGTGCGCGAGAACCTGTCCCTGCGCTCGCAGATAACCCGCGAGCAGCGCGGGCCGTACATCGTGGGCAAAAGCCAGGCCATGCAGGACGTGGAGCACCAGGTGAGCAAGGTGGCCCCCACCCGGGCCACGGTGCTGCTTCTGGGCGAGTCCGGCACGGGCAAGACCCTGATCGCCCGGGTGATCCACGAGCTCTCCGGCCGCAAGGGCAAGCCCTTCATGAAGGTCAACTGCGCCAGCATTCCGGAGAACCTGCTGGAGAGCGAGCTCTTCGGCTACGAGCGCGGGGCCTTCACCGGCGCGGTGGGCGCAAAGCCCGGCCGCTTCGAGGACGCCCACGAGGGCACCATCTTCCTGGACGAGATCGGCGAGCTGCCCCTGGGCATCCAGGCCAAGCTCTTGCGCGTGCTGCAGGACAAGGAGTTCGAGCGCCTGGGCTCCAACACCACCCGCAAGGTGGACGTGCGCGTGGTGGCCGCCACCAACCGCGACCTGGGCGAACTGGCCGAGCGCGGAGCCTTCCGGCCCGACCTCTACTACCGCCTTTCCGTGTTCCCGGTGCAGGTGCCGCCCCTGCGCCAGCGCAAGGAGGACATCCCCGTGCTCCTCAACCACTTCATCGACAAGGTGGCCAGAGAGTACAGCCGCACGGTCACCTTCACGCCGCGGGCCCTGTCGGACCTGACGCTCTACGACTGGCCGGGCAACGTGCGCGAGATGGAGAACCTCATCGAGCGGCTGGTCATCATGAGCGACGGCGAGCGCGTGGACGCGACGTTCCTCAAGCCCTACCTGAGCCAGAACGCCGCCTCCACGTCCTACCCGCAGGCCGAGCGCGCCGGGACCCCGCAGCGCACACCCGGCCTCAGCTCGCTGAAGGCCATGGAGCGCAGCGAGGTGCTGGCGGCCCTGCGGCGCAACGGCTGGGTGCAGTACAAGGCGGCCGAGGACCTGGGCATCACCCCCCGGCAGATCGGCTACCGCATCAAGAAGTACGGGCTCGACCAAGTCGTCGACCAGGAAGCCGCCGCCCACCACCGCCGCTAGGCCACGTTTTCACTCTGTTCCGTGTGCCTGTTGGCGCGCTGACCCGGGGCGGTTATGCCAGCAATGGCAGAATATCGTCCCACCCCGCAACCCGACAGGAGAACGCCATGAAGGTCAGCGCCCGCAATCTCATTCCCGGCACCATCAAGGAGATCACCATGGGCCCGGTCAACGCCGAGGTCATCGTGGAGGTCTCCCCCGGCGTGGAGATGGTCTCCGTCATCACCGCCCATTCCGTGAAGGCCATGGGCCTGGCCAAGGGCGGCAAGGTGCACGCCATGGTCAAGGCCTCCAACGTCATGCTCGTCACGCAGTAGCCCGCAAGCGCCCCGAAGGGGGGCCGGGATGGCCACGCCCGGTTCCCCTTTCCCCTTCCGTCCGCCTCCGGCGCCGCCCTGCTTCACACCCATTTTTCGCGCCGCTTCTTGCGCAGACCGGCCAATACTGCTAGGAACAATCCACAGCCCTGCGCTAATGCATACGCGCAGTCGGCCGATAAAGAGAATTCCCGGCAGAGCGCCTTCCCCCAAGGCTGCGTCCGGTCACACGCATCCCTTCAAGGAGCCCTCCATGCTGCGCGAAACCGTGCTGAACGCCAAGACTTCCACCAAGCTCTACACGCTTTTCGGGGCCATCATCGCCCTGTTCGTCTGCGCCGTGTTTTTCGTGTTCCTGCCCTATTACGAAAAAGACCTCATGACCGGCAGGCGCGACAGCCTCACCGACACCCTGGACCTGGCCTACAGCCTGGTGACCGAGTACCAGACCCGCGTGGACAAGGGCGAGTTCACCCTGGAGGAGGCCCAGAAGCGCGCCGCCACCCGCCTGCGCAACATGCGCTACGGCAACAACGAGTACTTCTTCATCACCGACAGCGCCCGGCCCTACCCCGTCACCATCATGCACCCCACGGTGCCCGCCCTTGAGGGCAAGGTGCTGGACGACCAGAAGTTCAACAAGGCCGACCGGTTCTGGCTGGGCGACGACGTGAACGCGCCGGAGCAGAGTTTCCCCGGCGGAAGCAAGAACCTGTTCCAGGCCTTCGTGGACGTGTGCGAAAAGTCCGGGCAGGGCTTCGTGGGCTATCCCTGGCCCAAGCCCAAGAAGGGGGGCGGCGTCACCGCCGAAAGCTACCCCAAGATCTCCTTCGTCCGCCAATACAAGCAGTGGGGCTGGATCATCGGCACCGGCCTGTACGTGGACGACATCCACGACAAGGTGGTGGTCATCCGCAACTGGCTCATGGGCATCATGGGCGGGTTGGTCCTCGTCATCGCCGGGGTGGTCTTCACGCTGGTGCGCATGATCTCCAGGCCCATCGCCAGCCTGTGCGTGGTGGCGGGGAACATCGCCGGGGGCGACCTGAACGCCCGCGCGGGCGAAACCTTCCACGGCGAAATGGGCACCCTGCAAAGCGCCATGGAGCAGATGGTGGGCACCCTGCGCAACAAGATCGCCGAGGCCGAGCAAAGCACCCGCCAGGCCGAGGAGGAAGCCAAGATAGCCCGCGCCGCCACGGCCGAGGCCGACCAGGCCAAGCAGCGCGCCGCCGAGGCCACCCGCGAGGGCCTGCAGCAGGCCGCCGCCAAGCTGCGCGACGTGAGCCAGGCCATCGGCCAGGTGAGCCGCGACATCTCCGACCGCATCGAGACCTCGCGCCGGGGCTCGGACTTCCAGAAGGACCGCCTGGCCGAGACCGCCACGGCCATGGAGGAGATGAACGCCACCGTTTCCGCCGTGGCCGGAAACGCCGGCCAGGCCGCCGAGGCCGCCGACCAGGCCAAGCAGAAGGCGCAGATGGGCGCCGGCGTGGTGCACAAGGTGGTGCTGGCCATCCAGGACGTGTACACCCAGGCCCAGGGCCTCAAGACCAACATGGCCCAGCTGGGCAGGCAGGCCGACGGCATCGGGCAGGTCATGGGCGTCATCAACGACATCGCCGACCAGACCAACCTGCTGGCGCTGAACGCCGCCATCGAGGCCGCGCGCGCGGGCGACGCCGGCCGCGGCTTCGCCGTGGTGGCCGACGAGGTGCGCAAGCTGGCCGAGAAGACCATGACCGCCACCAAGGAGGTGGGCGAGGCCATCCGGGGCATCCAGGCCGGCACGCGCGAGAACGTGACCAGCGTGGACCTCGCCGTGACGCGCATCGAGGAGGCCACCACCCTGGCCAAGGACTCCGGCGAGGCGCTTACGGGCATCGTGACCCTGGTGGAGAGCAGTTCCAACCAGGTGCGCGCCATCGCCGCCGCCAGCGGCGAGCAGTCCACCGCCAGCGAGGAGATCAACCGCTCGCTCGACGACATCAACCGCACCGCCTCCGAAACCACGGAGGCCATGAGCGAGGCCGTGGAGGCCGTGCAGGGCCTGCTGGCCCAGGCGGAGAACCTGCTGGCGCTGATGCGCGAGCTGGAAAGCGCCTAGCCCGCCGGGACGAACGCAAAGAAAGCCCCCTGGACCGCGCGTCCGGGGGGCCTTTTCTTTGGCGCGCCGCCGTTGGGCTGGCCGCACGCCTTGCCCCGGGACGCAGGGACCGCTACTGTGCCCCACGGCGACGAAACACGGGAGACGCAGGTGAGACGCATCGACATGGAGACCTGGAGCAGGCGCGACCAGTACCGGTATTTCAGCGCCATGCAGTGGCCCTACTGGTCGCTGAACAGCGAGGTCGACGTGACGCGCGCCCGCGGTTTCATGAAGCAGCACGGGGTGCCCTCGTACCTGGGCATGATCTACCTGGTGACCAAGGCGGCCAACGCCATCCCGGAGCTGCGGCTGCGCATTCAGGACGGCGAGGTGTGCGAGCACGAGACGGTCCACCCCTCCTTCACCCTGCTGGCCCACGACGGGGAGCTGCGCTTCTGCGCGGCCCGCTACACGGACGACCCCAACGCCTTCCTCGCCCGCACTCGGGAGCAGAGCGAACGCATCAAGCGCGCGGACGCGCCGCTTCTGACGGCCACGGCGCAGGACGTCCTCTACCTGAGCTGCCTGCCCTGGGTGCATTTCACGTCCGTAAGCCACCCCATGCCCCTTGCTCCGCAGGACGCGATTCCCCGCATCGTCTGGGGGCGCTTCGAGCCCAGGGGGGCCGGCGTGGTGCTGGCGGTGAACCTGCACCTGCACCACGGCCTGGCCGATGGCCTGCACGCCTCGCGCTTCATGCTGGGGCTGGAGGAACTCTGCGCCGACCCGGAAAAGGGCTTCGCCGGGCTCGCCCCCCAGGGCTGAACACCGCCCGCCGAGGCGCACGAAAAAGCCCCCCGAAACGCTGGTCCCGGGGGGCTTTTTCGCGACGCGCGGCAGCAGCCGGCGCTCGCCCCTGCCCGCGGCCTAGCGGCCGAGCTGCTCCTGCCGGGCGGCCTGGGCCTCCAGCAGGCGGATGAGCGCGCGCATGCGCCGGTAGCGCAGCACGCCAAGCCCCGCGGTGACGGCGGACACCGGCACCAGCAGCCAGCCGATGACGGTGAGGGTCGGGTGGTCGAAAAAGCGGATGAAGGTGGCGGCCACGGCAAGCTGCGTCAGCGCCGTGCGCTGGTAGGCCAGAAAGGTGCGCTCGTTGGAGAGCACGGAGCGCGCCGCGGCCAGCCGCTCCCGCAGGTCGAAGCCCGGTCCTTTCCTTTTTTCCGCTGTGGCGTCCATGCGCACCCCCTTGGCTTCCGTGTGCGGCCCGCCGGCTATTCCCCGGCCATGCGCGCGCCTATGGCCTCGCGCGCCCTGTCCCCGTCCAGCGGGCGGGAGAAGTAGAAGCCCTGCACGCACTCGCAACCCAGGTCCTTGAGCAGGGAGGCCTGCCCACTCTCCTCCACGCCCTCGGCCACAACGTCAAGCCCCAGGCTGTGGGCCAGCGCCACTATGGCCCGCACGATCTCCTGGTTCTCGGGGTCCAGCCCCAGGCGGCCCACGAAGCTGCGGTCCACCTTCAGCGTATCCACCGGGAAGCGCTGCAGGTAGGAGAGCGAGGAGTAGCCCGTGCCGAAGTCGTCGATGCTGATCATGACGCCCAGGGCCTTCAGGCGCTTGAGCATGACCAGGGCGCTTTCGGCGTTGACCATGATGTTGGACTCGGTGATCTCAAGCTTCAGCCTGTCTGCCGGGAGGCGGGTGCGCCGCAGGATCTCGGCCACCTGCTCCACCAGGGTGTGCTGGGAGAACTGCTTGTTGGAAAGGTTCACCGCCACGAAGAGCTTGCGCGCGGCGGGGTCGCGCTCGCGCCACTGGGCCAGGTCGGCGCAGGCGCGGGTGAGCACAAGCCGGCCCAGGTCCAGGATGATGCCGGTCTCCTCCGCCAGGGAGATGAACGAGCCAGGGCCCACCATGCCGCGCTCCGGGTGCTGCCAGCGCACCAGCGCCTCGAAGCCCACCAGCCGCGTGCTCGAAAGGTCCCAGATGGGCTGGTAGTAGACCAGGAACTGGTCCTGCTCCAGCGCCTGGCGCAGCTCCTGCTCCAGGGTCAGGCGCTCCACCGCGTGCATGAGCATGCGCGGGGTGAACACCCGGAAGCGCCCGCGGCCGCTGGTCTTCACCGCGTGCAGGGCGATGGCCGCGCTCTGCAGCAGCTCCTCCGCCTTCTCAAAGGCGTTGGGCGAGAGCACGATGCCGAAGCTGGCCGCGGTCTGCACCTCGCGCCCGGCCACGGGCACGGGCTCCATCACCACGCGGCGCAGCCGCTTGACGATGCGGATGGCCTCGCCGGGGGTGGAGAGCTCCTCCAGCAGCAGGATGAACTCGTTGCCGCCGATGCGGGCCACGGTGTCCAGCCCGCGCAGGGTGCCCACGGTGCGCCGGGCCACGGCCTCCAGCACCTGGTCGCCCACGGCGTGGCCCAGGCTGTCGTTGATGACCTTGAAGCGGTCCAGGTCCATGATGACCACGGCGTAGAAGATGTCGTCGCGGCGCTTGCAGCGCTCCAGCGCCTGCTGGATGCGGTCCAGGGCGAGGGTGCGGTTGGCCAGGCCGGTGAGCGGGTCGTACAGGGCCTGGTGGCGCAGCTTGGCCTCGAACTCCAGGCGCTCGGTCTCCCGCGTGTGCAGGGCCAGGGCCATGTCGTCGAAGGATTCGGCCAGGCGGCCCAGCTCGCCCTCGCCATGGCCCAGCCCCGTGCGCGAGTTCAGGTCGCCGTCGCGCAGGCGCTCGGCCGCGGCGGTAAGGCGGTGGATGCGCCGCATGACGAGCAGGTTGCCCAGCATGGCGGCCAGGGCCGCGGCCAGCATGGTGGCGCCCACCATGAGGGCCACGTTGCGCACCTGGATGCGCCGGGCCTCGGCCAGGGCCTTGGCCTCGGGAATGCCCACGCGCAGCAGCAGGAACGCGGTGTCTTCCGGATGGATGCGCATGCGGCGCACGGCGTAGAGGCGGCGCACGCCGTCGGCCCCCAGGGCCACGGTCAGGCCTTCGTCGCCCAGGCCCAGCAGCGAGAGCCACAGCTCCCTCGGCTCCTCCTGCCCCACCCAGCGGTCGGAATCGGGATAGCGGAACAGGCGCACGCCCTTGGCGTCGGAAAGGGCCATGGAGGATCCCTCGGGCAGGCCGGCGGAGCTGAAGCTCTGCGCCAGCGACCCCAGGTCGAAGCCCGCGGCCACGATGCCGGTCATGCGGCCGGCGTCGTCCAGCACGGGCAGGGCGAAGTGGATCACCGGCCGCTTGGTGGTCAGGCTCACGGCGTACTCTCCCACGGAGAACGCCTGGGTGCGCAGCACGTCCTTGAAGTACTTGCGGCCGGAGACGTCCACCACGCCGGGATAGGGGAAGGACAGGGCGAAGACCTTGCCGTCAAGGCCGATGAGCAGGATGCTGGCGTAGGCGGGGTTCTGGCGGTTCAGCTGGGTCAGCAGGGCCGTGGCGGCGCGCTTGTCCATCTGGCGGATGGAGGGCACCTGGGCCAGGGTGGTCAGCAGCACGCGGGCGTGCTCCTCCACCTGCTCCAGCTCGTCCACCATGCCGGCGGCCAGGTGCATGGTGGTTTCCTGCGCGCGCCGCACCGCCTGGCGTTCAAGCTCCTGGCCGGTCCACCACACCAGGCACAGGGCAGGCACGGCGGCGGCAAGCACAAGCAGCAGCAGGTGCGTACGTATGGACCAGGCAAAAAAAGACCTCATCCCCCTCCTGCCGAGCGGAACGGACGCGCTCCCTGCGGCCTGGCCCGCAGCGACGCGGGCGGACAAATCAGTACCCAAGATAGATACATAAGTCCAGATAACCGCGGCGCATAACCGAACAATATACGGAATATACGTAGCGCCCATAAGCGCCCGGCGTGCAACTCCCTGGCCTGCCGCCCTTTTTGACTGCCAGAGCAAACCGGCAACGGCATTGCCAAAACCAGGCCCGTGTGGCATACGGCCGCAAAGGGGAGGCCACGCCCCCCTGCCGCGCAGGCGGCCAACTCCGATTTCGAGCGAGGCCCATGAAACTCTCCGCCAAAGCGCGCTACGCCGTGCGCATCCTCCTTGATCTGGCCATCCACGACGAGCACGGCCCAGTGCGCACGGCGGACATTTCCGAACGCACGGGCGTCTCGGTGCGCTTCATCGAGCAGATCCTGAAGCCCCTCAAGAAGGCCAGCCTGGTGCAGAGCACCCGCGGCGCGGCCGGCGGCTACGTGCTCTCCGAAAGGCCCGAGGACATCAGCCTGGCGCGCATCATCCGCATCATGGAAGGCAACCTCTGCCTGACCCAGTGCTGCGAGAACCCCAAGACCTGCCACCGGGCCAGCACCTGCCGCAGCCACCGCGCCTGGGTGCGCGTCACCCAGGTCATGGAGGCCGAGCTTGAGGGCATCACCATCCGCGACCTGCAGGACGACCAGATCCTGAACCACTCCCACGGCTGCGCCTGCTAGGCCGGCCTCGCCCCCCGTCTTCCGGTTCCGCCTGGCTTCCCGGCTGCGCACGCCCGCTGGCTTTCCCGCGCGCTGAATCCATTCGGCGCTCCCCCTGCCCGACCCCTCACCGCGAATCCCGGCACAGCCCAGGGATGATTTTCCCGCGCCGAAACCCCGGGGGGGGATTCTCGCATCCATCTGAAATCAAGTCATAAAATTTTTATTTGTCCATATTTTCACAATTCCCTTGACTCAAGGAGGCCATTCCCATTATTCCCGACTGGACTAATCGTGATTGATCTTATTGCTATTAAAACAATTGCCATTAAGACAATCGCAATTGCCGGGCTCAAAAACACCCGCGGCCCGTCTCCGGCCGCCCACGGGAAGAAACACACGGGAGAGGCATGAAACCCACCGCGCGCACCTGCCACGCCACCCGCATCCTGCTTGAACTTGCGCACCACGGGCACCAGTCGCCCATGCGCGCCTCGGTCCTTTCGGTGACCATAGGCATCTCCATCAAACTGCTTGAGAAGATCATCCGCCCCTTGAAGGGCGCCGGCCTCCTGAAGAGCGTGCGCGGCGCCACCGGCGGCTACATCCTCGGCCGCGACCCCTCGCTCATCACCCTGGCCGACGTGCTGACCACCATGGAGGGCGCCGTGTTCAAGCCCCAGTGCTGCGAATCCGACACGGACTGCCTGCTCATGGAGGGCTGCCCCACCGGCAGCGTCTGGGTCGACATCGCCCGGCACATGGAAATGAAGTTCCGCGCCACCACCCTGGCCGACTTCATGAACGGACCGGCCGACACCTGCCCCTCGCGCAAGGCGCGCACCGACCGCGCCGCGCGCGTGGCGCGGGAGCAGACCCCGGACACCGCACCGGAGAAGACCGGCGACCACGCCCAGGCCAAGGGCCGCGGCAGAGTCGCCAGACGGAGGAAACCGGGGAGCGCCACGCCGGCCTTCCGCCCCGCGGGGCGGCCCCGCCTTGTTTGATCCCATGCTGCTTAGGACGCTTCATTTTTCCATGCACCTTTAAAGGAGAAGATCATGAAGAAACTGCTCATTCTCGGTTCCGGCGCGGGCGGCACCATCGTGGCCGCCAAGATGGCCAAATCCCTTGGCGAAGACTGGAAGATCACCGTCATCGACCGCGACTGGAAGCACCACTACCAGGCCGGCTGGCTGTTCGTGCCCTTCGGCGTCTACTCCATGGACGACTGCGTGAAGCCCAAGAAGGACTTCATCCCCGAGGGCGTGACCTTCGTGCAGGACACCATCACCAATATCGACCCCAGCAAGAAGCTCGTCTCCTGCGAGAACGGCTCCTATGAGTACGACTGGCTGGTCATCGGCACCGGCTGCCGCATCATGCCCGACGAGATCGAAGGCATGATGGACGACTGGCGCGGCAACATCCACGACTTCTACACCCCCGACGGCGCCCTGGCCCTGCAGAAGAAGCTCAAGTACTACAAGAAGGGCAAGGTGGTGCTGAACATCGCCGAAATGCCCATCAAGTGCCCGGTGGCCCCGCTGGAGTTCGTGTACCTGGCCGACTGGTTCTTCACCGTCAACGGCGTGCGCAAGGACATCGAGATCGAGCTCGTGACCCCGCTCACCGGCGCCTTCACCAAGCCCGTGGCCGCCAGCATCCTGGGCAAGATCTGCGAAGAGAAGAACATCAAGGTCACCCCGAACTTCGAAATCGCCGCGGTCAACGTGGGCGACAAGACCATCGAGAGCGTGAAGGGCGAGACCGTGGACTATGACCTGCTGGTCTCCATTCCGCCCAACTTCGGCTCCCAGATCATCATCGACTCCGACCTGGGCGACGCCATGGGCTACATCGACACCGACAAGCACACGCTCAAGGCCAAGAACATCGAGAACTGCTACGTCATCGGCGACGCCACCAACTGCCCCACCTCCAAGGCCGGCAGCGTGGCCCACTACCAGGCCGACATCGTCTGCGCCAACCTCCTGCGCGAGATCGACGGCGAAGAGCCCCGCCCGGACTTCGACGGCCACAGCACCTGCTTCATCGTCTCCGGCTACGAAAAGGCCTTCCTCATCGACTTCAACTACAAGGTCGAGCCCCTCGAAGGTAAGTACCCCTTCCCCGGCCTTGGCCCCTTCTCGCTCCTGGGCGAAAGCCACTTCAACTACTGGGGCAAGATGATGTTCAAGTGGGTGTACTTCAACCTCATGCTCAAGGGCCACGAGCTGCCGCTGGAATCCCAGATGTTCATGGCCGGCAAGATGCGTCACCATCTGACCAACGCCTAATCGCAGGAGAAGAGCATGAGTCAGGAAGAACTGGTTCTCAAACGCATCGAGGGCATGGAGGCCCAGCTCAAGCAGCTGGTCGACGCCTCCCAGGGCTGGCAGGAGCTGAAGCACGACCTGACCCCCATCGTCCACGATGCCTTCAAGACCCTGATGAAGGAATTCGGCGACGTGGAGCAGGGGTTCCAGCTTGAGGACGTCTTCGCCCTCCTCAAGCGCTTCATGCGCAGCATCAAGAACATCACCTACGTTCTGGAGCAGATGGAGAACATCATCGACCTCTGGAACACCATCGAGCCGCTGCTGCACTCGGCCGTGCCCAAGGGCATCGAGTTCCTGGACGAGATGGAGCAGAAGGGCGTGTTCCGCATGTACAAGGCCATGGTCGAGGTCCGCGGAAAGGTGGCCCGTGCCTACACCCCCGAGGACATCGAGATCATGGGCGACGGCTTCGTCTCCATGCTCAGCCTGATCAAGAAGCTCTCCACGCCGCAGGCGCGCGAGATGCTGGAGAAGCTGGCCGACATGATGGGCGACGTGGACCTGAACACCTGCAAGGAGTGCGGTCCCCTCGGCCTGGTGGCCGGCATGAGCAGCAAGGAAGCCCGCAAGGGTCTCGGCGTCATGCTCGAGTTCACCAAGAGCCTGGGCAAGCTGAAGGATTAGCGGCCCCCGGCCGGCGGCGCCCGACACCGCCCCGGCCCAGGCAACGCGCGGCCCGGCCCCTTCCGGGGCCCGGCGGCCCCGACCTCCCTGAACAGCAGGGGCCGGGCCGCGCATAACCCACCACCCGCCGCGCAAAACGGCAGGAGGCAGCCATGAGCAAGAAGATCCTCATCGTGGACGACGACCCGGCAGTGGTCGACTTCCTGAACGAAGTCTTCACCGACAACGGCTTCGAGACCGAGAAGGCCTACAACGGGGCCGAGGCCCTCAAGAAGGCCGCCACCTTCAAGCCCGACCTCATCACCCTGGACATGGACATGCCCGAGAAGGCCGGCACCATGTTCTACATCGGCCTGCGCAAGGAAGAAGCCCTGAAGGAGACCCCGGTCATCGTCATCAGCGGCGTGGGCCCGCGTCCGCCCGCCCTGTCCAAGGACATCCCCGTGCTGCAGAAGCCGGTGGAGCCCGCCGCGCTCCTGTCCATGGTCGGCCGGATGCTGAAGTAGCAGCGCACCGGCGGGCGGCGGGGAGGGCGCGCGCTCCCTCTCCCCATTTTTCCGCTCCCCCTGCCGCCCGCCAGCGCCCCACACAAAGCCACGCAGGCGCACCCCCATGTCCGCGCACGAAGCCGCACCCCGCCCTGAATCCGCCAGAGAGCCCGGTCGAGACCCCGGCCGCGAAACCATCCTGCTGGTGGACGACGAGGCGGACATCCGCGAGCTGCTCTCCATGCTGCTGGAGGACCTGGGCTTCTCGGTCCTCACCGCCTCCGACGGCGAAAAGGGCCTGGCGCTCTTCCGCACCGTGCAGGCCCCCATCGTCCTCACCGACATCAAGATGCCCGGCCTGGACGGCATCGGCCTGCTCGCCGCCATCAAGAACCATCTGCCCGAGACCGAAGTGGTCATGATCTCCGGCCACGCGGACATGGAGCTGGCCATCCAGAGCCTCAAGCTCGGCGCCTCGGACTTCATCACCAAGCCCATCGACATCACCCTCCTGGAGCACAGCCTGGGCAAGGCGCGCGAGCGCATCGCCCTCAAGCGCCAGGTACGCGAGCACACCCACAATCTGGAGCGCCTGGTGGCCGAGAAGAGCGCGCGCCTGGTGGAGCTGGAGCGCCGGCTGGCCGCCAGGCAGATCGTGGAGGGGCTGTCCTCGGCCATGCGCTTCGTGGCCAGCGCCCCGGGGGGCGAAAGCTCCCTGGGCGAGCTGCCCTGCTTCGTGTCCATCCACAACCGCGAGGGCCGGGTCATCACCGCCAACGCGCTGTACCGCGCGCGCCTGGGCGAGCCCGAGGGACGGGAGTCGGCCGCGGCCTATGGCGACGCCTACCCCGGCGGGGTCGGCTGTCCCGTGGACCTGACCTTGAGGACCGGCCTGCCCCAGCAGAGCCGCGAGACGCTTTTCGGAATCGACGGCCAGCGCTTCCACGCCTTGGTCTCCACCACGCCCATAAACGGCGGTCCACATGGCGGGACAGGTGACGGGACAGGCGGTGGAATCGGCGGCGAGGGCACAGGCACCGCCATGGTGCTCGAGGTGGCCGTGGACATGACCGAGGTGGAGCGCCTGCACGCCGAGCTGGTGCAAAGCCACCGCCGCTACCGCGACCTCTTCGACGCCGTGCCCTGCGCCATCACCGTGCAGGACCGCTCGCTGAACATCGTGGAGGCCAACGCCACCTTCCTGCGCGAGTTCTGCGCCGCGCCAGGGCCTGGCGGCGGCCCGCCCGCTGGCCCGTCCGCCGGCCTGGGCCGGCCCTGCTTCGAGGTCTACAAGCACAGCCACGAGCCCTGCCCCGAATGCCCCATCATGGCCACCTTCGAGGACGGGGAGCGCCACCAGGCCGAGACCGTGGTCACCGACGCCCGCGGCCAGGCCCGCAATCTGCTCATATGGACCGCGCCGCTGGTGGACGAGAACGGCGGCGTGGAGAAGGTCATGGAGGTCTCCACCGACATCACCCAGATCCGCCAATTGCAGGACCACCTGAGCTCGCTGGGCATGATGCTCGGCAGCATGTCCCACGGGGTCAAGGGCCTGGTCATGGGGCTTGATGGCGGCATGTACCGCGTGGAGTCCGGCCTGAACAAGGGCGACGTGGCCAAGATCAAAAGCGGCTGGGAAGTGGTGCGCCACAGGGTGGAGCGCATACGCAAGATGGTGCTCGACATCCTCTACTACGCCAAGAGCCGCGAGCTGGACGTTTCCGAGCACCAGGCCCGCGCCTTCGCCGAGGACCTGGCCATGGTGGTGGAGGCCAAGGCCGCGGCCAACAACATCCGCTTCACGCGCGACTTCGGCGCGGCCGGGGGCAGCTTCCAGGCCGACGCCACGGCGCTTTTCTCGGCCCTGGTGAACTTCCTGGAAAACGGGGTGGACGCCTGCCTGAGCGAAACCACGGGCCGCACGCGGGAGCTCACCTTCCGCTGCGCGGTGGAGCATGGCGGCACGCCCGCCTCCGCCACTGGCGGCCGCATCGTGTTCGAGATCACCGACACCGGCGTGGGCATGAGCCGCGAGGAACGCGAGAAGATGTTCACCCTGTTCTTCTCCTCCAAGGGCAGCAAGGGCACGGGCATCGGCCTGTTCATCTCCAGCCAGGTCATCTCCCAGCACCATGGCGGCATCGAGGTGGAGTCCTCCGTGGGCGAGGGCACGCGCGTCACGGTCTGGCTGCCCCTTAGCCAACCCGTCGGCCAGCCCCCCGGCCAGCCTGTCGGCCAGTCCGCGGTTGTCCAGGCCGGGCACGGGTGAGCCCCATGCCGCCGGGTCCGGACCGCTTCCGCCCCGGGCTGCCCCTGGCGGCCAAGATCATGGGCTGCCTGGTGCTGCTCATCCTTGGCATGGCCATCTTCCTGTTCCGCTCCAACACCCAGAGCTTTCGCGACCTGGCCGAGAAGAACGCCGACCTTGAGGCCGACCGCATCTCCGAGGCCATCAAGAGCGGCGCCTCCAGCGCCATGATGCGCAACGAGCGCGGCGAACTGCAAAAGATCGTGGAACGCGCCGGCCGCATGGAGGGCGTGCGCGGGGTCAGCATCCTGAACAAGGAAGCGCTGGCCATGTTCGCCAGCCGGGAGGAGGACATCGGCGTGCGCTGGCCGGTGAAGGGCTTCCAGTGCGCGGCCTGCCACGACAGGCCCCTGCCGCCGGGGTCCATGCCCCCGGACAGCCTGGAGCTGGAGGAGCGCACGCGCATAGAGGACGGCCCCGAGGGCGGTCCCCGCAGGCTGACCATCTTCAGCCCCATCGCCAACGACGAGGGCTGCGCCACCGCCGCCTGCCACTTCCACAAGCCCAGCGAGAAGGTCCTGGGCGTGCTCGTGCTCGACATGACCCTGGGCAAGCAGGAGGAGACCCTGGCCGAGCTGATGGAGACCAACGCCGTCAGCCTGGGCCTGTTCCTGGCCGGGGTGTTCGCGGTGCTCTACGCCGTGCTCTACCTGCTCATCCAGCGGCCCATCCGCGAGATCATCGGCGTCACCCGGCGCGTGGCCGCGGGCGAGCTGGGGCGCGACGTGACCAAGGCCCTGGCCCTGCCCCAGCGCGACGAACTGGGCGAGCTGGCCCACGCCTTCGCCCTCATGTGCCGGGAGGTGGGCCTCAAGCACGCGGAGATCGTGAACCAGCGCCAGCTGTACCAGAAGCTGTTCGAGGGGGTGCCCTGCATCATCACCGTGCAGGACCGCGACTTCAAGCTGCTGCGCTACAACCAGACCTTCGCCGACCTGTTCCACGCCCGCAAGGGGGCCTACTGCTACGAGGCCTACAAGGGCCGCACCGAGAAGTGCCCCCACTGCCCGGTGGAAAAGACCTTCGCCGACGGCCAGCCGCACTTCACCGAGGAGACGGGCGTGTACAAGGACGGCACCCGCGCCCACTGGATCGTGACCACGGCGCCGCTGTACGACGAGGACGGCCGCGTCACCGCGGCCATGGAGATGTGCCTGGACATCACCGGCAGAAAACGCCTGGAGGAGGAGCTGCGCAAGAGCGAGCGCAAGTACCTCGATATCTTCAACAACATCCCCAGCGCGCTGTTCGTCCTCTGCTCCCAGAACATGACCATCCTGGACCTGAACCGCAGCGCCGCGGCCATGTACGGCTACCGCCGGGGCGAGCTCATGGGCCAGAGCGCGGCCGCGCTTTTCCCGGAGGAGGACGCCCAGGCTGGCCTGGCCGCCCTGGCCGAGGGCGGAACCCTGACCCGCGCGCGCAACCAGGCCAGGGACGGCCGGGTGTTCTTCGTGAACATCACCGCCGCGCACTCCGAATCCGACGACCGGCCGGTGATTCTGGCCGCGGCCACGGACGTCACCGAGCGCATCCGGGCCGAGCGGCAGATGGTGCAGGCCTCGCGCATGGCCACCCTGGGCGAGATGGCCACCGGCGTGGCCCATGAGCTGAACCAGCCCCTGTCGGTGCTGTCCATGGCGGCCAGCCTGTTCCTGCGCAAGGTGCAGCGCGGCGAGGCCGTGGACGCCGAAACCCTGCGCGCCCTGGCGGAGAAGATCCAGTCCAACGTGGAGCGCAGCACGCGCATCATCAACCACATGCGCGAGTTCGGCCGCAAGCCCGCCGCCCAGAACGCCGTGCCCGTGGACGTGAACGAGGTCATCCGCCGGGCTTTCGAGTTCTTCAGCCAGCAGTTGCAGGTCCGCGGCATCGAGGTGGTCTTCGACCTGGCCCAGGAGTTGCCGCCCGTGCTGGCCGACCCCGCCCGCCTGGAGCAGGTGTTCATGAACCTGCTTTTGAACGCGCGCGACGCCATAGAGGACAAGTGCGCCAGGCAGCCCTGCACCGGCGGCGACAGGCGCATCACCCTGCGCACGCGGGCGCGCCGGCGCGGCGTGCAGGCCGAGGTCTCCGACACCGGCCCCGGCATCCCCAAGGAGATCATGGCCCGCATCTTCGAGCCCTTCTTCACCACCAAGCAGGTGGGCAAGGGCACGGGCCTGGGGCTGTCCATCAGCTACGGCATCATGCAGGACTACGGCGGAGCCATCCACGTGCGGCCGCGTTCGGGCCAGGGGGCGCGCTTCGTGCTGCTGTTCCCGCGCATGGGCCAAACGCAGCCGCAGGGGGAGGAGGACTCCCCCGCCGCGCAGAACGGCGGGATACCCGCAGGAATCTAGGTTCCGGGAAAGCCCGGCCGGCTACAGGACGATGGGCTTGCGCGGAAGGGGAACCCGGCCTTCCTTCTTGCCGTCGTAGTTCTCGCCGTACAGGATCCTGCTGGCCTCGTCGGCGTAGCGCCTGGCGTCCCGGCTGGTGGGGTTCAGTTCCAGCGCCTTCTCGGCGAACGTCAGTGCGTCGTCCCAGCCGCGGCGGTCCATGGCGCCCTTGGCCAGGCGCACCAGCATCTGCTCCGTGGGGTTGAAGCGCTTGACCGCGGCCTTCAGCACCTCCTCGGCCTTGAACCCCTCGCCCGTGGCGTCCAGGCACTGGGCCAGAAATTCGTAGCCGCGCTGGTCGCCCGGGGCGGCCTCGATGCTCTTCTGGAAATATTCGCAGGCTTCCCCCGGCAGGCCGGCAAGCATGAGGCGGTTGCCCAGGTCCACCAGCAGGCCCGGCTCGTCGCCGAAGGAATCCATGGCCCGGCGGAAGAACTTGCGCGCCTCCAGGGGCTGCTTGTTCTCCAGCTCGGCCTGCCCGGCCAGCACCAGCTCGTCCAGCTCGGCCAGGCGCTTGCGCCGCGCCTCCACCTCGGCCTTGCCCAAAAGCTTTTCCAGCACGTCGGCCATGCGGGTAAGGCTGGCGGCCAGTTCCTTCTCCTGTCCTTTCTTGTAGCTCAGCCCGGCGGGCACGGCGCGCTTGATGGCCTCGCTCTCGCCCAGGGTGCGCACGGCCTCCTCCATGAGGATGCTGATCTCGATGCGCTCGCGGCCGAAGATCTGCGACCCGGACAGAAGCTCCAGCCCCTGGGCCAGGGCCCGCAGGCTGCGCAGCACGTCCTTGCGCTGCAGGTTGAACTTGGACCGCGCGATAAACTCGCGCACCACCTTCGGACTTGCATCCATGGGCCGCTCCCTTTTCCGTCCGGGGGGGCTTGGCGCGCCTTCCGGCGCAAAACCCGATACGGAATACGGTTCGTATAGCCCAGCCATGGGGCTTGATCAAGCATTCCACCCGCAAGCGCCCAGGGCAGACGCGCGGCCCGGGCGCGTGACCGGAAGCGGGCCACGACGCCCTGGCGGGGAGGGGCGCGCGCGCCGAACACGGCATACCCCTTGATTCTTGCCCGCAGGCGAGCTTTCGGGCATAGTGCGGCAAATCCCCCCTGCCGAGGACCATCATGCTGGAGAAGGAATTCGACCCCAAGAATGCCGAAATGCTGGAGCAGCTGCGCCGCGTTCCGGCCTTCGCCCCGCTGGAGGAGCGGCAGATCGAGGCGGTGATGAAGCTGTCGCGCCTGCGCCGCTACGAGCCCGGCGAGATCATCACCCACGAGGGCGAGTACGACGGCTGGGTCTTTTTCCTCATCCAGGGCGAACTCTCCATCACCCACAAGGGGGTGCAGGTGGGAACCGTCCGCCGCCTGGGCGACGTGTTCGGCGAGATGGGCGTGGTGGACGGCAGCCCGCGCTCGGCCACCATCACCGCCCTCAAGCCCTCCCTGTGCATCGCGCTCGACGCCTCCATCTTCGAGCGCCTGGAAGGCGCGGACCGCTGCGCCGTGCGCGCCCTGCTGTACAAGGTCTTCTGCGAGATAATGGCCGTGCGCCTGCGCGAAATGGACGCCAAGCTGGCCGAGCTGTCCCGGCGCTGCAACATCATCCCCTAACCCACGCGCGAGGAACCCGCCCATGGCCCTGCATCCGCTTGCCGGCAAGCCCGCCCCCAAGGAGATCCTCACCGACATCCCCGCCCTGCTGGCCGCCTACGGGGCCGCGCGCCCCGACCCGGAGAACCCGGCCCAGCGCGTGGCCTTCGGCACCTCCGGGCATCGCGGCACCAGCACCGCCGGCAGCTTCAACGAGGACCACATCCTGGCCATCAGCCAGGCCATCTGCGAGCACAGGGCCAAGGCGGGCGTCACCGGCCCGCTCTTCCTGGGCATGGACACCCACGCCCTCTCCCTGCCCGCCCTGCGCACCGCGCTGGAGGTCTTCGCCGCCAACGGCGTCACGGCCATGCTCCAGCCGGGCAGGCACGAGGGCCTCGGCTTCACGCCCACGCCGGTCATCTCCCACGCCATCCTCACCCACAACGGAAGCTCCTCGGCCAAGGCCGACGGCGTGGTGGTCACCCCCTCGCACAACCCGCCCATGGACGGCGGCTTCAAGTACAACCCGCCAGAGGGCGGCCCGGCCGACACAGCCACCACCAAGGCCATCGAGGACCGCGCCAACGAGATCCTGCGGGCCAAGCTGGCCCCGGTCAGGCGCATGCCCTTCGAGCGCGCGCTGAAGGCCGCCACCACGCACATGCACGACTACGTGCGCCCCTACGTGGACGACCTGGGCAACATCCTGGACATGGAGGCCATCGCCTCGGCCGGGCTCAAGATCGGGGCCGATCCCCTGGGCGGCTCCGGCGTGGAGTTCCTGGAGCCCATCGCCGAGCGCTGGGGCCTGAACCTCACCGTGGTCAACGCCGCCGTGGACCCCACCTTCTCCTTCATGAGCGTGGACAAGGACGGCAAGATCCGCATGGACTGCTCCTCGCCCTACGCCATGCAGGGGCTCATCGCCCTCAAGGACCGCTTCGACGTGGCCTTCGGCAACGACCCGGACTTCGACCGCCACGGCATCGTGACGCGCAGCCACGGCCTGCTGAACCCCAACCACTACCTCTCCGTGGCCGTGGATTATCTCTTCCGCAACCGGCCCGGCTGGCGGGAAGACGCCGCCGTGGGCAAGACGCTCGTCTCCAGCTCCATGATCGACCGCGTGGCCGCCAGCCTGGGCCGCAGGCTTTCCGAGGTGCCGGTGGGCTTCAAGTGGTTCGTGGACGGCCTCATCGACGGGTCCTACGGCTTCGGCGGGGAGGAAAGCGCGGGCGCGAGCTTCCTGCGCAAGGACGGCAGCGTGTGGACCACGGACAAGGACGGCATCATCATGGGCCTGCTGGCCGCGGAAATCACCGCCCAGACCGGGCGCGAGCCGGGCGAGACCTACGCCGAGCTTGAGGCGCGCTTCGGCAGCCCGGTGTACGAGCGCCTGGACGCCCCGGCCAGCCCCGCGCAGAAGGCCGCCTTCAAGCGCCTCACGCCGGAGATGGTCGCCGCCGACACCCTAGCCGGAGAGGCCATCAACGCGCGCCTCACCCGCGCGCCGGGCAACGGGGCCGACATCGGCGGGCTGAAGGTGACGGCCGCCAACGGCTGGTTTGCCGCCCGCCCCTCCGGCACGGAGGACATCTACAAGATCTACGCCGAGAGCTTCCTGGGCCGCGAGCATTTGGAACTCCTCAAGGCCGAGGCCCAGGCCATCGTCAACGCCGCCTTCCGCGCGGCCGGGGCCTAGCGCAAGCATGGAGGCCACGGAAGCCATGAGCGGAGCCGAGGGCGGCCAGAGAACGGAGCGGAACGCCCGGTGAGCCAAGGCCTGCACGCCATCGCCGCGGCCCTGCGCGGCCTGGTCCGGACAGGGGGGGCGGACGCCGCCCGAACCCTGCCGGAACTCGTCGCCTGCGCCCAGGACGCCCTGTCCGGAGCCCTGTCCGGAATTGGCCCCGCCGCCCCGCGCCCCCTGCTGGGCGATGAGGCCGCCGCCGCCGGGGAGTGCGTCTTCCTCATGGGCGCGTTGCTGCGCGGCCAGCGCGATCCCGTGCTCTCCTACCGCCTGTTCCAGTTCCTGGCCGGAGCCGGCCGCCTGGGCCGGGTGTACGCCGCCCAGCACGTGCAGGCCCGGGTGCTGCCCCTGCCGCAGTTCTCGGCCCTCATGCAGGCCCTGCCCGGGCACGACTGCCTGGCGCTCTTGAACGACCTGCTGCTGGACTGCCCGGCCGAGGACAAGCAGTTCGCCGCCTGGCTGCGCACCCTGCTGCCCGCGCCCGGAAAGCTGGACGCCCGCGAGGCCCTGCTGTTCCTCAAGACCCTGGCGCCATCGCAGGCGGGAGACGGCGCGGCCCTGGCCCGCCCCCTGCGCGAGGCCCTGCTGGCCGCCGGCCTGGCAGAATCCCTGGCCGAAGGCTTCATCGGCAGCCCGGCCCCGGCCGAGGCCGAAGCCATGCTGCTGGCCGTGGAGGCCCTTGCCGTGCCCGCCCTGCACGCGGAGGCCCTGGCCTACGCCCTGCGCACCGCCGGGGGGGAGGGGCCCAGCCGCCTGCCGGTGCTCCTGGCGGCCCCGCCGGACCTGGAGCCCCGCGACGCCGCCCTGCTGGCCGAAATGCGCCGCCTGGCCCTGCTGCCAGAGGCCCCGGAGCGCCTGCTGGGCGCGGCCCGCACCGAACCGGAGATGCTGGGCCTGGTGCTGGCGGACCTTGTTTCCAGCGGCGGGGTGTACGCCCAGGCGGGCCTGCGGCTTTTGCCCATGCTGCCGCGCCTGGGGGTGGAATCCGCCCTTGCCGCCCTGGCCGACGGACCGGAGGCCGCAGACCTCCGCCACGCGGCCGAGGCCCGGCTCATGTCCGTGCTGGCCGCCCTGGAGCCGGACTTCCTGCGCCGCGCGGCCAAGACCATGGGCGGCGAGCTGGGCCTTGGGGATCTCTCCGGCCCGGTGGCCCAGGGACTTGGGGAGCTGCTGCGCGCCCGGCCCAAGGGCGCCCCGCCGCCCTTCAGCGCCGCGCCCTGGCTGGCCCAGGCACTGCCCGCGGGCCCGGCCAGCCCCCCGCCCAAGGCGGCCCAGAACCGGCGTGCCGGCCTGGCCGAGGCCCTCAAGAACGCCATGACGCCCTTGAAGGACCAGGACTTCTCCCACTCCAGCCTGGAGGGCGAGCTGGTGGAAGGCGCGGCCGTGTCCGGCGCGGACCTCTCGCGCAGCCGCTTCGAGAGCGTGGTCTTCCGGCGGGTGCGCTTCAGTTCCTGCCTGCTGGCCCAGTGCACGTTCGAGGACTGCACCTTCCTGTCCTGCTCCTTTTCCGGCTCGGACCTGACGCACAGCCTGTTCCGGGGCTGCCGCATCGGGGGCGCCTCCTTCGAGGGCACCGACCTCTCCCGCGCGCGCATCGAGGCCTGCGCCATCGGCTCAAGCTCCTTCACGGACGCAAGCCTCTGCGGCGCGCTGTTCGCCAAGACGCGCCTGGAGTCCGTGAGCCTGCGGACCTGCGCCCTGACCGGCGCGCACCTGCTGGAGTGCGCCCTGTCACGGCTTTCCAGCGTCCGTTCCGATCTTTCCGGCACGCTGTTCGAGAGGTGCGTCTGCCGCGACATGACGCTCTCCTCCAGCCAGCTGGCGGCGGCGCGCTTCACCGGCAGCGAGGTGTGCGACACGGTCCTCGTGCGCAGCCCGGCCCCCGGCCTGGCCGTGTACGGCGGCCACACGGACAATCCCCGCATGGCCCAGGCCGAGGAGGCCACCCGCGCGCGCTGCCTGGACACGGCCTGCCGCGAGGGGCTGGAGCTGCCGCCCGCGCTGCTGCAGGGCCAGGGCGCGGCCTTCGTCGGCGCCTGCCTGGCCCGCTTTCTCCGCGTGGACGAGGCCCGGCGGACCCTTTCCGCCCTGCGCGGCCAGGACCAGCGCCGCCGCGAGCTCGCCTGGGAGCGGCTCACCGAGGCCCAGGGGCAGTTCCTGGAGCTTCTGCCGGTGCTGCTGGCCACCACCGTGTTCGACGAAGCCAAGGGGCTTGAGGACGTTCCGGCCTGCTCCATCGCCGGCCAGGAGCGGCTTTCCCGGCCGGGACCGAACCAGCGCGCCGCCCTGGAGCGCCTGTTCCCCGGCCAGGCCGCGCCCGGCAGGCAGGCCGACGCCCCCGAACCCGCCCTGGTCCTCGAAGCCGTGTACGCCATCGGCTCCCTGGGCTCCGTGGCGCAGAAGCCCAGCTCCGACGTGGACTGCTGGGTGTGCGCGCGGCCCGGACCGGGTCTGCCCCAGGCTCCGGCGGCCTGCGCCTCGGCCATGGCGGGCCTTTCGCGCAAGCTGCAGGCGCTGGAGGCCTGGGCCTGGGAGCACTGCGCCCTGGAGCTGCACTTCTTCCCCATGGACCTGGAGAATGTGCGCAACAACGACTTCGGCATGAGCGACAAGGAGAGCAGCGGCTCGGCCCAGGCGGCCCTGCTGAAGGAGGAGTTCTACCGCACGGCGCTGAAGCTGGCCGGGCGCGACCTGCTCTGGTGGGCGGCGCCGCCCGCGGCCACCCAGCGCGAGGCCCAGGCCCTGCTGGCCGACCTCTCCCGCCTGGCGCCGCGCCTGGCGGCGGAGCTGGTGGACCTGGGCCAGCCGAGTCCCATCCCGCCGCAGGAGTATTTCGGGGCCTGCCTGTGGCAGATCGTGAAGGCCCTGCACAGCCCCTACAAGTCGGTCATGAAGCTGGGCCTGCTGGAAAAGTACGCGGACCAGGGCCAGGACATGCGGCTTCTGTGCGACCGCATCAAGGAGGCCGTGCTGCGCGGCCGCAGGCTGGCCGAGGACGTGGATCCCTACCTCTCGCTGTTCACCTCCATCCGCAAGCACTACCGGCAGCTGGACGACGCCGGCAGCCTGGCCCTCATCGGCGAGTGCCTGCGGCTCAAGGCCGACGTTCCGGCCGAGGATCTGCCCGCGGAGTTCGGCGCCAGGGGCCTGCCCGGCGGCGCGGACGGCGGCGCGAACGGCCGCGCGACCGACGTGTCCACCTTCGCCTCGGCCCTGCGCCTGGGCGGCCTGGTGAACCAGTTCATGATCTCGGCCTACCGGCGCATACAGGAAGGCATCCGCGCGGGCGCGGGCGCGGCGCAGATCAGCCCGGAGGACCTGACCCGCCTGGGCCGGCGCATCGCCGCCAACTTCGCCCAGCATGAGCACAAGGTGGGGCTGGTGCCCTTCCTGTCAGAGGGACTGGCCTTCTCCGAACTCTTCTTCTACGCCGAAAAGGCCCCGGGCAAGCGCACCATCTGGGGCGTGAAGGGCAAGGACAGGAACTCCGGCAAGGCCGCGGTGGAGACCCTGGCCCCCATCCGGCGCGACACCGACGTGGTGCGGCTCATCGCCTGGCTTTTGTTCAACGGCCTGTACGACCCGCGTCAGGCCGTGCAGGCGGAGCGCAGCCTCGCGCCCATCGCCCTGCTGGACCTGCAGGCCCTGCTGGCGGAGCTTTTCGCCTTTTTCCCGCGCAAAACCACCCTGGAGCCCGACCTGGACGAATACCTCCTGGCGGAGCGCGTCACCAGGGCCTTTGTCATCGCCAACCTGCCGGTGCCCACGGACAAGAACAAGATCCTGAGCGTCTCCGTGCTGTACGCCACCAACTGGGGCGAGGTGTTCTGCCAGAGCTTCGACAACCCGCCCCTGACCCTGCAAAAGGCCCCGCTGGCCTTCCTGCGCGACAATCTGGCCAAGCCCATGACCCGCCAGCCGGAGCTGCGCTTCTTCCAGCCCAAGAAGAGCGTCGCCCCGCGGCTGAAATTGGCCTAGATGGTGTGGACAAGCGGCCCGCGTAAAGGTAGGTGAGCAGGCGCGGGCGGGCCCCAGGCAGACGCGGAGGAGCGCGGCCGGACCGTCCTGAACAGACGCCATCTCCGGAGGAAGAGACAATGAAGAACGCCTACAGAAAAAAGCTTGACCGGGCCGCCACCCTCATCCGCGAAGTGTTCAGCGACCTGGAGAGCGACGAGTCCCCGGACTACGATGCCTACGGCTCCCGCCTGGACGACCTGGCCGGGGAGATCGAGGACATTCTGCTGGAGGACGAGGACCGCGACGAGGACGAGGACGTCCGCGGCGGCCGCGACGACGACGAGTAATCTCCACGCACGACGAGTGACGCGAAGCGCCGCGGGCCTGGGCCCGGGCGCTTTTTTTGCGCCCTAGCGAGGGCGTTTCTGTGCGGGCGCGGGCTTGGGGATGACCGCCGTGGCCAGCCAGTCGAGCACAAGGGCAGCCGGAGCGGTGGGCATGGTCAGGGCCTCCTGGGCCTGCGCGAGGACGAGGTCCAGCCGTCGCAGGCCGGCGGGCCCCAGGCGGGCAAGCCTGCGCGCCACGGGACTTTCCTGCCCGTCTCCACGCTGGGCGAGGGCGCAAGCCAGCCCCTGCGACAGGCCGGAGAGGATGCGCAGGGCCAGGCCGCGGTCGGCCGCGCCCTTGCTGCCCGTGCGCTCGAACCAGCCCTGACCCGTGTCCCAAAAGGTGAGCAGCGCGTCGATCCACTCGGCCGCGCCGGGCTCCGGGGCGTCCGGCCTGGGCCAGGGCAGGGTGAGCACGAAGCTGCGCGAAACCAGGGTCTGGAGCAGGCGCTCCCGCTGGGGGGTCAACAGCACGAACACGTTGCCCGGCCGGGGCTCCTCCAGGGTCTTCAGAAGCAGGTTGGCCACCGCGGGGTGCAGGTCCTGGGCCTCGATGAAGATGGTGACGCGGCTGCCCGCGCCGTGGGGCGGCTGGCCCCACACGGGCAGAAGGCGGCGCATGGCGTCCGTGCCGGAGAGGCTCTCCTGCTGCTTGGCCTCCTCGAAGTAGGCCTTGTCCACCACGATGAGGTCGCGGAAGGCGCGCTCGTCGATCTGCCGGCAGGCGGAGCACTGGCCGCAGCCTTTTTCCGCAGGGTCCACGCAGTTGAGGAGCTTGGCCCAGGCCATGGCCGCGGCCTCGCGGTCCGGGGCGGTGCCGCCCTCCATGCACAGGGTCTGGGGCGGGCGGGCGCAGAGTGCGCGCAGCCGCTCCCGCACCTGGCCGGCCACCGCCGGCAAGGGAGTCCGGGGCGGCCGGTCGGGCGCGGTCTGGGCTCCCTTGCCGGAAGGGGTCTTGGCTGGCGAAGCCGTGCCGGGGGCGGCCGTCTTCTGCATGGCGCTCCTTGCGCGGCCTTCGCCCGCCTAGCGGCGCGGGAAGGTTTGCTTGCGGTCCGGCCCCACGGAGATGAGGCCGATGGGCACGCCGGAGAGTTCCTCCATGCGGTCCAGGTACTTGCGGGCATTCTCCGGCAGGTCGGCAAAGGAGGCAACCGAGCTGATGTCCTCGTCCCAGCCGGGCAGGCTCTCGTACACCGGGGTGACGTGGGCCATGGCGTTCTGCTCCTGCGGGGGGTAGGCCACGCGCTGGCCCTTGTACTCGTAGGCCACGCAGACCTTGAGCTCCTTGAGGCCGGAGAGCACGTCCAGCTTGGTCACGGCCAGCTCGGTGGGGCCGTTCAGGCGCGCGCTCTCGCGCAGGACCACGAGGTCGAGCCAGCCGCAGCGGCGCTTGCGGCCCGTGGTGGCGCCGAACTCGCCGCCCTTTTCCTGCAGGTATTCGCCTGTGGCGTCCATGAGTTCGGTGGGGAATGGACCGCCGCCCACGCGCGTGGTATAGGCCTTCACAATGGCGATGATCCTCTCCAGCATGCGCGGCGAGCAGCCGGAGCCCGAGGCCGCGTTGCCCGAGACCGTGGTGCTTGAGGTGACGAAGGGGTACGTGCCGTGGTCGATGTCCAGGTGCGTGCCCTGGGCGCCCTCGAAGAGCACGGTGCCGCCGCCGGCCACCGCATCCTGGATGGCGGTGGAGACGTCTGCAAGGTAGGGGCGCACGCGCTCGGCGATGGGCAGAAGCTCCTGGAACACGGCCTCGGGGTCCATGGCCTCGGTGCCGTACAGGCTCTTGAAGAGGACGTTCTTCTCCTCCAGGGCGCGGGCGATCTTCTCGCGCAGGAGCTCGGGGTCGGCCAGGTCCGCGGCGCGGATGCCGCAGCGGTGCATCTTGTCCTCGTAGCAGGGGCCGATGCCGCGGCCGGTGGTGCCGATCTTGGCCCCGCCGGAGCGCAGGCCCTCGCGGGCCACATCAAGGGCGCGGTGGTAGCTCAATATGATATGGGTCTTCTTGCTGATCATGAGCCGCGCGGGGCTCACGTCCACGCCTTTTTTCGCCAGGGTGTCGATCTCGCGCAGGAAGACCTCCGGGTCCAGCACCACGCCGTTGCCGATGAGGCACACCTTGCCCGGGTGGAGAATGCCCGAGGGGATGAGGTGCAGGATGCATTTCTCTCCGCCCACCACCAGGGTGTGGCCGGCGTTGTTGCCGCCCTGGAAACGCACGATGGCGGCGGCTTCCTGGGCCAGCATGTCGACGATCTTGCCCTTGCCCTCATCGCCCCACTGGGACCCGAAGACCACGATATTTGACATGGACGCTCCTTATGACTACTTGCCCGTCCTCAAGGACGCCGTATTTGCGGCAAGCGGCACAATTGCGTAAAAGAGGAATCCCCGCATGTCAACAACCCCCCCGGACAATACAGCCAGAGCCCGCAGGGCCTTCGGGCGCGAGCGCCTGATCCTCGGCGTGCTCACGGCTGCGCTGGCCGGGCTCGTGGTGCATCACACGCTGACGCTCCCCATGCCCAAGAGCCTGGTGGTGGCCGCCCCGCGTCAAACGCGGATCACGGCCGACGCCTCCATGAGTTTCGAGAAGTCTTTGCTGGAACGCTTCGCCCGCGAACACGGCGTGGAGCTGACTTTCGTCCTTACCGACACGCCGGAGGACGCCCTCGACCTCGTCGAGGAAGGACGCGCCCAGATAGGCCTGGCCCTTGGCGTGGCCCCCCTGGGGGTCAGCCCCCGCGAGGCCAAGAGAGAGCGCAAACGCTCGCACATCGCCTACGGGCCGGAGTACGACCGCCAGCCCATCTACGCCGTGGACTGGGAGGACGGCTACGCCCCGCCGGAGGAAACCAGCGGCGCGCTGGACGAGCTGCTGCGCGTGGCCAAGTCCTTCTCCCTAAGCCCCAGGCAGGCCCCGGCCCTGCCGCTGGACGCCCTGCAGCTGCTGTTGCCCTTCGTGGCCGAGGTGCGCGACACCGCGCCCACCCGGCACGAGGCCTCGTACCGTTTCGTGTGGCGCACCGACGTGCCCCGCCTGGACAAGGCCATGCGCGGCTTCTGGACCCAGGTGCAGGCCGACGGCAGCCTGCCCGACCTGCGCGAGCGCACCCTGGGCTTCTTCCCCACCGACCCCGACCCCTTTGAGATGGAGCTTCTGCGCAAGACCCTGGCCCTGCACCTGCCCGCCCACCAGAGGGTCATCGAGCGCGCGGCGCGCAAATGGCGGCTGGATCCCTTCCTGCTCACGGCGGTCATCCACCAGGAGTCGCGCTTCAACCCCGGCGCGGTGAGCGCCACGGGCGTGCGCGGACTGATGCAGCTGACCGGCGCCACTCTGGAAGAGCTGGACGTGAAGAATCCGGACGACCCGGCCGAGGTCATCAACGCCGGCGCGCGCTACCTGAACATGCTGCGCGGGCAGTTCGCGGAGATGGGCTACGGGGCGGACGACGCCATGCTGCTGGCCCTGGCCGCCTTCAACGTGGGCCAGGGGCACGTCATGGACGCCATCGACCTTGTCCGCCAGGGGACGCAGGAAGCGGGCGCGCTGCCCACGTGGCTTGGCGTGCGCCAAACCCTGCCCATGCTGGCCGAGGCCAAGGTGGCCATGCAGACCCGCTACGGCCTGTGCCGCGGGGCGGAAGCCGTGGATTTCGTGGACAAGGTGCGCTACTTCGCCTTCGCCATCAAGGGGCTAGTCCTCGCTGCGCCGAAGGGGAATGAGCTTCCCAGCCTTCGGCTTGCCGCGAACTGATCCCTTGGCCGGGGCGCGGCCCGGCGCCTGCTCGCGTCCGGCGGGGCCGGCCGAGGTGGCGGGCTGATTGCGCGGGGACGACTGGCCGGGCGACGAGGACGACGGCTGCGGCGCGGTCAAATCCAGCATGCCGAAGCCCGGAGCCGGGGCGGAAGGCTGGCGCGAGGCCGCAAGATTGTAGTTGAAGAGCTGATTCTTCATGCGCACGCTCTGGATGAGGCCGAACACGAGGGCGGCCTCCTCCCAGCGGCGGGTGGGCTCGAACTGGCGCACGCTCTCCGCGTAGCGCTCCCACAGATCCATGAGCGAGGCTTCGTCAAAGGCCACCAGCTGGCGGGCCAGCTTCAGCAGGGCGTTCTCCAGGTACGATTCGGGCATTTTGGGAAACCTCCGGGTTGCGCGCACCGCGCCGCGCATGAGCGGCAGTTACCAGAATCCGGCCCGGCCGCCAATTCAAAATTGCCCGCCGGGGGCGGCTGTGCTACGACTCTGCCCACGCCACGGGCGCACCACACCAAAGACATGAAGGGGACCAGGCCATGAGCGACCTCAAGAAGATGTATTCCACCCTGCTGGGTGACAGCTTTCCCGAAGACCTGCGCATCACCCTGGGCAACCAGGAGATCGTGTACAAGAAGCGCACCTGGAACATCGGGGGCGAGGTGCGCGGCCTGCGCTACGGCGAAAACCCGGACCAGCCCGCGGCCCTGTATGAGCAGGTCGGCGGCGAGCTGATCCTGGACGGCGTGGCCTTCCGCGGGCCGGGCCAGGGCCTTGTCTCCGCGCTGACGGAGGAGCACATGCTCCAGGCCGGCAAGCACCCGGGCAAGACCAACCTGACCGACGTGGACAACGCGCTCAACATTTTGCAGTACCTCACCGCCAAGCCCTGCGCGGTGATCCTGAAGCACAACAACCCCTGCGGCGCCGCCTGGACCGACGACGGCATCGCCGAGGCCGTTTCCCGCGCCTTCTGGGCCGACCGCATCGCCGCCTTCGGCGGGGCCATCGTGGTCAACCGCCCGCTGACCAAGGAGGCCGCCGAACTCATCAACTCCTTCTACTTCGAGGTGGTGGCCGCGCCGGAGTTCGAGCCCGGCGTGGTGGACATCCTCAAGGCCCGCAAGAACCTGCGCATTCTGCAGATTCCCTGCATCGCCAAGCTTGCCGAGCTGGCCAGGTCGCCCTTCCTGGACATCAAGGCCCTGTTCGACGGCGGCCTGGTGCTGCAGACCTCCTTCCAGAGCCGCATCAGAAGCGCGGAGGACTTCATCCCCGCCACGGCGGAGAAGGACGGCGTGAACTACATCGCCCGCAAGCCCAGCGCCCAGGAGATGAGCGACCTCATCTTCGCCTGGTCCATAGAGGCCGGCGTGTCCTCCAACTCCGTCATCTTCGTGCGCGACGGCGTGACCACGGGCATCGGCACCGGCGAGCAGGACCGCGTGGGCTGCGTGGAGCTGACCATCACCAAGGCCCGCACCAAGTACGCCGACCTCCTTTCGTTCAAGGAGCAGAACATGAGCATCTTCGAGCTCATGCTGGCCGCACGTTCCGATTCGGCCAAGGCCGAGGCCCTGGCCGACATCCGCAGGCGCGCCGAGGAAGCCAAAGGCGGCCTGCCCGGCTCGGTGCTCGTTTCCGACGGCTTCTTCCCCTTCCGCGACGGCGTGGACCTGTGCCTGGAGCAGGGCGTCACGGCCATCGCCCAGCCCGGCGGATCCATGCGCGACTTCGAGGTCATCCGCGCGGTGAACGAGGCCACGCCCCAGGTGGCCATGGTCTTCACCGGCCAGCGCTCCTTCAAGCATTAGAAAGCACAAGGCCCGCATGACCAAGACGCTCAAGCTCTCCGGCTTTCCCCGGCCGGGCGCGGTGGTGGAGTTCCTGCAGGACAACGAGGCGCACATCGCCTGGGTTCTGGAGGAAAGCCAGGGCCGCCTGCGCCTTTTGACCCGCACCAAGCGCGAGGTGAAGCTGCCCGCCGCCCGCCTGCTGCCCTGGATCGGACCGGAATTCCCTCCCGGCGCCACGCGCGAGGAGATCGGCCACCGGCTGGAGGACATCGAGGCCCGCCGCAGGGACATCGCCAGCGGCGTGAACGCCGTGGAGCTGTGGGAAATGGCCCAGGGCGAGCTGCCCCAGGCCCCGGCCGAATGGTTCGCGGGGCTGCTGTGGACCGACCCCGGCGTGGACGAGATCGCCGGGCTCGGCCGGGCGCTGCTCTCGGCCAAGGCCCATTTCAAGTTCCAGCCGCCGGACTTCGAGATCCACCCCGCGGACAAGGTGGAGGCCCGCCTGGTGCGCGAGCGGGAGGAAAAGGACCGCGAGGCCGTGGCATCCGCCGGGCACGCCATCCTCTCCGCCCTGTGGGCGCGCATCAAAAACGGCCAGCCGCCGCTCTCCCCGCACGTCATCCTGCCGGAGGCCGAAGGCCTGGACCCCGAGGTGGAGGCCCGCCTGCGGGCCATGCTGCTGGCCCAGGTGGCCAAGAAGACCACCGGAGGCCCGGGCGGCGAGTACGACGCCCTGGCCAAGCTCTGGGAGAGCCTCAAGAAGCCGCTGAACATCAAGGGCGAGCACCCGCACCTGGCCCTGCAGCTGGCCCAGGCCTGGGGCGTTCTGCCCCCGCACCACAACCACCTGCTGGACGAGGCCGGGTACGCCTGGGGCGACGCCTGGGCGAAAGCCTTCGCCGGGGAGATCGCCGCCCAGAAGGAGCGCTTCGCCGCCCTTGCCGCCGCAGCGGAGCTGGACCCCACGCCCTACGTGAGCATCGACGCGGCCACCACGCGCGACATCGACGACGCCTTTTTCGTGGCCGAGACCACCCTGCCCGACGGCACCCCCGGCTACAGCTGCCGCGTGACCCTGGCCCGGCCCTGCCTGAGCTGGGACTTCGGCGCCGGGCTGGACCGCGAGGTGTTCTCCCGCGCCACCAGCCTGTACCTGCCCGAAGGCTCCGGCCACATGATGCCCGAGGAACTGGGCACCGGCCTCTACAGCCTCACGGCCGACGGCCCCAAGCCCGCCCTGGTGGCCGAGTTCCTGCTGAACCAGCGCGCCGAGATCGTCGAGACCCGGCCGCGCCTCACCTGGGTCACAATCGCCCGGAACATCGCCTATCCCGACGCCCAGGCGGCCATCGAAACAGGCTCCGACGCGCACATTTCCCTGGCCATGAAGATCGCCCGGGAGCTGTTCCAGCGCAGGCTGGAGCGCGGTGCCGTGGTCATCGACAAGCCCGAGCCCCAGGTGACGCTTGAGGGCGAGCCGGCCAGCGTCAAGGTGGACGTCGTCCTGCGGGAGACCAGCCCGGACGCCGAGCTGCTCGTCAGCGAATTCATGATCCTGGCCAACAGCGGCCTGGCCGTGTGGGCGCGGGAAAACGGCGTGCCGCTGCTGCACCGCACCCAGGACATCGCCCTGCCGAAGGAAGCCACCGGCGTCTTCACCGACGCGGTGGACATCTTCCGCGTGGTCAAGCTGCTGGCCCCGCCGCTTTTGGAGTGCCAGCCGCGCAAGCACGCGGCGCTGGCCTGCGAGGCCTACGCCACCATCACCTCGCCCATCCGCCGCTATGTGGACTTCGTCAACATGGCCCAGGTGCAGAGCTTCCTGGAAACCGGCGCGCCCAGGCTCGCGCGCGCGGAGCTGGAGACGCTCATCCCGCACCTTTCGGCGCGCATCCAGGAGGTGGGGCAGGTGCAGCGCTTCCGCCCGCGCTACTGGAAGCTGGTGTACCTCGCCCAGCGCAAGCGCCAGCCCTTCCCGGGCGTGGTGGTGGAAGACGCCGGGCCCTACCCCACCCTGTCGCTGCCGGAGCTTCAGATCACCACGCGCGCCCCGCGCAACCTGCTGGGCGACCGCGTGCAGCCGGGCATGCGCTTCGCTCTCGTCTTCGGCCGCATCGACGCGCTGACCAACGAGCTGAAGGTGGTGGAGGCGCGGGAGGCGGAGTAGAGGGAGAGTCACCACGCATGGTTTACTTGAGAGGTGAGAAATGGGAGATGTATATCGTTATTTAAAATTTCGCTCGATCAATAGCCATCTCATCTCCTCTCTTGTTCAACAGTCGATATTCTTCTCTCCGCCTGAAAAACTCAACGATCCGTTTGACTGTAGAATTGATCTACACCAAGCGCTACTGCGAGTGTATCCACACACATCTGGTGAGTATGCCAATTTAATAAATAGTCTTTTGCGTAATCAGAATTCTATTCACAATTTTCAAACAAGACTTAGATCCGTCGGCATTTGCTCATTCACTCTCAACATTAAATCAGTTAAGTTTGACCACACAATGTGGTCTCACTATGCTGATATGCATCGTGGTCTTTGCATCACATATGAATTTGATGATGATTTTATCCACAACGATACCTCAAAGATAATAGGCAGAGCCCCTGTGACATATGGGAATAATGAGCTAACGGATCGGATGAAATCCTTCTCCGGTGATATCATGAACTTTCTTGATGAACTGGTTAGAGTCTACTGGACAGCAAAAAGCTCATCCTGGAAGAAGGAGCATGAAGTCCGCATTGTGCGTTCACATAGCGGGAGTCTCAGTATCCCAAGTAAGAGCGTTGCAGAGATTTGCTTTGGGCTCAACACACCGGAAGAAGATATTGCTTTGGTCAAACGACTAGCCTCAGACTACTGTCACTGCAAATCATTTTGCCGAATGGTTAAGAGCAACAGCGATTTCGGAATGAAAATCGTGAAAATATAGAAAGGCCGGAGCCCCAATCGGAGCCCCGGCCTTATTCATTTCTTGAATCGCTACGCGGCTAGACCTTGGCGGCCTGCATCTCCTCGGCGGTGAAGTCCCAGGCGAGGTTGTGCGGCGGCAGGGGCTCGTTGACGAAGAAGTCCGGCAGCTGGTCGTCCTTGTCGGTGAAGCCAGCGGCCTTGTTGAAGGCCAGCTCGTCCTTCAGGCAGTTCACGCCCATGTTCACAATGTCGTCCACGCTGCAGGGCTTGCCGGTGGAGGCGGACACCAGATCGGCCACCACGCCGAGCGCGTCCGGGGTGTCCAGCACGGCAAAGGCCACGAACAGGCACAGGCCGAGGGAGTCCACGGCGGCCGTGGCGATCTGCAGGTTCTTGGACACCTCCACCTGGCCGGCCTTGCCGTGGGAAGGCACGTCGCCGCCGACCTTGAGCACGTTCTGGCACACGGCGTAGCCGGCGGTGTGGTCCGCGCCCATGGGGGTGGTGCTGTAGGTCACGCCCACGCCCTTGATCACGCGGGGGTCGTAGGCGGGCAGGGCCTGCTTCTTGACCACGGGCACGCGGTCCACGCCGAAGGCCTGGGCGGTGAAGGCGGTGCCGTTGCCCAGGATGCGTCCGAGGGGATCGGCCGAGCCGACCTTCTTCAGAAGCTCGATGACGCCCTTGCCGTCGCCCCACTTCACCAGTCCGGCCTCCATGGCCATGGCGATGGTGTTGGCCATCTCGATGGTGTCCATGCCCTTCTCGTCGCACACGCGGTCCATCATGGCGATGTCGTCCAGGTTGTCCACCATGAGGTTGGCGCCGAAGCCCCAGATGGTCTCGTACTCGAAGCCGGTGGTCAGGTAGTTGCCGTCCTTGTCGTTGTAGACCTGGGAGCACTGGATGACGCAGCCGGTGTGGCAGCCGTGCTTGTACTGGCCCTTGCGCGCCTTGATGGTCTCGGTGAGGGATTCGCCGCTGATCTTGGACGCGCCGTCGAAGCGGCCGAAGCGGAAGTTCTTGGTGGGCAGGGCGCCGGCCTCGTTGATGATGTTCACCAGGATGGCGGTGCCGTAGGTGGGCAGGCCCTGGCTGGTGACCGGGTGGCCCATGAGGATGTCGACCCAGCGCTTGCGGGCGGTCTTGAACTTCTCGGCGTCGGCCATTTCCACGCCGCCCTTGGCCTCGGGGTCGAGGATGACGGCCTTGACCTTCTTGGAGCCCATGACCGCGCCCATGCCGCCGCGACCGGCGGAACGGCTCGGGCGGCCGTCGGGATCGGAGAACTGGATGGTGGCGGCGGCGAGGCTCTGTTCGCCCGCCGGGCCCACCATGGCGGTGACGACCTTCTCGCCGAACTTGGCCTTGACCAGTTCGTGCGCGGCGTAGTTGTCCTTGCCGACGATGTCGGAAGCATCGATGAACTCCACCGAGTCCTGCTTCACCAGGATGTTGCAGAAGGGCGCGTCGGCTTCGGGCTTGTCCTCCAGCACGATGGCGATGAGGCCCAGCTTGGGCAGCCGGTGGGCGAACTGGCCGCCCACGTTGGATTCCTTGATGCCGCCGGTCAAGGGCGACTTGGCGCCCACGGAGGAACGGCCGGAGTTGGCCGCGGTGGTGCCGGCAAGAACGCCGCCCGCGATGACCAGTTTGTTCGCCGCGGAAAGCGGATGGCAGGTGGCGGGCACCTCCCTGGACACGATGCGCGAGGTGAGGGCGCGCCCGCCCAGGCCGGCGTACCCGGCCATGTCCTCGAAGCGGAACTCCCTTGTGCGGGTGTTGATGCGCAGTATCTTCGACATGGTGTCGCTCCTTACTCTGAGGGTTCTGTGCCAGGGGGGTCTGGCGGAGCTTTCCGGTTGCGAAACCGAGAGCCCTGCGCTAGGCACAGGGCCATATAAAATATATGCCCGCGAAAATTTAAGTCAACAATATTTGGCAGCTATGCCACGGGTGACATATGTCACCGAGAGCATACCCGGAGGCAACATGAACCGCTCGATATCCTTGGTCATCCTGGCGGCGCCGGAAGAACTGGAAGCCCTGGCCCCGCTGGTCCGGGAGGGCGTCGAGATCCTTGTCCCGGCCGGGCGCAGCCTGCGCGCCACCATGGAGGAGGACCTGGGCCTGGGCCGGGAATGCGTGGATGCGCGCGTGCGCGCCGTGTTCCTGGACGGCTCCCCCGTGGACGACATCGACGGAGACTGCGCGCGGCCGGGCTGCACCCTGGCCCTGGCCGGCGCCCTGCCCGGGGTGGCGGGCATCTGCATGGAGCGCGAGAGCCGCATCGGCGTGTACCGCGAGGGCATCACCCACGCGGCGCCAACGCCTGCGTCCGCGAAGCGGGAACAGCTGCGCATGACCCTGAAGCTCTTCAACACCATCGCGGCCGAGTGCCTGGCCCAGGTGCTGGCCAAGGGCGTGGAGCTGCGCGCCGCGCGCCTGGCCGAACTGCTGGACGAGCGTCCCTGGGCCCTTGCCGGGGCGAAGCTTTCGCTGGAGGGCGCGGAGGTGACGCGCGAGGCCCTGGCCGACGCCCTGCGCGGCCGGGACGCCACCCTGCGCCTGGTGGCGGAGCCGCAGGCGTGCTGAGCCACGCCCCCGGTCCAGACATCGCCGCCCTGGCGGAGATCGCCGAGGCCGCCGGACGGGCCATTCTGGAGGTGCGCGCGGCGGGCTTTGCGGTGGAATACAAGGCGGACCACTCCCCGCTCACCAAGGCGGACACGGCCTCCCACGAGGTCATCCTGCGCGGGCTGGCCGCCGCCTTCCCCGGCGTGCCCGTGCTCTCCGAGGAGGGCGCGGACATCGCCCCCGAAACGCGCGCCCGCTGGAAGCGGCTGTTCATCGTGGACCCGCTGGACGGCACCAAGGAGTTCGTGAAGGAGCTGGGCGAGTTCTGCGTGTGCATCGCCCTGGCGGAAGGCGGCTTCCCGGCTTTCGGCGCGGTGCACGTGCCCGTGTGGGGCAAGACCTACGCCGGCGGCCTGGGCTTCGGGGCCTTCCGGCGGGAGCACGGCGGCCCCTGGAGCCCCATCCGCGTGCGCCAGCCGGACCCCGCCGGACTTGTGGTCCTGGCCAGCCGCTCGCACCCCGCGCCGGAACTGGAGGCCTGGCTGGCGGACAAGCACGTGCGCGAACGCGTCACCGCAGGCAGCGCGCTGAAGTTCTGCCTCGTGGCCGAGGGTGCGGCCGACCTCTACCCCCGCTTCAACTTCACCCGCGAATGGGACACGGCGGCCGGGCAGGCCGTGCTGGAGGGCGCTGGCGGCAGCGTGCTGCTGCTTGCGGACGGCCGGCCGGGGGCGCGCATGCCGGTGAACAAGCCCAGGCTTGAGAACGGCCCCTTCCTGGCCTCGGCCCGGCCCCTGTGACGCAAAGGACCGCACGTGCGTTCCCCATGCGGTCCTCGGTCTCGACGGTTGCGGGGCGGCCTAGCTCGCCTGGGCCAGGGGCTCCCGCTCCTCGGCCCGGATGTCCGGCAGCTCCCGCGGCGCAAGGCTTTGCGTGTAGTTGCGGGCAAGGACCTCATGGAAGCGCGAGCCGGGAGTCACGCGGCTTGAGAGCAGGGTGAGCGCCTGGGAGAACTCCCACCTGGCCTCGGCGCTGCGGCCGGAGCAGCACAGGATCACACCCAGGTTGTTGTGGATCTTGGCCTCGATGACCGGGAAGCCGCCCAGCTCCACCAGTATGGCCAGGGCCTTGCGCTGCAGGGACTCGCCGCGCGCATGGTCGCCGGCCTCGAATTCGCGCATGCCCTCGCGCCACAGGCCAGAGATGTACAGCAGGGTCCGGCAGCGGCCGGAGCAGCCCTCACGCATTGGCGGCCACCTCCCCGGCCCAGGCGGTCACCTCGCCGCGCTCGGGGTCGCCGTCGATCTTGAGCGAACCGGCGATGAGCTGCGCGCCGAGCAGGCCCGCCTTCTCCTCGATGGCGTCCACGGCGCCGCAAAAATGGGTGTAGCTGGAGTCGCCGCAGCCGAACACCGCCACCTTCCGGCCCGCAAGCCCGGCCTTGTCCAGTTCCTCGAACAGGGGCACGAAGTCGTCCTGCAGTTCGATGTCCTCGTCGCCCCAGGTGGAGCAGCCGAAGAGCACCAGGTCGAAGCCCTCGGCCAGCCCTTCCGGGGAGACGTCCGCCGCGTTCCTGACGACGGTCTCCCAGCCATGTTTCGCCAGCCCCGCGACGACGTACCCGGCGGCGGTCTCGGTGTTGCCCGTGGTGGACCCGTAGACGATGAGCGCCTTGCCCATGGTGTGTGCTCCTTGTTTGAGGTTGCGCACCCGGCCATGCCGGGCCACGTCTTGATATTGAAATTCAATTTCATAAGCAAGAGGCATTTTCGTTCCAGTGCGGAATTTGCCACGCTCTCGCACCGCGCGGGGACTGCCTGAAGTGCCCAGCAGGCCTGGGCAGCCGGCCGCGGTACTCAGAATGGACTGCCGGAACGGACTGCCGCGACGACTGGCAACAAGGGCCAGGAGCGAGAGCCGCGGCGCGGGCCGGCAGCGTGGGAGGCGCCGCAACGAAGGCTCAGACCAGTGGACGCCTTGAGGCAGCGCGGATGCCGCTGGCTCCACGAATACGACTTCCAGCGAGAGCGCTCCGCGTCACAACACAAACCGCCAAGCAGCCGCACCGTGCGGATTGTGAACAAGGTCCTGCAACTCCACAGCCAGCCCGCCGCACCTCCCCTTTTTCGCCATGTGCCCGCGCGCCCAGGTTCCCGGGAGGGTCATCTTTTTCCTCCAATCGCTAGTTGACAACGAATTTCAATTTCAATACATCCCTTTTCGACGGCGCAGGCCCGTGTGGGCGCGCCGAAACGAAAGGAGAATGCGTCATGTGGCAAGAAATCGCGGTCTCTCTGATCCTGGCGGCCGGGGCGGGCTTCACCCTGTGGAGCTTCTACGGGAAATTCACGGGCAAGAGTTCATGCTGCGGCGGGGGCTGCACCTGTCGGTCTGCTCTGGGCCGCTCGGTCCAGGGCCGGTCAACGCAGGGCAAGCCTCCCCAGTGCGGCTCCGGCCAGTGCAAGACAGGCCAGCGCAAGACAGGCAAGACCCCTTGCGGCTGCGCGGCCGCCAACGGCTAGCGCGGCAGCCCCCCCTCCAACAAGCGTTCACCGGTCCCGCGGACCGGCCAAGGAGACGGACATGAACTCGTGCCAGACCCTGCGCAGCGCGCAGATGAACCAGAAACTGCGCATCTGCGCCATCGACGCCAAGGGGGAGCTGGGCCGCCGCGTGCGCGACATGGGGCTCGTTCCCGGCGTTGAGATCACCGTGGTGGGCAAGGCCCCCCTCAAGGATCCCGTGGCCCTGCGCCTGCGGGACTTCACCATGACCCTTCGAAACAACGAGGCCGACCACATCGTGGTGGAGCCCGTGGAGTAACCCCATGACGACGACTTTGACCATCGGCCTTGCCGGCAACCCCAACTGCGGCAAGACCACAATGTTCAACGCCCTCACCGGGGCCCACCAGCACGTGGGCAACTGGCCCGGCGTCACCGTGGAGAAAAAATCCGGCACCATCAACGCGGGCGGCGCCGTGCTCGACGTGGTGGACCTGCCCGGCACCTATTCCCTCACCGCCTATTCCGACGAGGAGCGCGCCGCGCGCAACTTCCTCACCGACGAGCATCCCCACGCGGTCATCAGCGTGCTGAACGCCGACGCCCTGGAGCGCAATCTCTATCTCGCCATCCAGATCATGGAGCTGGGCGTGCCCATCGTGCTGGCGCTGAACATGATGGACGAGGTGCGCAAGGGCGGCAAGGACATCAACGTGGGCCTGCTCTCCCAGCTGCTGGGCTGCCCCGCGGTGGAGACCGTGGCCCGCCAGGGCACGGGCAAGAAGGAGCTGCTGGACGAGGCCGTGCGCATCGCCAAGGCGCGCGCGGGCCGCGCCGAGCCCCTGCGCATCAGCTACGGCGCGGACCTGGACCCCGTGCTGGAGGAGATGGAGCAGACCATCGCGGGCGCCGAGCTGCTTTCGGCCAAGGGCCCGGCCCGCTGGGTGGGCATCAAGTACCTGGAGGGCGACGCCTCGGTCATCCGCCACGGCCGCGAGCAGAACGCCGCCGTGTCCGCCCGGCTGGAGGCCATGGTGGACAAGGTGGCCCAGCACCTGAAGGCCACCCTGGACGCCACGCCGGACGGCATCATCGCCGACTACCGCTACGGCTACATCGCGGGCATCGCCAAACAGGTGGTGAGCTACCCCGGCGACCGCGCCCAGCGCCTCCGCATGTCCGACCGCATGGACAAGGTGCTGACCCACCCCCTGGCCGGACCGGTCATCATGGGCCTGGTCATCTACCTGCTCTACACCGTCACCTTCGCCCTGGGCAAATTCCCCATGGATGGACTGAAGGCCGGCTTTGAGTGGCTGGGCGAGGCGATGAAGGCCGGCATGGACGACGGCCTGCTGCGCTCGCTCATCGTGGACGGCGCAATCGCCGGCGTGGGCGGCGTCATGGGTTTCGTGCCGCTGATCATGATCATGTTCTTCCTGCTCTCCGCCCTGGAGGACACGGGCTACGTGGCGCGCATGGCCTACATGCTCGACCGCGTGTTCCGCATCTTCGGCCTGCACGGCGTGTCCGTGCTGCCGTTCATCATCTCCGGAGGCATCGCCGGCGGCTGCGCCGTGCCCGGCGTCATGGCCACGCGCACCCTGAAAAGCCCCAAGGAGAAGCTGGCCACCCTGCTCACCGCGCCCTTCATGGCCTGCGGCGCAAAGGTGCCCGTGTTCATGATGCTCGCCGCAGCGTTCTTCCCCGGAATCGAGGCCACGGTGATGACCCTGGTGACCCTGGCCGCCTGGACCGCCGCCCTGCTGGTGGCGCGCCTCCTGCGCTCCACCGTGGTCAAGGGCGAGAGCACGGCCTTCGTCATGGAGCTGCCGCCCTACCGCATGCCCACCCTGCGCGGCCTGTGCATCCACACCTGGGAGCGCTCCTGGTCCTACATCCGCAAGGCCGGCACCGTGATCCTCGCCGTCTCCGTCCTGCTGTGGGCGGCCATGACCTTCCCCACCCTGCCCGAGAACCAGGCCAGGCCCTTCGAGGACCGCATCGCCGCCATCCAGGCCCAGATCGATGAGGAGAAGGCCACCGCCCCCGCCGAGAACGTCGGCGTCGCGGCCGAAGCTCCCGACGCCGCCCCAGCGGCCGCCGCTGACGAGGACAAGGTCGAGGAGCCCAAGAGCGAACTGGAGCAGGCCAAGGAGGCCGTGGAGGCCGAAAAGGCCGAGGCCGAGCTGCGCAACTCCCTGGCTGGACGCGCCGGCGTGGCCATGGAATCCCTGACCCAGCTGGCAGGCTTCAACTGGCGTGTGAACATCGCGCTTCTGGGCGGCTTCGCGGCCAAGGAGGTCATCGTCTCCACCCTGGGCACCGCGTACTCCCTGGGCAAGATAGATGCCGAGGAAGCCGCGCCCCTGACCGAGGCCCTGGCCAAGGACAATTCCTTCTCCAAGGCCGCAGCCGTCGCCCTCATCGCCTTCGTCCTGCTCTACACCCCATGCTTCGTCACCGTCGTCGCCATGGCCAAGGAGGCCGGCTGGAAGTGGGCCGCCTTCTCCATGACCTTCAACACCGGACTGGCCCTCGTCGTGGCCGTGGTCATCTACCAGGTTTCGCGGCTGGTCGCCTAGACCGCCTGGGAAAAAGCCTCCCTCGCTCTTGCGCGCGGGCTCCCGGAGATCGGCTCCGGGGGCCCAAGCGCTGGTAAAACGAAGAGAATATGCCTCCGGCGGCCAGGGGGCATGCGCCCCCTGGACCCGCATGACGCCGAAAAGGCCGGACAGCCTGAAGTCTGTCCGGCCTTTTCGGCGTGGGGGGTGAGGGATGCTGCGGGCGTGTCGACGAGTCCTTCGCAGCGGGCTGTAAGCAGTATTGCAGGACCTCGCAAATGCGCCAGGACGCTTTACAGACCCCAGTCGAGCCACACGCGCCAGGCGCTCACGCGGCCCTCGCGCAGCCAGAGCACAATGTACTTGTCGAAGCCGGGCGTGGGCGAGACGCTGGTGCCGGGAATGGGCTTATGCTCCACGCCGGGGAAGCCCCGCCGCGTGGCCTCCTCGCGGCTCATGGCCACGCTTACGCTGGCGGCGTAGAACCACATGGCGCCTTGCAGACCCTTCTGGATGTGTTGCGGCGCGCCCAGCACCGCCTCCGCCTCCGCACCCGTCATGCCGAGGTGCAGGCCGGACTCCGTGGCGAGGCCCGCATGCACGCCCGGAACCTTTGCGCACTTGTCCAGCACGCGCACCTCGCGCTTGCGCGCGCGCACCTGGATCTCGCTGACGCGCTGGCAGTTCTCCGGGCACTTGGAAAGCGTGAAGAGCGCCACGGTGTCGTCGCCCGGACGGCTGGACGCGTAGCAGAGCACGCGCTCCTCGTAGCCCCCCACGTTCAGCCGCGTGGTCTTGCCGAGAACGCCCTCCACGTCGGCGCGCAGGCTCTCGTCCACGGTGAGCGTGGCGTTGCCCTCCGGCCCGAAGCCAACGAAGCGGTCGTGGGATTCGTCGTAGATGCGGTCAAGCTCCTCGTCCGAAACCAACCAATTTCTGTATTCATAGGACCGTTCACCGCCTATCAGGGCATAGTCGGAGTAGAAGGAAGACGGACTGTAAGGCCAACGGTCGACGTATTCCGACCCGTGCGCCCAGAGCCCGGCCCAAGACGGAGCGGGCCAGGCACAAAGCGCACAAAAGGACATCAGCAGGATTCGTCTAGCGCACCACACGAATTTTCGCTCCTTGCAGTTCGCGGAGGGCTTTTCTTTCAGGTTTCTCCATGATGATGCACCCTTGAGAAGCGCTCCGATCATTTGGATCTTTTTTTCCCGCATGAATGTAGAAAGTGTTCGGGTCGCGGCCCATGGCACGCACGCGCTCGGCCGTGGCCGCATCGGGCACGAGGTGGATGAGGTTCTCGCCTTTGCCGTGTGTCTCGTTCTTGTTCCAAATGACCTCGCCGATGGTCCAGGTGCCTTCGGGGAATGACTCCGAGACCCTTCTTGCCCTGGCTGGCGGGGACGTTCATGTTTCCCGGCGCGCCGGAGTAGCCCTTGCCCAAGAGCCTGTCCTCCATGTCCGTGAACTCGCCGCTTGACTGGCAGTACACCAACGCGATGCGCTTGTTTTCTTCCATCACGTTTTTGGGGAGTACATAGAGTTTGCCGTTTTTTTGACCGCGTTCCTGCCCTTTCCCCAACGGGCTTCTGCGCCGCCCGCCGCCAGCGTCCGTGGCGACTCTACCCCGGCCATTGGCGGCGTGGAGCGTTCCCAGGTAGCGCCCGTGGTCGTCATACGGCTGTTCTTCGCCGCCGCCGCCGGGCTTCGTGCCCAAGGCAGGCCCCAGGCTCATCCCTGCGGCGGCGGATTTGCCGTCCTCGCTCACCCTGGTCCAGGCGCGTTTATCCGTGCATGTCGATTCCATATCCGACCTCCATTGGTCTTTCAATGGAATATAGCACTGGCTTTATGCGCTGGACAAAATTCTCCGCATTTTGACTGCTGAAAGGACAGAAATGCCCGGTTGACAGGGGATGCTGAACGCTGGCGTCAGCTGCGCACACCCGTCCTTGGCTCGCGGCAGCGTCACGGCTTTCGGGGTGCGGGCTTCAGGCGGACGGGCGTCCCCCCTCCCCTATTCCTCGCCCTTCTCCACTTGGCGCGGGGCCACTTCCAGCTGTTCCAGCCCGGGCAGTTCCTTGTCCGGCGCGGCGCCAAGCTCCTTGAAGCGCCGGGCCGACACCAGCACGCGCGACTCCAGCGAGCTCACGGTCTTGTTGTAGGCGTCCACCGCGCCGGAGAGGCCCTTGCCCACGCGGGCGAAGTGCTCGGAGAGGGTCACGATGCGCTTGTAGAGTTCGCGGCCGAGTTCGTTCACCTGGCTGGCGCTCTCGGCCACCTTCTCCTGCCGCCAGCCGTAGGCCACGGCGCGCAAGAGGGCGATGAGCGTGGTGGGCGAGGCCACGATGACGCCCTTTTCCACGCCTTCTTCGATGAGGGAGGGGTCGTGCTCCAGGGCGGAGCTGAAGAAAATCTCGCCGGGCAGGAACATGACCACGAACTCCGGCGTGGGCGAGAGGTGCTCCCAGTAGCTCTTCTGGCCGAGCTTGGAGAGGTGCTCGCGGATCTGCCGGGCGTGGTTCTGCATGCTCAGGCGGCGGGCGTCCTCGTCCTCGGCCTCGTAGGCGTTCAGGTAGGCTTCCAGCGGGGCTTTGGCGTCCACCACCACGTTCTTGCCGCCGGGCAGGCGCACCACCATGTCCGGCCGGAGGCGTCCCTCGGCCGTGGTCACGCTGGTCTGCTCGGAGAAGTCGCAGTAGGACACCATGCCCGCCAGCTCGACGACGCGCTTGAGCTGCATCTCGCCCCAGCGGCCGCGCACGGTGGGCCGGCGCAGAGCCTCCACGAGGCGGCGGGTCTCCTTCTTCAGGTCCACCTGATCGGAGGCCAGGAACTTCACCTGCTGGCAGAGCTCCACGTAGGCCCCCTGGCGGGCCTTTTCCAGCTCCTTCATGCGCGCGTCCACCTGGGTGAGTGACTCGCGGATGGGCGCAACCAGGGTCTCGATGCTCTTCTGGCGCAGGTCCAGGTCGCCCTTTGCGGCCTCCTGGAAGCTCGCCAGGTGGGCCTTGGCCAGCTCCACGAAGTTCTGGTTGTTGTGCTTGAGCGCGTCGGCCGAGAGGGCCTTGAAGCTGTCCTGCAGTTGGGCCTGGAGGTTTTCGAGCATGGCCTGGCGCTGGCTGGCGGCCTTGCGTTCGGCCTCCATGCGCGCCAGCAGGTCGCCCTCGCGCACCTTGAGGGCGGAGAGTTCGGCTTCGGCGTGGGCGAGGCGGTCTTCCAGAAGGGGCACGCGGGCGGCGGTTTCCTCGGCCGCGGCGCGGCGGCCGGTCTCGGCGCGCAGGGCTTCCATGGCCTTCATGGCCGTGGCGCGGGCGGCGTCCAGCTCGGCGCGCAACTGGGCGGACTGGACCTCGGCCCCGCGCAGGCGCTCGTTCATGCCGGCCGAGCGCAGGCGCGCGGCCAGGGCAGCCACAACGGCCCCCAGGACGAGGCCCATGGCCAGGGTCAGGACGAGGTGATAGGCGTCCGTCATGCTGCCGCTAGTCCGCCAGCTTCTTGAGCAGCCAAGCCATGTTCCGCCCCAGCACGCGCATGCAGGCCATGCCTTCGTCGTCGCCCTTCACCTGTCCGGGCTCGCGGCCGAAGCCCATGTTCCAGTAGCTGGAGCCGGGCACCACCATCTGGCCGATGAAGAAGAAGTGGTTCAGGGTGTCGAAGGTGTGGATGGCCCCGCCCCGCCGCGCGGTGACCACGGCCGCCCCGGCCTTGCGCTGGAACATGTCCGCGTTGGCCCGGGCCACCATGCCCGCGCGGTCCATGAGGGCCTTCATGTTGGTGGTCACGTCCGCGAAGTAGGTGGGCGAGCCCAGCAGCATGCCGTCCGCCGCAAGCATCTTGGCGATGTACTCGTTCATCACGTCGTCCACGGCGCAGCGCCTGTCCTTGTTCTCGAAGCACTTGTAGCAGGCGATGCAGCCTTGCAGTCCCTTGGGCCCCAGCTGCACAAGCTCGGTCTCGAAGCCCTCCGCGCTCAACTCCGCAAGGGCGGTGTTCAGCATGACGGCGGTGTTGCCGTTCAGCCGCGCGCTGCCGTTGATGGCCAGAACCTTCATTCGCCTCCTCCTTTGTCCATGGGTGTGCGTTCGGTCCAGGCGACGCCCTGGGGGCTTTTCGCGTCGGGCGCGCCCACATGGGTGAAGCCGATGGCGATGCGCCGGATGGCTCCCGGCTGGGAGCCGGGCTGCCCCTCGCCCCGCGGAGCATCGCCGAAAAAGCGCACCTCGCCCGCGTACCAGTAGGGCTTGAACTGCTTTTCCTTGAACTGGAACAGCGAGCACTTGATGACCACCTGCGAGCCCCGGCCCAGGCCCGGCGGCACCTGGGAGGCGCGCACCTCGATGGCCAGGCCCCCGGCGGAGATGTCCGTCACCGCGCTCTCGCCCTCGCGGCCGCCCTCGTAGGCGTTGATCCAGATGTCCGGCGGGGAGTCCGGGAAGTGCAGGGGCGTCTTGCCGGCCTCCGCCGCCCACAGCCGCACGCGCACGAAGCGCTGGTCGCTGACGCGCTTTCTTGGGTGCTTGCGGCGCGGGATGTTCAGAAGCTCGGTGGGCGGGCCCAGCACCAGGCGCGGGGGCTCCAGGGCGGCGTCCACCGCGGCGATGACGGTCTCGAAGGCGTTGACGGCCTTGCCGTGCAGGCGCACGGGGGCGAAAAAGCAGGTGACCGGTGTTCCGACCGCGGATTCCAGGGCCGGAGAGGAGGCGAAAATCTCGCAGGAGAGGCCGTCGGCCCCGGCCTGGCGGGCGGCGCAGCGGGCCAGGGGCTCGTAGGGCATGCCCTCGACCTCGACCCAGGCCCTGGGCATGACGTCGATGCCGGTGCCCGCGCCGGCCAGGATGCGCAGGGCCGGGCCGGTATCGCCCGCGATGGCGGCCGTACCGTGCGCGCAGACTATGCTGCGCCGCGACAGCCGGCCCAGGACGAAGCCGCCCAGGCCCGAGGCCGCGCAGGCCAGCCCGACGCCGGCCCACCATGACCAATCGACCATCGCCACCCTCCGGATGTGTCCAGAATGGCGCGAAGATACGTGCCGCGCGCGGGGCTTGTCAAACGCGATGACGTTGCCCGGTTACGGGCGCAAGGCGGCTACGCGCCCCGGAACACGTCGTAGAGCTCGGCGCTCACTTCCACCACAAAGTGCCCGGCCTCCACGCGCATGCGCACGTTGAGCTCTGGCACGAGGGCCATGTCCTCGGCCACGTTGGCCCACTTGCTCATCAGCGCCTTGGGGTCGGCGTCGTCCACCGGCAGCTTTTCGGCCAGAATCCATTCGTCCATGATGCTCTCCTTAAGGCCGGCCTAGATGAAGACGCGGCGGTTCATGCCCAGCAGGCAGAAGACTTCGTAGGAAATGGTGCCCCACCAGGAGGCCAGCTCGTCGGCCGAGATGGCCAGCGGCCCCTCGCCGCCCAGCAGCACGGCCCAGTCGCCGGGGCGGGCGTCGGGAACCTCGCTGACGTCGCAGGCGCAGAGCTGCATGCACACCCGGCCGATCTGCGGCACGCGGCGGCCGCCGATGAGCATCTGCGCGCCCTTGCCGGAGAGGCCCCGGCTGTAGGCGTCGGCGTAGCCCGCGGCCACGATGGCCACGGTCATGTCGCGCTCGGCCCGGTAGGTGGCGCCGTAGCTGATGCTCTGCCCCTTCTTCAGCGGGTGCACGGAAACGATCTTGGTGCGCACCTCCATGGCCTGGGCCAGCCCCTTGCCCAGGTGCTCCCAGCTGGTGCCCGCGAAGGGGTTGGCCCCGTACAGGGCGATGCCGCCGCGCTGGCTCTGGTGGTGCAGCTTCTTGTGCGCCAGAATGCCCGCCGAGTTGGCCAGGTTGGCCTCCACGGGGTACCCGCCCTGGGCCAGGGCGGAAACGATGTCCTCGAAGCGGCGGCCCTGCTCCAGCACGAACTCCACCGCGCCGGGGTCGTCGGCCGTGGCCAGGTGCGAGCTGGCCATGACCGGCCTGACCAGCGGGGCCTCGCGCAGGCGCTCCAGCAGGCGGGGCACGTCGGCCCCGGTGAAGCCCAGGCGGGCCATGCCGGTGTCGAACTTGAGGGACACGGGCAGGGCCTTGCCCATGCGCGCGGCCTGCCCGGCCAGGGTCTCCAGCTGGCGGAAGCTGCCCACGAAGGGGATGATCTCGTGCTCCCACAGGGGCGCGTAGTCCTCGGCGTCCACCGGGCCCAGAAGCGCGATGACGCGGGCCGTGATGCCCTCCTGGCGCAGGAACTGGCGCAGGGCCACGCCCTCCTCCACCGAGCCGATGGCGAAGGTGTCGCAGCCTTCCTGTGCCAGGGCGCGGGCCACTTCGCACAGGCCGTGGCCGTAGGCGTCGGCCTTGATGACGCCGATCACGCGGCCGCCGTGGCCGCACAAGAGGCGATAGTTGGCGCGAATGGCCGCAAGACGGATGCGGACCTCGAACTTGTTGAACAGAATGCTCATGGGGGGAGGCTCTCCTGCGCTTCGGAATCTGTCTGGGAAGGCGCGGGGGGCAGATTGGCAGAGTTTTCCCCGGCGCGCAAGATGCACGAGGGGCCTCCGGAGGGGAGAATTGCGCTTGCGCGGGGGACCCCCGGGGCGCATTACTTGCGCTTGAACAGCTTTTCCAGGTCCCCTTCGCCGAAGGACACCACCACTGGCCTGCCGTGGGGGCAGTTCTCGCGCTCCGGGGCGTCCAGCCAGGCCTCCAGCAGGGCCAGGGCCTCGTCCACGGCCAGCTCCTGCCCGGCCTTGATGGCCGACTTGCAGGAGAGCATGGTCCACAGGGAATCCAGCCCGTCGGACTGCTCGGAGAGGATCTCGCGCAGGTGCTCCACGGCCTTGCCCGCGGCCAGGCTGGGCGGCACGCCGGAAACGCTGAGGCTGCCGCCCGCCGCTTCCAGCACGTAGCCCACCTCGCGCAGGGACTCCGCCAGCTCCTCCAGACGCAGGGCCTCGGCCGGGTGCAGGGAAAGGGTCAGCGGCACGGCCAGGGGCTGGGAGTGCCCGGCCCCGCGCGCCCGGCGCATGCCGGCGAGAATCACGCGCTCGTGGGCGGCGTGCTGGTCCACGATGATGAGCCGCCCGCCTGCCGCCCCGCCCTGGCGCAGGATGAGATAGGTGCCCGCCACCTGGCCCAGGTACTCCAGGCCTTCGCGCCCGATGGGATGTCCGAGGGGACGCCCCTCTGCGGACGGCAAGGAAGCGGACAGGGACGCGGCGGCCGGCGCGGCAGGCCCGCCCGGGCCGAAAGGCAGGGGCACCTCGCGCTCGGCCGGGGGATTGCGGAAATCCTGGTAGGCGCGCAGCCGAGAGGGCGCGCCGCCATCCCAGGAGCCGCGGCCGCTTGAGCCCTCGCCCCCACTGGCGGCCCAGCCGTACCCGGCGGGACGCGCGGCGTGCGCGGGCTCCTGGCCCCAAGCGCCGCCGGAGGGACGGCAGGCGGAACTCTGGCAGCCGGCTTCGCCCGGCACGTCGGGCACGTCCGGCGAACTCTCCGGCCGGCCGTAGACGGCGGGCGCGGCCTCGGCCAGGCCGCCGGAACCGGCCACGGGCTCCAGCGCCCAGCGCACCAGGGAGAACACTGCGCCCTCGTCGCGGAAGCGCACCTCGGTCTTGGCCGGATGCACGTTCACGTCCACCTCGTCGGGCGGCAGGTCGAGGAACAGCAGCAGCTGGGGGTGCTCCCCCGAGAGCAGGCGGCCCTTGTAGGCCTCGCGCGCGGCGCGCATGAGCAGGCGGTCCTGCACGGGGCGGCCGTTGACGTAGAAAAGCATGCGGTCGGCCTTGTTCTGCGCGTGGGAGGGCCGGCCGGCCAGGCCGTGGGCGGCCATGCCGTCCTTCTGCCGGGCGAACTCCGCCAGGCCCTCCAGCACCTGCGGCGGCCAGAAGCGCCCCAGGCGCGCGGCCAGCCCCTCGCCCCCGGGCAGGCGGAAGACCTCCCTCCCGCCGCTGACCAGGGAGAAGGCCACGTCCGGCCGGGCGAGCGCCATGCGCATGAGGGCCTCTTGGCAGCGCTTGGCCTCGGTGGCCTCGGTGCGCAGAAATTTCAGCCGCGCGGGCGTGCTGGCGAAGAGCCGGCGCATTTCCACACGGGTGCCCGCGGACAGGGCCGTGGGGCCCTCGGACGTCACGTGTCCGTGCTCCACCTCGATGAAGGCGGCCTCCTCCGCCCCGCGCAGGCGCGAGGACAGGGTGAGCTGGGACACGGAGGCGATGCTGGGCAGGGCCTCGCCCCGGAAGCCGAAGCTGGTGACGGCGAAGAGGTCGGCCGCGCTCTTGAGCTTGCTGGTGGCGTGGCGGGTGACGGCCAGGGCGAGCTCGGAGGCGGGGATGCCGTCGCCGTCGTCGGAAACCGACAGGCGCGTGACGCCGCCGCCCTCCAGGACGACGTCCACGCGGGTGGCCCCGGCGTCCAGGCTGTTCTCCACCAGTTCCTTCAAAACGCTGGCCGGGCGCTCCACCACCTCGCCGGCGGCGATCTGGTTGCGCAGGGTTTCTGGCAGGAGGGTGATGGGGGGGCGCGTCATGCCCCGGAGCATGCCCTTAGGGCTTGCCGAAATCAAGCAGGTTGAAGCGCAGCTCCACGCTCTGGTCGCTGGGCTTGCGGGCGTACTTGAGCTGGATCTCGTAGCACTGGTCCTGCCAGACGAAGCCCACGCTCTTCTCCAGGTCGGAGTGGCCGGCGATGTCCATGCGGTAGTTGCTGACGAACTTGAGCTTCTCGGTCACCTGGTAGTCCACGCCGATGGTCAGCACCTGCACGTCGCTGGTGCGCTTGCGGGTGTACTCATCCACCGGGTGCAGGTAGTCGTGGGCGAAGCGCAGCTCGCCCAGCTTTTCCTTGGTCAGCGTCAGGGAGTTCTCGTGCTCGGTGGGGCGGTTCAGGTACGGCGAATAGTAGGTCTTGGAGGTCAGGGTGAGGAACTTCTCCGGCCGCAGGGAAGTCTCCACCATCACGTCGGAAAAGGGACGCTTGGAGTAGGTGCCCAACTGGTCGGTGCGGGCGGCCTCGTCGCGGTTGAAGGACTGCTCCACGCGCAGACGCAGGAAGTCCAGGTAGTCGGTGCTGGCCACGGGGATGGTGGAGTTCCCGTCCGCGCCGGGGCGGTTGGGACCGGCCACCACGCTGCTGCGCTTGCGGTCCAGCACGTTGGTCAGCGAGTAGGTGATGACGTTCTGCCGGGTGATGCGGTCCAGGCTGTCGAAATAGGGCAGGCGGTCCTGAGATTTGGGCGCGGGCACGTAGGCGAATTCCAGCCGGGGCATGACGCTGTGGCGGATGGCGCCCCACTCGCTCTTGCCGATGTTCTCCGGCGTGGCGGCCAGGGGCAGGTCCGACATGCGGAACACGCGCGAAAATTCCGTGAACCCGGTGAACCCCAGCTCGTACAGGGTGCGCGTGGGGGTCTTGTTGCCGGTGGTCGTCGCGGGCTCGTTGGTGTAGCCGCCCACGGTGTAGGCGGTGTTGCGGATGCCGCCGCTGGGAATCAGCGTCACCGGCCCCCAGTTGAGGGGCAGGCTCAAGGTGGGGTGTACGTCGGTGCGCACGCCGCGGGTGCCATACTGCCGCCAGAAGTAGTTGAAGCGCCCCGCGCCCTCGAAGTCGAACGGCGTGCCCGCAAGGGAATCCTTGAAGGCGAAGGCGTTGATCTCCGGCAGGCTCTGGGTGGTGGGGTTCTTGGAGGACTCGTTGTTGCCGTTCAAGTAGGCCAGGTTCTGCACCCAGGAGGCCTTGGCCGTGACGCCGTACTTCTCCCAACTGCGGGAGAGAAAGGCCGTGCTCGTGCGGGTGAGGGAGTCGGCCACCTCGATGTCGCGGCCGAAGTCCTTCAGGAAGCCGCGGCGGCTGGCGTCGAAGCCGGAGGCGCCGGAATTGAACTCGCGCAGGTAGTTCTGGTCGCTCACCATGTCCAGGTCGAGCTTGAAGTTCCAGTCCGGATCGGCCACGAAACCGTCGTACTTGCTGCGCAGCCACCAGCGGTTGCGGTTGGGCCGCAGCAAGCCGTCGTTCTGCAGGTAGAGTTCCTCGTCGTACAGCTTGCTGGCCACCTTGCGGTCGTGGAGGAAGTCCAGACGCCAGTCGCCCTTGGTGCGGGTATTCTCCGCGTGGCGGTACTCCAGCCCTTGCATGAGCCCGCGCGAGCTCATGATGTTCTCGTAGAAAGTCAGGTCGCGCTCGTCGTTGAGGACGTAATAGTAGGCCTGGTTGACGGCGTAGCCGCGGCGGCTGCTGTGGGAAAACTCGGGAACGAGCAGGCCGCTCTGCCGCTTGCCGCTGCCCGGCAGCGAAAGGAACGGCGCGTAGGCCACGGGGTTGTCGGCCACGTTGAAGCGCGAACCCCACAGCTGGGTGCGGCCATCCAGGTTCAGGTCGCCGTCCTCGGCGGTGAAGGACCAGGCGGGGCGCTCCCCCTCGCAGGCGGTGAACTTGGCGTTCTGGAAGCGATAGCTGGAAGTGCCGTACTTGCGGGCGTAGGCCGTGTCCACGTGGACGTTGGACTTGGCCACGAAGATCTTGCCGCGCTTGAGCCAGCCCTGCATGCTGGTGAGGTCGAACTCGGCCTCCTCGGCCTCCAGTACGTCGCCCTCCCACATGACCCGCACATTGCCCTTGAGGATGACCCAGCGGCTGGCCTGGTAGTAGCGGATGAAGTCGGCCCGGAGGCTGTTGTACCCCTTGACCAGGGTGGCCCCGCCCACGGCTTCGAGGTATTCGCTGCCGTGCTGGCCGATGATGCGGTCCGCCGCGAGGTTCCACTGGTCGCCAGCGGTCCCCAGGGGCATGCCGCCCTGGCCGTTCTTGGGGGTTGCGGGCGGGGGCGCCACGCCCATGCGCACTTCCGGCCCGCTGGAGGAGAAGCCGGGAAACACCGGCGGCGGCGGCGGCGCGGCGATCTGCCCGAGGAGCTGGTTCTCGTCGAACGTGGGCAGGACCGGCTGCTGGCCCGTCGGAATCTCGACGCTTTTTGCGAAGTTCGGCGCGGCGGGGGTGTTGCGCGCGGCCAGGTCCAGACGGATCTGGCGCATCTGGCTGGTGGCGCTTTTCTGGTCCGCGGGGGGCGGCGGCGCAACCGGCATGCGCATCTCATAGGAGCCGGAGGAGGACTCTCCGTTGGCTCCCATGGCGGGCCCGGCCAACAGGCTCAACATGAGCCAGAGGGCCGGGAGTATGGCATGCCTTGCGCGCTTCAACCCTGCATCTTCCTTTTTTCGTTACGCTTTCCTGGCGTCCAAGAAGGGATCGTCCATGGCCAGGTAGCCGGTCACGTAATCCTTCACGGCGTCCTCCAGGGTGGAGAAGGGGGCCGTGTAGCCCATGTCCCGAAGCTTTCCCATCTCCGCGCGGGTCAGGTACTGGTACTTGTCGCGGATGGATTCGGGCATCTCTATGTACTCTATGTTGGGCTTGCGTCCCATGGCCGCGAACACCGCGTTGGCCAGGTCGTTCCAGGTACGAGCAATTCCAGTGCCAACGTTGATGACGCCGTTGGCCTCCGGATGCTCCATGAGCCACCAGAGGATGTCCACGCAGTCCTTGATGTACACGAAGTCGCGCATCTGGCCGCCGTCGGGGTACTCCTTGCGGTAGGAGCGGAACAGCCGCATCTGGCCGCGCTCCTGGATCTGCGCGTAGGCCTTGCAGATGACGCTTCGCATGTCGCCCTTGTGGTATTCGTTGGGGCCGAAGACGTTGAAGAACTTGATGCAGGCGATGCTGCCCAGCGCGCCCGTGCGCCTGGCCCAGAGGTCGAAGAGGTGCTTGGAGTAGCCGTACATGTTCAGCGGCTTCAAAAGCCCCAGGGACTCGTGGTCGTCCTTGAAGCCCTGTTCGCCCCCGCCGTAGGTGGCCGCGCTGGAGGCGTTGACGAGCCGGGCTCCGTTTTTCAGCGCGTAGTCGCACACGGCCTGGGTGTAGCGGGTGTTGTTCTCCATCAGGAAGTCGGCGTTCTTCTCCGTGGTGCTGGAGCACGCCCCCATGTGCACGACGGCCTCGACGCCGAAGGGATCGCCCTCCTCCAGGATCATCTCCAGGAACTGGTCGCGGTGCAGGTAGTCCGTGTAGCGAAGGTTCACCAGGTTCTTCCACTTCTCGGAGGAACCAAGGTTGTCCACCACCAGGATGTCGTCCACGCCCATCTGGTTCAGCTTCCAGATCATGGCGCTGCCGATGAAGCCCGCGCCGCCGGTGACGATGATCATGAGTCGACTCCTTGACGGTTTATCCCCGAAATGGTGGCGCGGCCCTCCCCCGGGGCAGAGAAGGGCGCGCTTGGGAACCCTAAACTTTATCCCGAGAAAGCGCGCTTGGCAACCGCGGGCCCGCGCCCCCGGCCGATTGAAACGGCAGGGAGGATATGTTGCCAACCACGTAACTTTTCCCTATAAGAAATACGAAAGAGGGACATCGCACAAAAAGTACGGAGACGGTACCCCCTAATTGTCCGAAATCAAAGGAGTTCCCAGATGAGAAGCAGCAAGCGCACCCTCCCCGGCATCATGCTGACCGTCCTCATGGCCCTGGTGTTGGCCGCCACGGCACAGGCCGAAACCCTGAAGCCCAAGGTCGACAACTTCATATTGTTCGTGGACTACTCCGGCTCCATGGCCATGACCAGCGACAGCCTGAACAGCGTGAAAATCAAGCACGCCAAGGAGCTCATCGGCCGCATGAACGCCGAGATTCCCGCCCTTGGCTACAAGAGCGGCGTGGCCACCTTCGCCCCGTACGAGCAGCTTTCCGCCCCGGCGCCCTACGACAAGGCCGCCGTCTCCGCCGCCGCCGCCAAGATCAAGACCGACTACGAGATCTATGGCCGCAACACTCCCATGGGCATGGGCCTGAAGGATCTTGACCCCGTGCTGTCCAAGTTCTCCGGCAAGACCGCCCTCATCATCTTCACCGACGGCGACTCCAACTACGGCACCGACCCCGTGGCCGAGGCCAAGGCCCTGTACGCCAAGTACCCCAACCTCTGCATCCACGTGGTCTCCTACGCCGACAACGCCCGCGGCAAGATGGTCATCGACGAGATCCGCGCCATCAGCCGCTGCACCGTGCCCGCCGACGCCAAGGGCCTGAACGATGCGGCCACCCTGAAGAAGTACGTGAAGGACGTGTTCTACGACGTCGCCGCCGACGCCCCCGTCACCCGCGCCATGGCCCCGGCCCCGGCCGCGGCCGAGTGCGAGACCATCACCTTCGGCAACCTGAACTTCGGCTTCGACAAGTACCAGATCACCAAGGAGATGGAGCCCGCCCTGGAGCAGGCCCTGACCCTGCTGAAGGACTCCAAGTGCAAGAGCTTCACCGTCGAGGGCCACACCGACAGCGTCGGCACCGTGCCCTACAACCAGAAGCTGTCCGAGCGCCGCGCCGCCTCCGTGGTGAAGTGGCTCCTCGACAACGGCCTCACCGGCCCGCGCCTGGTCCCGGTCGGCAAGGGCAAGCTTGAGCCCAAGTTCGACAACAAGACCGAGGAAGGCCGCCACCTGAACCGTCGCGTGGAAATCCGCAACAACTAGCCTCTTGACCTCTTCGGGGCTGCGGGGCACAATGCCTCGCAGCCCCGTTTTCGTTCATCCCCCTTTGCCGGAGTTTTCGCCATGCCCATGAAAGCCGCCTGCCGCGCCGCCGCCATCGCAGCCCTTCTGGCCCTGCCCCTGTGCATGCCGACAAGCGGCCTTGCGGCCGAACCCGCCCCGGTGGTGCCCCAGCCCACGCTGGCCACGGCCCCGGAGCAGGAAATTCCCGCCTACATGGACCAGGACCTCATCCGCGAGCACGAAGGCTTCTCCAGCTTCGCCCGTTCCCAGGTGGAACGCATGAACGCCAACATCATCGGCGGCCGGCACCACATGCAGGTGCTGAAAGGGTCCGACGGCCTCTACCGCGCCTCCTTCCGCGCCATCGACCTGCAGGCCGTGGTCTGCCAGGTGCGCCGCTCCGAGAGCAACCCGCGCTTCTATGTGGGCAACCTCATCTACAAGGAGCAGGTGCTGCAGAGCGTGGGCAAGACCCCGGAATCCAGCCGCCAGGGCCCCTTTGAACCCGTAAGCGAAAAGACCAACCGCCTCATCTACACCTCGAAGAGCGGCGGCGGCTGGCGCTAGGGCCGGCCGTGTCCGGCGCGCCCCTGCATGCCGACGTGCGCTTCTGGCGCGACGACGCGCTCCCCGGAGTGGAGGCGCGTTCCTCCACGTATACGAAAAAGGCCTTCCGCACCCACACCCACCGCGAGTGCATCGTCTCCCTGGTGGAGTCCGGCGGCACGCGCTTCTCCCTTGAGGGCGCCCACCACACCGCCCGCGCCGGGCAGATGGTGGTCATCGGCGCGGGGCTGCCCCACGCCTGCAACCCGGACCCGGAAACAGGCATCTCCTACAGGCTGCTGGCCTTCGCCCCCGGCTGGCTGGCCGGGGCCGCGCCGGACAACCGCGCGCCGCGCTTCCCCCAACCCGTGCTGGACGACCCGGAACTTTACGCCGCCTGGCGGGAGCTGCACGAAGCCTACGCGTGGGGCGCCCCCAGCGCGGACAAGCAGGCCCTGCTCATGGCCTGCCTGCGCGGGCTGGTCTCGCGCCATGGCGAGGCCGCGGCCCTGCCCCGGGGCGAGGGCAACCCGGCCGCGCTGAACCCGGCCATTGCCCAGGTGCGCGCCCACCTGGAGGCCACGCCCGGCCGCTTCGAGCCCCTGGACGAGCTGGCCCGCCGGGCCGGACTCTCGCCGCACCACTTCCTGCGGGTGTTCAAGGCCGCCACGGGCCTGCCGCCCCACGCCTTCCAGCTGCAGCAGGCCATCGAGCACGCCAAGACCCTGCTGGCGGGCGGCATGCCCATCAGCCAGGCCGCCCTGGACGCGGGCTTTGCCGACCAGAGCCACTTTTCGCGCTGCTTCCGCGAGTTCACCGGGGCCACGCCCCGCCAGTACCTGACCAGCCGCCCTTGCGACGCCTGGCCCTGCGGCTCGGCCCAGGCCTGCCCCGCACCCGTCCCCGCCTAGCGCGTGCCCGTCAGCCCGTTCGCCAGTCCGTTCGCCAGCCCGTTCGTGAGGGAGTTCGTGAGGCCCGCAGCAATTTCGTACCATACATGCGCCGCGCAAACCGGCATGCTGCGGCCATGAACACCGAACGCTCCCTCGTCCCGCACCTGTGCCTGGCCGGAGCGGTGCTGCTCTGGGGCACCAGCTTCGTGGCCATGAAGTACGCCCTCACCGGCTTCGCGCCCATGGCGGTGATCTTCTTGCGCATGGCGCTGGCCTCGCTCATCATGACCCTGTTCTGGGGGCGCGTGCCCAGGGCGGGCCGCCAGCCGGGCGACCTCAAATGGCTGGGCCTGGTGTGCCTGCTGCAGCCCTGCCTGTACTTCCTGCTGGAGGGCTACGCCGTGAGCCTGACCACCTCGGCCCAGGCGGGCATGGTCTCCTCCCTGGTGCCGCTTTTGGTGGCGGCCGGGGCCTTCGCCTTCCTGGGCGAGGCGCTCTCCGCGCGCATGGTCGTGGGCCTGTGCCTGTCGCTGTCCGGTGTCGTCTGGCTGTCGCTTTCCGGTGCGGCGGGCGAGTCCGCCCCGAATCCGGCCCTGGGCAACTTCCTGGAGCTGCTTGCCATGTGCTGCGCCAGCGGCTACATGCTGGTGCTCAAGCACCTGTCCACCCGCTACAACTCCTGGCAGCTCACGGGATTGCAGGTGTTCGCCGGCGCGATCTTCTTCCTGCCGGCCGCGCTGCTCTCCAGCCCGCAGTGGCTGGCCGACCCCGCACGCGCCCTGGCCGCCGTGCCCGCGCCCGCCTGGCTGGCCGTGGCCTACCTGGGCGGCGTGGTCACCCTGGGGGCCTTCGGCCTGTACAACCAGGCGGTGACGCGGCTGGCCTCGGCCCAGGCGGCGGCCAGCATCAACCTGGTGCCGCTGGTGGCCGTGCTGGCGGGCTGGCTGCTCCTGGGCGAGGCGCTCACTCCGGCGCAGCTGGCGGCCTGCGGGCTCATCCTGTGCGGGGTGCTGCTGGGGCAGATGAAGGCCAAGGCCGCGGCCCGGCCCGGAACGGCGGATGCGGCGCAGCGGCCGGACCCCCAGCCGGTGGACGAAACGGCATAGGGAGCGAAACGTCCGGGGCGAGGCCCGCCCCCTGTACGCGCGCGGTGATCCCGGCTATGAATGCGCCAGGGCCGGAGCTTCCCTCCCGCCCGCGCCACACGCCGGGAGGCCGCGCATGTTCGAGTCCCTGCACCGCCGCATCCGCAAGAAGGGCCTGCCGCCGGGCACCGTGACCTACGTGGGCCCGGAGCAGAGCAGCGCCGTCAGCATCGAGCTCATCCACATCCCCGAGCCCACCGAGGCCGGAGAGGTTTGCGAGGCGCGCCAGCTGCGCCTGCCCGACGCCGGGGCCTGCGCGCCCTACGTCTCGGCCCCGGGCCTCACCTGGATCAACGTGGACGGCCTGCACGAGCCGGGCACTGTCGCCCGCCTGGGCGAGCTGTTCTCCCTGCACCCGCTGGTGCAGGAGGACATCGTGCACACGGGCCAGCGGCCCAAGCTGGACGAACTGGGCGACGCGCTGTTCGTGGTGCTGAAGATGCTGCGCTACGACGAGGCCAGCCGCACCGTGTCCGACGAGCAGGTGAGCATGGTGCTCAAGCAGAACGTGCTCATCACCTTTCAGGAAAAGGGCGGGGGCGACGTGTTCGGCGAGGTGCGCAAGCGCCTTGTCTCCGGCGCGGGCAAGTTCGGCCGCCGCGGGCCGGACTACCTCAGGTACGCCCTGGTCGACGCCGTGGTGGACAACTACTTCGTGGTGCTGGAACGCATGGGCGAGGACATCGAGGAGGTTGAGGAGGCGCTCTTGACCGCCCCCACCCCGCAGGAGCTGGAGACCATCCACGGCCTGCGGCGCGAGGCGCTCTTCCTGCGGCGCTTCATCTGGCCCCTGCGCGAGGTGCTGGCCCGGCTGGAAAAGGGCGGCAGCCCCCTCATCCAGGACTCCACCATCCTCTACCTGCGCGACCTGTACGACCACACCATCCAGGTCATGGACACGGTGGAGACCTTCCGCGACATGCTCTCCGGCATGGTGGAGCTGTACCTGTCCAACGTGAGCCTCAAGCTCAACGAGATCATGAAGGTGCTGACCATGATCAGCACCATCTTCATCCCCTTGAGCTTCCTGGCCTCGCTCTACGGCATGAACTTCGAGCACATGCCCGAGCTCAAGACCCAGTACGGCTACTTCGTGGTGCTGGGGGTGATGGCCTGCACCGTGGGCGGCATGCTCTACTTCTTCCGCCGCAAGGGCTGGCTCGGGGGGCCGAAGCCCCCGGCGGACGAGTAGGCGCGGACGGTCAGCAGCAGCTCAGGGTCTGCTTCACCAGCAGCTCGTTCCTGTAGGCCTTGTCCGTGGCGAAGCGGCGGCAGAACTCCTCCACGCTTTCCGGGCGGATGTTGCCCATGAACGCCCGCTGCACCGGCCTGCCGTGCAGATCGGTGAAGGGCTCGCCGTCCTTGAAGATGACCACGCGGATGCGGTCGGCCTTGTCCGGATCGGGTCCGGCCTCGAAGCGGAACCCGGAGAATTCATAGTTCAGTTCCATGGCGGCCTCCTTTACTTTCCTGAAAGGGTAACCATATACCCCTGCATGGCAAGGGTTCAGCCCGTATTTGCCGTTGCCCGCCGGACCCGGCCCTGCTACATATCCGGCGGCATATCCGACAAAGCTGCGGGAATTAGCTCCGCCCGGACTTGCTGAAGAAAGACAAGAAAAGGAGATACCTGCGTGGCCACGTTCAAGATACACCCCATCGTCATGGGCACCAAGATCTTCGACCATGGCATGATGACCTACCAGCACTCCTACGGCAAGCCGTACACCATTCCCATCTACTGCTGGTACCTGGAAGGCGGCGACAAAAAGATCCTGGTGGACACCGGCGAGATGCAGCCCATCATCAGCGCCGAGCGCGAGGAAGCCATCGGCGGCAAGATCCACACCTTTGAGGACGGCCTGGCCTTGTACGGCCTCAAGCCCGAGGACATCGACATCATCGTGCACACGCACCTGCACAACGACCACTGCGAGAACGACTACAAGTGCGTCAACGCGCGCATCTACGTGCACGAGAAGGAGCTTGAGCACATCCACGACCCCCACCCGCTGGATTACCGCTACCTGGAGGACTACATCCTCGACGTGGAGGAGAACGGCCAGCTGGAGGTGCTCACGGGCGACGCGGAGATCGTGCCCGGCGTGCGCGTGATGCACACCCCGGCCCACACCGAGGGCGGCATGACCGTGCTGGTGGACACCGAGAAGGGCGTGGCGGCCATCACCGGCTTCTGCGTCATCATGGACAACCTGACCCCGCCCAAGGAGGTCAAGGCCATGGAGATGGAAGTGATTCCCTGCGGCACGGTGGTCAACGCCTACCAGGCCTACGACAACATCCTGAAGGTGAAGCAGGCGGCGGACATCCTGCTGCCGCTGCACGAGCCGCGCTTCGCGGCGATTCCAACCATTCCAGAGTAGGTCCGCGCTTCGCGGCGATTCCGACCATTCCAGAATAGGCCCGCGCTTCGCGGCCATGACGCGGCGCAAGGCCGGACCTCCAGCAAGGAGGTCCGGCCCTGCGCAGAACGTGCCCGCTAGCGACCGCCGCCGCCACCGCCACCGCCGCCACCGCCGCCGCCGCCACCGCCGCCGCCGCCACCGCCGCCGCCGCCACCGCCACCGCCGCGACCGCCGCCGCCGGAGCCCATGCCGGAACCCATGCCGGAGCCCATGGCGCCCTGGCCTGTACCGCTATGGGTACGGCTCCGAACGCGTTCCTGCTCCTTTACCTGGGCCTCGGTCTGCACCTGCTCCTGGGTGCGCACTCGTTCCCGCTGCTGCATTTGCGTATTGGTCTGGGTTTGCGTGCTGGTCTGGGTTTGGTCGCCCACCTGCGCATTGGCCGAAGCCCCCGCCAGCATCACTGCCGCAAGCATCACCACAACCGACAACGTGAAGTGTTTCATGGCATCCTCCTGGTTTATTCCGACTGCTTAAACTCTACTCTACCTTTGCGCGCAGGTCAACACATCCGCGAGGCGGGCCGCCCGGTGCCCCAGCCGCCTTGACGCTGGGCCTGAAAGCGGACAGATTCGGGCAAAACCCGTGAGGAGGAAGGCCGTGGCGTTCCGCAGAAAGAAGATCTCCGTCGTGGGCGCGGGCCAGGTGGGCGCAACCTGCGCGCTCATGCTTGCCAGCCGCGGCGTGGGCGATGTGGTCCTGCTCGACATCAACCAGGGCGCGGCCAAGGGCAAGGCGCTCGATATTCTGCAAACCGCGGCGGTGCAGCTCTTCGACTCCCAGGTGCGGGGCACCGCGGACTGGGCCGACACGGCGGACTCGGACGTGGTGGTGCTCACCGCCGGTTCGCCGCGCAGGCCGGGGCTTTCCCGCGACGATCTGCTCTCCATAAACGCCCGCGTGGTGGCCTCCTGCTGCCGCGAGATCGCCCGGCGCTCGCCCGGAGCCGTCGTCATCGTGGTGACCAATCCGCTGGACGCCATGTGCTTCGTGGCCAAGCGCGAACTCGGCTTCCCGCGCGAGCGCGTGCTCGGCATGGCGGGGGTGCTCGACTCCGCCCGGTTCCGCACCTTCGTGGCCCTGGAGCTTTCCGTCAGCGTGCGCGACGTGCAGGCCCTCGTCATGGGCGGCCACGGCGACAGCATGGTGCCCATGCCCAGGCACTGCTTCGTGGGCGGCGTGCCGCTGCCCGAACTGCTCGCGCCGGAGCGCATCGCGGCGCTGGTGGAGCGCGCCCGGCGCGGCGGGGACGAGATCGTGAAGCTGCTGGAGACCGGCTCGGCCTTCTACGCCCCGGCGGCCAGCGTGGTGCAGATGGCCGAGGCCGTGCTGCTGGACCAGCGCCGGGTGCTGCCCTGCGCCGCCCTGCTTGAGGGCGAGTTCGGCATCAGCGGACTCTTTCTGGGCGTGCCCTGCGTGCTGGGCGGACGCGGCCTGGAGCAGGTCTGCGACATCGCCCTGGACGAGGCCGAGCGTGCGGCCTTCGAGCATTCCGCAAGCCGTGTGCGCGCCCTGGTGGACGACCTGGCGCGGCTGGGACTGTAGCCATGCCCCGGCGGTCCGTCCTCTGCCTGGCCCTGGCGCTGCTGCTTTTCGCCGTTGCCGCGCTGCCCGCCCCGGCCCAGGCCGACAAGCCGCGCAAGAACGTGCTCATCCTGAACTCGTACCACGACGGCTACGCCTGGTCCGACGACATCGTCACCGGCCTGCGCAGCATTTTCGCCGACTCGCAGTACCTGGTGGACCTGCAGATAGAGTACATGGACACCAAGCGCTTCGCCACGCCGGAGCGCGCCCAGGCCCTGTACCAGTTCTACCGCGACAAGTTCCAGGGCGCGGAATTCGACCTCATCATCGCCTCCGACGACTTCGCCTACAACTTCATCCTCGACTACCAGGACCGGCTCTTCCCCGGCCTGCCCGTGGTGTTCTGCGGCGTCAACGACCCCAAGCCCGACAAGATGGCGGGGCGCACCAACATCACCGGCCTGGTGGAAAACGTGGACTTCGAGTCCACCCTGCGCCTGGCCGCGCGCCTGCACCCGGACGCGAGCCGCATGATCGTCATCGGCGACCGCTCCGTCACCGGCATGGCCATCCAGGGCCAACTGCGCGAGGTCGCCCCCCGGCTCAAGGGCATCCTGGAATTTGAGTACTGGGACGACCTGCCCATGCCGGAGATTCTGGAGCGGCTGAAGGCCATGCCCCCGAACACCCTGCTCTTCGTCATCCCCATGTACCTGGAGCACGAGGGCAAGCTCTACGCCGCGGACGAGGTGCTGGAGGTCATTTCCCAAAACGTGCTCCTGCCGGTGTACAGCTGCTGGCGCTTCCTGCTGGGCCACGGCTGCGTGGGCGGCAAGCTGCACAGCGGCGTGGACCACGGGCGCATCGCCGGCGGCCTGGCCCTGCGCATTCTGGCCGGCGCCAAGCCGTCGGACATCCCCGTCGTCACCCGCTTCGACGACCCCTTCGCCTTCGACTGGGACGTGCTGCGCAAGCTGGACATCCCCCTGCGCGAACTGCCCTCCGGCGCGGAGATCATCAACGAGCCCTACCGCTTCTACACCATCGACAAGGGGCTCTTCTGGACCATCATGGTCAGCCTGGCCGCGCTCATCTTCATCCTGGTGCTGCTGGTGGCCAGCATCGGCCAGCGCCGGCGCATCCAGGAGCGCGTCAACGACCAGCTCTCCTTCCTGAAGATCCTCATGGACGCCATTCCCCTGCCGCTTTACTCCCTCACCCGCCGCGGCCTGTTCCAGGACTGCAACCTGGCCTTCGAGCGCCTCTTCGGCGTCAGCCGCGCCGCCATCCAGGGCAAGGCGCCGGAGGACATCGGCGGCCCCGGCGAGCCGCACGGGGTGGGCGCCTCCGGCCTGCGCGACACAGTGGACAAGGAGCTGCTCGCCTCCGCCGGGGTGCGCATGTACGAGTCCGAGATCCTGCTGCCCGGCGACGACCGCCGCGCGGTGATGCTCAGCAAGGCCACCTACCTGAACGCCAAGGGCGAGATACTGGGCCTGGTGGGCGTGTTGAACGACATCTCCGGCCTGAAGCGCGCCCAGGAGGAACTGCGCCAGGCCGAGGAGAAGTACCGCGGCATCTTCGAGAACTCGGTGCTGGGCATCTTCCGCGCCGCGCCGGAAGGCAACCTGCAGGACGCCAACCACGCCCTGGTGGAGATGCTCGGCTTCCGCAAGCTGGATGACCTGCTGGCCACCGGCGCGGACTTCCTCTCCGGTAGCGGCGACGGCGCGCCCAACTGGCTCTCCGCCGCCACGTCCCCGGGCGGCGTGGCCGCCTACCGGCGCGAGTTCATCCGCCCCGACGGCCGCCGCATCACCACCTTCCTGCACGTGCGCGCCGTGGCCGGGCCCGACGGCTCCCTGGCGGCCTACGAGGGCGTGGTGGAGGACATCACCCAGCGCGAGAACGCCGAGCGCGCGCTCTCCAACAGCGAACGCATGCTCCAGCTCGTGCTCGACACCATCCCCCAGCTGGTTTCCTGGAAGGACCGCGACCTGCGCTACCTGGGCGTGAACCGCTCGTTCCTGTCCTTCTTCGGCCTGGAGGACGCCAAAAGCGTTCTCGGCCGCACCGACGCGGAGCTCTTCGAGGGCCGGGAGTCCGCCCTGTCCGCCCAGGCCCAGGACCACGCCGTGGTGGAAAAAAACCAGGCCCAGTACCGTTCCTCCTGGCATGCCGAGGACGGCTTCGGCCGGCCCGTGCTGCTGGAGGTCTCGCGCGTGCCCCTGCACGATTCCGCCGGGGCGGTGGTCGGCCTTTTGTGCGCGGCCGAGGACGTGACCGAGAAGAACAACCTGGAGCGCCAGCTGCTCCAGTCCCAGAAGATGGAAGCCATCGGCACCCTGGCCGGCGGCATCGCCCACGACTTCAACAACATCCTGACCAGCATCATCAACAGCGCGGAGCTGGCCCTGATGGACGCGCCCGAAGGCTCGGACATGGCCCACGACCTGCTGCGCGTGCTCAAGGCCGGGCAGCGCGGCAGCCAGCTGGTGCGGCAGATCCTGGCCTTCAGCCGGCCCTCCCAGGCGGGCTTCCAGTACGTCAACGTGGCCGAGGTCGCCCGCGAGACCCTAAGCCTGCTCTCGGCCTCCCTGCCGCGCAACATCAGCGTGCGCGAGGACATCCGCGAAGACCCCGCCCTGGCCCTGGCCGACCCCATCCAGCTGCACCAGGTGGTGCTGAACCTGTGCACCAACGCCTTCCAGGCCATGCGCGAAACCGGCGGCGACCTGCTCCTGACCCTGCACGGCGAGGATCTGGACGCACAGAACGCCGAGGCCCTCTCCCTGGCGCCGGGGCGCTACCTGCGCCTCACCATCACCGACAGCGGCCCCGGCATCGAGCAGGACATTCTGGACAAGATCTTCGATCCCTTCTTCACCACCAAGGGCAAGGCCGAGGGCACCGGCCTGGGCCTGGCCGTGGTGCACGGCATCGTGAAGGCCCACCAGGGCGCTGTCGCCGTGTCCAGCATCCCCTGGGAACGCACCAGCTTCGACCTCTACCTGCCCCGGTACGAGCGCACGGACCGCGCGGACTCCGCCCGGCCCGAGCAGGTGCGCCGGGGCCAGGGGCGCATCCTCTTCGTGGAGGACGACGCCGACCAGCTGGCCACCATTCCCCGCGTGCTGGGCAAACTGGGCTACGAGGTCACCGGCCGCGCCAGCGCGCCCGAGGCCCTGCGCGCCCTGGACGAGAACCCCGGCGGCTTCGACGCCGTGCTCACCGACTTCGACATGCCGCAAGTCAACGGGGTGGAGTTCGCCCGGCGCATCCTGGCAGAGCACCCCGGCCTGCCCGTCATCATGATCTCCGGCCGCCTGCACACCGGCGACATCCCACCCGACCTGCCGCCGAACATCCTGAAGGTGCTGGCCAAGCCCTACAGCCAGGCCGCCATCTCCGAGGCCCTGCGCGAGATCCTGAGCGTGGGCTAGGGCAAAGGCAGATATTCTGCGCGCTGCCAACGGAACCCGGCAAGGGGCTCCGCCCCTTGACCCCGCCAGGGGGTATGCACCCCCTGGACCCGCATGCCAAACGAAACGCCCCGGACGCGCAAAGCGCGTCCGGGACGTTTCGTTTGGAGAGGGTTCCATGGGAAATGCCGCAACGCCCGCCATGAAAGGCGTCGGGGGGGGTGGGCTGGGGGAGAACCATGCGAAAGGCAGGGTTTCCCCCGGAAGTACCCATCCGCTCTCCCCTTGCCCCTTGGCAATGCGCACGCCTTGAGCTAGCGTGTTGAAAACGCAGAAGGACGGTGTGCGGATGCAGCACTTGCCGGACAACGTGCATTTCGCGCTGGTGGTGCTGGCGGCGTCGCTGGCCTCGCTGCTCATCTTTCGCGCCCGGCACCTGCGCGGGCACACCCTGGACATGGGCCAGCGCAACCTGCTGGCCACGAACTTCGGCTTCTTCACCACGCTGTACACGTTTTTTCTGGGCTTTGCCGTGTACACCTTGTGGCAGAACTACAGCGACGTGGAGACGAAGCTGGCGGAAGAGACAGACCTGCTCGTGGTGGAGTACCGCCTCTCGCACAGCATGAAGGACACGGACACGCTGCGCCAGTTGCTGCGGGAATATGTGTCCGTCGTTGTGCAGGACGAGTGGCCCGCCATGAAGCAGGGCCGCGTGAGCAGCAGCGCCGCGGATATCTATGAACGCATCTGGCGCGAGGTGAGCAGGCTGAAGCCCGGCGAAAGGGAGAACTTCGCCGTCCATTCCATCATGCTTGCGAAGATGGTTGACCTGAACAAGTTGCGGCATGCGCGCCTGCTGCAGGTGGACGGCAACCTCTACTACCCCATCTGGACCATACTCTACCTTGGCGTGGCCTTCACCATCATCGGGTTTTCCTTTTCCAACGTGCACGACAAGTTCACCGACGCCGTGTACATGGTCACCATACTGGTCATGATCTTCGCCAACATCTACCTGGTCATCGAACTGGACCGGCCCTTCGGCGGATCGCTGACGCTGGGGCCGGAACGCTTCAAGGAGGCGCTGGCCACCATGCGCGCCATCTCCGCCAGCGCCATGTGAGGCGCCCCATGCCGAAATCCCAAACCGCTGCCCACGCAGGAGGACACCCCATGAAGCTGAAGCACCTCGCCCTCTCCCTGGCCCTGGTCGTCCTGGCCGCCACTTCCGCCCTTGCCGGCAAGGTCACCGTGCATTTCTTCGTCGTCCCGGCCTCGCTGTCCACCACGCAGATCAACGCCTTCAACGACTACCTCGTGCGCACGGCGGGCGGTTTCACGGCCTCGCGCAGCTTTGGCGGCGCGCTGAACAGCGCCGGCAAGGACTACGCCCCGGACAACCTGAGCTACACCGTGTCCGCGCAGAAGGACCTGTCCAGGGAGATCGGCGCGTACATCAAGACCCAGCTGGGCCAGAAGGACGTGTTCCTGCTCACCTGGCCGGCCAATCGCCTGGACGATTAGCCGGGCTCGCGAGCTGGCACGACTTGCGGAGGCGGCCCTGTGCCGCCTCTTTGCTTTCGGGCGGGCTTCGGCTACTCTATCGCCAACACATTTCCGCGCGGCCGCAGGCTGCCATCTTGAAGGAGTTCCCCGATGCAGATCCTTTCTTCCCAGGTCAAAGCCTACATGGACCGCTCGTCCTGGATCCGCCGCATGTTCGAGGCGGGCATAGAGCTCAAGAAGAAGTTCGGCGAGGACCAGGTGTGCGACTTCAGCCTGGGCAACCCCGACCTGCCGCCTCCGGCCTGCGTGTGCCAGGGCCTGCGCGATCTGGCCGACGAGGCCGGCGAGCCCTTCGCCTTCGGCTACATGCCCAACTTCGGCTACCCCTTTGTCCGCGAGGCCCTGGCCAAGAGTGTCTCCGCCGAGCAGGGCGTGGACATAGCGCCCGACTGCCTGGTCATCACCTGCGGCGCGGCCGGGGCCATCAACGCCTTCTACCGCGCCGTCATCGAGCCCGGCGACGAGGTGCTCTGCCCCGCGCCCTACTTCGTGGAGTACGGCTTCTACATCGAGAACCACGGCGGCGTGCTCAAAACCGCGCCCGCCAAGCCCGGCACCTTCGACCTCGACGTGGCCGCCCTCGAAGCCGCCATCACCGACAAAACCCGCGTGCTGCTCATCAACTCGCCCAACAACCCCACGGGCGTGGTCTACCCGCGCGAAACCCTCGTCGAACTGGCCGCCATGCTCGCCCGCAAGAACGAAGGCCGCGAGCGCCCCATCTTCCTCCTGGCCGACGAGCCCTACCGCTTCCTGGCCTTCGACGGGGCCGAGGTGCCTTCGCTGCTGCCCCTGTACCCGTACACTGTCGTGGTCAGCTCCTTCTCCAAGAACCTCTCCCTGGCGGGCGCGCGCGTGGGCTACGCCCTGGTGAACCCGGCCATGCCCGGCAAGAACGAGCTGGTGGCCGGCATCATCCTGGCCAACCGCATCCTGGGCTTCGTCAACGCGCCCGCGCTGGCGCAGAAGCTCCTGGCCAAGGCCCTGGGCTCCCAGGTGGACGCCGCCATCTACGCCCACCGGCGCGACGCCATGCGCGAGGTGCTGGACGCCGCAGGCTACAAGTACCCCCTGCCCAAGGGCGCATTCTACTTCTTCCCGGAGGCTCCCGGCGGCGACGACGTGGCCTTCGTGAACCTGCTGGTGGAGGAACGCATCCTGGCCGTGCCGGGCAAGGGCTTCGGCTGCCCGGGGCACTTCCGCCTGGCCTTCTGCGTGGGCGAAGACGTCATCAAGCGCTCGGCCGAGGGCTTCAAAAGGGCCATGGAAAAGGCGAAGAAGTAAGAGAATATGCTCCGCAGGCCAGGGGGCATGCGCCCCCTGGACCCGCTTGCCAACGATTGGGGCCGGGCTGCGCTTGCGCAGCCCGGCCCCAATCGTTGGAAAGGCCTGGAGAGGGCTGGAGGAGGCGCTGCCTGCCCCTCGTCAATTGATGAGGCAGGGATTATCGGCGGGGCATGGCGAGAACGAGGGAGCGCTCCCAGCTTCCCCCCACTCCAGCGCAAAGGGCGCGTTCCGGCGGCTTCGCCGGAACGCGCCCTTTGCGCCAACGGGAGTCCAGAGGGCCTTGTGCCCTCTGGCGGGGTCAAGGGGCGGAGCCCCTTGCCGGGGCCTGGGGGCAGCGCCCCCGGCGGGGTTCAGGGGCGGAGCCCCTGCTAGTACAGCTTCTTCTTGGGCACGGGCGAGCCGGAGAGGCTCTGCTGTTTGGTGGCGGCCTTGTCAGCCTGCTTGTCGCCCAGTTTCTCGGCCTGCTTGTCCGTTTGTTTCGCCAGGGGGATCTCGGCGGCGGCGGCGCGGGTGTCCTGGCCCTTGTCGGCGGCATTGCCGGGAGCGGCATGCATCGGCGCGGCCTTGTCCGGAACCAGGGTCATGGTGCCCAGCCCGGCGAAGGTGGTGGCCTGACGCAGGGAGAACAGCATGGGCTTGTCCGGGGCCACGCGGAACTTGTCGCCGGGTTTCAGGGGCCTGTTGCCCACCAGGGGCAGCAGGCGGCTTGCGGGTCCGTTGCTGTTGGCCTCGGCCACGGTGTAGTCGCCGGGGGGCAGGCGCACCTCGCCGCCGGTGACCCAGCGCACGGTGATGGTCTGGCCCTTGGCGTCCACCAGCTTGAGGGACTGCACCTTGCGCGGTTCGACGTCGACATAGAAGAAGGCCGGACGAGCGCCCGCGGTCTCGCGCACCACCTGGTACCGGGCGGCGCCCGGCGTGGGCGAGGGCAGGCGGTACTTGTCGATGAAGGCCTCGGGGTCGAGGATGATCTCCCAGCCCATGTCCTGGCCGTCGTTGGCCTGGGGCCGGGCGGTGTAGCCCTTGAAGTTGAGGATCTCCTTCCACTTGCTGCCCAGCACGCCCTCGATGACCAGCTGGTCTCCGGTGACGGCGCGCAGGGTCTCGCCGTGCTTCACCTGCACGCTCTTGCCGTTGATCCAGCAGATGAAGACCGGGGGCCCCGGCGGCAGCGGCGGGGGCATTTCCCCGGCGAAGCGCACCGTGGTGGAGGCCACCTTGCGGCCGTCCACGCGGGTTTCCAGTTCCTTGAAGCTCTCCAGCGCCATGCGGGGCGAGTCCACCAGGTTCACGCCCTGGCGGTCAGAGGCGAACACCGCCACCACCTGCCCGTGGGCGTCTGTCCTGCCCAGGGAGCCTGGGTCCACCTTGATGGTGGCGCCCGGAGCCACGGCGATGGTCTGGCCGTCCAGGGCCTTGCCGTTGATCTTCGGCTTGCAGTCGCGCTCGTACAGGCGCTGCACCTCTTGCTCGTCGATGCGCGGTGGCACCACCTCCACGCCGCAGTGCTTCAGGAGCACGCTGGTGGCGTAGACCTGGTGCTTCACCTTCCAGCCCAGGGCGCCGATGTTCTTGCTGACCTCCACCGCCATGGCCGGGATGTTCAGGTTGGTCAGGGCATAGAAGGTGAGGGACTTGCGCATCTCGGCCGCGTAGCGGCTGTCGGATTCGAAGGTGCGGGTGTTGAAGAGCTTGAACTGATAGTCCGGCTCCTTCACCGTGGCGTTGATCTCTGCCAGGGCGGAGTTCACAAGGCGGGCCAGGTCCAGGCGTTCGTGCACGTTGGCGTCGATGATGACGGACTGGCCCCAGCGGGACGGGTTGCGCAGGGGGCTCACGTACACGGGGTCGTAGAAGCCGGAGCCCTCGTGCAGGTGGATGAGCGCGCTGGACTGCGAGAGCAGGAAGCGCACGGCCCGCGCCAGGCGGTCCTCGTAGAACTGGTTGTAGTCGCGGTCGAAGCGGCGGTTCATGTCCACGTTCACCGCGCGCTGGTGCGCGTGGATGGAGGGCACGTTGGCCCGGGGAACCACAATGAGGTTGCCCTTTATGACGCGGCTTTCGGCCAGCATCTGCGCCGCCAGGAAGCCGGTGGGCTCGTCGCCCTGTATGCCGCCCTGGACCATGACCGTGGGGCCGGGCTGCTCGCCCTGGATGAAGACCACGGGCAGCGGGTACTGCGTGCCCTCGAAGAAGACGAAGCTGGAGCGGCTGGCGGCATGCGCGGGCAGCGCCCAAACCATGAGCGCGAAGAGCAGGCTAGTTGCCCAGAGCGTACGTTTCGCCAAGGATGACTTCCCCGTCGGAGTTCTTGATCTCCACCCGCAGGCCCAGGGCCTCGCGGCGGGTGAGCCCCTCGGGCGCGCGGGCCGCGGCCGAGATGCGCTTGAGGCGCTGGATCTGGTAGGTGAGATCAGTGGGGTTGGCGGCGTCCAACTCCGTAAGGGAGCCGTCGTTGCGCAGCAAAAGCAGGGTGATGGAGCCGGTGGAAGAGCCCTGCGCCTTGTTGTTCAAGTCAAAGGAGGTGGTGAGCACGTTGCCGGAGAGCTGGGCGCGGAAGTTCTCCACCGCGAGGGCGCCGGAGTTTATTTTCGCAAAGGTCCGGCTCATGGCCAGGGGCGACTTGTCCGGGGTGCGCGCGGATTCCTTGGAGTCCTTGCCGTTGTCTTTGCCCGCCTCCTTGCCTGAGCCGCCCTTCTGCAGCAGCTCCAGGTTGCCCAGGCGCTCCAGGTCAACCTGGGCCTGGGCCAGTTTCACTTCCAGGTCGCGCCGCTCGGAAAGCAGGCCCCGGTAGCCCACGAAGGAACGCAGCCCGATGACCAGGCCGACGAGCACCACCAGGGCGACGGCGGAAGAGATCCACAGCAACAGTCTGAGCCTGCGGGGGCTCACGCGCAACGTCTTCACGTCCGCGTCGTCCCGCATGAACAGCACACTGTAGCTGGAGTTTTTCATCAGCCCTTGCCCCAAATTTCGCTGACGATGACCCAGCCGTCACCCTTGGGCGTGATGATCAGGGTCTTCGGGCCCTTGTCGGAGAGGCCGGAGGAGTCCTCGTAGCTCTGCTGGAAGCTGACCTTGAGCCCCTTCTGGTGCATGGAGACCTCGACCTTGTCGGCCGCGATGCGCACCGGGGTCTTGCTGACCCACAGGGCCTTCTTGTAGTCGCGGATGGCCTTGGAGCTGGTCTGCTTTCCGTTGGTGGCGTCGTCGGCGTAGAAGGCCATGTACTTGTCGATGTCGGCCGCCAGCCAGGACTCCATCCAGCCTTTCAGCATCTTGTCCACTTCGGCCCGCTTGGAGGTGAGGTAGCGGGTTTCAAGGGTCGGGGAGGCGTCGGTGTACTCTCCGCCCACGATGCGCCAGGCGCCGTCCTTCTCCTTCTGCCAGTAGAAGCGCTTGCCCACGGCGGAGATGAGGTCCTGGGTGCGGTAGTACTGCTCGAAGGTGGTGACGAAATAATCCGGCCCCTGGATGACGCGGATGTTGTCCACCATGACGTGGATCCACGGCTGGCGGCTGAAGATGCCCTGCTTGTGGCTCTTGAACTGGCTGAAGGGCACGCCCTCGGTCTGGGAGAACTTCTCGGGCTGGAAGTAGTCGAAGAAACGCTCGCGCTTGTTCTGCCAGTCGCTGGCCCATTGGCGCACGCGCTCGGCCAGCTGCTGGGCCGTGGGGTCGTTGCCCTGCTCCTTGCTCCAGCTGAGCTTCTTGGCGATGATGACCGGCGTGCCGGAGGGGAGCTGCCCGTCCAGGCTCTTGATGTCCTGGGCGGTGAGGGCCACGCAGCCGCGCGTATCCTGGGAGACGAGCTGCTTTCCACGGCCGTGGATCCAGATGCCGTGCCCGGTCTTGCCCTTCAGCCGGTCGACCGGATTGGGAAAGTTCAGGCTGACGGCTCGATCGCCGTAGAGGGCGTAGTCGAGCTTGCCGGGCACCTTGTCCTCGACGAAGTACACGCCCTCGGGGGTGCGCATGTCGCCTTCACGGGTCTTGTCGCCCTGGGCTTGGCCCGTGGTGCAGGCGAACTTGCGCAGCACTTCCAGCGGGCTCTTCCTGCTGAACATGAAGAACGTCTGGGAATCCTTGTCGATGCCCAGGAAGAGCTCCGGCCCGGTGGGCTGTGAGGAGACGTGCGTCTCCCAGCCGCCGTTCCCTGCGGCCAGGGCGGAGGCCGGGGCCAGGGCGAGGCTCGCCAAAAGGAGGATGGTGCGTACGGTTTTCAAGGCACTTCCGCGTCGGTTGCGGCGCCCGCTCGGTCCCTGCGCGATGGCGACCGGGACGCCCGTTGTCACCTAGCCCTTGGCAGCGGCCAAGAGCTCCCTGCGCGTGAAAATTGCGTCCAGCGTCAGCCCGGCCTGGGCCAGGGCCTCGCGCCCGCCTTCCTCGCGGTCCAGCACGCACAGCACGGCGCCCACCGTGAAGCCGGCGGCGCGCACACGCTCGGCCACGGCCAGGAGGGAGCCGCCGCTAGAAACCACGTCCTCCAGCAGGGCGATGGTGTCGCCGGGCTGGAGGTTCTTGAGGCCTTCGAGGAACTGGTTGGTGCCGTGGCCCTTGGACTGCTTGCGCACGATGATGGCGGGCAGGGGGGAGCCATCCAGGTGCGAAAGCACGGCCACCGAGGAGACCAGCGGATCTGCGCCCATGGTCATGCCGGCCACGCCGCGCGCGCCGGAGCCCTTGAGCATTTCCAGGAACAGTTTGCCGATGAGGTAGCAGCCCTCGGGGTTCAGGGCGGTCTGGCGGCAGTCGAAATAATAGTCGCTCTTCCGGCCGGAGGTAAGGACGAAATCCCCCTCGGCATAGGACAACGCCATGAGCAGGCGCGCGAGTTTTGCCTTGGATTCCTTCACGATCACTCCTGTCCCCGACCGAAGACCCGCTCAAATATGGCGGCCACGTAGCGCAGGTAATAGCAGGGGTCGAACAATCTTTCAAGAGTTTCTAGACTTAAGTATTTACGAATTTGCATATCCCCCAACACTTCGTCCTTGAAGGACTTGCGGGTGTCCCAGGAGCGCATGGCCGCGGCCTGGACCATCTCGTAGGCCTGCTGCCGGGGCAGCCCCAGGTCGAGCAGGCCCACCAGCACGCGCTGGGAATAGAACAGCCCGTACGAGCCCTCAAGATTTCTCGCCATGTTCTCCGGAATCACGCGCAGGTTCTTCAAAAGCCCGGCCAGGCGGTTCAGGATGTAGTCGGCCAGGATGGTGGAGTCGGGCATGATGACGCGCTCCACGGACGAGTGGCTGATGTCGCGCTCGTGCCACAGGGGCATGTTCTCCATGCTGGCGATGGCGTTGGTCCTAAGCAGGCGCGAGAGGCCGCAGAGGTTCTCCGCGCTGATGGGGTTCTTCTTGTGGGGCATGGCGCTGGAGCCCTTCTGCCCCTTGGCGAAGCCCTCCTCCACCTCCAGCACCTCGGTGCGCTGCAGGTGGCGCAGCTCGGTGCACAGGCGCTCCACCCCGCCGCCCAGCAGGGCCAGGGAGGTGAAGTAGTGGGCGTAGCGGTCGCGCTGGATGATCTGGGTGGAGACGGGGTCCACCGCAAGGCCCAGAATCTCGCAGGCGTGGGCCTCAAGCTCCGGGGAGAGGTGCGCGTAGGTGCCCACGGCGCCGGAAATCTTGCCCACGCGGATGTTCTCCAGCGCGCTGGCGAAGCGCTCCCTGTGCCTGGCGAACTCGGCGTAGAAGCCGGCCATCTTGAGGCCGAAGCTGGTGGGTTCGGCGTGGATGCCGTGGGTGCGGCCCATGCACAGCTGGTCCTTGTGGGCGTAGGCCATGTCCTTCAGCACGGAAAGCACCTTGTCGATGTCGGCCAGGATGAGCTTGCCGGCGCGCACCAGCAGCACGGCGTTGGCCGTGTCCACGATGTCGGAACTGGTGCAGCCCAGGTGGATGAAGCGGGCCGAGGGCCCGACCTTCTCCTCCACGGCGGTGAGGAACGCGATGACGTCGTGGCGGGTCTTCTCTTCGATCTCCAGGATGCGGTCCACGTCGAAGCCGGCCTTGGCGCGGATGGTCTCCATGTCGGCCTGGGGAACCACGCCCAGGCGGGTCCAGGCCTCGCACACGGCCAGTTCCACCTCAAGCCAGGCCTTGAAGCGCGACTCAAGGGTCCACAGGGCCGCCATTTCGGGTCGGGAGTAGCGTTCGATCATCTCTTTGCTCCGTGCGTTTCGTGCGGACTTTGGCCGCCCGCGCCGTGAAAAGCGCATGAAAAAGGCAGCCAGCGGCTGCCTTTCCTGTTCCTGTCTAGCTGCCTGTCGCCGTGCCTTGGGCCGCGGGTGCGGCCGGGGCGGATTCGGCGGACTTGGCGTCGGCTCCCGCCGGGGCGGAAGAGCCGGCTCCGGAGCCGGCGGTCGAATCGGCGGGCGAGCCGCCGGAATACCCGCTGGCGTACCAGCCGCCGCCCTTCAGCACGAAGGAGCTGCTGGACATGATGCGGCAGGCGTTCCCGCCGCACACGGGGCAGGGGATGTCCCTCTCCTCGTAGTCCTTCTGCCACTCTTCGAAAATCTGCTTACAGTCCTGGCAGTTGTACTCGTAGATGGGCATGGGGTGTCCTCCAAACCGAAAAAGGGCCTTTACGGCCCAGGAACTGGCGGGCGGCCGCAACACGCGGGCCGCCCCTTGAAACGCTTGCGCTTATTTGCTCTTGGCCGCGGCCTTGGCCTCGCGGATGCGCTCCTTGAGGCGCTCCTCGCGGCGCTTGCGGCGACGGTCAATTTCCTTCATGCGCTCGACTTTCTTATGCTTGCCCATGTGTCCTCCTGGCAAAAATAGGCGGATCGCCCTTATGAATGCGCGCTTCTAGCGCACATCGCAGGCCATGTAAAGCGCTCCTGCCGGGCCGCGCCCCCATTGCCCTTGACGCCGGCCCCGCGAGACCCCATTATCAGGCAAGCGGGCAGGCCCGCAGCAATCAACGATCCCGAGGAGAGCATCATGGCAACCGATACCTTCACCAACGCGGTGGCTGACATCGCCGAGGTGTTCATGTTCGAGCAGTGGCTGCGCCACTATTTCGTGGTCGAGAAAGACGGCAAGCTGTTCATCGAGATTCCCCAGGACGACCTCAAGGAGCTTTACGCCAAGCACGAGCACCTGGGCCCCCTGGCCGACATGTTCAACAACGGCGAGATCAGCTACGAGAAGTGCCAGGCCACGGTGTGCTCCTTCGTGGGCGCCCGCTACGACGGCAGCAAGTACGGGGCGGATGTGGTCGCCCGCACCCTGGACAGCAAGGCCTTCAAGGTCGAGATGTACGTTTTCGGCGTGTGGATGAAGGGCCACGAGCAGTTCCTGGACGAGCGCCGCATGCCCTTTGAGGAATGGCGCGAGATGTATGCCGGCTGGAACACCATGGACGAGGTGAAGGAGTACCGCAAGAAGCTTATGGCCGGCGGCGGCGACCCCAACCAGCCCTCAAGCAAATCCGTCCACTAGCCCTGGCCAACAGTCCTGGACCAAGGCTTGCAAGGGATGCCGCGCCGGGGTTGTCGCCCCGGCGCGGCATCACGCATCCCCCCAACCCGTACCAGCGAGGTTCCCGCAAATGTGCGCCCTCTGGTCCAAGGACAAAGACGACACCGGCCGCAAACGGCAGATCATCCTTGATCTGCTGGAGGACATCCGCGACCAGCGCGCTAAGCTCAAGCTTGAGTTCGACGAGGGCGTCACCAGCATCAAGGATTTGACGGGCACCCTGCTGGACTACGACGACGCGGGCCTCACGGTGGAGGTGTCGAGCCTCAAGGGGGCCACCAAGGCCTTCGACGGGCTCATCCTGTCCTGCTACTTCCGCGTGCGCGACCGCGAGGCCCGGGGCCGCGAGCAGTACCTGACCTTTGACACCAGCGTGCGGAGCGTGACCATGCGCCCCAGCGGCATGGTGCACTTCAGCCTGGCCTTTCCGCAGAACCTCAAGAGCGCGCAGCTGCGCCGCAGCGTGCGGGTCAAGGTGGACTCGCGCAAGGTGCCGGAACTCACCGTCTGGCCGGATTTCTCCGGCTGGCAGGACATGAACAAGCTGACCGCGGTGCTAAGCGCCGAGCAGATGGCGAACCGCGAGTTCAAGGTGGACAACTTTTCGGCCAACGGGCTGCGGCTGCTGGTGAGCTCCGCCCTCATGCACACGGCCCTGCCCGAACCGGTGAAGGGCGTGCGCTACGCCATGCACTTCCGCGCCGTGGCCGAGCCAGGCGGACCGGCCGCGGCCTTCTGGGCCCAGGCCGTGCTGCGCAACGTCTTCCGCGATCCGCAGACCAGCGAGACCGCCCTGGGTTTCGAGTTCGTGGCCGAGGGACACATGGACGAGAATGACGGGCTGGTGTGGCGGCCGCTGAAGTTCGACGAGGTGACCGGCCTGGGCAAGTTCGTGTTCAAGTGGAACCTGGACCTGTACCGCGAAAAGGGCATGGGCTCCTAGGCCCGGCAAAAACAGCAACTCCCGGACGGCCCCTTTCCGGGGCCGTTTCTATTTGCCCCTGCCGCCCTTGCCGCCGGGAATCACCGGCCACACGTTGATGGGCTGCTGCTCGATGGGGTACTGCTCCTGCTCCTTCCGGGGCGGGTTGTGGCGCATCACCGTGTCGCCGCTGCTCTCGTCGCGCCCCAGCTGGATGCTTCCGGTGCCGGTGCCCATCTCGTAGTCCTGGCGGTTTTTCGCCGTGTCCTTGTTGGGGAACTTGGGCTGGGGCTGCTCGGCCGCGGGGTTGCCGGCCGGCTGGGCTGCCGGCTGGGCTGCCTGTGAAGTCGCCGGCTGGCCGTCCTTGAAGGTGAGGGGCACCGGCGGGGCCGCCGGCCCGCGCACGCTGTTCTGGGCCAGGCAGGGCCCGGCCAAAAACAGGCCGACAAGGACAGCCTGGAGCAGAATCCTGCGGCAGCTTCCGAATTTCATGCACGAAACCAGAGCCATGCATGCCTCCTCCGGCCTTTTGCCCCGCTCCCGGCACGGTGGCGCCGGGAATTAGGGTTTGAATCTTGCCCGGCTTCAGTATATACACTTCGGATACCAAAGACGCAACGCCAGCCTGCCGCAAAAGCCCGGCAGGGGCCTACGTAGCAAGGAGAATCACGCATGTCCAACCGCGCCGACGCGTACAAGGCAGCCGGGGTCAACATAGATGAGGCCAATGTCTTCGTAGAGCGCATCAAATCGCTCGCCGCCAGTACGCATTCCAAGGGCGTCCTTTCCGGCATCGGCGGCTTCGGCGGCCTGTTCAAGCCCGACCTCACCAACATCGCCGCGCCGGTGCTCGTTTCCGGCACCGACGGCGTGGGCACCAAGCTCAAACTGGCCTTCGCCTTCGGCGGGCACGACACCATCGGCATCGACCTGGTGGGCATGAACGTGAACGACGTGCTGGTGCAGGGCGCGCGGCCGCTGTTCTTCCTCGACTACTTCGCCACCGGCAAGCTGGAGACGGAAGTGGCCGTGCGCGTGGTCACGGGCATAGTGGAGGGCTGCAAGCAGGCCAAGTGCGCCCTGCTGGGCGGCGAGACCGCCGAGATGCCCGGCTTCTACCCCGACGGCGAGTACGACCTCTCCGGCTTCTGCGTGGGCATGGTGGACTACGAGCGCATCGTGGACGGCTCCCAGGTGGCCAACGGCGACGTCATCATCGGCCTGGCCTCCACCGGCCCGCACTCCAACGGCTACTCCCTCATCCGCAAGATCTTCGATTCCTCCGGCCTCAAGGGCACGGACATCCTGCCCGGCGACACCCAGACCGTGGCCGAGGCCCTGCTCGCCCCCACGCGCATCTACGTGCAGCCCGTGCTGAACCTGCTGCGCGACCTGCCCGTCAAGGGCATGGCCCACATCACCGGCGGCGGCTTCTACGACAACCTGCCCCGCGTGCTGCCCAAGGCCGTCACCGCGCACATCCGCTTCGGCTCCTGGCCGGTCACCCCGGTGTTCCTGTGGCTCAAGAACCAGGGCGGCCTCTCCTGGCCGGAGATGCTGCAGATCTTCAACACCGGCATCGGGTACGTGCTCATCGCCCGCAAGGACGTGGCCGAGGACATCATGAACCGCCTGTCCGGCATGGACGTGAAGGGCTACGTCATCGGCGAGATCAAGTCCCGCGTGGAGGACCAGGAGCAGGTGCAGGTGCACTTTCCCGGCTAGGCCCGGCGCCCTCTTGCCCCACCTGAGGCAAAGCCCCGGCGACGGGGCCTTGCCCCGGGCGGCGATGGCGCAAGCGCAAGCCCCGCAGCACCTCGCCCCGGACAATGCGGGCATGGAGCGCATGCGCTGGCGGAGCTGACCGATGAGCAACTACTTTACCAGCCCTTTTGCGGGCAAGCCCCTGAAAGAGCAGGTCACCAACCCGAACATCATCGTCGGCGACCACAGCTACTATTCAGGGTATTATCACGGGCACAGCTTCGATGACTGCGCCCGCTACCTCGCGCCGGACCGGAACGACGTCGATCGGCTGATCATCGGCAAATTCTGCTCCATCGGCTCCGGCGCCGTCTTCCTCATGGCTGGCAACCAGGGCCACAGAGTGGACTGGGCCAGCACCTTCCCCTTCTTCTACCAGACCGATCCCCTCTTTCGGGGTGCGCCGGACGGGTACGAACGCGCCGGAGACACCCTTGTCGGCAACGACGTGTGGATAGGCGCCGAGGCGATGATCCTGCCTGGCGTAAGCATCGGGGACGGGGCCGTGGTCGGCAGCCGCGCCGTGGTGACAAAGCCTGTCCCCCCCTACGCCGTGGTGGCCGCAAATCCGGCGCGGATCGTCAAATTGCGCTTCACCGAGGAAGAGATTGCGCTGCTGCTGGAAATGAAGTGGTGGGACTGGCCTGCGGAACGCATCCGGGGCGCCCTGCACCTTCTGTGCTCCAGCGACATCCGCGGCCTGCACGACTACTGGCGCGACACGGCCACAGACTGAGAGCGGGACGCGGCCCAAGAGCGGCCGTTCCCGGCCGCGCAGGGTGCCGGCGCTGCCGCCCGCGCCAACCACGCCAACAGAGGGTGACACGGGCGGCATGGGTCGGCGCCGCTAGTAGCCCAGATCCTCGCCCACCAGCACCACGTGGATGCGGTCCTTGACGGTGGAGCCCTCGATGACCACCCAGGCGTTGCAAATTCTGGTCTCGCTGCGGCAGTTGTGGCAGCGGCCGTCCTCGATGCAGGGATTCTTGAGGCCAAGGGGCCCGGCCAGGCGCGCGTTGTTGGCCGGGGCGGCCACGGTGCGCACCCGCGCGTAGGCGGCCTCCAGGTCTCCCACCACCTTGTTCATGCCCACCACCAGCACCACCTTTGAGGGGCCGAAGAGCATGGGCGCCACGCGGCTGCACGCGCCGTCCAGGTTCACAAGCCGGCCGTCCAGGGTCAGGGCGTTGCTGCTGGTCAGGAGCACATCGGCCGAGAAGCCCCTGCGGCGGATGTCCAGGGCCTCCGCCGGGGTGAGGCCGGGGGTGTAGGGATTCAGGATGCTTGCGCCGGGCTTGGCGGCGATGGCGTCCCACAGCCCCAGGCCCACAACGGTCTCCGAGCCGCAGCGCAGCACGGTGGCGCCGTCCGGGATGAGCCGCAGGACCTCCTCCTTGGCCTCCTGAACGGTGGCGCAGTAGCTGCCGGCCATGCGGCGGTGCCCAAGCTGTTTGATGACGTGCGCGGCCTGCTTGCCGCGCTGCTCCAGAAGGGGTGCGTACATGGAAAACCTCCTCGCGGGTTGTGGGGAGGAATATGCCTGTCCTGCGCGGCCCCAGTCAATCACACCGGTGTCAGTATAAAAGCGAGGACCTGCCTTGACGCCTGGCAGGCGCGTTAATACGTATACGCAGTATCCCCTTGCGCCTCGTTCGCATGCATGATATCGACTCACAAATAAACATTCAGCCTAAGGTTCACCATGCACAGCGCCATTCGGAGGGTCATGGCCGAGACCGGGCAGGACTGCCCGGCCACCGGCCTGTGGGAGGCCACATGCAGGCCTGGCGAGTACGCCACCTTCTACCGGGGCGACATCATCCCCCCGCGCGAAGGCCGGGCCGTGGTCTGGGAGCTGGTCCCCGAACCCTCCGGCGACGAACGGCCCGAGGGCTGACACTGCATCACATAGTTTTTACGATATAGGTATTGACATTGCCTTCGACAAGGGATTAGGACTGGTTCCACCAAAAGCCAAGGAGGCGAACATGTCCAAACATCCCATCGGCACCACGGCCAGCACCGGCCAAACCTGCCCGGAATCGGGCGTCTGGAAGGTGCAGGGCACCCCGTCCACCACGGCTCCCATCGCCAAGGGCAACATAATGCCCCCGTACGGCGGCAAGGCCGTCACCTGGATGCTCGTCCAGTACGCCTAGCTTCGCGCGCCCCCTCGCGAAACGCAAAAGCCCCCGAAGCAGCGCGCTGCTCCGGGGGCTTCGTTTTGGCGATACTGCGCTAGCGCGAGCCGATGTCCAGGCTGTCGCTGTAGGCGGTTTCGGTGTGCTCGGCCTGGTCCATGCCCTGGGACTCGGCTTCCGGGGCCATGCGCAGGCCCATGGTCGCGTTCACCAGCTTGAGCAGCAGCCAGCTGGCCACGAGGGCATAGGCCAGCACCACGCCCGCGCCCAGGGCCTGGATGCCGAACTGCGCGGCGTTGCCGTAGAACAGCCCGTCCACGCCCGCCGCGTTCACGCCCTTGGTGGCCAAGAGCCCGGCCATGAGGGTGCCGACGAGTCCGCCCAGGCCGTGGATGCCCACCACGTCCAGGCTGTCGTCGTAGCCCAGGCGCGCCTTGGCCAGCACGCCCAGGTAGCAGGCCGCGCCGGCCACAAGGCCCACCAGCATGGCCGAGGGAGCGGTGACGAAGCCCGCGCAGGGGGTGATGGTGGCCAGGCCCGCCACCGCGCCCGAGGCCGCGCCAAGGGTCGTCGGCTTGCCCCGGTGCCACCATTCCACCACCGTCCACATGGCCATGCCGGCCATGCCGCCCACGTGCGTGGCCACGAAGGCGCTGGCGGCGACGCCGTCGGCCGCCAGGGCGCTGCCGCCGTTGAAGCCGAACCAGCCGAACCAGAGCAGGCCCGTGCCGATGAGCGTCATGGGCAGGTTGTGCGGAAAGAACTGCCTGCGGCCGTAGTCGCGCCGGGGGCCGATGACGAACACCGCGGCCAGGGCCGCCGCGCCGCAGGTCAAATGCACCACGATGCCGCCCGCGAAGTCCACCACGCCCATCTGCTTGAGCCAGCCGCCCGCGCCCCACACCCAGTGGCACACCGGGTTGTACACGACCACCGCCCACAGCAGGCTGAACACCAGAAAGGGCGCGAAGCGAACACGCTCGGCAAAGGCGCCGGTGATGAGCGCGGGCGTGATGACCGCGAACATGCACTGGTAGATCATGAACACGCTGTGCGGAATGGTGGCCGCGTAGTCCGGGTTGGGCGCCGCGCCCACGCCCGCAAGCCAGGCCCAGGAGAGGTTGCCCGTGAAGCCCGCGACGTCCGGCCCGAAGCTCATGGAGTAGCCCAGGATGATCCACTCGAAGGTGATGAGCGAGATGAGGAAAAAGCTTTGCATGAAGGTGCCGAGCACGTTCTTGCCGCGCACCATGCCGCCGTAGAAAAGCGCCAGCCCCGGCGTCATGAGCAGCACCAGCGCCGCGCTGACGAGGACGAATGCGGTGTCTCCCGCCTGGATCATGTGGGTCTCCCTTGTCTGGGGCGCGGATGAAACGCTCCCGGCGCTGGTCCGCCGGCCGGGATTCGCTGAGGGATGCCGCCCGCCCCGTACGGCGGCGGCGAACTACATAATCGGATTTTCCCGGTGTGGGAAGACAAAAATGAGGTTTGTTTTGACAAAAATGTATCGAATACGCATTTTCAGCGGCAATTGCTGCGAATAAATTCTGCCGTGCGCAACAAAAAAGCACTTACGACGAATTGAAGGCAAAGAAAGTTGCCATTTCCGCCATTCCTCCCAGGGAAAGCCTTCCGGGAGGAGCCCTGTCCTCCCCCATTGCCCCCGCAGGCACGCTCTGCTATCCCTGCCCCCTGCCGCCGGCGCGCCAGGGCGAATTCCCGCCAGGCCACGGCGCAGAGCAGGATTCCCATGTCTTCCCAGCCGGAAAACAGCCAGCCAGAACACATCCGCGACGGCCAGCCGGGCCACGCCCCTGCCGAGCACGCGGCGGACTTCGTCGGCATCCCCAACCTCTGGAGCTACGAGTTCATCGCCATCTGCGCCATCAGCGTGCTGGCCTTCTGCAACATATCGATATTCTACGGTTTTTACAGCTATTTGACGGAATTGGGCATTCCCCCGGCCTGGCGCGGGCCGCTGCTGGCCATGGAGCCCCTCACGGCGCTCATCGTGCGCCCCTTCCTTGGCCGCTACCTCACCGTGGGCAACAGCGTGCGCTTCATGCGCGTGGGCATGGGCCTGGCCACCCTGGCGCTGGTCTGCTACCCCTTCGCCACGGCCATCCCGGCCATCATCTGCGTGCGGGTGCTGCACGGCATGGGCTTCGTCACCGTGGTGGCCGGGCTCATGGGCACCCTCACGGTGTTTCTGCCCAGGCACAAGAGCGCCCAGGGCTTCGGCCTCTTCTCCGTCACCATCCTGCTGCCCTACGCCATCATGCCGGCCTTTGTTGAGATGCTGCTGCCGCACCTTTCAAGCCACGGGCAGGCCTACGCCCTGGCCGCGCCGCTCATGCTGCCGGCCTTTCTGCTGCTGGCCCCGCTGGGGCGGCGCACCCGGGCCATGGCCGCCAAGCTGCCGCCCTCCCACCTGGAGCGCCCGGGCTGGGCCGAAGTGCGCCAAAGCTTCACCAACCTGGGGGTGATGCTCCTTGTGGCGGCAAACTTCTTCCTGGTGGCGGCGCACTCCATCGTGTTCTTCTTCATGCGCGACTTCGCCGCCGGCATCGGCGCGGCCAATCCGGGCGCGTTCTTCAGCTGCGCCAACGCGGCCACCATCTCCGTGCGGGTGCTGGGCGGGCGCATGCTCGACCGTCTGGACAAGGGCCGGGCGCTCTTTCTCACCTTCCTGGGCATGGGGGTGCTCATTCCGCTTTTCGCCCACGCCGGGCGGCCCGCCGTGCTCTTCAGCATGGCCGCGCTCTACGGCACGGGCATGGCGCTGACCATGCCGCTCATCAACGCCAGCATGCTCGGCATCTCCCCGCCGCGGCTCAAGGCCTACAACGCCAACCTGCTCATGGTCGCCGTGGACGCGGGCTTCTTCGTGGGGCCGTTCCTGGGCGGGGCCATCATGGCCGGAGACCTCGGCCACGCGGTGCTCTTCGGCGTGGGCGGCACGGTGATGCTCTGCGCGGCCGTGTGCGCCCGGCCCGTGGCGCGCATCATGCGCAAGGGAGAGGCCGGGGCATCTTCCTGACAAAATCCTACAATTTTGTCCTTGACTCGTGCACTTTTTCACATATCTTCTATCATGCAAGAAGCCACACGCTTGGCCCTGCCCCCCGGGGTCGCGGCAGGGCGATCCGCAGACATGACCCCGAATGGTTCCCAACCAAACCAAGGGGGTTGCACATGAAGATTCTTGTCGCCGTCGATCCGTCCGATGCCGTTCTGCTGCCCGTGACCCGCGCCGCCGCCATGGCCAAGAAGGAGGGGGCCGAGCTCACCCTCATCGCCGTGGCCGAGGCCGTGGAGGACATGGAGAGCCTGTTCGGGGCCAGCGCAACCGAGCGCCTGCGCGAAAAGGCCGCCAAGGCGCTGGATGCCGCCCAGGGCATCGCCAAGGCGGCGGGCGTTGCGGCCAAGGAAATTCTGGAGACCGGCGTGTCGCCGGAGGAGATCATCGTGGAGGCCGCGCAGAAGGGCGGAGCCGACCTCATCGTCATGGGCACGCGCGGCAAGAAGGGCGCGCGCAAGCTCTTCCTGGGCAGCGTGGCGGCCAAGGTCATCGCCCTGGCCCACTGCTCCGTGCTTGTGGTGCGCTAGCGCACCCCGCCCGAAACCGAAACAACGCGCCCGGCCCAGGCATTCCGCCAGGGCCGGGCGCACGATTTTTCCAGACGGCGGCGGCGCGCCGGGAGAGGCTGGGCTAGTCCCGCAGGCGCAAGGTCAGCAGCGGGAAGGGCCGCCCCTGCCCGTCCACCTCTGAGCGGGCGGTCATGACGAAGCCGTGGCGCTCGTAGAACGCCAGCGCGCCGGGGTTCTGCTCGTTCACGTCCACCTCGCGCACACCCAGGCAGCCCACGGCGTGGCGCAGCAGCCGCGCCCCGAGGCCCTGGCGGAAGTTCGCCGGGTGGACGAAGAGCATCTCCAGCCGCTCGCCGGCCGTGCCCATGAAGGCCAGGATGCGGCCCTCCCCGTCGCGCAGGCAGCAGAGCTCCACAAGGCCGAAGTACTCATTGAGGATGAGCGGCTTCAGCTCGGCGATGTCGGCCTCGGAGAGGAAATGGTGCGTGGCCCGGGCCGAGGCCTCCCACAGGGCCAGCAGCTCGGCGTGCTCGCCGGGCGCGACGCGGCGGATGTCCTCACACATATCCGGCCAGCTTTTTTTCGATCATTATCGCCAGGATGGTGCGGTCGGTCTCCACCATGCCCTCGGTGGACAGCTGGCCCACGTTGCGCATGGTCTGCTCCGGCGACTCGGCGATGATGCCGTCGGTGGCGCGCACGCGCATGCCGTGGAGCGAAAAGAGCGCCGCCTGCACCGCCGTGCCCGCGGCCGTGGCCAGCTTGAGGGCGCAGCCCGCCTTGGCCCCGTCGCAGATGACCCCGGCCAGGTCCTCGATGAGCAGCTTGATGGCCCCGGCGATGTGGTGCAGATCGCCCCCCATGAGCGCGGCGATGCCCGCCGTGGCGCCCGCGCCTGCCGCCACGGAGCAGCCGCACACGGCCGAGAGCCTGCCGGTGTGCGCCTTCACCGAGGCGGTGACGATGTGCGAGAGCCCGATGGCGCGCAGGGCGTCCCCCTCGGTGCAGTCGAGGTAGTCCTTCACCGCCCAGATGGGCAGCACGGCGGTGAGGCCGTGGTTGCCGCTCCCGGCGGAGCTCATGGCCGGCAGCTTCACGCCGTCCATGCGCGCGTCGGCCGCGGCGCTGGTGAGCATGCGCGCGGCCAGCGAAAGATCCTTGGCGATGAGCTTCTGCCGGGCCAGGCGCTCGAAGGTCTTGCCCACGCCCAGGCCGCAGCCGGTCTTGAGGCCGTGCGCCGCGAGACGGGTGTTGTAGGCCACGCCCTGCTCCAGGAAGGCCAGGTCCTCGGCGTCCAGCTCGTCCACCATGGCCAGCAGGTCGGCCAGGGTCAGGCCGCGCAACCACTGCTCCAGCTCGGCCAGCTGGCTGCCGCCCCCGGCGGCGGATTCCGCCAGCAGCGGGCTGGCGACCACCGCTTCGCCGTCCAGGTTCAGGGAAACGATGCGGTCGTGCTGGCCCTCGATGACGGACTCCGCGCTATGGCCCCCGCCGGAAACCACGGCGCGGATGCGCAGGCCGCGCTGCTCGGCCATGAGGTGCACGGTGGCCAGGCCCTGGCGCAGCAGCTCCTGGGCGCGGGCCACGTCCTCCGGGCCCACGGGGTCCAGCACCTCCAGGCGGCGGGCGGCGTCGCCCCCGCGGATGCCCAGGGCGGCGGCGGTGTCCAGCCCGGAAAGGCCGGCCGTGCCGGGGATGGAGACGGCCAGGCCGTTCTTGTACACGTTGGGGTCCACCCAGACCTCGACCTTCTCGGCCGCCGGTGCCCCGCCGGGCAGCAGCGAGGCCGCAGCCGCCGAGGCCAGGGCCACGGCCACGGGCTCGGTGCAGCCCAGGGCCGGGGCCACCTGCAAACGCAGCACGTCTTTTACGCTGAAGGGTACGCTGAAGGGTACGCTGAGGGGTGCGCTGAACGCCATGTTGTCCTCTCCTTGCCTGAAGATCCGCTCGGCCAGCCGCGTGCGGCATCCGTGCGGGCATTTGCCCGGCCAACTGGTCGGCCAGCTGGTCGAGCAACTGGTCGGAAACCAAGCGTCTCCTGATCTAGTCGGGCGGAAACGCCCCGTCAAGGATGTCCACGGGGCAGCCCAGGGACGTGGCCCAGGCCACGCTTGCCCTCCGTCCCCTGCTGACGTATGAGCGCGCCCATGAGCACCCGCGCAGACGACAACTTTTCCCTCGACGCCTACAAGGGACGCCCCTGGGACGCCCTGGCCCTGTTCTCCGGCGGCCTGGACAGCATCCTGGCCATCAAGGTGCTGCAGGAGCAGGGCCTCAAGGTCCTGGGCCTGCACTACCTGAGCCCCTTCTTCGGCAAGCCCTGGCTGGCGGAGCACTGGCGCGCGGAATACGGCATCGAGGCCGCGCTGGTGGACGTGCGCCGGGCCTACCTGGACATGCTCTCCGCGCCGGAGCACGGCTATGGCAAACACCTGAATCCCTGCGTGGACTGCAAGATACTGATGCTGCGCCACGCCAAGGGCCTGCTCGCCCCCATGGGCGCGAAGTTCCTGGCCTCCGGCGAGGTGCTGGGCCAGCGGCCCATGAGCCAGCGCGCCGACGCGCTCAATCTCATCCGCAAGGACGCTGGCGTGTCCGACGTGCTGCTGCGCGTGCTCTCGGCCCGGAAGCTCGCGCCCACGAAGATGGAGCTTTCCGGCCTGGTGGACCGCGAGCGCCTGCCGGGCCTCTGGGGCCGGGGCCGGCGCGGGCAGATGGAGCTGGCCGAGCACTTCGGCATCACGGACATCCCCACGCCGGCGGGGGGTTGCCGCCTGGCCGAGGCCGAGGCCGCGGCCCGCTACATCCCCATTCTGGAGAACGTGGCCGAGCCCGGGCCGGACGACTTTTCCCTGGCCCACCTGGGCCGCCAGTACTGGGCCGGGCCCCACTGGCTGTCCATCGGCCGCAACGAGGAAGCCAACAACGCCCTGGAGGCGGCCTGCGGCCCGCGGGACATCCGCTTCCGGCTCAAGGACATCCCCGGCCCTTTGGCCCTGGGCCGGCAGTACGCGGCCAAGAACCCGGCCGGGGCAGAGGCCGCCGCCTGGCCCGAGCACGTGCTGGCCGACGCGGCCGCCTTCGCCGCGTCCTACTCGCCCAAGGCCAGGGCCGAGGCCGAGGCGGGCCGGCCGGTGGCGGTGCTGGTGTTCCGAGCCGGCGAGACGCGGGAGATCGCCGTCACGCCCGGCCGCGCCACGCCCCTGGGCTGGGCCGAGCCCAAGCCCGCGGCGGTAGGTGCCTGGAAGCGGCGCAGGACCTAGCGGCCCTCGCGGCGGCGGCGCTCCTCTTCCCCTTTTCGTGCGCTGACGCAAGAGGCCCCGGCGGGACGTGCGTCCTGCCGGGGCCTCTTGTTTTTGGCTGCCGCCGCGCTAGCCGCCTCGCTTCATGTCCTCGATGAGCCGGCGCAGGGTCTGGGTCTGGGTGGCCAGCTCGCCCACGGCCTGGGCCGACTGGCGCATGGCGTCGGCGGTTTCGCTCGATATGCGGTTGATGTCCTCGATGCTGCGGTTGATCTCCTCGCTCGTGGCGGACTGCTCTTCGCTGGCCGTGGCGATGCTGCGCACCTGGTCCGTGGCGGTGTCCACCAGTTCGACGATTTCCTGCAGGGCCTCGCCGCTGCGGTGGGCCAGCCTGGTGGCTTCCTCCACCGTGTGCACGGCGCGGTCCACGTTGTCCATGTTCTTGCGCGCCCCGTCCTGGATGCCACGGATGGCCGCGCCCACCTCCTGGGTGGCGGTCATGGTCTTCTCGGCCAGCTTGCGCACCTCGTCGGCCACCACGGCGAAGCCGCGGCCCGCGTCGCCCGCGCGCGCGGCCTCGATGGCGGCATTGAGCGCCAGCAGGTTGGTCTGGTCGGCGATGTCGGAAATGACGTTCATGACCTGGCCGATGCCTTCGGCCTGCTTGCCCAGCTGGCCCATGTCCTCCTTGAGCGACAGGGACACGTTCTGCATGGTGCCGATGCCCGTCACCACCTGGCCCACCACGCCGGAGCCCTCGCCCGCCTTCTTGCG
>JACRDI010000025.1 GCA_016218665.1 Desulfovibrio sp. | reverse complement strand
TCGGTGCACTCGTAGGCGCGGATGCCCTCGAACACGCCGCAGCCGTAGTGCAGGGTGTGGGTGAGGATGTGCACGTTGGCCTCATCCCAGTTCACCAGCTTGCCGTCCATCCAGATCTTTTCCGCTTTCTGAACCATTTCCCTCTCTCCCTTGGAGTGCGCGTTTATGTGTGGGCCCGCTCCCGGCCCTGTGCCTCTGCCCGATGGCTCGGGACCAATAGTTCGAGACCGATGGGGCGGAACCGGAGGCTCACGAAGTCATGCAGGCTAAAAAAAAGGGGCCGCAAGGTCAAGGGCGGGGCAAGCCGCGCACAGCTTGCCTCTGCCGATGCCGGGGCATATAAGCCGCCATGCCGCAGCAGCCTGCCCTTCCCCGCGTCCTCATCGCCGCCGATGTCTTCGGCGTCACGCCGGAGCTCGGCCGCTTCGCCGGGGCCATCGGCGCTGCCGCCACCCTCGCCTCGCCCCATCCCTTCAACCGGTCGTTCCGCTCCGAGGCGGAGGGCTACGCGAGCTTCATGGCCAGCGGGGGCGTCGTCCCCTATGCGGAGCATCTGGCCGGGATTCTTGCCGGCCGCCCCTTTCATTTCGACCTCGCCATCGGCTTCAGCGCCGGGGCCAGCGCCCTGTGGCTGTGCCTGGCGGATGCCCGGCTCGAACCAAGGCTGCCGCGCCGAGCCGTGCTCTATTACGGCTCGCGCATCCGCGACCATGCGGACCTTGAGCCCAGGCGGCACGCGCGGCTGGTCTTCGCCGAGCGCGAGGCCTCCTTCGACCCCTGCGCGCTGGCCGCCGCCCTGCGCCAGCGCGGCGGCAGGGCCGTGGTGCTGCCCGGCACCGCGCACGGTTTCATGAATCCCCGCTCCGCCGGGTACGACGAGGAACTGGCAACGGCCGAGGCGGAGGGAATCCGCGCCCTGCTCGGCTTCGCCGGCGCACGGCCCAGGCGGGCCTTCGGCATCCCCCAAAAAACGTGACGGGGCGGACGCAAGCACGCCCGCCCCGCAAGAAATCACTGCGGCCCTGACCTGAGGCCGCCTACTTGTGCGCGGCCTTCGCCGCCGGCTTGGCCGGGACCTTGTCCGGCTCCGGGGCCAGCAGCTCGCCCTGACCCTCGGACTTGGCGCCGGGCTTGGCTTCGACCTTCGCCTCGGGCTTGGCCTCGGGCTTGGCGTCGCCATGCACATCGGCCTTGGCGTCGCCGGAGGCCTCTGCGGCGGGCTTGGGCTTGGGCTTCATGACGGGCTTGTGCTCCGCCGCCACCAGAATCTTGCCCTGTTCCGGATGCTGGCCCAGCCAGGCCACCTGTCCCGACTGCAGGTCGTAGATGCCGCCCACCAGCAGCACCTTGCCGTTCTTCACGAACTCGCGCACCTCGGAGCTCTTGCGCAGGATGTTCTCCATCACCAGCCAGACGTTGGCCTTGATGGTCTTGTTCAGCAGGTCGTCGCCGCTGGCGCCTGGGCTCCAGCTCTTGGCCTTGGTCACGGCGGGCTTGATCTGATTGATGAGCGTGGGGATGTTGCCGTGGACCTTGGCGTTCTGCACGGCGGCGGTCACCGCGCCGCAAGAGGTGTGCCCCAGCACCAGCACCACCGGGGTGCCCAGGTGGCCCACGCCGTACTCCACCGTGCCCAGCTCGTCCGGCCCGGCCAGGTTGCCCGCCACGCGGATGACGAAGATGTCGCCCACGCCCTGGTCGAAGAGCACCTCAAGGGGCGCGCGGGAGTCGGAGCAGCCGATGATGGTGGCGACCGGGTGCTGGCCGCCCTTCGCCGTCTCGGCGCGGCGGTCCGCCCCCTGGTGCGGATGCGTGGACTGGCCGGCCACGTAGCGCGCGTTGCCGTCCTTGAGCAGCTGCATGGCCTCGTCCGCCGGCATGGTCGGGCCGGAGGAAGAAGCCAGGGCCTGGGCGCACAGGCCCAGGGCGACAGCGCAAGATATGAACAGTTTCTTCATGCTCCCTCCAAAAGTTTGGTATCCCCGGCGCAGGCCAGGACTTTGATTTTCGATTGTTATCAGGAGCACGGCTCCCTTGCAAGGGAGCACTCACGATTCGGCACTTTTCTCAACCGCCTGATACGTAAAAACTACTTTGTCAAATTCAGGGCTAAAGTTTTGCCTCAATAGCGTCGATACACCTATCGTAAGGGCCGAACCATCCCTTGCATTGGCCATTTCCTTCAATCGAGGTTGCCACAATGAACATCAACCCCTCAGACACGGACGTCAGGCAGGGGTTCTCCCTTGCCCAAAACGCCTATGCGGTACAGCCCGCATCACCGGGAACGCAGGCGGCAGGGCAGGAGCGGAACACCGCTCTGACGGCCCAGACGACCAACGGGACGCTTGAGGCGCAGACCGACGCGAAGTCGCAAACCGCCGCAGCAGCAGCGGACAAGATGACTGCCCAGGAGACCGCGCAGAAGCTCCAGCAACAGCTGCGGGCCAGCGGCACTGATCTCAAGATCCGCGTGCTGGACGACTCCGAAAGCCAGGTCCAGGTGGAGATTGTGGACGAGAAGAGCAACAAGGTCCTGCGGAAGATTCCCCAGGACGACCTGCTGAAGCTCTCCGCCTCCATCAAGGAAATGACCGGAGTGCTCCTGAACAATCCGGCCTAGCGCCGCGCCATTCTTCGAAACGAGCCAGCGGGAAGCCTCCACAGGGAGGCTTTTTGCGCTGCGCTTGCGCAAATATTAAAAATTATTTCAGCAGCTAGCGCGAAACACAAGCGGCTAGCGCTCGTGCATGGAGCCGCTCATGGCGTCCAGGAAGGGGTCGAGGAAGTAGCCCAGCACAGAGCGCCTGCCGATGTGGATGCCCACCACCACGCGCATGCCCGGAAACAGGTCGTAGCGGTTGGACTTGCGCGAGAAGTGGTCGGTCTCGGTCTCCACCAGCACCTTGTAATAGGTGTTCACCCCGGCGGGCGTGTTCTGGGTCACGGCGTCGGGGCTCACGTGCAGCACCTTGCCCTCGATGTTGCCGAAGCGGCGCGCATCGCGCGAGGCCAGCTTGACCACGGCCAGCTGTCCCGGCCGCACGTAGCCGATGTCCTGGATGGACAGGTGGGCCTCGATGACCAGCTTGTCGCCCACGGGCACGATCTCGGCCACCGTCATGCCGGGCATCACCACCTCGCCCTCGCTCATGACGTTCACGCTCTTGACCACGCCGGCCTCCGGGGCGCGCAGCACGGTGCGGTTCTGGCTGTCGCGGAACTTGCGCATGCGCTGGGTCAGCTCGCCCAGTTCGCGCTGCACCTTCTTGAGCTCGTTCTCCACGTCCTCCCTGTAGGCGCTCTGGGCGTGGCTCAGCTCCTCCTTGGCGGCGGCCAGGGCCGCGCTGGCGCGCGTGAGGGCCGCCTGGTTCTCCTGGATGGCGCTCTCGGTGTTGTTGCGCTCCTTGATGCGGCCGATGAGCTCGTCTTCCTTCACCAGCCGCTCGCGGATGAGTTCCTCGCTGCGCTGCACCTGGCGGATGACGTGGGGCAGATTGCGGCGCAGGTTCTCCAGCCGGGCGCTGGTCTCGCGGATGTCCTGCTCGCGCTGGCGCACCCGCTCGGCCAGGGTTGCCTGATCGGTCTGCAGGCGCTTCTTGCGCGCGTCGAAGTGGTTGCGCGCCTGGTCCACAAGATCCTTGTGCTTCTCCTCCAGCTCCTGCGGAAACACGGGCTTGTCCAGCCCCTTGGACTCGGCGTCCAGACGCAGGGCCTCGATCTGCAGGCTCACCAGGCGCACGTCCAGTTCCTCGGTGGTGGCCTCCGCGGCGGCCGCGTCCAGCACCACAAGGGGCTGGTCCTGCTTCACGGTGTCGCCCTCGCGCACCAGTATCTCGCGCACGATGCCGCCTTCCAGGTGCTGGATCTTCTTGACCTTGGTCTGCGGAATGACCTCGCCCCCGGCCTCGCTCACGATGTCCAGGTCGCACAGGACCGACCAGAAGAAGGCCAGCACGAACAGGCAGCAGCACAGGTACAAAAAGCGCCTGTGGGCCACCAGCGCGGCATCGGCCGCGCACATGCCGGCCCGGGGGCCAAGGACGGAGGAGACGGGCTCGTCCATCAGGCCTCACCTCCCTTGGGCTCGGCCTGGGCGGCGCGGGCGGGCGCGGGCAGGTAGGCGGGCGTGGGCTTCTGATTCATGTCCAGAATGAAGGCCGCGCCCTTGAGGATGTTCACATCGGCCGTGGAGACGATGATGGTGGCCCCGGCCTTGGCCAGGGCGTTCAAGATGGCGTAGACCGCCAGGCAGCCCTCGGAGTCCAGCCCCTCGGTGGGATCGTCGAAGATCACCAGCTTGCCCGGATTCATGAGCGCGCGCGCCAGGGCGATGCGCCTGCGGATGCCCAGGGGCAGCGAGCGGCCGCCTTCCAGCACGGGCATGTCCAGCCCCTCGCGGGTGGCGTCGAGGAAGCGGCGCAGGGCCGCGGCGCGCACGGCCTGGGAAAGCCTCTCCTGGCAGGCCGGGCCGTCCGGATCCGGGTCGGCCAGGGTGATGTTGGCGCGGATGCTGGTGTTGAGGAAGCTCGGCTCCTGCGGCATGTACAGCACCTGCCTGCGCCACCAGTCCGGAGCCAGCTGGCGCAGGTCCACGCCATCGGCCAGCACCTGGCCGCGCCCCGGCTCCAGGATGCCCGAGGCCAGCTTGCAGAAGGTGGACTTGCCCGCGCCGTTCAAGCCCGTGACGCAGAGCACGGTGCCCGGCGCGAGGGTGAAGTTGAGGGACTCGAACAGGGGGCTGGCCGTGCCGGAATAGGCGAAGCCCACGTCGCGGAACTCCAGCCGGCCGGAGAACTGGCGCAGGGCCGCGCCGGACAGGGGCTCCAGGGGCATGGCGTGGAACTCGGCCAGACGCTCCAGGGCCTGCTCTCCCCTGCGGGCGGCCTCGAAGGCCTGCAGGAAGCTGGTGGTCATCTGCAGCACCTTGCTGGAAAGGATGCTCGCGCCGATGAGCCCGCCCACGCTCATGTCGCCGGCCACGGCAAGCATGGCGCCCACGGCGTAGATGAACACGCGCAGCAGCGTGCTCACCGATTCCATGCGCAGGCGGTTCTTGGCGCGGCGCTTGTCCAGCACGGCGCGCAGGGAGGCGAGGCCGGCGACCTGGGCGCGCCAGGCGCGGCGGATGAACTCCCCGGCGAGGAAGGCGCGCACGGTTTCGGCCCCGGTTATGGCGCTGCCCACGAAATTGCGGTGGTTCTGGTTTTCCAGCTGGTAGTTGAGGCCCCCCTCCTCGCCCTTGCGCAGGCCGCTCAAGGTGAGCACGGCGGAGACGCACACGGCGACGAAGGTGAGCAGCATGAGCCAGGGGCTGATGAGCCCCATGGCCAAGAGGAAGATGACCATGAACGGAGCGTCGAGGATGGCCGACACGTTTGCGGCGTCGAAGGCTCCCTGCACGTGGTGCAGCGCGCCGAGCATTTCCTGGTGGCGTCCGGCGGGCATGCGGTTCAGGTCGTTCAGCCGCGCGCGGGAGAGGGTCGCCAGCGTCTTTTCCGCCAGCTCCTCGTCCGGGGCGAGGCTGACCACCCCGGCCAGGCGCATGCGCACCTCGCCGAAGGCGAAGCCCAGGCCGGAGGCGATGAGCACGCCCGCGGTGAGGGTGTACAGGGTGCCGTCGAAGCCGTAGCCCACGTAGCGGTTCAGAACCAGGATGACATAGATGGACGAACCCAGCGACATGAGGTTCGCCAAAAGAGAGGCCGCCAGGATTTCCCAGGCGACGCGCGGGCAAAGGGAGAGGCGGCGGAGCAGTTCCTTCATGGCCGGCCCGGACCAGGCGATATGGCTGAGGCGGACATAGCGGGGCTGGCTGGGCCTTCGGCCGGGCCTAGTTCTCGACGACGTCCGGGCTCAGCTGGCCCATCTGGTAGAACAGGGTGTACGCAGCGGTGATCAGGTCGATGTCGGCCGTGACCTTGGCGCTGGTGGCGGAGATGTAGTCGCGCTCGCCCACCAGGATATCGAGCAGGTTCACGTCTCCGCCCAGGGCCTTCTTCTTCTTGATGAGTTCCAGGAAGGACCAGGTGATGTTGGCCTGGTTGTCGTACAGGGCCACGGTGCGCGTGAGGGTGGTCATGTCGTTCCAGGCGTTGCGCACGCGCTCTTCCACGGTGCGGCGGCGGTCCAGCATGGTCTTGCGCACGGCGACGATGTCGCTCTTGGCGGCGCGGGTGGCTTCCTGGTCGCGGAAGCCCTGGAAAAGGTTGTAGGTCAGCTGCAGCCCGGCGCGGCCTTCGGTGCGCACGCCCGGTTCGCCCTGGTCGTTCTCCTTGCGCACGGCCTCGGCCACGGCCTCGAACTTGGGGTACATGGCCGACTCGCGCTGGGTCAGCTCGCCCTGGCGTGAGTTCAGCGTGTGCTGCAGCTCCACCAGGGAGGGGTTGGCGTCCAGCGCCAGCTCCACCGCGCCTTCCAGGGCGGAGGGCAGCTTGGCCGTGGGCATGGCGGGCAGAAGCAGGCTGTCGATCTGCGTGTCGGAGACGTCGAACTGGAACACGGCGCGGTAGTTGTTGCGGGCGCTCACCATGGAGCGCTCGACGTTGACGCGGTGGGCCTGGGCCCCGGCCAGCTGCGCCTTGATCTGCAGTTCCTCGTAGGAGAGGCCGACGCCGCGCTCGACGAGGGCCTCCTGCATGCCGGAGAGCCGCTTGATGTTGTCCTCGGAGCGGATGGCGTAGCGCAGCATCTCACGGGCGCGGATGAGCCCGAGGTAGGCGCTCACGCCCTGCATGGTCACCTCTTGGCGCACCTGCTCCAACTTGGCCTTGGTCTCGTCGCGCTGGCCCTTGGCCTGGGCGATGGCGCCGCTGGCGCCGCCGAAATCGTAGATGAGCTGGTTGGCGGAGAGGGTTTCGACGTTGCGGTTGTAGTTGGTGCTCTTGGTGGAGTCGGGCTGGGTGATGTCTTCCTTGCCGCCGTCCACCTGGGCGTTCAGGCGGGGGTACCACAGGCCCTTGGCCCGTTTCTCCATGTGCTCGGCGGTCTTGAGGTTCGCCTCGGCGGCCTTGATGCGGTCATGGATCTGCATCAGGTGGCCGATGGACTCCTTCAGGGTGACGGGGACGTCCGCGCGCTGCGCCGGGGAGGCGTCCTGCTGCTCTGCGCACAACGAAAAACTGGCCGCCGACAGCACAAAAAACGCCGCCAGGGCCAGACCGGCCAGAAGGGTTCGTCCGCAAAACTTTCGCAACCCCTTGCCCTCCCTGACTGTTTTAAACATTCAGCAAGAAGGCTGACACCTTGCCGCCTTTTTCGCTACTAACTGTGACGAACCACTACCCTACGCAATCGAAAAATGCAAGCGTGCCCCTTGATAATCACACGGGACCATGCAAAATTACGCATACCGATACGAAAAGCCGGGAGTCACCATGGCGCAGTTTCTCAAAAAGCTCCTCCAGAGCGACAGGTTCCTGCTTCTGGCCACGGGTTTCGCCGTCTCCCTGCTGACGGCGGCGCTGTATGTCATCCAGCCGGGCATCCTGCGCTTTCTGGACTACAAGATCTACGACCAGCAACTGCGGCGCAACCACAGCACCAAGAGTTCCGGCGTCCCGGTCATCGTGGACATCGACGAAAAAAGCCTGGCCGCCCTGGGCCAGTGGCCCTGGCCGCGCTACCGCGTGGCCCTGCTGCTGGAGAAGATCCGCCAGGCCGGCGCGCTCTCCGTGGGCATGGACGTGGTGCTGGCGGAGCCGGACCGCACCTCCCCCGCGCTGCTCCAGCGGCAGATCAAGAAGGAGCTGATGGTGGACGTGAGCTTCCAGGGGCTGCCCAAGGCCCTGGAGGACCACGACGCCCTGCTGGCCAGCGTGCTTTCCGGCAAGCCCTACGTGCTGGGCTTCTACTTCTCCTTCTCCAAGGCCGAGGCCGACCAGCAGAAGCAGGATGGCGACTGCCTCATCAAGCCCGCGCAGGTGGCCCTGCTTTCCGCGCCGGGCGCGCTGCCACCGGAGCAGGCGCTGCACTCCGCGTTCGGCGCCGTGTGCCCCCTGCCCGTGCTTGCGGGCGCGGCCACGGCAACGGGCTTCTTCAACGCCACGCCCGACCCGGACGGCATCCTCCGGCGCGTGGCCCTGCTCATCAACTACAACGGCCAGCTGTACCCCAGCCTAGCCCTGGCCACCCTCATGCAGGCCACCGGCGACCCCGCCGTGCTGCTCAAGCTCGACACCCAGGGCGCTGATTCCATGCGCTACGCGGGCTCGGTCATTCCCGTGGACAGGGCCGGACAGATGCTGGTGAACTATCGCGGCGGCGGCGGCATGTTCCCGTACATCAGCGCGGTGGACATCATCGAAGGCCGGGCCGACCCGGCGCTCTTGAACGGCAAGATCGCCTTCATCGGCACCTCGGCCGCGGGCCTCAAGGACCTGCGCGCCACGCCCTTCTCGGCCGTGTACCCCGGCGTGGAGACCCACGCCACCATTCTGGACAACATCCTGACCCAGGACTTCATCTCCGTGCCGGACTACGCCCCGGCGGTGGAACTGGGGGCCACGCTCTTGGCCGGCGTCGTCATCACCCTGCTGGTGGCCTGGGCCAAGGCCGTGTGGATCGTGCTGCCGCTTCTGGGCATGGCCTTCGGCCTGTGGGAGGGCACCAGCCACCTCATGAGCGACCTGCGGGTGTACATCTCGCCGCTGTATTCCTACATCGCCCTGGCGGCCAACTTCGCCCTGCTCACGGTCATCAAGTTCTGGCGGGAGGAAAAGCAGAAGAAGTTCATCCACGGGGCCTTCTCCCACTACCTGGCCCCGGCGGTCATCAAGCAGATCTACGATTCCCCGGAGTCCTTGAGCCTGCAGGGACAGGAGAAGGAAGTGACGGTCATGTTCTCCGACGTGCGCGGCTTCACCACCATGAGCGAGAAGCTGACCCCCACCCAGGTGACGGACCTGCTGCACGACTACCTGACGCCCATGACCCGCGTCATCACCGGCAACATGGGCACCCTGGACAAGTTCATCGGCGACGCCATCATGGCCTTCTGGAACGCGCCGGTGGACGTGCCCGAGCACCAGAAGAAGGCCGTGGACTCGGCCCTGCGGATGTTCGAGCACCTGAAAGAGCTGAACAAGGGCTTTCAGGAGAAGTTCGGGCTCACCATCAAGATCGGCGTGGGCCTGCACTGCGGCCGCGTGCGCGTGGGCAACATGGGCTCGGCCGACCTGTTCGACTACACGCTCATCGGCGACAACGTGAACCTGACCTCCCGCCTGGAAGGCCTGACCAAGTATTACGGCCAGACGCTGCTGGTGAGCCAGGCCATGCGCGAGGCCTGCGGCGACGCCTACGCCTACCTTGAGATGGACAGCGTGCGCGTGAAGGGCAAGCACGAGCCCATCACCATCTACACCGCCATGACCCACGAGCAGGCCGCAGAGCGGGCCGAGGAGATGCGCCGCCACCAGGAGGCCCTGGCGCTCTACAAGGCCATGCGCTTCGCCGAGGCGGAGGAGGCCTTCAAGGCCCTCAAGGAATTGACCGGCAACGCCGCCCTCTACGACATGTACGCAGAGCGCTGCCAGACCCTCATCGAGCACCCGCCCGCCGGGGACTGGGACGGGGTGTACACCCACACAAGCAAGTAACCGCAACCGCCCGCGGCTTTTCCCCTGCCCCTTCCGGCCTGTGGCGGAAGGGGCTTCGGCTTGACTTCCGCCCCGCGATGCTCCAAGTTGCTCGTTTGCGATGAAACCCCGCGCGGCAGGCCACGGCCGCCCCGCGCCAAGACAGCCAAGACCGCCAAGGACGAAGGACAGAAACGACAATGAGCGACTACAAGCAGACCCTCAAGCTGCCCCAGACCGGCTTCCCCATGAAGGCCAACCTGAAGCAGAAGGAGCCGGAAATCCTCAAGTTCTGGGAGGAGATCGACGCCTATGCCGCCATGGTGGCGGCCAACGAGGGGAACCAGACCTACGTCCTGCACGACGGCCCGCCCTACGCCAACGGCAACATCCACATGGGCACGGCCATGAACAAGACCCTGAAGGACATCGTGGTCAAGTCGCGCAACATGGGCGGACGCCAGGCCCAGTACGTGCCCGGCTGGGACTGCCACGGCCTGCCCATCGAGCACAAGGTCGAAACCGAGCTCAAGAAAAAGAAGAAGGAGCTGCCCGCGGTCACCATCCGCAAGCTCTGCCGCGAATACGCCCTCAAGTTTCTGGACATCCAGCGCAAGGAATTCAAGCGCCTGGGCGTGCTGGGCACCTGGGACAAGCCCTACATGACCCTTGATCCCAAGTACGAGGCCGCCACCGCCCGCGAGCTGGGCAACTTCATGGACAAGGGCAGCGTCATCCGCGGCAAGAAGCCCATCTACTGGTGCTGCTCCTGCCACACCGCCCTGGCCGAAGCCGAAGTCGAATACGCCGACCACTCCTCGCCCTCAATCTACGTGCGCTTCCCCCTCACGGACAAGCGCGTGCAGGCCCTTTTGCCCGCCGGCGCCAAGTGGGACCCGGCCAAGACCTTCGTGGCCATCTGGACCACCACCCCCTGGACCCTGCCGGACAACATGGGCGTGTGCGTGCACCCGGAGTTCGACTACGTCTTCGCCGAGGCCGGCGGCAACCTGTACCTCATGGCCGAGCGCCTGCTGGCCCCCTGCGCCGAGATCTTCGGCTGGGACGCGCCCAAGGTCATCGCCCGCGTGCCCGGCGCCAAGCTTGAGGGCCTGGAGGCCACGCACCCCTTCTACAAGCGCAAGTCGCCCGTCATCCTGGGCGAGCACGTGACGCTCGACGCCGGCACCGGCTGCGTCCACACCGCCCCCGGCCACGGTCGCGAGGACTACGAGGTGGGCCTGAAGTACGGGCTGGAGGTCTACTCGCCGCTGGACGACGCGGGCCGCTTCTTGACCGATGTGGAGTTCTTCGCCGGGCTCACCGTGTTCGAGGCCAACCCCAAGGTCATCGAGAAGCTCAAGCAGGTGGGCAACCTGCTGGCGCAGGAGAAGATCAGCCACTCCTACCCGCACTGCTGGCGCTGCAAGGAGCCGGTCATCTTCCGCGCCACCACGCAGTGGTTCATCTCCATGGAGGCCAACGACCTGCGCAAGCAGTCGCTCAAGGCCATCCACGAGACCGTGCGCTGGATCCCCGCCTGGGGCGAGGAGCGCATCGGCAACATGATCGAGAACCGCCCGGACTGGTGCATCTCGCGCCAGCGCAACTGGGGCGTGCCCATCGTGGCCCTCATCTGCGAGGACTGCGACGAGGCCTATTTCGAGACCTCCTGGGTCATGGGCGTTGTGGACCGCTTCGCGGCTCATCCGACAGGCTGCGACTACTGGTTCGAGGCGCCCCTTGAGGAGATCGTGCCCGCGGGCCTCAAGTGCCCCAAGTGCGGACGCGAGCACTGGCGCCGCGAAACGGACATCCTGGACGTGTGGTTCGACTCCGGCACCAGCTTCGCCGCCGTGCTGGAGCAGCGCCCGGAGCTTTCCTGCCCGGCCGACCTGTACCTTGAGGGCTCGGACCAGCACCGCGGCTGGTTCCACAGCTCGCTTCTGGCCAGCATGGGCACGCGCGGCGTGCCGCCCTACAAGGCCGTGCTCACCCACGGCTACGTGGTGGACGGCGAAGGCCGCAAGATGAGCAAGTCCATCGGCAACGTCATCGCCCCGCAGGAGATCATCGACAAGTTCGGCGCGGAGATCCTGCGCATGTGGGTCTCGGCCGTGAACTACCAGGAGGACGTGCGCATCTCGGATGAGATCCTGAACCGCCTGGTGGACGCCTACCGCCGCATCCGCAACACTGCGCGCTTCATCCTGGGCAACCTGGCCGACTTCGACCCCGCGGCCGACGCCGTGGCCCCGGCCGACATGCTTCCGCTGGACCGCTTCGCCCTCGACCTCATCGAGCGCCGCCACAAGACCATCCAGCAGGCCTACGAGGACTTCGAGTTCCACAAGGTCTACCACACCCTGCACAACCTGTGCACCACGGACCTCTCGGCCTTCTACCTCGACATCATCAAGGACCGGCTCTACGTGTGCGCCGGACTGGAGCGCAAAAGCGCCCAGACCGTGCTCCACCGCGCGCTGCTCATCATGCTGAACGACATGGCCCCGGTGCTCTCCTTCACGGCGGAGGAAGCCTGGCAGACCCTGCCCGAGGACAAGCGCCCCGGCGGCAAGAGCGTGTTCACCATGCGCCTGCCTGCGGCCGCGCCCGCCCTCACCGACGCCCAGCGCCAGGCCTTCGAGCTGCTGCTCGCCGTCCGCGGCGAGGTGACCAAGGCCATCGAGCCCATGCGCAAGGCCGGCGAGGTGGGGCATTCCCTGGACACCACCGTGACCCTGTACGCCGGCGGCGACGCGGCCGAGGCCCTGGACACTCCGGGCCTGGACCTGCGGGAGTTCCTCATCGCCTCGCAGGTGCTGGTGAAGCCCCTGGCCGAGGCCCCGGCCGACGCCGTGGCCCCGGAGGAGTTCAAGGACCTCAAGATCGCCGTGGGCCGGGCGCCGGGCGCAAAGTGCCAGCGCTGCTGGCGCTACGACGAAGAGCTGGGCAAGGACTCCGGCCATCCGGACATCTGCCCCCGTTGCACCAAGGTTGTTCTGGGAGCATAGGAGACGGCATGGATGCACGCCTCAAGACCGCGGCCCTGCTTGCCGTGGCAGTCATATTGCCGGACCAGATCACCAAGGCGGTGATCCAGCGAAAGTACGCCCTGTGGGACACCGACCCGGTGATACCCGGCTTCTTCAACCTGGTCCACGTGCTGAACAAGGGCGCGGCCTTCGGCTTTTTGAACCGGCCCGACATGGACTGGCAGGTCTGGTTCTTCGTGGCGGTGACCATCTTCGCCGTGGGCTTCATCTACTACCTGCTCACCACCGCCGACGAGGGCGACCGCTTCTTCATCTGGGGCCTCGGGCTGGTGCTGGGCGGGGCCCTGGGCAACCTCATCGACCGCGTCCGCACGGGCTTCGTGGTGGACTTCCTCGACTTCTACGTCGGCGAGTACCACTGGCCCGCCTTCAACACGGCCGACATCGCCATCACCAGCGGGGCCTTCTGCGTCATCATCTCCATGTACATGAAGAACCGGCGCGAGGGCGCGCAGCACGCCCGCGGCGAGTAAGGAGCATACAGGCCATGTTCGAGATTCCGCCGCTGGCACCGTCCCAGTGGATCGTCATCCTGGGCGCCGTGGGCGTCTTCGCGGGCATCAGCCTGTACGCCATCTGGGACGCCTTTCATCGCGACTTCGGCTCCAGCAACGCCAAATTCGGCTGGATACAGCTGGCCGTCATGGTTCCTTTTTTCGGCGGGCTGGCGTATCTGATCTTTGGCAGAAAAAAGGGGAGGAAACTCTGATGACCGCACGCAACAGCCGCACCGTCGTCCTGGCCATGGGCCTGTCGGCCCTGCTCTTCGGCTGCGCCACCAAGTCCGACCTGGAGACCCTGCAGAACCAGGCCTACCGCGACCGTCAGGAGAGCCGCCGCACCATCCAGAAGTTGGAGGAGCAGCTGGGCCAGACCCAGGACGAACTGCGCGAGGAGATCCAGAAGACCACCTCTCCCGTGCAGGCCCGGCAGGCCAACACCTGGGCCGAGCTGGAGGCCCTGCGCGTGCAGGTGGCCAAGCAGCAGGAGAAGCTGGACACCCTGAGCATGAAGTTCGGCGCCATGAACGCCCCCGGCGGCCCCACCCTGGCCGAGGTGGCGAGCGACGTGCAGAACATCAAGACCGCCCTGCAGAGCCAGTTCGGCATGGACCTGGGCGGCCCGGCCGCCGCGGCGCCCGCCCCGGAAGCCGCCGCCACGGGCGACAAGGCCAAGGCCGCGCCCAAGGCGGAAACCTCCAAACCCGCAGCCCCGGCCGCCGACCCCGCCAAGGTGGACACCGCCGACGCGCTTTTCGCCCGCGCCGACCAGGCCTTCAAGGCCCGCAAGTACGAGGAGGCGCGCGGCCTCTACTCCGAGTTCGCCACCAACTTCAAGAAGCATCCCAAGACCTCCGAGGCCGTGTACTGGGTGGGCGAGTGCGCCTACAACCTGCAGGACTACGGCAAGGCCGTGCTGGCCTATCAGGAAGTCATCGAGCGCTTCCCCAAGAGCAGCAAGTACAAGTCCGCCGTGCTCAAGCAGGGCATGGCCTTCTACAAGATCGGCAAGGACAAGGCCGGCAAGGCCGTGCTGGAGGACCTCGTGTCCCGCTTCCCCAGCTCGCCCGAGGCCATCAGCGCCAAGAAATTCCTGAAGGAACACAAGTAGGCCGGAGCCCAGAGGCTTCCGCGCAGAGGCTCACATGACCGAAGAAGGCAACGGCTTCCGCAAGATCATCTACCTCTCCTTTCCGCCGGAGACGAGCGGCAGGCCCGTGGTGTGCAACCTGGCCCGCCTGTTCGACTTGAGCTTCAACATCCTCAAGGCGGACATCAGCCCCCGGCACGAGGGCTCGCTCACCCTGGAAGTCACCGGCCGGGAGGAGAACTACCGCAAGGGACTCTCCTACCTGAAGGAGAACGGGGTCAAACTCACCCCGGCCTCCCAGAAGGTGACTCGCGACGAGGACGCCTGCATGCACTGCGGCCTGTGCACCTCGCTGTGCCGCACCAGGGCCCTGGCCGTGGACCTCGCCAGCAGGCGGGTGGTTTTCGACGTGGAGAAGTGCTCTGCCTGCGGCATGTGCACCCGCGTATGCCCCGTGCGCGCCATGCTCGTGGACATGGACGACAACGACCTGGGCTGAGCCCGCCCCATCGGGAGGTGACCGTGGCAGAAGAGAACGACCTCATGCGCGAACTGATGCAGAAGGTGGCCGACCAGCTCGCCGCCGATCTGCGGGAGTCCATCTCCGCCGCGGTGGAGCGGGAAATCTCCAAAACGCTCAGCGGAGCGCTGCTTGAGGGCGAATTCTACCGCCGGGTGAACGAGGACCTGCAAAAGGGCTTCAAGGAGATCTACCAGGAGATCAAGACCGCGAAGAACGCCAACGGCCCCCTGCCCGCCCTGGGCGAGGACCCCAACGAGCTCTTCAGCCGCGCCTCCAACCAGCTCGACGCCATCCTTCAGACCACCGAAAGCGCCACGGTCAAGATCATCGACACCATCGAGAAGCTGCAGACCCTTTCCGACGGCGTGGCCCGGATCGTCAAATCCTTCGAGAAAGGCGGCGTGTCCAAGGCCGAGCGCGAGGAACTGGGACGCATCAACGACACGCTCAACATGGACCTCATGAACATCATGACCACGCTGAGCTTCCAGGACCTCACCGGCCAGCGCATCAAGATCATCATCGAGACCATCAAGAAGATCGAAAAGATCGTGCTGGACGTGTACATGACCACCGGACTGATGATCAAAGCCCACAGCGAGGCCCCGAACGAGAAGGCGGACTTCCAGGACCTGCAGGCCAAGGCCAAGACCCAGCTCTCCGAGCTCAAGGGCCCCCAGCTCGACAGCGCGCAGGGCTCCGTGGACGACCTGCTCTCCAGCCTGGGCCTGTAGCCGCCTTGACAGGGCCTGCCCGAAAAGGTAGCTAGGCAATCCCTCGCGGGCAATTAGCTCAGCTGGATAGAGCGTTGGCCTCCGGAGCCAAAGGTCGTGGGTTCGAATCCCGCATTGCCCGCCACAAAGATTTCGAGAGGTTGCAGCAGCAGTGCCGCAACCTCTTTCCATTTCCTGCCCCCCCTGTTGCAGCCCAGATCCGCTTCCCTCTCCCCCCTCTTTCCTTCCGCACCGTCCCCTGCTAAACACCGACCGACACGCGACAGCCAGAAACCTTATCCTCGGGAGGCCTCCCCATGCCTAAACGAGCAATTCCGATTCTGTGCGTCATCGGCCTGATTCCAGCCCTGACCGGCTGCGGCCTGCCCGCGCGCCTGGGATTCTCCACGGATCTCCAGGCGCAGCTCAAGCCCACCCGCGGCAACGCGGCCGCCGGCCTCATGACCTTCCGCCAGCAGGGCAAGGAGGTGCTCATCCAGGGCAGCTTCACCGGCCTTGCGCCGGGGGCGCACGGCCTGCACATCCGCGAGGGAGGCGACTGCGGCGGCCCCGGCGCGCGCAACGCGGGCGCACACCTCAACCCGACCGGCGCCCGGCACGGCAGCCCGGGCAACCCCTCGCACCACCTGGGCGATCTGCCCATGCTCACCGCCGGGGCAGAGGGCGACGCCCGCTTCCAGGCGCGCATGCCCGGCATGACCCTGGACAAGGGTCCAAACGGACTTCTTGGCCGCAGCGTGGTCATCACCGCCCGGCCGGACGACTTCACCACGCAGCCGGACGGCAACTCCGGCCCGGCCGTGGCCTGCGGAGTCATCGCCCCCGCGCCCTAGACGCAAAAAAGCCCCGCTCGCGCGGGGCCTTTTCCACTCAGCCGGGCGCAGGGCGCCTCAGCAGCTGTGGCCGTTTTCCGCCGTGGCCCGGCCAAGGTTCACATCCACGGCCAGCACGCCCAGCACTTCGCCCTCGGCGCCCAGGATCGGGGCGGACACGCTGATGCAGTTCTCGCCCGTGGCGCTGGACACGTACACCTCGCTCACGGCCATGCTGCGGTTTTCCAGCGGCTGGCGGAACCAGGGCCGGCCCGACCAGTCCTTGCCGTAGGCGCTCCTGTCCACCGTGATGCCGGCGTCGCCGCGGCCGATGTTGGAAACCACCTGCCGGCCCCTGGCGTCGGTGAGGTATATGAGTTCCAGGGACTGCTGGTGGACGAGGGCCTGGCGCATGGCCTCCTCCTGCCTCTCGCGCGCCATGGAGCGGATGCGCGCGTCGGCCGTCAGCCCTTCCACGATGCCCTGCACGCTGCCGCTGCCGATGAGCTGGAACACCGCGTTCATGGACTCCAGCTCCACCACGCGGCCCAGGAGCCCGGTGACGGACTGCGCCGCGCCCAGCGACCCCTCGTAGCTCCGCTCGGAGATGGCTTTCACCTGGCGCACGATGTCGCTGATGCGGCCGCTGGTCCGGGCCTGCTCGCCTGCGGCGTCGGCCATCTCGCGGATGTGCTGGGCCGTGTCTCCGGCCAGTTGCACGATCTCCCGAAGGGACGCGCCGGAGCCCTGGGCCAAGTCCACGGCGTTGTTCACGCGGCTGGCGGTCTCCTCCATGTCGCGCTCGGTGCGCTCCACCCCCTGCTGGATGCCCATGGTGCGCTGCGCCACTTCGCGCGTGGCGTTCATGGTCTTCTCGGCCAGTTTGCGCACTTCGTCGGCCACCACGGCGAAGCCGCGCCCGGCGTCGCCCGCCCTCGCGGCCTCGATGGCGGCGTTCAGGGCCAGCAGGTTGGTCTGGTCGGCGATGTCGGAAATGACATCCATGATCTTCTCCACGGCCAGGGCCTGGCTGCCCAGGTCGCGCACCACGGCGGCCAGGTCCTGAGCCTTCTGCTCCACCGCGCGGATGGCGGCCACGGTCTCGTCCACGGCCACGGAGCCGCTGCGCGCCTTGTCCTGGGCCAGCTGCGCCTGGTCCACCGCGCTGGTGGAACGCGCCAGCATGTGCCGCACGGCCTCGTCCAGGCGGTCCATGGCTCCGGCCGCATCCTGCATCAGCGCCTGCTGCTTCTGTGCGCCGGTGCCGCTGGCGTCGGAAAGGGACCGCAACTCCTCGCAGGAGGAATGGATGCCGCCGATGGCGATGCCGAGCGTCTTTGCGGCGGAGAGGAGCCCGTCGCGGCGGGAGGTTTCGGCGCGTTCACGGGCGGACACCGCCTCTCCCTGGGCCTCGGCCACGGCCGCCAGGGCCTGCTCAAGCCGCGCCCCAAGGTCGGCCTCGGACTGGCGCAGCCGGGCGCACTCCTTCACAAGTTTGTCCAATGCGCCGGAAAGCATCACAAATTTGTCGTCCACATTCCGGGCCCCGGCGCCTGTTTTTGAATATGCGTCGCCAGCCGCCGCAAGGGCCGTTCTGGCGAGTTCGTCCACATAATTCCGTAATGTTAGGACCATACGCACACACGGGACTACGCACACAATAACCAGAACCAAAACCAGCCAGAGGCCTTCCTCAACCACGAATCTTTGCAAAAAAGTCAACCCAGAGATTGACGCAGCCAATTCCTGCTGGCCGGGTGCCAAGCCGAAAAGCAGCAAGATCAAAAGCAGAGACGCTGATATTACAGTATAATTCAATAGCACACTGCGAAACTTCATGACGCGTGAACTCCTTGCGTTGCGGGAAGGGACTTGCCAGAAAAGCAAGATTCCGGCCAGAACGCGTCGCACTTGGGCGGGAAAGACAAAAGCATTGCAAGAACCACGTGATTCTTGCAAAACTTGCGTGAGGCCAGAGGCAGGCGCCGGCAGGTTCTGCGCCTGAAGGAAAGCGGAGCCGCCATGTCTGAAGAAAATCACGCGGAGAAGCACCACACCCCATCCAAGCGTGGCAAACGGGCCCGCAAATTCCTCAAGCGCTCGGCCATCGTCCTTGGCGCCGCCGCCCTCACCGCCGGCTGTCTGGCCCTGTCGCTGCCCTGGGCCCTGTCCTCCGGCTGGATGCGCGGCCTCGTGGCCGAGCAGGCCGCCAAGGCCACAGGCAGGCAGGCCAGCCTTGGCGGGTTGTCCTTCGGCTGGGCCGACGGACTGCGCATTTCCGATCTGCGCATCGGCCAGGGCGGCCTCACCGACGACTCGTTCCTCCTCAGCCTGCGCAGCCTGCACCTGGACGCAGGCCTGCTGCCGCTGCTGCGCTCGGACCTGCGCCTGACCGTCGAGCTGGACGGCCTGCGCCTGCGCATCCCGCACTCCGCACCCGCGCCTACGCCGCAGGAAGCGCCGAAACCCCCGGCCCAGGCCCTGCGCGAAGCCTTCGCCAGCCTGCGCAAGGGACTCGGCGGGCCGCTGCCGAAGCTGGACGCCCACATTTCCATCACCCTGCGCGACATGGAGGCGTTTGTGGCCCCGCCGCCGGGCGGCAAGGCGCTGGCGCTGCGCAACGCCTCTTTCAGCCTCACGGCCAACGGGCTGCGCGCCGAACCGGTGCGCGTCGACGCGGCGCTGGATGTGCAGGCCGATGCAGCCGCCCCGCTCCCCGTGCGCTTCCAGGCGGAGCTTTCCGGCCTGGCCGGGGCCGATGGCCGCCTTGCCCCTGCCCAGGCGCGGATGGCGGCGCAGGCGGCGCTACCGGGCGTGCAGCTCGCCGCCTCCGGCAGCCTGGCCGAGGCGCTCAAGGCCGACCTGCGCGCGGACCTGGCCGAAGCCACGGCCGCCCTCGGCCCCCTCGCCGCAGCGCCCCTGCCGGCGCTCTCCGGCAAGGCGGCGGTCGGCGTCACCCTTTCGCGCCCCGCGCCGGACCGTCTGAACGCCGCCCTGCTCTTCTTCGGCGACGGGCTGCGCGCCAGCGGCGGGCCGTTGGGCCCAAAGGCCGCCGGGCCCTTCAGCATGAACCTGCTGCAGGAGGCCGAGCTGGACCTGACGGCCGAAACCGCGCGCCTGCCGGGCAGCCTGGAGCTCCATCCGCAGTCGGGCCTGCGCTGGACGGGAACGCTCGACGGCGTGGCGCAGGGCGCTCCGCGCCTCAGCCTTTCCGCCGGGCCAGCGCGCTTCGACCTGGCCGGACTGCTCCCGGCCGTGCGCGCCTTCCTGCCGCCAGGGCTCGACCCTGGCAGGCCGCGCCTGGACTTTGCCGCTGCCGGGCTCACCGTCCTGCTGCCCGATCCTGGCGGCAAGCCCGCCGTCGAGGCCCATATCCAGGACCTGCGCATGGGCACGGCAAAGCTCTCCCGCCGCGAAGCCAAGGGCCTCACGACCCTGGAGGCCGCGGACCTCTGGCTGGACGAGGCCCGCATTTCGCTGCCCGGAAAGGGCGAGGGCACTGCCGAGGCGCGGCTTTCCGCGAGCTTTGAGGGCCTGCGCCTGCCCGGAGCCACCCCCGTGGCGGTGGGCAAGGTTGCCGTTGACGCCCTGGCCCTGCGGGCGGACAGCCTCCGGCCCGAGGCCGGCGCGCTCTTCGGCATCGCCGGCAGGGCCGCCCTGGACATGCGCGCCCATGCGTCCGGCGTCGAGGCCAAGGGCAAGGCGCTGGTGCCGGAGCTCCGCCAGGGCCTGCGGCTGACGGCGGAACTGCCTGTGACCAAGTCGGCGCGGGCGGTGCTCGACGACTTTACCCTGGACGCCCCCCTGGTGCGCGTGCTCCAGCCGGGCAAGCCCCCGCTGCAGACGCCCCTGGCCCTGCGCGCCAGCGCCCAGGAGATGGAGCTGTCCGGCCCGGAGAAGACGCCCGCCCTGCGCGGCCTCAAGGCCCTTCTGGATCTCGGCCGGGCCCTGCGCCTGGAGACGGAGGCCAATCTTGAAGGCCCGGCCGGCCGCAACCTGCGCAGCAGCGGCACGCTGAACCTGGACGCGGCGCAGGCCATGGCCCTTGCCGGTCCCTTTGTTCCGCGCCAGGTCAAGGCTTCGGGCAGCGCCAGCGCCGCGTGGAGAGTTTCGGCCACGCTGCCCGCGGCGCAGCCGGAGGGCGCGACGGATGCCCCCTCCCGGCCCGCAGCACCCAAGAAGCTCTCGCAAACCCTCAAGGAGCTGTCCTTCCTGCACGAGGCCGAACTGACCCTGCGCCTGGACGCCCTGGGGCTGGACTGGCCCCTGGCCGCAACGCCGGGCCGCAAGGCGGAGACGCTCCAGCTGCGCGGCGTTTCCACCCCCAGGCCCCTGCGGCTTGCCGCGCGGAACGGCGTGGCCGAGGCCAGCGTTACCGGCTCGGTGGGCTTCGGCCCCATGGACGCCCTGCCCGGCGTGGGCAGGCTGGGCCGCCCCGTGCGCGGGCTGTTCACCATCAACGCGCAGCAGCAGGGCGCGCGGTCGGTGCAGCTGTCGCAAATGCTCCATCTGGACGGCCTGGAACTGGACCAGAACCTCACCCTCATGCTCGACAAGCTGGACGCCGTGCTGGACCGCGACGCCGACGGCGGGGACAGGGCCGCCGCCGCGCTGGAGAAGCTGGACGCCAGCCTCGCCTTCAGCCTCGCGGCCGGGCTGGACGCCCTGCCCGCCAAAGCCACGGAGGGCGGCATCTCCGGCCGGGGCCGCGTGGAAGCCGGGGCCGAGGCGCGCCTCAGCGGCGGAAAGAGCCTGTCCCTGTCCGCCCGGCTGGCCAGTCCGGGCATGGACCTGAGCCTGGGGCCGGACATGGCCGTGCGCGGCCTCACCAGCTCCCTGCGCCTGGCCCGCAGCTTCCGCATCGCCCCGGGCCTGCGCTGCCCCGGCGACGCCGAGCCGGTTCTCGCCCCCCTGTCGGAGCAGGTCTTCGACCTCTTCCCGGCCACGGGGCTTTCCCGCCCGCCCGCGGACGGACTGGCCCTGGGACAGCTCTTGCGCGGCGATCCCACACGGGCCGCGGCCGGCACTCTGGGCCTTGCGCAGCTCAAGCTCAAGGCCGCCGGGCTGGCCCTGGAGGTGAAGGATGTCCAGATACGGCTCGATGACTCCGGTCCGGTGCCGGGCCTGCGCTCCTTCCGCGCCGGTCTGCTGGGCGGCAACGTGCTGGGCAGCGCCCTGCTGCGCAAAAACGCGGGCCGCTACGTTCTGGAAACCGACATGGCCTTCACCGGCATCGACCCCGGCCGCCTGCTGCCGGACAAGGCCTCGCGAGACCTGGGCGACAAGGCCGAGGTGTCCGGCCGCGTGAGCCTCGCGGCGCCCGTCACCCCGGACCCGGAAGCCCTGCTCCGGCAGCTCAGCTTCCGCGCGGACATCACCAAGGTCGGGCCGCGCACCCTGGAGCGCATGCTCTACGCCCTGGACCCCGAGGAACAGAACGAGACCATCGTGCAGCAGCGGCGGCTCATGGGCATGGGCTACCCGCGCCATCTGCGCGTGGCCGCGGCCTACGGCAACCTGTCGCTTTCCGGCGCGGTGGACGTGAAGGGCTTCCAGCTCGATCTGCCGCCGCTGGACCGCCTGGCCATCGCCAACCTGCCGCTGAAGAAGCAGCTCGCCAAGCCGCTCGCGGCCGTGCCGGGCCTCATCAAGGCCCTGGACGCCGCCTCGGGCCAGCTCATCTGCCGCGACGCGGACGCCACCCTGCGCGCCCTCGAACCCGGCCTGCCCAGTTCATCCAGTCCGTCCAGTTCGCCCAGCCCGTCCAGTCCACCCAGCACACAAGGAGCACGCCGATGAAACGACCTCTCGCCGCCGTCCCCTGTCTGGCCGTTCTTTTGGCCATGATTCTGAGTGGATGCACCCTGGCCGAGGTGAAGGTCAACGTGGCCAGCGAGCGCACCTCCCTGGAGAACCAGATCCTGGGCTCCTACAACTCCCTGTCCGAGGAGACGCTGCTGGTGGCCTCGGTGCGCGGCGTGGACCCCCTGGGGCGCATCCAGCCGCCGCCCAGAAAGAGCCGGGAGCAGCAGGACGCGGTGACGGCCATGCAGGTGCTCTCCTTCCACGCCGACGACGTGGACGCCTTCAAGCGCCTGGGCTGGGTGGGCGAGGACAACCAGGGCCTGCTCAAGGCCTTCGGCATCAGCCGCGACAAGGCCCCGGACGAGTTGAAGGATTTCGCCGCGCGCTACGGCCAGCAGGAGTTCGACAGTGTGCTCGGCGATGTCAACGCCGCGCGCGAGGTGGTCATGCGCAGGGCCGTGGAGACCAACGCCAGCCTGACCCAGGCCGACATGCCCAAGGTGCGCGCCGTGTTCGCCAAGCTGGCCGCGGATACCGCCCGCCCCGGCGACAGGCTGCAGACCCCCGACGGCGGCTGGACGGTGAAGCGATGAACGCGCGCACCCACGCGAGGCGCCTCAGGGGGGCGCTCGTTGGATTGCTGGCCGCCGCCTGCGTCATCGGATGGAGTCTGGCCGGGTCGGGCCTGACTGTATCGAGTCTGGCGGTATCGGTTGCCCTCGCCGCCGCGGCGGAGCCGCCCCGGCAGGCCTCTGCGACCGGTTCTGCCCCAGTCGATGCCGCCCAGGCCAAGACCGCCGCGGCCAAAACCATGGCCGAGGAGGCCTGGAAGACGCCTGTGCAGCGCCAGGCTCCGCGCAGGCTGGACGTGAACCTGCCCGTGCAGGCCAGCTTCGAGACCGGCGCGGTGCAGCAGGCGGACATCACCCCGGACGGCAAGTGGCTGGCCCTGGCCCGGCTTTCCGGCGGGTACAGCGAACTCTGGCTGCGCCCCCTCGACCAGGCCGCCCCTGGCCAGCCCGCCGTGCCGCGCAGGCTGGCCCCGGCCCTGGCCGACCGCCTCTCCCCGGCCCTCTCGCCCGATGGCCGCAAAGTCGCCTTCGTGGGGCTGGAGGACGACGTCAAGGGCGACATCTACCTCCTCGACCTCACCAGCACCGACGCCAAGCCGCAGAAGCTCACCGGCCGCGACACCGAGGACGGAGGCCCGGCCTTCTCGCCCGACGGCCGCGTCCTGTACTTCCACCAGCGCCTGCCCGGCGAGTCCGCGCGGCGCGTCGTGGCCGTGGACCTGGCCAGTCCCTCGTCGCTCCGCGTCATCGAGACCGGCGGCGACGCCTCGAACCCGGCCATCGCACCCGACGGGCGCAAGATGGCCTTCGTCTCCAGCCGGAGCGGAAGCAGCGCCATCTTCCTCATGGACCTCCCTGGCGGCCGGGCCGAGCGGCTCACCTCCTCCCGCGCCAGCGAGTCCATGCCGCGCTTCAGCGCGGACGGGGGCAGCGTGTTCTTTGTCAGCGCGCCCCTCGAACACGGCGGGGCCCGGAACGGCAAGGCCCCGGTCCTGCTGCCGGTGATCGCGCGGGCCCAGGCCCGGCCCGGCGCGGAGTTCCAGGCCCTCACGTCGACCAAGAACGCCGACACGTCGCCCCTCATGGCGGGCGGAAGGCTGTATTTCCTCTCCGCCCAGAACGGCCCGGCAAACCTCTGGTCCCTGCCGCCGGAGGGCGAGATACCCGGCCGCCCGGCCGGAGAACTTCTCGCCCTGGCCGACGCCCTGGCCGCCCAGGTTCCGGTGGACCGCCACCTGGCCATCCTGGCGTACGGCCGCGCCGCCCAGGCTGCCCTCGCACAGACTGCCGCCGCAGACGGCGGCGCGGTGATCCGGGCCAAGGCGCTGTATCTGCAGGGCAGGCAGCTCGAAGCCCTCGGCCTCCCGGCCGAGGCCCAGGCCGCGCATGAATCCGCGGCCGCGCTGAACGTCCAGCCGGAATCCGGTTTCGCGAAAATCCGCACCATCCTGCTTTCATCCGAGGCCGAGCACGCCCGTGCGGCGAACGACGCAGGCCGGGCAGCGGCGCTGCGCGGCGCCCTTGCCTCCCTGGCGGGAATCGCGGCCCCCGGCGCCCAGGACGCCCGCGTGCGCTCCCAGGCGGGCATCGAACAGGCGCGCCTGCTGCTCACGCGCGGGGGCGACGCCCGTTCCCTGGCCGAGGCCCAGCGCCTGCTGGATGTTCAGTTGGCCGGGCAGCTCGTGACCGCAGGCCAATTGCCGGAGCAGCGCGCCGAGGCCCTGTACCTCAAGGCCGAGGCCTACGCCCGCATCGGCCAGCCCCAGGCCGTGCTGCCCCTGTACGCCCAGGTCATCCGCCAATACCCGGAGAACGGGCCCTGGGCGGACATGGCCATAGCCCGCGTGCTGGACCTGAGCCTGGCCGGCGCGGGCGGGAAGTTCGAGGACCAGGCCCAGGCCCTCGTGCTCCTGGCCGACCAGTACCGCAAGGACCTGCCCAAGCTTTCCCTGGGCGCGCAGAACCGCCTGGGCGACGTGTACTACGCTGCCGACGAGTGGCCCCGCGCCAAGGACGTGTATCGGCAGAGCATCGACATGGCGCGCGCAATCCCCCAGGCGGCCACCCAGCTGGCGGCGGCGCGGCTGGCCCTGGCGGAGATTCTGTACCGCGAGGAGCGCTTCCACCAGGCCCTTGAGCTGTACGAGTCGGAGATGGCCGGACGGCCCTACGAGGACCGGCTGTACCGCCTGGCCAAGGCCGCGCACCTGCGCAAGTCCGTGGCCGCGGGAGACTACCTCCTGCGCATCGGCGAGGTGCCGTCCGCGCGGGCCATCTTCGCCGGGCTCCTGCGCGACGACCCGGACTTCGTGCCCGCCCACCGGGGCATGATCCGCGCAAGCGCGGCGCTCAAGACCATCCCGGCCACCCTTGCGGACTATCGCGCCAGGCTGGCGCAGAGCCCCGACGATCCCACCCTGCTCTACGCCACGGGCCTTACCCTGACCTACCTGGACGGCAAGGCCCCGCTCATGGAGGCGCGCACGCTCATCAGCCGGGCCATCCGGAAGAACGGCCAGGTGGAGTACTTCCACCAGACCCTGGGCTATGTGGACGAGGTGCTGGAGACCGTGCACAAGGAGCGCGGCGGGCTGGAACTGGCGCTCGACTCCTACCAGCGGGCGCGCTTCCTGAACGTGCGCGAACAGAACCCGGAGAACGCCGCCAACCTGGACCTTAACATCGGCAACATCCATTTCCTGCTGGGCCAGTACGCCAACGCCTTCGAGGAGTATTCCAGGCGCTACGAGTCCAAGCAGCCCTTCGACAACGAGGAGACGGAGATCCTCTTCTACCAGCGCTTCGGCGCCTCGGCCTTCCAGTCGCGGGAGCCGGAAAAGCCCATCCTGGCCTACTCCAAGTCCCTGGAGCTGGTGGAAAAGCGCATCCAGCCCAAGTACGCCTCCGAGGTCTTCGGGCGCATCAACAAGTTCGTGTTCGACCGCGTGCTCACCCCGGCCCTGGGCCATGCGGCCACCGCCGACAGGGCCAAGGCCCTGGCCGCGCGCCAAAGCGAGCTGAACAACCGGCTCTTCGAGGCCAGCATCGCGCCCGCCGGGCCGCCGCCGGACCCGGCCTGGAACGCTTACGCCTCCGCAGTGCGCGCCCTGCTGGCGGAGCAGGAACGCATCGTCGCCGAGCTGGGCCCCCTCATGGGCTCCGACCGCGAGGCCAACATGCAGACCCTGGCCGTCATGGCGAACAAGGTGCGCGAGGCCCTGGGCTTCCCGCCGCGCTTTGTGGAGCTGCGCGCCGAGCTTTATGACCGCCTGGGCCTGGCCTATCAGGAGGCCGGGCGCTGGCGCGAGGCCCGCGAGGCCTTCGAACAGGCCCTGGCCATGAACACGGCCCTGGGCCTGAACCGGAACCTCGTGGCCAACCAGCGCTCCGTGGCCTACAACGCCTTCATGGAGGCGGGCCTCACCACCGGGGCGGAGCGCGACCGCCTGCTGGCCCAGGCGGAGGACGGCTTCCGGCGCATTCCGGAGCTGCTGTCCAAGTACGGCGTGGCCGACAAGAAGGGCGGCGGCCGCAAGAAGGGCCTCATCAACCTGGACATCGACGTGGCCCTCGACAAGGGCGCGGCCTCCCAGGCGGCCTACGGCTTCAGCGCGGAGCAGGAGAAGCGCCTGGCCGAGACCTTCCTGGCGCGCATCGCCACGGAGCGCGGCCGCCCGCGCGAGGCGCTGGGGCTGGTGGAACGCCAGTCCAGGGGCTTCGAGAAGGGCGCGGTGGCCCCGCAGGACGCCTTCGGCGCGGCCCTGCTGCTGCACCGGGCGGGTCTGCTGGAATCCTCCCTGGGGCGCGAGGGAGCGGCCTACGAGCGCTTCCGCCGCTCGGCCGAGCTGGCCCTCGAACTGAACAACCCGCTGAGCGCCAGCCTCAATGTGGCCGACATGGCCGCCGCGCTCCTGGCCATGCCGCGCGACGCCGGGTTCGCCGCCCGCCTGACCGAGCTGCGCCAGCTGGAGGACGCGGCGGCAAGGGCCCTGCGCACCGCCGCCCCCGGGCCGGACAGCCTGGCCGCTCCCGTGTTCCACAACATCATGGCCGCACAGGACATGGCCCTGGCCGATGCTAGCGCTGGTGCCAGCGCCGATGCCGTCAAGGGCAACACTGCCGAGGACGCCGCCCTGCGCCTGGACTCTCTGTCCCGCGCCGGGCAGCGCGTGGGCGCGGGCCTGGCCTGGTTCGCCGCCAACCCGCCCGCCACGCGCCGGGGCCTGGCGCTGAACGCCGCCCTGCGCCTCAACGAGGCCGCGCTTTCCCAGCGCCTGGGCGAGGACGGGCACCGCAAGACGGCCCTGGAATCCGCCCTGGTCCTTTCCGAACGCGGCCTGCTGCCCGCGCAGCGCTGGCGCGCCCTGGCCGGCCTGGGCAGGCTGCCGGAGGCCCTGGCCGCGCTGGAAGCCCTGCCGGTGGACGAACTGGCCTGCGGGCCCGGCGAGGTCATGCGCGCCTTCGCGCCCATGGTCGAAAGCCTGATGCGGGCCAACAAGGCCGAGGACGCCTACAACCTGCTGGAACGCCTGTCGGAGCTGGAGCGCGTGGGGCGCATGGGCAGACTGGGCATTCCCGCGCCCACGGCCGCCGAACAGTCCCTGCTGCGCCGCAGCGGCCTGCGCCTGCTGGCCCTGCGCGACCTCAAGGCCCGCGCGGCGACCGTCAAGGACCAGGAGCGCCTGGACCTCTCCCGTCGCATCGAGCAGGAGGAGGAGATCCTGAAGCGCGACCTGGGCCCGGACCGGGAGTTCCTGCCCGGCGTGGCGCGCCTGGGCGCCAATCCGGCCGAGCAGGACTGGCTGCTCATGCTCTTCGGCCTGTCGGCCGAGCTCTCCGCCACGGCGGACACGGCCGTTGCCGCCCACGGCGCTCCGGCCGGGGCGGCGCTGCTCCAGCGGCACGCGGAACTCGCCAGACGCCTGGCCCAGCTCAAGGCCGAGGCGGCCAAACTGCTGGGCCGGCAGGACGCCCCCGGCGCCGTCGGGCTCATCCTGGCCGCGCCGAGCGAAGCCATGGACCTCATGGACGCCCTGCCCAAGGGAACCGGCGCCCTGCGCGTGGCCCTGCTGCCAGGGGACGCGTGGGCGGGCATCCGCCTCGACGCCGACTCCGTGCGCCTTGTGAACCTGGGCAGCGGGCCGGCGCCCGCCCTGCCGCCCCTCGCCGCCGGGGAAAAGCGCCTGCTGCTCTTCGAGGAGCCCTCCGTCTTCCCGTCGCAGGACGCCCGGACCGCCACGGCCCTGGGCCTCTCGGGCACGCACATGAAGCGCAGCCTGAGCGCGCGCAAGCCCTTCCGCAGGAACCTGCTCTTCGTGTCCGGCTCCTTTGCCGCGCCAAAGGGCTTTGAGGCGCTGGGCATTCCGGACACAGAGCCCGCACTCGCCGACAAGGCCGCCTGGGCGCACACCCTCGTGGCGTCCGATCCCGCCCGTGCCGCGGCCATCGCCCCCAGCCGGCAGGACCAGCAGCCCGTGCGCTTCCTGGCCCTTGCCCCGTCCGCAGGGGAGCCCGCGCCCCTGGCCTCCCTGGCCGCGCGCATGCAGGACGCCTCCCTGGCCGTGCTGGCCCAGGCCGATCCGGCCGACCTGCCGCTCACGGCGCACCTGCTCTCGCTCTACGGCGTGCCCTCTGTGCTGGCCGCGCAGGACACGAACCCCAAGCCCTTTGTGGAGCCCTTCCTGGCCGCCTACGCCGAGGGTTCCGTCTCCGGCGCGCGGGCCAAGGCCCAGGGCGCGAGCCAGCCCGGCCTTCAGTCCGGTTATCAGCCCGGTTCTCAGCCCGGCCAGCTGCCCGGCTGGCTGCTTCTCGGCGACCCGGGCCTCACCGCCCAAGAGGCCGGAGTTTTCGCGGCCTCGCAGTTCGCGCGCTACGTGCGCACCGGCATGGACGCCTTCAAGGCGGGCAGGAGCGCCCAGGCCCTGGCCCAGTTCGAGAACGCCCTGCGCGTGGCCCGGTCCGGAGAGCAGTTCCGGAAGCACATGCCGGACCTGCTGGCCTACGGGCGCGAGAGCGCCTACGGCGCCGGGCAGTACGACACGTCCCTGGCCTACGCCCAGGAGCTGGCGCAACTGCTGGCCAAGACCCAGCCGGACACCGCGGCCCAGGCCGAAGCCCTCATGCGCCTGGGACTGGTGCAGGCACGGCTGGAGCAATACGCCAAGGCCATCCCGTCCCTTGAGCAGGCGGCGGAGATCCTGGCCAACCTGGAGCTTGCGCCCAAGGAGATCGAGGCGCTCTCCAGCCTGGGCGCGGTGCTGGAAAACGCCATCCAGTACGACAAGGCCCTGGTGCGCTTCGAGGGCGCGGCCAGGCTGTCCCGGAAGGCGGGATCGCAGGAGCTGGTGGCCAAGCAGTACATGAGCATCGGGCGCATCCACGACATGCGCCTGTCGCAGTACGCCCAGGCCAAGTCCGCCTACGGCCAGGCCCTCGCCATCTACACGGCCCTGGGCCGCAAGGCGGATATGGCCCAGGCCCAGCTCGACCTGGGCCGCTGCGCCCGGCTCTTGGGCAACTTCCCCGAGGCCGACGCCAAGTACGCCGAGGCCCTGAAGCTGGCCGGCACGGACAAGAACCAGGAACGCCTGCGCCTGCGCATCGTCATCGAGCAGGCGAACAACGCCTGGAGCCAGGCCCGCTACCAGCAGGCCTTCGACCTTGAGCGCCAGGTGCTCAAAAGCGCCGAGCTGAACGGCTGGGTGCTGGAGCAGGTCATCGCCCGCAACACGGCCGGGCTGCTCTGGTGGAGCCTGGGCGACCACGAGCGCGCCATCCGCGAGCTGGACGCCGCCCTGCCCCTGGCCAAGAGCCTCAGAATCCGCAAGGACGAGGTGGCCACCACCCTGAACAACCGCGGCCTCGTGGAGCGCGACATGGGCAAGCCCGAAAAGGCCCTGGCCACGCTGAACGAGGCCCTCGGCATCGACCGCGAGATACGCTCGCGCTGGGCCATCGCCTACGACCTGCGCAACATCGCCCAGACGCACACGCGTATGGGCGACCCGAAGAAGGCCCTGCCCCTGCTGGACGAGGCCCTGGCCATCGTCTCCGGCACGGGCAACCGCATCAACCAGACCAAGATCCTGCTGGCCCAGGGCGAGGCCAACCTGACCCTGGGCAACGCGGACAAGGCCCGGGCCGCCTTCGCGGAAGCCGACGCCCTCTCGCGCGCCATGGGCCTGCGCGACAGCCAGTGGCGCGCCCTGCACGGCCTGGCCCGGCTGGACATGGCGGCCGGCAAGCGCCCCGAGGCCCGCGCCCTGCTGGAAAAGGCCGTGGCCGTGGTGGAGGACATGCGCGCCGAGCTCAAGGTGGACCAGCTGAAGGACGGCTTCATCGCCGACAAGGCCGTGGTGTACGAGGACCTGGTGACGCTGCTGGCCGACATGGGCGAGGTGGCCGAAAGCTTCCGCACGGCCGAGCGCTCCCGCGCCCGCAACTTGATCGACCTCTTGGGCAACACCAGGCGCTCGCCCCAGCGCCCCCAGGACAAGGCGCTCTATGACCGCATCACCACGCTGCGCACGCGGATGGCTGAGCAGGAGGCCTTGCTGGGCCACGCCCAGTCACCGGCCGAGCGCGACATCTACGCCCAGGGCGTGAAGCGCGCCCAGGACGAGTACCGCGACGTGCTGCTGGAACTCCAGGCCAGCCGCCCGGACCTCGCCAGCCTGGTGTCCGTCAACCCACTGGGCCTTGCCGAGGTGCAGAAGCTGCTGGAGCCCGGCGTTGGCCTCCTGACCTACTACGTCACGGCGGACGAGGTGCTCTGCTGGGCCGTGGACCGGGACGGCGTGAGCCTCTCGCGCACGCGCATCGGCCGGGAGAGCCTGGGCCGGATGGTGCTGACCTACCGGCGCATGCTGCAGAACCTTGAGCCGGCGGAGACCCATTCCAAGGAGCTGTACGCCCTGCTGGTGGCCCCGTCGCTGCCGAGAATCGCCGGCTGGAAGGAGCTGGGGGTCGTTCCGCACGACGCCCTGCACACCCTTTCCTTCGCCAGCCTGACGGACGGCAACGAATACCTGCTGGACCGCCACCCGCTGTTCCAGCTGCCCAGCGCCAGCGTGTTCCGCTTCACCCTTGAGCGCCGCAAGGCCGAGCGCAACACACGGGTGCTGGCCATCGGCAACCCGGACCTGCGCGACCAGTCCCTGGAGCTGCCCTTTGCCGAACGCGAGGTGGGCTCACTTTCCTGGAACTATCCGAACATGACCGCGCTGACCCGGGACAAGGCCACTAAGGAATGGGTGACCGCGCACATCGGCGAGTTCGGCATCATCCACATGGCCGCCCACGGCGAGTTCGACCCCGTGAACCCGCTGTTCTCCTCGCTCAAGCTCTCCGGCGGCAAGAAGAACGCCGACGGCGACCTGGAGGCGGCCGAGATCTTCGACCTCAAGATCAACGCCGACCTCATCGTGCTCTCGGCCTGCCAGACGGGCCTCGGCAAGGTGACCAGCGGCGACGAGGTGCAGGGCTTCAACCAGGCCTTCCTGTACGCGGGCACGCACGCGCTCATCTCAAGCCTCTGGCGGGTGAGCGACATCTCCACGGCCATGCTCATGAAGCAGTTCTACCGCGAATACCAGGCCCGGCCCAAGGCCGAGAGCCTGCGCCGGGCCATGCTGCACGTGCGGGCGCGCTTCCCGCATCCGGGATACTGGAGCGCCTTCACCCTGACGGGGGACTACAAGTAGGGGGAGGGATCTATTTGTCGGCGGGCGGCGGCGTTGCGGCAGGCGCGGCGGGGACGGCGCGGGGCTCGGCGGCGCGGGGCCTGAGGGTGAGCCCCTGGCCCTTGGGCACCAGCACGGCGGCCTCGCCGTTCTTGATGGCGATGTCCATGGACGGGTCGAACTTCGTCTTCTGCAGCACGCCGTTGACGAAGATGCTCTCGCCGTCCACGCTGATCTTGTAGGACTGGGCCTTGTGGCCGGCCTCCCACCGGCCCACGCCGGCGCTGGTGGGCAGGTCCTGGTAGCCCTGCTGGGCCAGGGCCGGGGCGGCGCAGAAAAGCAGCGCCGCGCAAAGCGCCATGGTCTTCATTGCCCCCTCCTTAAGAGACGCGGATGGCCTCGGTGACGGACTCCACGTTGCGGATCTTGTCCAGCACGCCGTAAAGCTGCGTCAGGTTGGTCACCTCCACCGTGAACTCCATCACCGCGTTGCCGTCCACGTTGGAGCGGAAATCACCGGAGTCGATGTTCACGTCGTCGTCGGTCAAAAGCGCCGTGACCCTGGCCAGCGCGCCCTTGAAGTTGCGGCAGGTGATGCGGATCCTGGCCGGGTAGGGCTTGTCCTCAACACCGTCCCAGGTGACGGACACCAGGCGCTCGGCCTCCAGTTCCTTCAGGTTGGTGCAGTCCGCCGCGTGGATGGTGACCCCGCGCCCGCGCGAGATGTAGCCCACGATGGGCTCGCCCGGCAGGGGGTTGCAGCAGCTGGCGAAGCGCACCAGCACGTCGTCCACGCCGCTGATGCGGATGCCCTCGCCCTTCTTCTGCTTGGGGGCCTCGGCGGCGGCAGGGGCGGCCTCTTGCGCGCCTTTGCGCTCGCGGTCCTCACCCAGCTTCTCGCCCGCGTGGAGCATGCCGTAGAGCTTCTGCAGAACCTTGCGCGGGGTGAGCCGCGCATAGCCCACCTGGGAGAGCAGTTCGTCCACGCTGGGGCAGGCGAATTCCTCGGCCAGCTTGAGGAAGTGGCCGTCCTTCATGGCCTTGGCCACGTTGATGCCGACCTTGCGGCCTTCCTTTTCCAGCATTTCCTTGGCCAGGGTGATGCTGCGGGCGCGTTCCTCGGTGCGGATGTACTGCTTGATGCGCGTGCGGGCGCGGGCGGTCTTGACGAACTTGAGCCAGTCGCGGCTGGGGTTGCGGTGGGCGTCGGTGATGATCTCCACCCGGTCGCCGTTCTTCAGCGGCGTTCCAAGGGGCACGAGACGGCCGTTGACCTTGGCCCCGGCGCAGTGGTCGCCCACCTTGGAGTGCACGGAGTAGGCGAAGTCCACCGGGGTGGCGCCCTCGGGCAGTTCCTTGATGTCGCCCCTGGGGGTGAAGACGTAGACCTCGTCCTGGAAGAGCTCGATGCGCAAGCTGGACATGAACTCGCGCGGGTCCTTCAGGTCGCGCTGCCAGTCCAGGATCTGCCTAAGCCAGGTGAAGCGCTCGGCGTCGCGGCTGCTGCCCTTCTTGCCCTTCTCCTTGTACTGCCAGTGCGCGGCCACGCCGTACTCGGCCACGCGGTTCATCTCCTCGGTGCGTATCTGGATCTCGATGCGCTCCCCGTCCGGGCCGATGACCGTGGTGTGCACGCTCTGGTACATGTTGGCCTTGGGGATGGAGATGTAGTCCTTGAAGCGGCCGGAAACGGGCTTCCACTGGGCGTGCACCAGGCCCAGGGCCGCGTAGCAGTCCTTCAGGCTGGGCACGATGACCCGGAAGGCGATGAGGTCGAAGATCTGGTCCAGGCCCAGCTCCTGCTGCTGCATCTTGGCGAAGATGCTGTAGCGGTGCTTTATGCGCCCGGCCACGCGGCCCTTGATGTTGTTCTCCGCAAGCATCTGCGTGATGAGCGAGACCACCTTGTCGATGTAGACGTTGTCGGCCGTGCGGTGCGTGGCCACGCCCTGGTCTATCTGCTCGTACACGTCGGGCTTGAGGTACTTGAGGCAGAGGTCCTCAAGCTCCACCTTGGTGCGGTGCAGGCCCAGGCGGTTGGCCAGCGGCGCGTAGATCTCCAGCGTCTCCTGGCTGATGAGCCGCTGCTTGACGGAGTTCTGGAAGTCCAGGGTGCGCATGTTGTGCAGGCGGTCGGCC
>JACRDI010000024.1 GCA_016218665.1 Desulfovibrio sp. | reverse complement strand
GAAAACCCTCGCCAAAGGGAGTCCAGAGGGCCTCGTGCCCTCTGGCGGGGTCCGGGGCAGAGCCCCGGCGGGGTCCAGGGGCGGCGCCCCTGGCTACTCTTCTTCCCTGCCACGCCCCAGCGTGCGCGGCGGCCGTCCCTCGCGCAGATCGGCGTAGGCCTCGGCCAGGCGCTTCTGGATGGCCTCCCAGCCGCCGGGGCCGTGGGGGAGCGAGCAGCCGGAGCAGTCCTTCACCAGTCCGCGCCAGGACGGCTTGCCGCCGCAATCGGCCAGGAAGAACAGCGGGCAGTAGCAGAACAGGCAGTTGAACGCGGCGGGGTCGATGCCCTTGTGGCAGGGGAAATACTCGCAGGCGGCGTTCTGAAAATGCTTGAAATGCTCTGGCATGGGTCAGCCTCCTGCCTGGAGGGTCTGGACGAGCACGATGCGCCGGCGCGGGCCGTCGAACTCGCACAGGTAGATGTGCTGCCAGGTGCCCAGCGCCATGCGCCCGCCGGATACGGGGATGAGCTGCGAGGGGCCCATGAGGCTGGTCTTGATGTGCGCGTCGCTGTTGCCCTCGGCGTGGTGGAAGCCGGCATTATGGGGCACAAGCTCGCGCAGATGGGCCAGCATGTCGCGCTTCACGTCCGGGTCCGCGCCCTCGTTGATGGTGACGCCGGCGGTGGTGTGCGGCGAGTAGACGAGCAGCGCGCCGTCGGCGAGGCCGCTCTCGGCCAGGGCCTGGGCCACCTGGGCGGTGATGTCCACGAACTCCTCGCGCGTGGTGGTGGAAACGGAGAGCTTGAGCATCAGGCGTCTTCCTTTTCGTTGGCGTTGTCAGGGGCGGAGGGTGGTTCGGAAGCCTCACGCCAGCCGTGGGCGAAGGAGGCGTCGTAGAGCCTGGAGCGCGAGGCCTCGTCGTCCAGGCCCTGGCCGGGCAGCACCAGGAACACGGTCTGCCGGGTGAAGCCGCGGCCGCGGGCGGTTTCGGCCAGGGCGGCAAGGGTGGTGCGGATGGTTTCGCCCCCGGGCCAGCCCACCTTGTGGCCGATGACGATGGCGGTGTCCGGCGGATAGCCCCCGGCCAGGAGCTCCGCCTGCACGCGCTCCGGCTCTGAGGCCGAGAGCAGCACGGCCATGGCCGCGCCGTGGGCGGCCAGGGATGGCAGGGACTCGGACGGCGGCACCTGGGTGCGGCCGGAGAGCCGCGTCAGGATGAAGGTCTGCGGGCCGCCGGGGTTGGTGAAGGAGACCTTGGCGGCTGCGGCGGTGGCGAAGGCGCTGGAGACTCCGGGCACCACGTCCCAGGGGATGTTGTCGGCGTCGAGGAGCGCGGCCTGCTCGCGCACGGCGCCGTAGATGGACGGCTCGCCCGTGTGCACGCGCGCGGCCAGGCCGCCGGAGGCCGCGCAGTCGCGCAGCAGGGCGTGGGTCTCGGCCAGGGACAGCGGCGCGGAGTCCACCAGGGGCACGCCGGGGCGGGCGGAGGCAAGCACCTCGCGCGGGACCAGGGAGCCCGCGTAGACCACGAGGTCGGCCTCGCCGATGAGCCGCCGGCCCTTGACGGTGATGAGCTCCGGATCTCCCGGCCCGGCCCCGATGAACCAGACCCTGCCGACCTTTTGGTCCGCCACGCTGCCCCCTTTCGCCATATGGAAAAAAAAGGGAGGGCGCGCGGCCCTCCCTGGAATCGTCGCGCGCCGGGCCTAGGCCGACAGCTTGGCGTTGATGGCCTGGCCCACCGCCTTGCCCAGCTCGAAGCAGGCCTGGTAGGTGTCGTGGCCGGGCTTGTTCTTCACCTTCACCGCCGGGTGGACGATCTCCACGCCGATGGTCTCAAGATGCTCGGTGAGGATCTTCACGCACTCGCCGCTCCAGCCGAAGGAGCCGAAGGCCGCGCCGACCTTGTTCTGGGGGCGCAGGCCCTTGATGTAGGTGAGCACATCGGCCACCAGCGGCAGGATGCCGTTGTTGTGCGTGGGCGAGCCCACGATGAGGGCCGCGGCGTCGAACAGCTCGCGCATCACCGCGCTGTGGTGGTTGTGCTTCACGCTCATGATGCGCACGCTGATGCCTTCGTCGGCCAGGCCGTCGCAGATGGCCCGGGCCATCTTCTCGGTGCTGTGCCACATGGTGTCGTACACGATGACGGCCTTTTTCCTGGGCTTCTGCAGGGCGAACTCGCGGTAGCAGTTGAGCGCGTAGGCCACCTCGTCCTTGCCGCGCCAGATGAGGCCGTGGTCCGGGCAGAGCATGTCGATGTCGAGGTTCATGCCGGCCAGCGCGTCCAGGGTCTTCAGCACCACGGGCGAGTACGGCAGCACGATGTTGGCGTAGTAGTCGGCCATGGCCGAGTGCAGGGCCGCGCGGTCCACCTCGTCGCAGAAGCGCTCGGTGCTGGCCCAGTTCTGGCCGAAGGCGTCGGAGGAAAAGGCGATTTTGTCTTCGGGGATGTAGGACACCATGTTGTCGGGCCAGTGCAGCATGCGGGTCTCGATGAACTGCACGGTGCGCTTGCCGATGGAGATGCTGGCGCCGCTCGGCACCACCTCGATGGGCCAGTCCTGGGAGTTGTGGTAGTAGGAGCGCAGGGCCTTCTCGCCCATGGGGGAGCAGAAGATCTTCTCCGGGTGGTAGCGGTCGATGATGCAGTCCAGGCAGCCGGCGTGGTCGGGCTCCAGGTGGTTCACCACCAGGTAGTGCAGCGTGCCGTTTTCGCCCAGGGCCTGGGCCAGGGCGCACAAGAGCTCGGGAGTGAAGTCGGCCTTCACGGTGTCGAAGAGGGTGTTCTTCTCGTCCTTCACCAGAAAGGCGTTGTAGGTGGTGCCGCGCGGCGAAAGGGAATAGCCGTGGAAGTCGCGGCTGTTCCAGTCAACCGCGCCCACCCAGAAGATATCTTTCTTGATTTCAACAGGTTTCATCAATGTCTCCGTATGGGAAGGAACATGGGAAAGGCCCGGCAAAAGTGCGCAGGGCAGCCATTCGTTTGCTCTTTTTTGTCAAAACACGGGGAGCGCCCCCCTGTCAAGGCGAGCGCTCCCGGGATATCTGGCAGGTCTGGGGCCAAGGGCCGCCAAGCCTGGACTCTTATTCAGGGCTGAAGTTCTCCTTGGAGGCCCCGCAGATGGGGCAGGACCAGGAGGCGGGCACGGCCTCCCATTTGGTGCCGGGCTTCACGTCGTTGTCCGGGTCGCCCTCGGCGGGGTCGTACACGTAGCCACAGATGTTGCACACGTACTTCTGCATGGTTTTGTCTCCTGCGTCTGGTGTGGGGCAGCTCACCGCCTTGGTGGAGCCGGGGCCGGCCAGGGGCCGGAAGCATTTCTTCGTTCCGCCGCAGACCGGGCAACGCCAGTCGTCGGGGATGTCCTCGAACTTGGTGCCGGCCGGAATCTTGCCTTTCCTGTCGCCCTTGTCAGGGTTGTAGATGTAGCCGCAGTTCGTGGTCTGGCATTGGTACATCTCTTCAGGCTGGGCCATGCGGCTCCTCCTTCGTGTCCGGGTGTGCCGGGGGGTCGACGGCCTGCTACAGCGAGGCCGCCCACAGGCCGTGGAGGTTGCAGTACTCGCGGGCTTTGACCGCGCCGCCGTGGGGGCAGCAGAACTCGGCCTCGGGGGCCATGCCCGCAGCCAGCGGCTTGATGTAGATCACGCCATCCACAGTGAGCTCGATCCACTCGATCCAGTGCTTCTCTTCCATGGGGTGGGGCACGCTGCCGACCTTCACCTTGTAGCCGGCGCTGGTCTTCTCGATGACCGGGACGTGCTTTTCCTTCGCAGCGTCGACGGTGTTCTCAGTGATGAGCTTCATGGGCTGGCCGCAACATACCAGGTCGCCGCCGCCGGGATGGACGACGATGACGATGTTGCCGCAGACGTCACATTTGTACAACTGCCTGTTCTCCACTCCCATACGATTTCCCTCGCTTTCTGCGCAGATGTCTGCAGTTGCTTACCAGTTTTCCTCAGCCAGCTCGAAGTGGGCCTGGGGATGCGCGCAGGCCGGGCACTTCGCCGGGGCGGTCTCGCCCTCGTAGATGTACCCGCAGTTGCGGCAGCGCCAAGTCACGGGCTTATCCTTCTTGAACACCTTACCGTTTTCAATATTCTTGGCAAGTGCCAGGAAGCGTTTTTCGTGGAAACGTTCGGCGTTGGCGATGGCGTCGAAGATGCAGGCGATTTCCTGCAGGCCTTCCTCGCGGGCGATCTTGGCGAACTCGGGGTACATGCTGGTCTGCTCGTGGTTCTCGCCATCGGCGGAGGCCTTCAGGTTCTCAAGCGTGGTTCCGATGACGCCGGCCGGGAAGGCGGCGGTCACTTCCACCTCGCCGCCCTCAAGGAGCTTGAACAGGCGTTTGGCGTGCTCCTTCTCCTGGTTGGCGGTCTCCTCGAACACGGCGGCGATCTGCACGTAGCCTTCTTTTTTGGCCACCGCGGCGAAGTAGGAGTAGCGGTTGCGGGCCTGGGACTCACCGGCGAAGGCGGTGAGGATGTTCTTCTCGGTGCGGGTTCCACGAATGCTCATGATGTTCTCCTGGTTGTTCGGATGGGGGGGGCCGGAATGATTCCGGTGCGGTGGTTCTGCAGAGAACCAGCCTCTTCCGGGGGGAGCCGCTGGGGGGATGCCCGGCCTTGCGGCCTAGATCTCCACCCCGGCGCACATGGGGCACATGCCCACAAACTCCACGTCGCAGCGCAGGTTGCGGTAGCCCATGGACTGCCCCGCCGGAAGTTCCGGCAGCACAAGGGGGTGCTCCAGGTCGTCCACACGTCCGCAGACCGAGCAACGCAAGTGCGGATGCGGCACGGGGTTGCCGTCGAACCTTTTCTGGGTTCCGGCCCCGCCGATGCGCAGCACCACTCCGCGGCTGCTCAGGAAGTCGAGGTTGCGGTACACGGTGCCGAGGCTGATGCGCGGCATGATCTTGCGGACCATGTCGTACACCTCGTCGGCCGTGGGGTGGGTCTTCACCTTGCACAATTCCGCCAGGATGGCTTCGCGCTGGCGCGACAGGCGGACACCCTTCTTCTCGTCAATATCCATGGGATACCTCACACGCTGTGTTAGGAATAGTTACTAATGATAATTTTTACTGTTGTCAACCGGTGTGGTTGAGAACGTTTCAGTTTTGCCGATTCCGTACTCAATCTAGTAAATTTTGCCAAGTGGAGGCGCACACCGTCGATGCCTCATCGACAATAACTATACTCTGCCAGCGCGCTACGCGGAAAGCCCCGACCTGGACTCTGCCAAGCCGGGGCTTTCCCTTTGCGGCGGGGGGCTCCCCGCTCAACTCACCAAGTCTTGCAACACCCGCAGGGGCACGTCGAGTTCCGGCTGGAACTGCAGGCCGACCTCGTCCTCGTGGCGCCAGCGGATCGTGGCCTGCAGGTTCTGCAGCAGGCCGCCGTCATCCAGCGCCTTCACGGAGAACACAAGTCCTTTCACCGCCTGCTGCAGCGGCGGCGGCGGAAACTTGATCCGCGCGCCACCGGCGCTGATGTCGATGAGCGCGGCCTCACGCTCGGTGTTTGCCAGTTTCACGGCGCAAAACTTGCCGCGTCCGTGGGCGATCAGGTGAATACGGCTGAACTGTCTGCGCTCCAGGTTCTGTTCCATGCGCTGCTCCTGTTCGGGGACAGGGGGGCCAATGGAACACCCTACTCTTCCTCGCGGAATTTTTCAACCAACCGGGCCAGTTCGCGCGCCATGTGCGCCACTTCGCGGATGCGCTGGTTGGCGGTCTGGATGTCCTGGGACATCTGGCCCGAGAGGTGGTTGATCTCGCTCACGTTCTGGTTGATCTCCTCGCTCGTGGCGGACTGCTGTTCCGCCGCGGTGGCGATGGAGCGCACCATGTCGGCGATGCGCTCGGACGCGCTGACGATCTCCGTCAGGGTGTTGCCCGCGCCGCCCGCCAGCTCGGTGGTCTTGTCCACCCGGACCTTGGCGGAATCCATCTCGCGCACGGCGTCCTCGGTGCTCTTCTGCACGTGCAGGATGGCCGCCTCGACCTCCTTGGTGGCGGTCATGGTCTTCTCGGCCAGCTTGCGCACCTCGTCGGCCACCACGGCGAAGCCGCGGCCGGCGTCGCCCGCCCGCGCGGCCTCGATGGCGGCATTGAGCGCCAGCAGGTTGGTCTGGTCGGCAATGTCGTTGATGACGCCCATGACCTGCCCGATGTCGCGCGCGCTGACCGAGAGCTGGCTGAGCGCGGTGGAGAGGCTTTGGGTGGTGCTGGCAACCTGGTTGATCTCGGTCAGGGTGCTCTGCACCATGACGCCGCCTTCCCGGGCCACGGCATTGGCCTGGCTGGAAGCCTCGGAGGTCTCGCCGGCGTTTCTCGCCACCTCAAGCACGGTGGAGTTCATCTCCTCCATGGCCGTGGCCATGCTGTGGGTCCGGCCGGAGGCGCTGTCCATGCCGCGGGTCAGCTCGTCCATCTGCCCGCTCAATATGTCGGAGGCCTGCTCCAGCTTGAGCGCCACCTCGGTGACCTCGTTGGCCACGCCCAGCAGCACCTGCCGGTGCGCCTCGATGCGCTGGCGGGACTCCTCTTCCTGGGTCAGGTCCACCAGCACGCCGATGGTGCCCACCACGCCGCCCTCGGCGTTTTTCAGGGGCGATATCTCGGCATGCATGGGGAAGACCACGCCGTCGGCCCGGCGGAAGTTGAAGTTGCCGCTGGCGATGCTGCAGGTGTTGAGGGCCCGGCTGGTCAAGGTCTCGCGCTTCTCGCCGTAGAAGACCATGTCCGGACACTGGCCCACCACGGCCTCCTGGGCCTTGCCCAGGATGCTCAAGAGCGGCCGGTTGGCGTAGGTGATGACGCCCAGTTCGTCGGTGACCATCATGGGCACGATGATGCCGTCGAGCAGGCCCTTGTTGTACTCCAACTGGTCCTTGATGCGCCCGACCATGGTGCCCAGGTGCTCGGCCAGGGCGGCCAGGCGGTCTTCGCCCTCCACCTTGAAGCTGGCGTTCAGGTTGCCGCGGATGACCTCGTCGGCGCTGCGCTCGATGGAGGTGACGCGGGCGATGACCGTGCGCTTGATGAAGCTGAACAGCACGAAGCTCAGGGCCACCATGCCCGCCAGGGAAAGCCCGGCGGAGAGCAGCTGGCTCAAGCGCAGGGAGGAGAACTGCTCGGTGAGGTTCTGCCGGGTGATGAGCGCCCCAAGGATGGGCTTGCTCTTGCCGTGGCAGTGGTAGCAGGCGGGCTCGTTGGGAATGGTCTTCACCTCGGTGAAGAAATCCGTGCCGCCCATGCGCATGAGCGCGCCCTCAGAGATGGGGCTCTTGAGGCTCTTTTCGACCAGGACGCGGCAGTCCTCGTGGGCCAGCACCTCGCCGATGGGCTTGCGCAGGGTGGCGTTGTCCGTGGAGTAGGTAACGCTGCCCTCGTAGTCCACCATGTAGATGTCGACGTCCTTGTTCTGCTTGGCCAGATCGGCGAAGCGCTCCGCCGTGGCCTCGTTGTCGCCCAGGCGCATGGGCTCTTCCACCACCATGGAGATCATGTGGCTGTCGCGCTCGGCGCTGTGCTTCACCTCTTTCAGCATGTTCTTCTTCTGCCAGTAGGAACTGGCCAGGAACAGGCCCAGGAACACGGCGCCGCTCACCGCAAGGGTAAGGACGAGGACTTTCAGCGTCAGGGATTTGCGGATGGAATCGAGCGATATCATGGCCGGCCTCCTAGTGCGCCCCGCCGTAGAGCATGGGCTTGAAGCGGAAGTTGGCCACGCGCTCGGGATTGTGGCAGGTCTCGCATTCCTTCACGTTCATGCGGCCCTTGCCCTTGATGAGATTCTTCTTGCCGCCGGAGTCCACATGGGCCGAGCCCGGCCCGTGGCACACCTCGCAGCCGGCGTGGCCCAGCTCCGGCGTCTTCTCGTAGCTGACAAAGCCGCCGGGCTTGCCGTAGCCTGTGGTGTGGCAGGCGTAGCATTCCTTCACCTCGTCCGGCGTGAGCTTCTTGGTCATCATCTTCACGCTGCGGTCGGAGTGGAATTTTTTGGCGTACTTTTTGAAATTATTGTATTCTTTCTCATGGCACCCCTCACAGGAGGCAGATCCCACGTAGGACGGGGAGGAAGGGGCCTCCGCCTTCTTTTCCTTGGATGCCGCAAGAAGCGGAACGGCAAGCAACAGGCAGCCCAGGGCAAGGCACATTGTCTGGAACATGTGGCGCACGGCGCACCCCCATTGGCGATCTTTATACGTTTATCGGATAAATTACCGGTTTCTTTAGCAGAGAAGACGACAATTGTCACCCCGTATGCAGGATTCCCAGTAAACGAAGGCCGCCGACCTCCCCCCGGAACAGGGAACGGCCGGCGGCGCTTGTCGTAAAACCGTTGGTGTTACCAGTTCAGCGGGGCCTTGAAGGCCTGGGCCAGGGCTTCCACGTCGGCCTCCAGCACCCGTTCCGCCCCCCTGGAAACGCGCAGCCCGGCAGGGGCCACGGTGCCGATTCTTGCGCAATGCGTGCCGGCAAACAGGGCCTCGAACGCCGGCGCCTTGTCCGGGGCCACCTCCACCACGAAACGGCTGGCGGATTCGCTGTACAGCAGCTCCAGCGCGTTTTCGCAGCCGCAGGCCGGAACCTTGGCCAGGTCCACCTCGGCCCCCAGGCGGCCGCCGATGCACATCTCGGCAAGGGCCACGCCCAGGCCGCCGTCGGCGCAGTCGTGGCAGGAGGCCACCAGGCCCTGCCGGGTGGCCTCGAAGTACTTGAGGTAGCGCTCGCGCGCGGCCACCAGGTCCACCTGGGGCACCTGGTCGCAGGAGAGCCCAAGTTCGCTGGCCAGCTCCGAGCCGCCCAGCTCCGGCCGGGTCAGACCCAGCACGTAGACGAAGTTGCCCGCGGCCTTGAAGTCGCTGGTCACGGCCTTCTTCACGTCCGGCATCTTGCCCATGACCGAGTAGAGCACCGTGGGCGGGATGGAGATCTTGACCCCGCCGCCCTTGTAGTCGTTCTTCATGGAGTCCTTGCCGGACACGCAGGGAACGCCGTAGCCGCGGCAGAAGTGGTCCAGGGCCTCGTTGGCGCGCACCAGCTGGGCCAGCTTGTAGCGGCCGTCGGGCGTGGTCTCGCTCTCCACCGGGTCGCACCAGCAGAAGTTGTCCGTGCCGGCCATGAAGCGCAGGTCGCCGCCAACGGCCACGGCCCCGCGCACGGCCTCGTCGATGGCGTTGGCCATCATCCAGTAGGCGTCCAGATCACTGAACTTGGGGCAGATGCCGTTGGAGATGACCAGCCCCTCGTCGCTCTCGAAGTCCGGCCGGACCACGGCGGCGTCGGCCGGGCCGTCGCGCTTCACGCCCACCAGCGGCTTCACGATGCTCTTGCCCTGCACCTCGTGGTCGTACTGGCGGATGACGTATTCCTTGCTGCAGATGTTGAGCCGGGAGAGCATGCGCTCCATCAGCTTCGCCTGGTCCACGTCCCTGGGCAGGGCGTCGGCCTTGACCGCCGGGCGGGTCCAGCGGGCGTTCAGCTCCATCTGGGGCAGGCCCTCGTGCAGGAAGTGCATGGACAGCTGGGTCACCACCTTGGTCCCGTAGCGCACGCGGAAGTACCCGGAGTCCGTGTAGGTGCCCAGCGCCGTGCTCTCCACGTCCATTTCTTTCGACAGGGCCAGGAACTCGCCGAGCTTTTCCGGCGGCACGGCGCAGGTCATGCGCTCCTGGGCCTCGGAGATGAGGATCTCCCAGGGCTTGAGGCCGTCGTACTTGAGCGGGGCCTTGGACAGGTCCAGGTCGCAGCCGCCGCAGTCCTGGGCCATCTCGCCCACGCTGGAGGACAGGCCGCCCGCGCCGTTGTCGGTGATGGCGTTGTACAGGCCGCGGTCGCGGGCGCGCATGAGGAAGTCGTACATCTTGCGCTGGGTGATGGGGTCGCCGATCTGCACGGCCGTGGCGGGAGAGCCCTCGTGCAGTTCCTCGGAGGAGAACGTCGCGCCGTGGATGCCGTCCTTGCCGATGCGCCCGCCGCTCATGACGATGACGTCGCCGGGCTTGGCGCACTTCTCGTGGCTGGGCCGGCCGGCCACGGTGACGGGCATGGTGCCCACGGTGCCGCAGTACACCAGCGGCTTGCCGAGGTAGCGCTCGTCGAACACGATGGCCCCGTTCACGGTGGGAATGCCGCTCTTGTTGCCGCCGTGCTCCACGCCCTCGCGCACGCCCTCGAACACGCGGCGCGGGTGCAAGAGCCGCGGGGGCAGCTCGCCCTCATAGAAAGGCGAGGCGAAACAGAACACGTCGGTGTTGCAGAGCAGATTTGCGCCCAGGCCCGTGCCCATGGGGTCGCGATTGACCCCCACGATGCCCGTGAGGGCTCCGCCGTAGGGATCGAGCGCCGAGGGGGAGTTGTGCGTCTCCACCTTGATGCACACGTTCATGCGCTCGTTGAAGCGGATGACGCCGGCGTTGTCCTTGAACACGGAGAGGCAGAAGTCGTCCTTGCCCTTGGCCGCGCGGATGGCCTTGGTGGAGCCCTGGATGCAGGTCTTGAACAGGCTGTCCACGGTGCGGCGGCTGCCGGTCTCGGCGTCCTCGTAGTCTATCCTGGCGGTGAAGATCTTGTGCTTGCAGTGCTCGCTCCAGGTCTGGGCCAGCACCTCCACCTCGGCGTCGGTGGGGTTTTCCGCCTGCTCCGGCGAAAGCCCGGCAGCCAGGCGCGCGGACTTTGTGGCCGGGTCCTTGTAGTAGGCTACGATGGTCTTCATCTCCGCAAGGGAAAGGGCCAGGGTGTTGGCCCGGCTGAAGGCCACCAGTTCCTCGTCCGTCATGCTGGTCAGCGGAATCACCGCCACCTCGTCGCTGGCCTGGCCGGTGACGCGCGCGGCCTTGGGCGCGAAGCCGGGCTCTTTGGCCCAGTCCGCCGCGCTCTTCATCTCGAAGCGCTGGATGAGCTCGTTGGCCAGCAGGTCGCGGGCGATGTGCAGCACGGTCTTCTCGTCCAGCGCCTTGCCGGGCGCGCCCTTGAGCAGGTGCTGCACGCTGGTGTACACCTTCACGCCCTTGGCCCCCTCGCCCGAGAGGCCGAGCACGATGAGGATGGTCTCCCGCGCGGTGCGGGCCTCGTTGTCCGTCACGCCGGGGCGGAAGCCCACCTCAAGCGCCCAGTCGAAGTCCGCGGCCTTGGCCATGGGCGCAAGGGAAATCTCGTGCAGGACGGGGTCGTGCAGGGCCCCGGCGTCGATGACGGCCTTGGCCTGGGCCTCGCTCAGGCCCTCCACTGTGTACACCCGCACGATGCCCACCCGGGCCAGTTCCAGGCCCAGCTCGCCCTTGATCTTGCGGGCCACGCGCTCGCCCACCACGTCGCGCACCTGGGGCTTCAGGCCCACCTCAAAGCGCAGCAGCATAGGAAGTCTCCTCCAAAAAACCGGCGGTGCCGGCCGTTTCTAGCGTTATCGCGGCTCCGGGGCGGGGCTCAACCCGCCATCATCACGTCGCCGCCAGAAGCCTTGGCTTTGTAGGCCAGATTGTCAACCCGTTTGAGCAGCTCCTGCGGAGCCTCGCCCTCTCGCAGCATGGCGCAGCCCAGGCTCACGGTCACCGCGCCCCCGAACTGGGCGCGCACGTCCTCGATGATGCGCCGCGCGATGGCGTGCAGGCGCTCCTCGTCCACCTCGGTGACGATGACGGCGAACTCGTCGCCGCCGTAGCGGCAGGGGTAGTCCATGCCCTGGCGCACCAGGTGCAGCAGCGTGGCGCCCACGGCGCGCAGCACGTTGTCTCCCGCCACGTGGCCCTGGGCGTCGTTCACGTCCTTGAACTTGTCCAGATCGAAAAACACCAGGCCCATGGGCCGGCCGGTGCGCCGGCTGCGGCTGGCCTCGCGCTCCAGGGTGGTGTGGAACTGGTAGTGGTTGTACAGGCCGGTGAGGGCGTCGAGCATGGCCCGCAGCTTGAGCTTGGCCTCCAGCCGGCGGATCTGGGTGAGGTCGCGCCCCACCACCAGGCATTCCCGCGCCAGCGACGCGCGCGGCTGGCCCTGGCCGCCGCAGCCCTTGCCGCCCAGGGGCGAGATGGACAGTTCGAAGGGCAGCTCCACCCCGCCGGTGGCGCGCAGCACGGCCTCCACGTGGGGCTGGCCGCCCTCGGCCAGCAGGGACGGGCTCCACACGGCCACCGAGGCCTCTGCCGGGGCGAAGGCATCGAAGAACCTGCGGCCCACAAGGCCGTATTCCTGGCGGGAGCAGTACTGCACCACGCCGTCCGCGCCCACGGTGAGCACCAGCTCCTGCATGGAGCTGACGAGCCGCTCCAGGAAGCCCTTGCGCCGCAGGGTCTGCACCTCCATCTCGGAAAGCTCGCGCAGGTCCTCCAGCAGGGCCAGCACGCCGCCGTCCTCCTCCCGGTGGGCAGAAAGGCAGAGCGCGCCGTCCTGGGCGGAGCCGTCCGGCCCCTTGCACAAGAAATAGTCGATCTTGCCGAAGCTGCGGCGGGAGCCGTCGGCCACGAAGGCGGCGAACTCCGCCCCTGTCTCGCCCGGCAGGCGCCTGGGCAGCAGCTCCGCCAGGAGCTGTCCCCTGGCCGGGGCGGCGAGGTTCAGAAATTCGTCCAGCCGGCGGTTGCCCTCCACCACGCGGCCGCTGGCGTCCAGCCGGGCCACGCCCACGGGAATCTGGTCAAAGACCAGGGCCTTCTCCTCCAGCACGGCGTGCCGGGCGCAGTAATGCTCAAAGCCCTGGCCGAAGAAGCGCAGGTACAGGGCCAGGTTGTCCATCTCCGCGGGAGGCAGATCGGCATCGCCCAGGCGCAGCTCGCCAAGCCTGTGGCCGGAGGAGCCTATCTCCAGCGCCTGGCTGCGGATGCGCCAGGGCAGCGCGGAGAACTCGTGCACGCCCTCCTCCCGCTCCAACTCGCCCTTGGGCGTCAGGTGGAACAGGCGGAAGCCCTCGCCGTGCGGCAGCCTGAGGGCCAGGTCCCAGCTCTTCACGTCCCAGTTGAGTTTCACGTGCTTGCCCAGCACCCGCGCCACGGCCGAAAGGCCGCCCTCCACGGTCAGCAGGTCCATGCTGAGGAAGCAGTAGCCCTGCATGGCCTTCACCGAATGGCGGTAGTAGGGGCGGTTCTCCTCCCCTTCCGTGATGCCGAGGGACGCGAGCATGGAGCGGAACTTGCCCAGGCACTGGGCGCGCAGTTCGTCCACCTCCTTGTCCGAAAGGGAGAGCACCGAGCGCAGCAAGCCTTCGAACTGCACCACGCTGAAGGGCCCGCTGGAATGCCCCAGCTCCATCTCCGACCACTGGGTGGCCAGGACCACGGCCTGGGTGAGCGGCGGCAGCTCGGAGAGGCTGTCCATGGCGTGGTGGAAACGCACGCTGTCGCACATGCCGGCGGGTATGCCCCACTTGGCCAGCAGCAGCTGCGAGAGGGCGCAGTGGTTCATGCCCCAGGCCTCGGTCTCGCGTTCCAGCTGGCCCTTGGAGAGCACGGTGATGCGGTCGCGCTGCTCGGGCTCGGGCAGGCATTCCTTGGCGGCGCAGCGCAGGAACAGCAGCGACACGTCCTTGAGCAGGCTGCACAGGTAGGCGTGGTCGGCCTCCTCCGGGCAGAGCTTCTGCGCCAGCAGCTCCGCCGCGATGGACGACCAGACGATGAGCCGCCAGTCGGGGTAGAAATCGTAGTGGCAATCCGGAAAGCCGTGCTCCAGGTCCTTGTGCAGGGTCATGGACACGGCCACCTTGAGGATCTCGCGGCTGCCCAGCACCAGGGCGGCGCGGTGCAGGTCCGTCACCTTCTGGGGCAGGCCGTAGAAGGCGGAGTTGACGAGATTCAGGATGGTGGTGGCCAACGCCGGGTCCAGGCGGATGGTCTCGCCCATGACGGCGAAGTCCGGCTCGGGCTTGATGGCCTCCTGCATGAGCCGGAGCATGACCGGCGACAGGGAGATCTTCTGCAGCAGGTGCGGCGAGTTGAGCAGCGGATTTCCGGGCATCGGCCCCCCCTGTGGCTCTGCCTACTTGCGTCTGGTGAGGACGTATTCCGCCGCCTGGCAGAGCACCACGCGCTCGGGCGTCTCCGGCAGGGCGGCAAGGGCCGCGAGGGCCGTGTCCACGTAGCCGCGCGCGGCCGCGCGGGTGGCCTCGGCAAAGCCCTTGTCCCGCACCTGGGCCACGATGTCCGTGGCCTCGTCCGCGCCGAGGCGCTTCTCGCGCAGGGCGGAAAGCAGGCCAGCGGCCTGGGCCTCGGGCAGGCTTTCCAGGTACAGTATGAGCGGAAGCGTCATCTTGCCCTCGCGCAGGTCGCCGCCGGCGGGCTTGCCCATCTCGCTCTCGGAGACGGCGTAGTCCAGCGCGTCGTCCACCAGCTGGAAGGCGATGCCAAGATTCAGGCCGAAGTCTCCGGCCAGGTCCTCCATGGCGCGGTCGCGGCTGGCCAGCGCCGCCCCGCAGCGGCAGGCGGTCTCGATGAGCCGGGCGGTCTTGCCGATAATGATGTCCAGGTAGGCCTGACGGTCCACCGTGGGCCTGGCGGTGTGCGCCAGTTCCAGAATCTCGCCCTCGGCCGTGGCCATGATGCCCCGGGCCAGGAGCGCGTTGAGCCGGGGGATGTCGTAGTCCGCGCCCAGCTTGTTGGCCAGGGCGAGGAGCACGTCGCCCGCCAGGATGGTCTCGGTGGTGCCGAAGGCCACGTGGGCGCTGGTCTGGCCCCGGCGCGTCTCGGCCTGGTCCAGCACGTCGTCGTGCAATAGCGTGGCCGTGTGCAGCATCTCCAGGGCGCAGGCGATTGCAAGCATGTCGTCGGCCTTGTGGCCCAGGGCGCGGGCGAAGAGGATGGTCAGCATGGGCCGGATGCGCTTGCCGCCGGAGAGCAGCACGTGGCGCGCCACCTCGCGCACCAGCCCGTCAAGCTTGTCCGCCTCCGCCGCGAGGAAGCCGTTGATGCCGGGAATCTCCCGGGCGAAGTAGGCGCGCATTTCGTTCATGCCGGTCACGTCCACATTTTTAAGTTGAGGCCGGGCCCGCCTGGGGGGCCAAAAGTTTTTCCGCCGCGCACCCCAGGGCGGCCAGGGCGCAGGGCAGGTCCCAATCCTTTGGCGGGCGCGAGCCCACGGCGTTCGAGACCGCGCGCAGCTCCGCAAAGGGCAGGTCCACCTGCCGGGCCGCGTAGGCCAGGGCGAAGCCTTCCATATTTTCCAGCAGGGCCATGTTCTCCAGCAGGGCCATGTTCTCCAAACCAGCGCCGAAGCGCTCCGCCAGCGCCCGCGCCCGCTGCGGGTCCGCGCTCACGCCGCTCACGGTGAGGCTGGACGCGAGCCCGAGGCCGGATGCGTCCAGGTCCAGCCGCGCGGCCTCGGCCCGGGCGTCCCAGGCCAGGGTGTCGAACACCGCCTCCGGGTCGCCGGCCGTGCGGCCGTCCAGGGAAAAGCCCAGGCCCCGCGCATCGGCCGCGCACTGGCCGGAAAAAAGCAGGCCGTACTCCGGCCAGGTCTCGCGCTCCACCAGCCAGGCGCTGCCAAGCGGACGTGCCGCAGTGTCGAAGCTGCCCGCAACACCCAGACAAAGCACGCCGGAAACCTTCTGCTGCCCCCGCCCCAGGGCCCTGCCCAGGGCAAAGGCCGCGTTCACCACGCCGATGCCCGTGACCAGGGCCAGCACGGGCCTGCCGTGGGCCGTGACCGCGAAAACCTCGCCCTGGCGCGCAACGTCCGCCGCCTGCACGCCGAGGGCGGCGCGGAGCTCCAGGCCCGTGGCGGCGGCGACCAGCAGCATGGCCGGGCCCCTACAACCGCCAGAGTTCGAAGCCGTTCGCCGCGGCCTGCGCCGGGTCGAAATGCCCCTTCACGTCCAGCACCAGGGGCGCGGCTCCGGCGCGGAAGCGTCCGCGCAGCTCGTCGAAGCCCAGGGCCGCGTATTCCTTGTGCGCAACGGCCAGCACCACCGCGTCCAGGCCGCGCAGGGCGTCCAGGGGCGAAAGCTCGATGCCGTACTCGTGCCGGGCCTCGTCCGCATCGGCCATGGGGTCGTGGGTCAGCACCTCGACGCCGTACTCCTCAAGCTCGCGCACGACGTCGATGACCTTGGTGTTGCGCAGGTCGGGCACGTTCTCCTTGAAGGTGAAGCCAAGCACGCCCACGCGCGCGCCCTTGACCTTCACGTCGGCGGCGATGAGCTTCTTCACGCAGGTCTCGGCGATGAACTTGCCCATGCCGTCGTTGATGGCGCGGCCGGCCAGGATGACCCGGGGCGAGAAGCCCAGCGCCTGGGCCTTGAAAGTCAGGTAGTAGGGGTCCACGCCGATGCAGTGGCCGCCCACCAGCCCCGGCCGGAAGGGCAGGAAGTTCCACTTGGTGCCCGCGGCTTCCAGCACTTCCAGCGTATCGATGCCCATGCGGTCGAAGATCACCGCCAGCTCGTTCATCAGCGCGATGTTCAGGTCGCGCTGGGTGTTCTCGATGACCTTGGCGGCCTCGGCCACCTTGATGGACGAGGCGCGGAAGGTGCCGGCCTTGACCACGGCGCCGTACAGCCCGCAGAGCAGGTCCGCCGTGGGGCCGTCCTGCCCGGCCACCACCTTCACGATGGTCTCCAGCGTGTGCGCGCGGTCGCCGGGGTTGATGCGCTCCGGCGAGTAGCCCACGAAAAAGCCCTCCCCGCAGGCGAGGCCGCTGGTCTGCTCCAGCAGGGGCACGCAGATCTCTTCCGTCAGGCCGGGGTACACGGTGGACTCGTACACCACCACCGCGCCAGGGGCGAGGTTCGCGCCCACGGTCCTGGTGGCGCCCACCACGGGCCGCAAGTCCGGCGCGCGGTGCTCGTCGATGGGCGTGGGCACGGCCACGATGACCACGGCGGCGTCCTTCAGGCGCGCGGGCTCGCAGGTGTAGGCCACCTTGGCGGCCTTGAGGTCGTCCGGCAGCACCTCGCCGGTGCGGTCGCTGCCGGCCTCAAGCTCGGCCACACGCTTCTGGGAAATATCGAACCCGATGACCGGGAAATGCCGCGAAAGGGCGACGGCCAGCGGCAGGCCCACATAGCCCAGGCCCACGACGGCCACGCTGGCGCGCCCGGCGCGCAGATCCTCAAGGCTGGCTTTCAAACCCATTGCTCGTCCTTTGCTTGACGGGACAAGGCCCCGCCGCTCTTTGCTCCAGGCCCCGGCCCGCTGTGGACAACCGGCGTCCGCGCGGATACAAGGCCCCCATGAACTTCGACTGGCCGCTCTTCTTCATGGCTCTTGGCCTGGCCTTCCTGCTGGAGGGCCTGCCCTATTTCCTTCTGGCCGAGCGCATGCCCGCGATCCTGCTCTCCCTGGCCAGCCGCCCGCCCCGCGCCCTGCGCGTCCTGGGCCTCACGTCCATGATCCTGGGCGTGCTGCTGGTGGCCCTGGGCCGGTCGTTCTAGCGCACTGTCCCCGGCCTAGCCGTCCTCACGCGGGGGCTTGCCCGGGTCCTCGCGGGTGAAGCAGCGCAGCACGGCCTCGCGCGGGTCGTCCCTGCGCAGGCTGTCTTTGCGCAGACTGTCTTTGCGCACGGGCACACCCGCGGGAGCGCCCCCGGCAGGCCCTGCGGAAGCCCCGGCGCCGGTCGCCCGGCCGCCCGTTTCGCCCGCCAGCTCGCCGGCCAGTTCGCCCGCCTTTTCCGCCACATGCAGGTACACGATGCCCGATAGCATGGCAACGTGAAACACGCGCGCGTACCCCGCTTCCAGAAGCTCCCGCGCCAGCTGGCGCTCGTCCGGGAACTCGCGGATGGTCTCCGCCAGGTAGCGGTAGGCCGCCCGGTCGCCGGAGAAGATGCGCCCCACCGTGGGCAGCACCTTGTCCAGGTAGAAATTGTACAGCCCGCCCCACACCTTGCGCCGCCCGGTGCCGAATTCCAGGATGCAGAAGCGCCCGCCCGGTTTGAGGCAGCGCAGCACTTCCTTGTGGGCGGCCATGCGCGGCCGGATGTTGCGGATGCCGAAGGCGATGGTGGCCGCGTCCATGGACTCGTCGGCCAGGGGCAGCCTGCGGCCGTCGCCCTGTGCCGGGATGATCTGCCCGCCGGGCGCACCGTTGAGCTTCCTTTTGCCGTGCACCAGCATGGGCAGGGTGTAGTCCACCGCGGCCACGCGGATGTCCGGGTACTGGCGCAAAAGCGCCAGGGACACGTCCATGGTGCCGGCCGCCAGGTCGAGCACCGCGCCGCCGGGCCTGGGCTGGGCCACGCGGGCCAGCCGCCAGCGCCAGTAGATGTCGAGCCCCAGGCTCAAGGTGTGGTTCAGAAAGTCGTACCAGCGGGCGATGCGGCCGAACATGGCCGCCACCTGCCGGCCATGCAGCTGGTCGCGCTGGATTTGCTCCTGGGAAGGGGGACGTTGCATGGACTTAGGCGCCCTTCTTCTTCGTCTCCGCCGCGTCGGGGTCGCACACGCCGCCGCCGGACACGGTGGTCAGAATCTCGCAATAGATTTCCGAAAAATGCTCGGCAAAATTCGCCGGGGAAATGCGCCCCACCTCGATGAACTTGACCACGATTTCCTTGGCCACCTGCAGGGCCTGCTTCTCAAGCGAATCCATGCCCGCGCCCTCTTGCTCCGGGCATCGCGCCCGGCTTGGCTGTGCGAAAAACCCGCCCGGTGGGAAATGGCCGCGACCGCACCACGCGGTGGACCCCGGGCGGGAAAGGGAAAGAAACGGTGAAGCCCCTCCCCCTTTGTTTTATCCGCGTCCCATACCACGCGCGGGGCCGGTTCGTCGAGTGCGGCGAAAGGAGCCCTTCGCGCGGGCGACCACGTACTGTGCGCATACGCAGTTGCACGAAGCGCCCACTCGCAGTATTCCGCCCGTTCAGGACGCATGCGCGTGGACTCTCCCGCGCTTTTGGAGGAGCAATGCCGGGCAAGATTCTCATGGTCGAGGGGACCGCGAACCCGTTGGGCAACACGCAGGAGCGGCTGGCCCAGCGCTTCGACCTGCAGCACGTGGTGGGCGTGGAGGACGCGCTCAAGGCCGTGCGCGCCTCGGGCCCCTTTGACGTGGTGCTCACCGACCTCAAGCTGGGCAAGAAGGACGGAACCACCCTGCTCACGGCCATCAAGACCGCCCACCCGCACACCGTGGGCCTGCTGATGACCGCCCGCCAGGAGCTTGACCTGGCGCTGAACGCCGTGGAGGACGGCAAGGCCTTCCGCGTGGTGCTGAAGCCCGCCTCGCTGGACAGCCTGACCGCCCAGCTGAGCGCCGCCCTGGAGCAGCACAAGCTGGAGATCGCCGAGCAGAGCTTTCTGCAGGACACCCTGCACGGGGCCATCCAGGCCCTGACCGACGTGCTGGGCCTGGCCAACCCGGCGGCCTTCGGCCGGGCTCTGCGCATCCGCGGCCTGGTGCACCGCCTGTCCAAGGCCATCCTCATCCCCCAGTTCTGGGAGGTGGACATGGCGGCCATGCTTTCGCACATCGGCTGCGTTTCCCTGCCCAAGGACGTGCTCGACAAGATCGCCGCGGGCAAGGACCTGGCCCCGGACGAGCGCAAGCTTTTCGACACCCACCCCACCATCGGCGCGGGCGTGCTGGCCAACATTCCGCGCATGGCCCTCGTGGCCGAGATCATCAGGAAGCAGCACGCCCGGTACGACAGCTCCCCGCCGTTCGGGGCGCGGGTGCTCAAGGTGGTGCTGGACTACGACATGCTGCTGAACCGCGGCCTGCCCACCAACGCCATCTTCACCCAGATGGCCGGGGCCAAGGGCGTGTACGACCCGGACATCCTGGCCGCCTTCGAGAGCACCATCCCCACCGAGACGGGCTACGTGCGCAAGCGCGTGACCATGCGCGACCTGAAGGAGAACATGATCCTTGAGGAGAGCATCGTCACCGTGGACGGCATGCTGCTCTTGGCCAAGGATTCCGAGCTGAACGAGAGCAACATCTACCGCCTCATCGAGTCCACCCGCTCCTTCGAGATCGTGGAGCCGGTGACGGTGCTGGTGCCGGCGCACACGCTCTAGCGCCCCTCCCCCGCCTTTGCGCGCGCAAAGAAAAAGGCCGCCCCGGCAAGGAGCGGCCTTTCTTTTTTCGCGTGCGGGCGCGGGCTGTTTGCCGCGCCTGGGCTTTTGCTACTCGTCGCGCATGGAGGCGGCCAGGTGGGCGATCTCCTCGCGGATGACGCGGGCGGCCTCGCGCGGGACGGCGCGGGAGATCTCGGAGAAGATCTCGCGGTCCAGCTGGGTCTGGCGGTCCTCCAGCAGGGCCAGGCGCTCGGCGGCTCCGGTGGCGGCCTTCTCGGCCCCGTCCACGCGGATGCCCAGGGCGCCGGCCTTGTCGGCGGCGTCCAGGGCGGCCTGGCGCACCTCGTCCAGGCGCGCGCCAAGGCTGCCCTCAAGCTCGCCGCGCAGGGCGGAGAGCTCGTCGCGCAGGGCCTGGGCCTCGGCCTGGGCGTTTTGCAGGCGCTCCTGCACCTCGGCCAGGGCCTTGTCGCGCTCGGCCAGCTGGCCTTCCAGGCGCACCACGGCCACGCTGTTGCCCATGACCTGGGTGGCCAGCTCGGCCAGGCGGGCCGCGATGTCTCCGGAGACGGGCGCGGGAGCGGGCTCGGCCACTGCGACTCCGGCGGCGGCGACTCCGGCCACTGCCGCTCCGGCGGCCACGGCGCCGAGGGCGGCGTCGGCCAGGGGCAGGGCGGGCTCTTCGATGGTCTCGGCCACGGGCATGGCGACAGCCTCAGGGCCGGGCTCAGGGCCGGGCTCAGAAGCCGGCTCGGCCCCGGATTCCGGGATCTGGGCCAGCAGGTCGTCGGGGTTCAGCGGCAGCTCGGGCTGCTCCTCCCCGGCCGAGGGCTCGATGCCCTCCATGAGGCCGCTCATGTCCAGGTCGCCGTCTTCCAGCACCTGGTCCAGACCGGCGGAAGGCGTGTCTTCCAAGTTCGGCAGGTCCGTCATGTCCGGCAGGGAAAGATTGAGGTCACCGCCCAGGTCGGCCTGCTCCTGCTCGGCGATGAGGTCGCGGCCGGGCTCGGGATCGGAGAGGTCGGGCAGGGTCAGGTCGAGGGCGGACTCGTCTGCGGCCTGGAGCTCTTCCGGGGCGGACGAGGGCATGAGCGCGGCCTCGTTGAGGGCGTCTTCGGCTATGGAGGCGGCGATGGCGGCGGCGTCCGGCGCTTCTTCCACCAGGTCGCCCAGGGAAAGCTCCAGCAGATCGTCCTCCGGGGCCTCGGCAGGCGCGGGCGCGGCGGGTTTGGCCGCGGCCTTGGGCACGTCCAGGGTCTCCAGCAGGTCGGCCATGTCGGTGCTGTCCAGGGGCGCGGGCTCAAGCGGCTCGGGCTCAAGCATCGCTTCCTCGGCCGGGGCGGCGGGCTTCTTGTCGCCCAGGCCTGTGATGATCTCGTCCAGGCCGGAAAGATCTATGACGCCGTCCTTGCCGCCGGGCTCGTCGGCGGGCGGGGTCAGGTCCATTTCGCCGCCGGCGGCGAAGGCCGAAAGGTCGAGGATGTCCTCCTCCTCCCCGGGGATGGAGGCGTCGGGCGCGTCGGCCACCAAGTCGTCCAGCAGCAGGATGTCCTCGTCCGCCGGGGCGCTGCCGGACAGCGTGTCCGGGGCGGGCGCGGGCTCCGGCTCAAGGTCGGGGCCGCCCACTGGCGGCGCGGAGGCGGGCGTCTCGTCCGACGAGGCCAGCTCCTCGGCGAAGAGGGCTTCCAGCTCTTTCTCGAAGTCGCTTTCCGCAGCGGAGGCCTTGGCGCCCATGGGCTTCGCGTCCTTCATGTCCAGGCCGTCCAGGTCGAAAGCGTCATTGGGGGAAGAGGAAGTCGGCGCCATTGGCTTCGCCTCCAGAAGGGAGAGTTAATGACCGGAAGGGAGAGTTAAAAAAAGGGGGCCGCTTGCGCAGCCCCCTCGGTGAGCGTGCGTCTTGCTAGGCCTTCGGATGGCACTTGTCGCAAGCGGTGGGAACGTTGGGCTTGGCTTCCTTCTTGGCCTTGTGGCAACCCACGCAAGACTTGGGGGTGTTGCCGTGGAAGGCGTTGTAGTAGGAATCCTTGCCCTGCTTGGCGGTCAGGTTGTCGTGGCAACCCTTGGCGTCGCACTTGGCAAATTCATTGCCCTTGGCATCCTTCTTGTGGTGGCAGTCGGCGCACTTCACTTCAGTGTGCTTCTTGTGCGGGAACTTCACCAGGGACTTGGTCATCTTCATGCCCTCAGGGGCCTTGAAGGTGATGTCGGCGTCCGGGGCCTTCTTGGCCGGGGCGGCGTACAGGGGCAGCGCCAGGGCGCAAGCCAGGGCGGCGACGACCAGGCTCATAAAGAGAGAACGTTTCATGCTCCTCAATCCTCCTTCTCGTATGTGAGAACTCCACTCTACCACTAGCCTTATGGAAGCCCCTCACTGTTGCAACCAGGGAGGCATTCCGAGACGAACGTTACTCAGATACTCCCAAACGGCGCTTCCTGGCAAGGGAGGGGGCCCACTTTTCCGGGATTTTTTTCACGAGCCTGCGGCCTCTTCGCCCTGGACGAGTGCGTACTTTCCGGCGTAGCCGCGCGGGGTGAGCATGCGCTCCCCGCCACGACCGCGCACAAGCCTGGTGGAGGCGTTGCCCACCACCAGAATGCTCTGCATGTCCACGGCCTGCGCATCCAGGGCGGCCAGGGTGGTGGCGAGGACCTCCTGCCCGGGCCGGAAGGCCCGCTTCACCAGGCCCACCGGGGTCGTTCCCGGCCGAGAGGCCGAGAGGATCTCCATGGCCCTGGGCAGCTGGTCCTTCCGCCTGCCGGAACGGGGATTGTACAGCACCACCACAAAGTCCGCCGCGGCCGCGGCAGCCAGCCGCCGTTCGATGAGCTCCCAGGGGGTGAGCAGGTCGGACAGGCTGATGACGGCGAAGTCGTGCATGAGCGGAGCGCCCAGAAGCGCGGCCGCCGCGCACAGGGCCGGAATGCCCGGCATCACCTCGAAGCGGACGGCGTCCAGCAGCCCGCGCGCCTCCAGAAGCTCCAGCACCAGGCCGGACATGGCGTACACGCCCGCGTCGCCGCTGGAGACCACCACCGTCTCCACGCCGGAAACCGCCAGGTCGATGGCCGCGTTGCAGCGTTCCACCTCGCCTGTCATGCCCGTGGAGAGCACCTGCCGCCCGTGCAGCAACTCCGGCTCCAGCAGTTCGATGTAGCCCTTGTAGCCCACGATGGCCCCTGCCCGCGAAAGGGCCTCCCTGGCCATGGGCGGCAGAAGGGCCGCGTCCCCGGGGCCGAGCCCCACAACAGTGATGCGCCTGTCCACTTACTCTCCTTGCACTCCCGGAATCGGCATGAGCGCCACCGCGCAGGTGACGCCCTCGCCCTTGGTCTTGGCCACCAGCGGCTCGTCCGCCCCGGACAGCAGCAAGGCCGCGGCCTCGCACACGCTGCCGGTGCCCACGCGCCGCCGCACCGTCTCGGACTGCCCGGCGGTTTCCACTTCCGCCAGGGCTTCCGCCTCGAAAAATACAACTTCCGGACCAAGGGCCCTGGCCGCTGCGCAAATGCCCGGATCATCGCGCTTTATGCTTGCCGTGCCCACGGCCCGCACGCTCTGGGGGGCCAGGGAATGCTGCGCAAACACGCGCGTGACGTGCGCAACAATCGTCCGTTCCGCCGCGCCCTTGCGGCTGCCCAGGCCCAGGCACAGGCAGCGCGGATAGGCGCGGAAGGTCAGCGGAAACTCCCCGCCGGACGCCCAGTGGCACCACACGCCGGGGGCGTCCGCGTCCCAGTCCTCCGGCCGGGTGGACGCGAAAAGCCCGCCCGCGTCCTCGCCGCCCAGCAGCCGGCCTTCGGGATCGAACACCTGCACGGGCCGGCCCTCCAGCAGCGCGGCGGAGACGGCCTTCACAGCGCCCGCGTTCTCCACCGCCATGCCCTTGGACGCGGCCAGCTCGTCCACGCCCGGCAGGCCGGAAACGTCCGTGCCCGTGGTGATGACGGCCGTGGCCCCGGTGAGGCGCGCCAGCTCCCGGGCAAGGGCGTTGGCCCCGCCCGCGTGGCCGGAGACCAGGCTCACGGCGAAGCGCCCTGCCAGGTCGATGACCGCCACGGCCGGATCCAGCGTCTTGCCGCGCAGGTGCGGGGCGATGGCCCGCACGGCGATGCCCGTGGCGCCCACGAACACGTGGCGCTCATAGCGCGCAAAGGTCTCGGCCATGAGCGCGGCCAGGTCGTCAAAGGCTATGGCGCCGGCGCAGGCCAGGCGCAGCGGGGCGTAAACCGCAGCCTGAAGCGGCCCGGCCAGGCGCAGGGCCAGTTCGAGCCCGGCGGCGCTGAAGGCGTACAGGGCCGTGCGCGGTGCCGGCGAAACCGGCGGGGATGCGGAGGTCTCGGACATGGGCGCGCCCGCGCTCACTCGCGCTTTTCCGCCCAGATGATGAACACCGGGTTCTGGGCCCGCAGCATGAAGTCGCCCCCCAGGCGGTCGGCGTGGCTGGCCTGCAGCTGGGAAACGCCGAAGGTCCAGTTGTGGGTCTGGAAATAGTCCTTCACGCGCATGAGGGTGTCGAGCAGGATGGCGTGCACCACGATGCGCCCGCCGGGCTTGAGCCTGCGGCAGGCGTGGGCCAGGGTGCGGGTGTTCTCGCCCAGGCCGCCGCCGATGAACACGCGGTCCGGGTCCGGCAGCTCCACCAGGCTCTCGGGCATCTCGCCCTGCACGGTTTCCACCAGCCAGGCCCCTATGCGCCGCACGTTCTCGCGGACCATGGCCGCGCGCCTGGGCTCGCGCTCCACGGCGAAGACCTTGCCCTCCTGCGCCAGGTGCGAGGCCTCGATGGCCACGGAGCCGCAGCCCGCGCCCAGGTCCCAGACCACGGAGTCCGGCAGGACGCCCAGCATGGCCAGGCCCGTGGCGCGCACGGCCATCTTGGTGATGAGGCCCTTCTCGTGAAAATAGTAGTGATCCGGGATGCCCAGCATGAGCGGGATCTCCGGGGGCGCGGTGCGCTCCACCAGCACCAGGTTCAGGTCCGAGAAGGGCAGGTCCCAGGCCTCCTCCAGGCGCAGGCGGCGGGCGGTCTCCCCGGCCTCGCCCAGGTTTTCCAGCACAAGGAGCTGGGCGTCCACCACGCCGCGTTCAAGCAGCGCCTGGGCGATGGCCGCCGGGCCGTTTTCCGGGTCGGTGAACACGGCGATGCGCTCGAAGCGGGCCAGGGCGGCGAAAAGCGGGGTGAAGTCCTTGCGGCCATGGAGCGAGACCACGCGCACGTCGTGCCAGGGCAGGCCCACGCGGGCCGCTGCCATCTGCAGGGTGCACAGGTTGGGGTGCACCACCACGCACGGTGCGCCCAGGGCCTCGATGAGGCGCTTGCCCAGGCCGAAGAACAGGGGGTCGCCATCGGCCAGCACCACCACGGCCTTGCCGGCGGCGCGCTCCCGGGCGATCTCCTCCAGGATGGGGGAGAGGGCCCCGGCCACGGCGATGGCCCGCTCCGGCTGGCAGCAGCGCGGGGCGGCCTCCAGCAGCCTGCGCCCGGCCACCAGCACCTGGGCGCGGGCAAGGATGTCCTCCACTCCGGCGGGCGGGGTCAGGGCCCCTGGCCGCAGGCCAACGACATGGACGGGGTTCTGGCACTTGTCGAACATGAGGTTCCCTTATCGCGAACCGGCTCCGGGGTGAAGAGGGGCGGCGGGGGAAAACAGCGTCGGCGCAATCCCATCGGCGTAGAGGATATTCCCGGCCCGGTCCGGGGCGCTTTCCCCGTCCAGGGCGAACACGATGTAGCGCACGTCCAGGGCGGGCGCTCCGGCCTCCCGCAGGTGCCGTGCGGCGGCGGCCTTGGCGTCGGCCGCCAGCAGGGCCGTGAGCCGAGCGGCCACGCCGGCGGGCACCAGCGCCAGGGCCTGGGCCGCTGTGTTGGCCCCGGCGATGGCCTCCCGCGCGGCCTGGTCCGCGCCCGCCTGCACGGCCCGCGCGGCCAGCAGGGAGAAATCCAGCTCGGCGCTGCGCGCGTGGGTGTTGGCGAAGCCCTGGGCCTGCTTCACCAGCTTGCCGAAGAACACCGCCCAGACGACGGTGGAGAAGCCGCGCTCCGCCGCCGCGACCAGGGAATGGGCGTAGAAGTCCGCCGCCTGGACGAGACAGACCTCCGGCGCAAAGGGGTGCGCCTCCAGGAACAGGCGTTCGCTGCGCCGCCCCGTGGTCATGACGGCGCAAGCCTGCCCGGCCGCGCGGGCCACGTCCAGGCTGCGCGCCACGCACTCGGCCCAGGCCCCGTGGCTGTAGGGCCGCACAATGCCACCCGTGCCCAGGATGGATATGCCGCCGATGATGCCCAGGCGCGGATTCAGGGTGTGCCGGGCGCGCTCCTCGCCCTCCGGCACCTCCACCACCACCAGGGCGATGCCCTTGAAATCCTCCGGCAGCACCTCCAGCACGGCCGCGCGGATCTGCTCCATGGGGCCGGGGTTGATGGCCGCCTGGCCCACGGCCACGGGCAGGCCCGGCAGCGTCACCCGCCCCACCCCGCGCCCGCCGCCGATGAGCACGTGCGGGCCCACGCCGGAAAAGGCCGGGTCCAGGGTCACGTGGGCCTCGATGCGCGCGCCATGGGTGGCGTCCGGGTCGTCGCCGCCGTCCTTGACCACCGCGGCGCGCACGCCCAGGCCGTCCTCGGCCACGGCGGCCACGGGGATGGACAGCCGGCCCTCGTGCGGAGGGTGCGGGGGCGGCAAGGGGATGTCCACCGTGGCGGGGCGCTCCCCGGTCAGGGCGAACAGCGTGGCCGCCCGTGCGGCCGCGGCAGCGGCAGAGCCCGTGGTGAAGCCCTCCCGCAGGCGCGCGCGCGGGCCAGTACGCAGGGAGGTGCGTGTGGAAGTCTGGCGGTCTTTGCTCATGCGGGGCTACAGCACTCCGGGCCGCGGCGGGATTTTCGCGGGGCCCTCCAGCAGGGGCGCGTGCGCCGCACGGGCCATGTTCCGCAGCATGGCGGGAAAGAGCAGCCCGTGGGCCGGGTACATGCTCCACCAGTAAAGCAGCCCCCACAGGCCGCGCGGGCGGAAGCTGGTGTAGAGCTCAAGCCGCGTGCCTCCGCGGTCGTCCAGGGGCACCGGCAGCGGCACGGACCGCAGACGCAGCTCCAGGGTGGCCGCGCCGGGCACCTTCATCTCCGCCAGCAGCAGCAGGCGCACTCCGGTCTGCACGTCCAGCACGCGCCAGAAGTCCAGGGCGTCGCCGGGGCCGATGCGCTCCGGGTCGCGGCGGCCGCGCATGTGCCCCGGCCCGCCGACGAGCTTGTCCGCCAGGCCGCGGATGCGCCAGAGCAGGTCGCCCGCGTACCAGCCCCTCTCGCCGCCGATGCGGACCACGGCGTCCCACACGCGCTCGCGCGGGGCGTCCAGGGTGGCGAAGTAGTCCGCCGTGAAGAGCGTGCCCCCGGCATAGGGCGCGTCGCCCGCCTTGGACCACTCGGCCGGGCAGGTCTCCCGGCCCACGCGGGCGGCCAGGAAGTCCGGCGCGCAGGCGTTCCCGGCGTCGTGGCAGCAGCTGGGCACCGGTCCCTGCCTGGCCTCGGAAAGCGCCTGGGCGATGGCGTCGCGGCAGGAGAGCAGCTCCTGCGGCACCAGGTCCAGGATGCGCCTGTCGCGGCAGACCACCTCGTTCTTGAGGCCCTCGATGAGGGGCCGCACGATGTGCGCGGGCACCGGAGTGATGAGGTTGACCCAGAAGGCGCTCAAGGTGGGCGACAGAAGCGGCACCGGGACGATGAGCGGCGCGCGGATGCCGGCGGCGCGGGCGTAGATGCGGAACAGCTCGCCGTAGGTGATGACGTCCGGCCCGCCGATGTCCAGGGTCAGCCCGGCGGTGGCCGGGTTCTCCAGGCAGCCCAGCAGGTAGCCCAGCACGTTGGTGATGGCGATGGGCTGGCAGCGCGTGCGCACCCAGCGCGGGGTGATCATCAGGGGCAGGCGCTCCACCAGGTTGCGGATGATCTCGAAGGAGGCGCTGCCCGAACCCAGGATGACCGCCGCGCGCAGCACGGTGACGGGCACCGGCCCCTCGGCCAGGATGCGCCCCACCTCCGAGCGGGAGCGCAGGTGCTCGGAAAGGCCCTGCTCCTCGCCGCCCTCGGTTTCGCCCAGGCCGCTCAAATAGATGATGCGCGAGACCCCGGCGCGCGCCGCCGCCTGGGCCATGTTGCGCGCGGCCTCGCGGTCGGCCTGGGCGAAGTCGCCCCCGGCGCCCATGGAGTGCACGAGGTAGAAGGCCGTCTGGCAGCCGCGCATGGCCACGGCCAGGCTGTCCTGATCGGTGACGTCCGCGGGCAGGGCGCGCAGATTGGGGTGCGCGCCCCAGGGCCGCGCCGCCAGCTTGCGCGGACTGCGCACGCCCGCGTGCACCGTGTAGCCGCGCGCCAGCAGCAGCGGCACCAGCCGCCCGCCAACGTAGCCCGTGGCGCCCGCGACAAAGACTGTGCCGGGCTCCATCGCCCTACTCCTTGCGCTGCCAGCCAAGGCGGGCCAGGCAGGCGTCCAGGGCCTTCTGGCGCTCCTGGCCTTGCAGCTCCGGGCCCGCCTTGCCCTCGCAGAAGGCGCTGTCCTCCTGGAACAGCTGGTCCTCCTTGCGGGGATTGGCCACCTGGGGGTGGGTCCAGTCCTTGTTCTTGGGCAGGCAGCCGGAGAGCAGCAGCAGGAACAGGCAGGCGGACAAGGCTTTGGCGCGCATGGATGACCTCACGGTTTTGCTTTGGCCGGGCTTACGGCAACGTCAGTTCCGAGGCCGGCGCCACCTGGGCGAATACCGCGCCCAGGGCGGCCAGGTAGGCGGCCTGCACATCGGCCGCGGCCACGGCACGCCCGCCGAAGGAGAGCGCCCGCGTGGCGCAGGCGTCCGCCGCAAGGCGGCAGGAGAAGCCCAGGTCGAAGGCCGCGCGCACCCCGGTATCCACGCACATATGCGTCATCATGCCGCAGATGGTCAACCGTGTGGCGGAAAATCCGCGCAGAATCTCAAGCAGCGGCGTCTCGCGGAAGGAGTTGGGAAAGTGCTTGGTGATGACCGTCTCGCCCGGCTGCGGCGCCACAAGGGGGTGGATGTCCGCGCCGGGGGTGCCGGGCAGGAAGAAGGTGGAGCCGGGGCGCACGCTCTCGTGCCGCACATGTATGACGGGCAGCCCGGCCGCGCGGAAGCGCGAGAGCAGGCCCGCGGCCGCCCGGCCGGCCTCCTCCGCTCCTTCCAGCTCCATGGCCCCGCCGGGGAAGTAGTCGTTCTGGATGTCGATGATGACCAGGGCGTCGCTCATGAAAATCTCCCGCTTCGCAAAGTGTTGTTGCCCCTGGTAGCACCAATCGCGCCCAAGGCCAAATGCCGGGCCGGCCTCCCCAGGCTGGCCCATGCTGCAATGCCATGCGGAATCATGAACAGAAAACCTCGCTGCGAAAAGCTTCGCAATACGAATTGACATTGAACTTCATTTTCAATTAGACAGGGGCCCATGCTTCGCGGACCTGAATTTCCCTGACCGAAAACGGACCGGCTCCGCCCCCTTTCGCGGCCGGGCCACGCTCCGACAAAGGAGGAGACATGCTGCTCAAACGGAACATGTGGGACCACCAGGACTACCACTGCCCCATCATCGGCACCTGCCTCAGCACCGCGGAGCTGCGCAAGCTGGCCTCCCGCGTGCAGCTGCTCATGCCCGACGGCGCGTCGGACTACGAACTGCATGGGGCCTTCGTCACCCTGGCCAGACAGCCCGCCACGCCTGCCAAGATCGTGCAGAAGTTTTTGGACCGCAAGTTCGCCCGGCAGATGAAGCGCTTCGCCAGGGCCGAGGGCGACGACGCCCTCTGGGCCCTGTGGACCGAGATGGCCGACGCGGGCGACATCCCCGGCGCGTTCTGGTCCATCATGCGCCACCAGGGCGCCAGCGGGAAGCTGCTGGCCCAGGTCTACGGCGAGGTGCACATGCTCTCGCACCTGGTGGGCGCCAGCACCCGGGCCGATCTGCGCCGCCTGGCCGAGGCCCAGGCCAGGGTGGAGCAGCTGACCACCGCCCTGGCCGAGCGCAAGACCGTGCTGCGCGACGCCGTGGCCGTATGGAAGCGCCGCGCCCAGGAACAGGAGCGCGAGCTGGCGGCCGAGCGCGCCCGCCGCGAAAAGGCCGAGCGCGAACGCCTCTCCCTGCGGGAACTGCTGGAGGCCGGCAGCATCGCCGAGCTGGAGCGCGCCCGCGAGGTCCTGTCCGCCCAGCTGGAGGATCTGCAGGACCGACTTGTGGTGGCCCAGGCCGAGGGCCGCCGCCAGGCGCTGCTCATCGAGAGCGGCTACCGAGAGGAGTCCTGCTTGCGCGCCCAGCTGGCCGAACGTGACCGCGAGGTGGACGCCCTGGAGCTGGCCCTGCTGGGGGGCCTGCAGCCCAAGCCGCCCTGCGGCGGCGCGTGCGAGCACCCGGAGGCCTGCCCCTGCCCGCATCTGCGCGGCAAGTGCGTGCTCTACGTGGGCGGCAGAAGCGGGCTCAAGAGCCAATACAGGCTCCTGGGCGAGCGCTTCGGCTGCGAGGTGCTGCACCACGACGGCGGGCTTGAGCAGTCGTCGCAACGCTTGCAGCAGCTGCTCTCGAAGGCCGACGCCGTGGTCTGCCCCGTGGACTGCGTGAGCCACGAGGCCTGCGCCCTGGTGAAGCGCATGTGCAAGGGCAGCATGAAGCCGGTGCTGTTCGCGCGTTCGTCCGGGCTCTCCAGCCTGGCCTCGTCTTTGGCGGCCCTGAACAAGGGCTGCCAATAGCGGCGAGCGTGAGGCCCCCCGCCCCGAGCCCCGGCCCAAGGGCCCGCCCACGCTCCCTCCCTGCGGGAAAAACACCCGCAGCCGCACACCCCCTGCGAGGCCGCGCCGCCCCCCCCTGTCCGGGCAAGTGCGGCCTTCGCCTTTCAACCGTCCGTATTTCAAGGCACAATTTCGCCCTTCACAGCCGCGGCTTTTTGGGCTAAGCGAATTGGTTCCGTTGTTTGAGAATCCGGCCAGGACGCGCCATCCACCGCGCCGCGCCAATGAGGAAAGAGAGAGGTTCATCCATGCCCCTGTGCACCATAGAGGAAGCCATCGAGGACATCCGGCAGGGCCGGATGGTCATCATGGTCGACGACGAGGACCGCGAGAACGAGGGCGACCTTGTGGTCGCGGCCGAAAAGACCACCCCCGAAATCATCAACTTCATGGCCAAGTTCGGCCGCGGGCTCATCTGCCTGGCCATGGAGCCGGCCATGATCGAGCGCCTTGAGCTGCCGCTCATGGCCCAGTCGAACCAGTCCAAGTTCGGCACCAACTTCACCGTCTCCATCGAGGCGCGCGAAGGCGTGACCACCGGCATCAGCGCCTTCGACCGCAGCCACACCATCCTGACGGCCGTGGCCGACGGCGTGAAGCCCAGCGACATCGTGACCCCCGGCCACGTGTTCCCCCTGCGCGCCCGCAGCGGCGGCGTGCTGGTGCGCGCCGGCCAGACCGAGGGCAGCGTGGACATCGCCCGTCTTGCCGGGTGCAAACCCGCCGGCGTCATCTGCGAGATCATGCGCGACGACGGCCAGATGGCCCGCATGCCGGACCTGGAGGTCTTCGCCGCGGAGCACGGCCTCAAAATTTGTTCCGTCTCGGACCTGATCAAGTACCGCATGAAGTTCGGCGGCAAGGCCATCACCAAGATCGCCGACGCCGAGCTGCCCACCCGCTGGGGCCAGTTCAAGACCGCGGCCTTCCACTCCGAGGCCGACGGCCGCACCCACATCGCCCTCTACAAGGGCGACATCCGCCCGGACAAGCCGGTGCTGGTGCGCGTGCACAGCGAATGCTTGACCGGCGACGTGTTCGGCTCCATGCGCTGCGACTGCGGCGACCAGCTGGGCGCGGCCATGTGCATGATCGAGAACGAGGGCACGGGCGTGCTCCTCTACATGCGCCAGGAGGGCCGGGGCATCGGCCTGGGCAACAAGATCCGCGCCTACCACCTGCAGGACGAGGGCTACGACACCGTTGAGGCCAACGTGAAGCTGGGCTTCAAGCCCGACCTGCGCGAGTACGGCACCGGCGCGCAGATCCTGGTGTCGCTGGGCGTCAGCCAGATGAAGCTCATGACCAACAACCCCAAGAAGATCGTGGGACTTGAGGGCTACGGCCTCAAGGTCACGGAGCGCGTGCCCATCGAGATGGCCGCCTGCTCCGTCAACGAGCGCTATCTGCAGACCAAGAAGGAAAAGATGGGCCACATGCTCAAGATGGACAAGTCCAAGAAGTAACACTTCCGACCATATACGGAGGACGACATGCCCCACATCAAGACCATCGAGGGACAGCTCGACGCCAAGGGCCTCAAGGTGGCCATCGTGGCCAGCCGCTTCAACGACTTCATCGTGGACAAGCTCATCGGCGGCGCGGTTGACGCCCTGGTGCGCCACGGAGCCAGCCGCGAGGACCTGGTGCTGGTGAAGATCCCCGGCGCCTTCGAGATGCCGGTCATCGCCAAGAAGCTGGCCGCATCCGGCAAGTACGACGGCATCGTCTGCGTGGGCGCGGTCATCCGCGGAGCCACCCCCCACTTCGACGTGGTGGTGAACGAGTGCGCCAAGGGCCTGGCCGCCGTGAGCATGGAGTATGCGATGCCGCTGGGCTTCGGCGTGCTCACCACGGACAACCTGGAGCAGGCCATCGAGCGCGCGGGCAGCAAGGCCGGCAACAAGGGCGTGGACGCCGCCATGGCCATGCTCGAAACCGCCCGCGTGGCCGCCCAGATCTAACGCAAGACAAGACGCCCGCCCGGAAAAGCGGGCGGGGACCGGGCGCTTTCGCGCGTCCGGCAGGAGCATCCGTTGGCAGCACCAGACAAGAACAAAGGCAGCCGCCGCCAGGGCCGCACCCTGGCCTTCCAGGTCCTCTTCGGCCTGGGCTTCGACCCGCAGGAGGAGCAGGGGGCGCTGCGCCGCGCCTTTGCCCGCAACCCGGCGGTGGAGGACTGCGAATCGCCCGAGGCCGTGAGCTTCGCCTCGGAGCTGGTCATGGGGACCTGCTCCCGCATGGCCGAGATCGACGCCGTCATCGGCAAGCACTCCGACCACTGGAAGATCAGCCGCATCGGCAAGGTGGAGCTGGCCATCCTGCGCCTCTCCCTCTACGAGATCCTGCACCGCCAGGACATCCCGCTCAAGGTGGCCATCAACGAGGCCATTGAGCTGGCCAAGGGCTTCGGCGACGAGAACTCCCGGGCCTTCGTCAACGGCATCCTGGACGCCGTGGCCCGCGGGGTGGACCAGGGCCGCATGGGCACCGTGGCCAAGAAGATCGACCGGGAGCACGGGGCGGGCAAGCCAGACGACAAGAATACGGGCGACAGGAAGCCTGCCGCCAGGAAGGCCAAAGAGCCCGGCCAGGCCAAGCAATAGCAGCGCGCACGAGAAGGGGAGGCGAACGCACGATGGGTTTCGGCAAGTACGATCCGCAACAGGTTGAAGGCAAATGGCAGCAGAACTGGAACGAGTCCCGCTGCTTCGAAGTTGAGGCCGACCCTTCGCGCCCCAAGTACTACGTGCTTGAGATGTTCCCCTACCCCTCGGGCAAGATCCACATGGGGCACGTGCGCAACTACTCCATCGGCGACGTGGTGGCCCGCTACAAGCGCATGCGCGGCCACAACGTGCTGCACCCCATGGGCTGGGACGCCTTCGGCCTGCCGGCAGAGAACGCGGCCATCAAGAACAAGACCCACCCCGCCGCCTGGACCTACTCGAACATCGCCGACATGCGCGCCCAGCTCAAGCGCCTGGGCTACTCCTACGACTGGCGGCGCGAAATCGCCACCTGCCGCCCGGAATACTACAAGTGGGAGCAGCGCTTCTTCATCCAGATGCTGGAAAAGGGCCTGGCCTACCGCAAGAACTCGCCCGTGAACTGGTGCGAGAACTGCAACACCGTGCTGGCCAACGAGCAGGTGGAGGAAGGCAAGTGCTGGCGCTGCGACGGCGACGTGGAGCAGAAGCAGCTGGAGCAGTGGTTCCTCAAGATCACCGCCTACGCCGACCAGCTGCTGGACGACCTGAAGCTGCTTGAGGGCGGCTGGCCCGAGCGCGTCATCACCATGCAGCAGAACTGGATCGGCAAGAGCATCGGCGCGGAGCTCACCTTCCAGGTCAAGGGCAAGGATTTCGGCGTCACCGTGTTCACCACCCGGCCGGACACCCTGTGCGGGGCCACCTTCATGAGCCTGGCCGCCGAGCACCCGCTGGTGGAGAAGCTCATCGCCGGCTACGAAAAGGCCGACGAAGTGCGCGCCTTCTGCCGCGAGGTGGCCAACATGGACCGCATCCGGCGCGGGGCCGAGGACCTGGAGAAGGAGGGCGTGTTCACCGGCGCGTACTGCGTCAACCCCCTCACCGGCCGGGAAATGCCCATCCACGTGGCCAACTTCGTGCTCATGGGCTACGGCACCGGCGCGGTCATGGCCGTGCCCGCCCACGACCAGCGCGACTTCGAGTTCGCCCGCAAGTACGACCTGCCCATGCAGGTGGTCATTGAGCCCAAGGACGAGAAGCTCGATCCCGCCACCATGACCGAGGCCTACGCCGACCCAGGCTTTCTGGTGAACTCCGGCCAGTTCGACGGCCTGCCCAACGAGCAGGCCAAGAAGGCCATCGTGGAGCACCTGGGAGCCTCCGGCCTGGGCAAGCCCACGGTGAACTATCGCCTCAGGGACTGGGGCATCTCGCGCCAGCGTTTCTGGGGCGCGCCCATTCCGGTGGTGCACTGCGAAAAGTGCGGCACCGTGCCCGTGCCCGACGACCAGCTGCCCGTGCTGCTGCCCGAGGACGCCCAGGTGCGCGACGACGGCCGCTCGCCCCTGCCCATGATGGAGAGCTTCGTCAGCACCACGTGCCCCAAGTGCGGCGGCGCGGCAAAGCGCGAGACCGACACCTTCGACACCTTCATGGAGTCGAGCTGGTATTTCCTGCGCTACACATCCGCCCGCAACACCGAGGCCCCCTTCGACAAGGAGGCGCTGAAGTACTGGAGCCCCGTGGACCAGTACATCGGCGGCATCGAACACGCCATCCTGCACCTGCTCTACTCCCGCTTCTACGTGAAGGTGCTGCGCGACCTGGGCTACACCGCCGAAAGCGAGCCCTTCGCCAACCTGCTCACCCAGGGCATGGTGCTCAAAGACGGCGCCAAGATGAGCAAGAGCAAGGGCAACGTGGTGGACCCCAACTCCATGATCGAGAAATACGGGGCCGACGCCACGCGTCTGTTCATCCTCTTCGCCTCCCCGCCGGAGAAGGACCTGGAGTGGAGCGACGCCGGCATCGAGGGCGCGTACCGCTTCCTGAACCGCGTGTGGCGGCTGGCCGAGGACCTCTCCGACGCCGGGGCCCTCAAGGCCATCGGCCCCTGCGCGCCCCTTTCCGACCTCACGGCCCAGTCGGGCGGAGAACTCTCCGGCCCGGCCAAGGACCTGCGCCGCAAGGAGCACGACTCCGTGCGCAAGGTCAGCCGCGACATGGAGAACAAGTTCCAGTTCAACACGGCCATCGCCGCGCTCATGGAGCTGGTGAACGAGATGTACGCCGTGAAGGACGCCCTCAAGGACGCCCCCGGCGGGGCGGAAGTGCTGTCCTCGGCCTTGTCCACGGTGCTCACCCTGCTCTCGCCCGTGGCCCCGCACCTGTGCGAGGAGCTCTGGGTCCACATGGGACATTCCGGCCAGCTGGCCGCCATGCCCTGGCCCGATTTTGACGAGGCCGCCCTGGTGAAGGACGAGATCGAGCTGGTGGTGCAGGTGAACGGCAAGGTGCGCGGACGGCTCAACGTGCCGGCCAGCGCAGACCAGGAAAGCGTGCGCCAGTTCGCCATGACCCACGAGAACGTGCTCAAGCACCTTGAGGGCAAGAGCATCAAGAAGCTCATCGTGGTGCCGGGCAAGCTGGTGAACGTGGTGGCCGGCTAGCCGCCGCGCCCGCCGCGAAGGAGGTCTCCATGCGCATGTTCCGCGCCCTGGCGCTCATGCTGGCTGTGCCGCTCATGCTGGCCCTGGCCGGCTGCGGCTATCACTTCACGGGCCAGGCCCAGGCCGACGGCACCGAGGCGGCCTCCCGCCTGCCGGCCGAGCTGCGCAACATGAACCTGGTGCGCGTGGACAACCCCACCACCGAGGCCTGGATCGAGGCCCGGCTGCGCTCCCTCATCCGCGACGAATTCAACCGCCGCCGCCTGGTGACCTGGACAGAACGTTCCAAAGCCACCAGCCTGCTCGCCATCACCATCAAGCGCTACTCGCGCTCCACGGCCGTGGCTGGCCAGTCGGACCAGAGCGTGAAGCTCAACGCGGGCATCGTGGTCACCTTCCGCGTCACCCGCGCCTCGGACGGCACGGTCATCTGGGATTCCGGCGAGCAGTCGCAGACCGAATCCTTCTACCCCGGCGACTCCGACGGGGCGGACATGCGCTTGACGGACCAGCTGGTGCGCCGCATGGCCGACCTTCTGACCGAGAACTACTAGGAGCCCGCCATGGCCTCGCTCCTGGCCGCCGCATCGGGTTCCCCGGCCATCCGCCGGGGCCACCGCGTGCTCATCTGCCCGGATGCCGAGCTGTTGCGCCGCCAGGTGGCCAAGCTGCTCGCCGGGATGGGGGGCGGCGCAGGCACGGCGGTGCGCAAGGTCTTCTGGGGCGACGACGAGCCCTTCCCCCAGGCCTACTGGAGCGAGCTGACCATCCAGAACCTCTTCTCCACGCCCACGGTGCTCATCCTGCGCCGGGCGGAGAGCCTGAAGGCCGAGGCCTGGGACCGCCTGGACGAGGCCCTGCGCCAGGCGGCCTCCACCGTGCTGCCCGTGTTCTGCCTGGAGGGCCGCTGGAAGGAGGGCAAGCCGCCCGTGCCCGTATTCCTGCCCAAGCGCAAGCTGTGGCAGGCGGCCGAGGCGGGCGGCTGGATCTGGCAGTCGCCGGGTTTGACCGAGGCCACCCTGCCCAAGTTCATCGACCTCTGGGCCAAGGAGAAGGGCCTTGCCCTGGACGAGGGGGCCAGGCAGGCGCTGTGCGCCGCCCTGCCCTACGACGCCCTGGCCGCCGGCCTTGAGCTGGACAAGATCGAGCTGGCCGCGGGCGACGAAAAGCGCGTGACGCCCGGACACGCGGAACTCATCGCCCCGCACGGGGACATGGAATTCTTCGACTTCATCAAGGGCCTGGCCGTGCCGCCCGAGGCCGATCCCGAGGCCATGCGCGCCGTGTGGGCCCGCGTGCTGGACGACCACCTGCGCCCCGGCGGCGACAAGATCCTCTTCCAGCTGCTTGGCTACGTGGCCTGGCAGGCCCGGCAGATGTGGATGCTGAACGAGGGCGAGGAGCACAAGGTGCGCATGAACCCGCGCGACAAGCCCGCCCTTGCGCAGATGGCCCGCAGACTGGGCCGCGCCGGCATCGCCCGGGTCATCGAGCTGACGCTGGACGCCAACCTCGGCGTCATCAGCGGCGCCAGAAGGCCCGACGACACCCTGGAGTCCTACGTGGCCCGGCTCTCGGCCCTGCTGCAGGGGCGGGAGGGCGGCGCCGCGCCGGGAGGCCGGGCATGAGCCCCGCGCCAAAGGTCAAGCCCCCGAAGGCCGCCGAGGCCCCGGCCCCGCACTACCTGGGCCACCGCCAGCGCCTGCGCGAGAAGCTGGCCGCCGAGCCCAAGGCCCTGGCCGACTACGAACTGCTGGAGCTTCTGCTGGGGCAGGTGCTGCCCCGGCGCGACACCAAGCCCCTGGCCAAGGAGCTCTTGGCCCGCTTCGGTTCCCTGCGCGCGGTCATCACCGCCCGGCCGGAGGCCCTGCGCGAGGTGCCCGGCTTCGGCGAGGGCCTCTCCGCCCACTGGGCGCTGCTCGCGGAGGTCTTCGCCCGGCTGGGCGAGGCCCCGGTGCGCGAGAAGCAGGTGTTCTCCGGGCCGGAGGTGGTGGCCGAGGCCGCCCGCGCGCGCATCGGGCACCTGGGGGTGGAGGAGTTCTGGGTGGCCCTGGTGGACACCAAGAACCGGCTCATGGCCTGGGAGCGCGTGGGCAAGGGCACGGTGGACGAGATCCCCGTCTACCCGCGGGAGGTGCTGGCCCTGGCCCTCAAGCACCAGGCCTCGGGCGTCATATTGGCGCACAACCACCCCGGCGGCGATCCCACGCCGTCCGTCCAGGACCGCGACCTCACCCGGCGCATCGCCCAGTCCGCGCGGGAGCTGGGCCTGCGCGTGCTGGACCACCTCATCGTCACCGAAAGCCGGCACTTCAGCTTCCAGGACGCCGGGCTGCTTTAGAGCTGCCCGCCCTGGCCCGCCGGAGAGCCGGGCGCCTGCGCGGCCTCGCCCTTGGCGGCGTCGCGCTTCAGCGCATCCGTCACGCGCTGGTTCAGCTCCGGAATCATGCCTATGGCCATGCGCTGGGCCACGTCACGGGCCTCCTTCATGGCGCCCGGCATCACCGCCACCACCTTGCGCCCCGTGGGCGACTCGTAGAACGCCGTCAGTTCGCGCAGCTCCTGCGGGGTGAAGCGCCTGGCGAACACGGGCAGCAGCTGCTCGGCCAGGCCGCCGGGCGCGGCGATCTTCTCCGAGACCATGGCCGAGATCTCCCGCTCCACCAGGGGCGTCTTCTCCGGCGTGATGTCTGGCCGGAACTTCTTCACCGTGTTCATGTTCTGGTGCACGAACTGCATGATCATGTCCTTGCCGCCCATGGCCTCGATGAGGCGCACGACCTCCTGGCGCCTGGCCGGGGTCAGTTCCTCGGCCCTGGCCGGGGCAAGGCAGGCAAGTCCCAGCAGCAGGGCCAAAGACGCGGCGCGGACGTTCTTCATCAGCATGGTCTCATCTCCTTGGTATGGCGGCGGGGGCTAGCCCTCCTGCCCGCCTTGCAGCTTCTTCAGGCGCTCCTCGATGCGGGGCGCGGCCTTGGTGGTGACACGCTCGGCCAGGCGCTCGCTGACCTCTTCCAGATCCGTGGCGATGACCGGCTGCAGGCGGATGACCTTCTGCATGCGCGGGTCGCGGCCCACGCCGTTCAGGTAGGCCACGTCCGCCCGTGTGAGGCGGCGCTTGAACACGGCCGCCATCTCGGCCACGGCTTCGTCCGTGGCGCCCTTGAGCTCCGCGCGCAGCTCCTGGCCGATGAGCTCCAGCACGCCCGGGGCCAGGCCCGGCCGGGTCAGGCGCGTCAGCTCCAGCAGCGAGGCGAGCTGCCGCTCCACGCCCACTTCCAGCATGTCGCGGTAGCCGAAGAGGCGGATGTATTCGCGCAGCTCGGCGTCGCTGGCGGCATCGGCCGGGGAAACCACCGGGGCTTCCTCACCTTTGGCGGCCAGGGCCGGGGCCGGGAACACAGCCGGCAAAACAGTCAGCGGGGCGGCGAGACACAGGGTCATAAGGCTGGTTGCTGCGATGTGGCGCATGACGGCTCCTTGCGTTTGCCGCAGGGAAGCACTCTTTGGCCGGAAAGGCAAGCCGCGTGTGCGGCCGCAGGGCGAAACTAGCCGGTCACCTGCTCGCCCGTCTTGCCGAAACGCCGCTGCCGGCCCTGGTATTCGGCCAGGGCGCGATCCAGTTCCCCGGCGTCGAAGTCGGGCCAGAGGGTGTCGGTGAAGTAGAACTCGGCGTAGGCGGCCTGGAAGAGCAGGTAGTTGGAGAGCCGCAGCTCGCCGCTGGTGCGGATGATGAGGTCAGGATCGGGCTGGCCCGCGGTGTACAGCTCGGCCGCGAAGGCCTGGTCGGTCACGTCCTCCGGCTTCACGCCCTTGGCCACGAGGTTGCGGCAGGCGCGCAGGATCTCCTCCCGGCCGGAGTAGTTGAGCGCCAGGTTGAGGGTCATGGCGCGGCAATTTTCCGTCTTGCCCATGACGTGCGACAGGCTCTGCCGGGCGATGAAGGGCAGTCCGTCGAAGTCGCCCAGGACCCTCAGGCGGATGTCCTGGTCGAGCAGGTTCTGCAGCTCGCCCTTCATGTACTCCACCAGCAGGTCGAAGATGAGCCCGACCTCTTCCTTCGGGCGCGACCAGTTCTCGCGCGAGAAGGTGTAGAGCGTGAGGTGGCGCACGCCCAGCTCGCGGGCGCGGATGACCACGGCCTTGGCCGCGCGTGTCCCGGCGCGGTGGCCCTCGCTGCGCGAGAGCCCCCGGCGCTGGGCCCAGCGCCCGTTGCCGTCCATGATGATGGCGATGTGCGCCGGAACGGCGGCGGGCGTGGAAGAACTCAAGGCGTCACCCATGGGCTAGAGGTCCATTATCTCCTTCTCCTTGGCGGAGAAGGTCTCGTCGCACTTCTTGATGGTGTCGTCGGTGAGCTTCTGCACCTCGGCCTCCATCTTGCGCTGCTCGTCCTCGGTGATGTCCTTGTCCTTCAAAAGCTTCTTGATGGCCTCGTTGATGTCGCGGCGGACATTGCGCACGGCCACCTTGGCTTCCTCGGTGAACTTCTTGGCCACCTTGACGAGGTCCTTGCGGCGTTCCTCGGTCAGGGGCGGAATGACGATGCGGATGAGCTTGCCGTCGTTGACCGGGTTGAGGCCCAGGTCGCTTTTGAGGATGGCCTTCTCCACCGCGCCGAAGGCGGCCTTGTCCCAGGGCTGGATGGTGATGGTGCGCGCATCCGGCACGGAGAGCGAGGCGATCTGGCTGATGGGCGTGGGGTTGCCGTAGTACTCGGCCACGATGGGCTCGATGAGGGACACCGAGGCCCGGCCCGTGCGCAGCCGCGCGAATTCCTTGGTCAGGCTGGAGAGGGCTCCGGCCATGCGTTTTTTGCCGTCTTCGATAACCGCGTGCATGTTAGTTCCCTCCTTCGACGATGGTGCCGAGCTTCTCGCCCTGGATGACCCGGCGGATGTTGCCTTCCTTGAACAGATTGAACACGATGATGGGCAGGTTGTTGTCCCGCGCAAGCGAGATGGCCGTGGCGTCCATGACGCCCAGGCGCTTCTCCAGGGTCTCCATGTAGGTCACGGTGTCGTAGCGCTTGGCGTCGGCGAACTTCTTGGGATCCTTGTCGTACACGCCGTCCACCTTGGTGGCCTTCAAGATGGCCTCGCACTTGAGCTCCGAGGCGCGCAGGGCGGCGGCGGTATCGGTGGTGAAGTAGGGGTTGCCGGTGCCCGCCGCGCAGATGACCACGCGGCCCTTTTCCAGGTGGCGCTCCGCCCGGCGGCGGATGTAGGGCTCGGCCACTTCCTTCATGGTGAAGGCGGTCATGACGCGGGTGTCGCAGCCGAGCTTCTCCAGGGCGTCCTGCACGGCGAGCGCGTTCATCACCGTGGCCAGCATGCCCATGTAGTCGCCCTGGGCGCGGTCCATGCCCTGCTCGCTGGCGGCCATGCCGCGGAAGATGTTGCCCCCGCCGATGACAAGGGCGATCTGCACGCCGAGCTTGGCCACGTCGGCGATCTCGCGGCAGAAGGTGCCGATGGCCTTGGGCTCGATGCCGAACTGCTGTTCGCCTGCCAGCGCCTCGCCAGAGAGTTTGAGGAGAACCCGTGAGTAGTGCAGCTTTTCCATGTCTTCCCCCGCTTGTGTATGCCCGATTCGTCCGCGACTCTCCACAGGAAATCCGCCCGCGCCCTTTACGGAAAGGCACATCCGGAAAGCCCCCCTGAAAGCCCCGAAGGGACCAAAAAAAACGGGCCTTGCGGCCCGTTCGGTTTTCCTATTCCTCGGCGGCTTCCGCTTCGGCGTCTTCGCCAAGCACCATTCGGTTGAAGCGCCCGATCTGCATGTTCTCGCCCAACACGGAGATGAGCTCGTTCAGCATGTCCTTGATGGTCTTCTTGTCGTCCTTGATGAAGGGCTGCTCCAGCAGGCACACCTCGGAGTAGAACTTCTTGATGCGGCCCTCGACGATCTTCTCGGCGATGGCTTCGGGCTTGCCTTCCTGCATGGCCTGGTTCTTGTAGATCTCGCGCTCCCGGGCCAGCAGGTCGGCGGGCACCTGCTCGGGGGTCACGCACACGGGGCTGGCGGCGGCCACCTGCATGGCCAGGTCCTTGGCGAAGGCCTGGAACTTCTCGTTCTTGGCCACGAAGTCGGTCTCGCACTTGAGCTCGACCATGACGCCCAGCTTGCCGTTGCTGTGGATGTAGGAGCCGATGATGCCCTGGCTGGTGGCGCGGCCGGCCTTCTTGGCGGCCTTGGCCAGGCCCTTCTCGCGCAGGTAGGCGATGGCCTTCTCTTCGTTGCCGCCGCTCTCCACGAGGGCTTTCTTGCAATCCATCATGCCCGCGCCGGTCTTCTCGCGCAGGTTCTTGACCGCGGTAGCGCTGATCTCAGCCATGTTCCTACTCCTCCTCAGCGGCGGCCTTCTCGGCGGCCGCGTCGATCTCGGTTTCCTTGACCGGGGCGTTCTTGGCGCCGCCGGGGGCGTTTTCCTTCATCACCGCGGCGCCCTCGATGCAGGCGTCGGCGATGTGGGTGGCGAAGAGCTTGATGGCGCGGATGGCGTCATCGTTGCCCGGAATGACGTAGTCGATGAGGTCCGGGTCGCAGTTGGTGTCCACCACGGCCACGACGGGGATGCCCAGCTTGCGGCATTCCTTCACCGCGATGTGCTCGCGGTTGGGGTCGATGACGAAGGCCACGGCGGGCGCGCCGGCCATGTCCTTGATGCCGCCCAGGGCGTCGTTCAGCTTCTCCACCTCGCGCGCCAGCTGCACAACTTCCTTCTTGGGGAACTTGTTGATGGAGCCGTCGGCGAACATGCTCTCCAGGCTCTTCAGGCGGTCGATGCTCTTCTTGATGGTCTGGAAGTTGGTCAGGGTGCCGCCCATCCAGCGCTGGGTGACGCAGTGCATGCCGCAGCGCTCCACCTCGGCCTTGATGGCCTCCTGGGCCTGGCGCTTGGTGCCGATGAACAGCACCTTGCCGCCCTTGGCCACGCTGTCCACGATGAAGTCGTGGGCCTTCTGGAAGAGCTTCACGGTCTGCTGCAGGTCGATGATGTGGATGCCGTTGCGCGCGCCGAAGATGTAGGTGCGCATTTTGGGGTTCCAACGGCGGGTCTGGTGGCCGAAGTGGACGCCGGTCTCCAGCATCTGCTTCATGGTAACGTAAGCCATAATTCCTCCTGGGTTTTCCCTCCGCCCCGGCGCATGGCCGTCCCCGGAACGCCCGGGGCACCCAGTAAAAAACCGGGGCGTGTGATTTGTGAAACGGCTGCTTTTACGTCGAACGCGCGCGCTTGGCAAGGGGAAAAACGGCGCCGCGCCCCCGTGCGCACAAAGAAAGGCACGCAGAGAAAGGCGCACGGAAAAAGGCGCACAGAGGCGACGCCCCTGTCCGCCCCGAAGGGGCCTACTGCACGGCGCCGGGGTCGGCCGGGCCCTCGCTGACCACGGGGTTGAGCAGGTAGCCCACCTGGTCGATCTCCACGCTCACCTCGTCGCCCTCGGAAAGCGGCCCGATGCCGGCCGGCGTGCCCGTGAGGATCACGTCGCCGGGCAGAAGCGTCATGACCCGCGAGATGAAGCTCACCAGGGCCATGGGCGGGAAGATCATGTCCGCGGTGCTGCCGTCCTGGCGCAGATGCCCGTTCACCAGGGCGCGCACCCCAAGGGCCCGCTCGTCGCCCACGTGGGTCTCTATCCACGGGCCCACGGGGCAGAAGGTGTCGAAACTCTTGGAGCGGGTCCACTGGCCGTCCTTCTTCTGCAGATCGCGCGCGGTGACGTCGTTGGCGCAGGTGTAGCCGAACACGTGGGCGGGCGCGTCGGCCTCGCTGACGAAGCGCGCCGCGCGGCCCATGACGATGGCCAGTTCGGCCTCGTGGTCCACCCGCTCGGAACAGGCGGGCATGACGATGGCGTCGCCCGCGCCGATGACCGAGCTGGGCGGCTTGAGGAACAGGATGGGCTCCTCCGGCACGGCCATGCCCAGCTCGCGGGCGTGGGCGTGGTAATTGAGCCCCACGCAGACCACCTTGCTGGGGCGCACCAGGGGCAGCAGCTCCACCTCGGCAAGGGGGATCTCGTCGGGCAGGCCCTCCTCCGCGTTCAGGCAGCGCAGGGTTTCCGGGCTGGTTATGGCGGCGTAGAAGGAACGTTCGCGGTAGCGGACCCGGATGATGCGCATGACTCTCCTATGCGCCCTTGGCCGTCTTGCGGCGGTCGAAGGCGATGTGGATGATGCCCAGGAGCTCGTCCATGGGATAGGGCTTGAGCAGGTAGTCCGAACCGCCGTGGGCCATCATCTCCGCGGCGATGTCCACCGAGGCGTGGCCCGTGAGGATGATGACCTCGATGTCCGGGTCGATCTTCTTGATCTCGGGCAGGGTCTCCTGGCCGCTCATGCCGGGCATTTTCACGTCCAGCAGCACGATGTCGTGGGGCTCCCTGCGCAGGATGTCGAGCGCGGCCTGTCCGCCGTCGGCCACGGTGACGGTCATGCCGTGGGCGGTAAGGAGCTTGCCCAGCGTGTTGCGGAAGCGTTCCTCGTCATCCACCACCAGCACCTTGATCTGCTCGGCCATTGCGCGCTCCTTGGCTGTCGTTGCCTGTCCCTGGGCTGCCGTCGCCCCGCCGCCGGCCAATGCCGCGGCGAATGCGACAAGGGGACTCCGGTCGGGGGATTCCGGCCCCACCCGCTGCCCGCGATTCATGCCACATCGCGAAAGATTCGTCGAGGGGGGCCGGGCGGTTTCAAACCTTGCTGGAAAATGTTTTTCGATCCCCGCGCCCCTGGCCGCGCCCCTGGCCCTTCCGCCCGCGTGCCCCTTCCGCCCGGGCCGGGATTGGGCTATGCTGCCCCCCACCGCGCGGGCGGCGTTCCGCCCACATCCCATACAATAGAGGTTTCCTGCGTGACCGAGACCATAAAGGCCCTGGGACAGCTGGCCATCCTGTGGGCCGTGTACCAGGGCAGCAGCTGGCTGGCCGCCGCCACAGGCCTGCCCATCCCCGGCAACGTGCTCGGAGTCGTGCTCCTTTTCGTCCTGCTCTGCCTGGGCGTGGTCAAGCTCAAGCACGTGGAGCTGGCGGCCGACTTCCTGCTCAAGCACCTGGTGTTCTTCTTCGTGCCCGTGGCCGTGGGCCTCATGGAATGGGGCCAAGTCTTCGCCGACTACGGCCTGACGCTCGCCGCGGCCATCGTCGTCAGCGCGGTGCTGCCGCTTCTGGCCGTGGGCGGCCTGGTGCAGGCCCTGAACACGCGCCGCCGGGCCCCGCATGCCGGACAGGGGCAGGAGGGCGCATGAGCACCGCCCTCTTCATCGCCCTGACCCTGGCCGCGTACCTGGGCGTGCGCGCCCTGTACCTGCGCTACCGCCACCCCCTGCTCAACGTGGTGGCCCTGGGCGCGGGCAGCGTCATCGCCGTGCTGGCGGCCAGCGGCGTGCCCTACCAGGACTACGTCCCGGCCAAGGACATCATGACCTTCCTGCTGGGACCGGCCACCGTGGGCCTGGCCGTGCCGCTCTACCGCCACCGCCTGCTGCTTTTGCGCGCCGCCCCGGCCATTCTGGGCAGCGTGGCCCTGGGCGCGCTGCTGGCCATGCTCTCGGCCGGAGCCATAGCCAAACTGGGCGGCCTGCCCCACGACGTGGTGGTGTCCATCCTGCCCAAGGGCGTCTCCATTCCTTTTGCCATCGAAATCGCGTCCATCTACAAGGGCATACCGCCCCTGGCCGCGGCCTTCGTGGTGGCCACGGGCACCCTGGGCTCCCTCATGGGCGGCTGGCTGCTCTCCCTGGCGCGCGTGCGCGACCCCATGGCCCGCGGCCTGGCCCTGGGCACGGTGTCCCACGGGCAGGGCACGGCCACGGCCCTCATGGAGGGCGAACAGCAGGGCGCCATGGCCGGGCTGGCCATGATCCTGGCCGGCGTGTTCACCGCCTGCTTCGCGCCCCTGGCCGTCTGGCTGCTGGGGCTTTAGGCCCCGGGCGTCCCCGTTGCGCCGTCCTCCGGCGGGACGAGGGGCGTCATGATGTTGAACACCGCCCCCTGGCCGGGCGCGCTGGCCAGGTGGATGGTGCCGCCCATGGTCTGCGTCACCAGGTTGTACACGATGGACAGGCCGAGCCCGCTGCCGCCCTTCTGGCGATAGGTGGTGTAGAAGGGCTCGAAGACCTTGTCCAAATGCTCCGGCGCGATGCCCCTTCCGTCATCGGAGAAGGTGAAGCGCAGGCGGTCGCCCTCCACGGCCGCGGCGATGCCGATGCGCCCGGCCTGGCCGGGCTCGAAGGCGTGCTGCAGGGCGTTCACCACCAGGTTGGACACGATCTGCGACCACACGCCGGGGTAGGAGTCGATCTGCAGTTCGGGGTCGCAGTCCAGCTCCACGGTGATGGCCGTCTTCTTGAGCTGCGGCCGGAGCGACAGCAGCACCTGCTCCAGGTAGGCGCGCAGGCCGAACACCCGCCGCTCCTCGGTGGAACGGTCCACGGCCACCTGCTTGAAGCTGCGGATGAGGTCCGAGGCGCGCCGCAGGTTGGCCAGGATCATGCGCGTGGACTCGTCGCACACGCCCAGGTATTCCTCCAGGCTGGCGCGCTTGAGGGTTCCGGCGCGGAACTCGTCCAGCACGGACCTGGTCTTGTCCTCCAGGTGCGAGGCGGCGGTGACGCCGATGCCCACGGGCGTGTTGATCTCGTGCGCCACGCCCGCCACCAGTCCGCCCAGCGAGGCCATCTTCTCGGACTGGATGAGCTGGTTCTGGGCCTGGCCCAGGCGCTCCAGGGCGGCCGTCAGCTCCTTGTTGGCCGCGGCCAGCTCCCTGGTGCGCTTCTCCACCCGGTCCTCCAGAAACTCGTTCAGGTGGCACACCTCGTTCTCATAGGCGTCGCGCTCCCGCTCGCGTTCCTGCAGGGCCTGGGCCATGGCGTCGAAGGCCTGGCCCAGTTGGCCGATCTCGTCCGACGGCTGGCCCGCCGGGCCCCCGCCGTGCCCGTCCCCCAGGCCGGAGCGCGCGCCCAGGTCCCCGGCCTGCAGCCGGGCCGCGGCCGACGCAAGCCCCCGGAGCCTGCGCGCCACGGCCACCTCTCCCAGCGCCCAGGCGGAGGCCATGAGCAGGGCCGCCGCCAGGCCCAGAAACAGCATGTTGCGGCGCACCACGGTCCGCGCCTGGGAAAGGGCCTCGTTCACCGGAATGCCCAGGCGGATCATGAGGTACGGGAAGGGAGCCCCTGCGAAGTGCAGGCGCTTGAAGGCGTACAGCCGCAGCACTCCGTCCACGCCGACCTCCCGGAAGGCCCCCTCCTCCGCCGGGCCGGTCATGCGGCCGATCATGCGCGGCAGGTCCGGCACCCAGGTGTACTTCTCCGTTTCCGGAAAACGCGTCAGCCGCATGCCCTTGGCGTCGGTGAGGGTGAACACGCTGCCCGGGGGCAGGCCGGCGCTGCGGAACAGCTCGCCGAAGTGGTGCAGGTCGAAGGCCGCCACCAGCACGCCCCGGCCCGCACCGCCGGAAACCGGCATGGCGAAGTGCAGCACCACGTGCCGCGCGCTCTCCAGGTAGGCGTAGTCGCCCGTGACGAAGTCCCCGCTTGAGATCGCGGCCCGGAAGAACGGCTGGCGGGCCAGCTCCGCCCCCTCGCCCAGCAGCGGCGTCTCCGGCGCGCGCGCCAGCACCCGGCCCAGGGCGTCGGCCAGGGCCAGGGAAACATATACCGGGTTGCGCTGCTGGATGTCCGCCAGGAGCTCCTGGCTGGCCCTGGGCGCAAGGCTGCGCACCTCGGAGGTCTTGGCCAGGGTGGCCAGCAGGAGCGCCGCGTTCTCCACCACGCGCTCGTGGTGCTCGGCCATGTTCTGCACCTGCTCCAGCGCGTGGGACTCCGCCCGGCTGACCACGTTCTCCTCCAGTTCGCGGCCGGTGAGGAGCATGATGCCGAACGCGGGCAGGGCCGCAGCCAGGGCCAGCACGATGAGCCGGGAGCGGATGGAGAGGGTCATGCGGCGCCTCCGTGCGGGTTGGAGGTCCATGCGGGGCCGGGCGTGGGCTTTTCCGGCATGTTGGATATAGCGCGGCGAAAGCGCAGGAGTCAAGAAAGGGGGAGAAGCCGCGCGGGCCTCGTGAAAGGGGCCGGGCGGAAGGGAGTCACGGGAGGCGGGGAAGTGGTACGAACGGATGCAGTGCAGGCTGGCGCTGGCGCGGAGAGGGCCTCCGGCGGCCAAGGGGCATCCGCCCCTTGGACCCCGGACAGTCGAAATCACGCGCGGGCATTTCCATTCAGCGGGTCCAGGGGGAGCGCAGCCTTTCGGCCGCAGAAGGTCGGGGCATAAAAGATCCGGGCACAGAAGATTCGGCAGTCTTTGGCGCCCGGCCGGGCTAGGCTGAAACGCGCTCCACGGCCTCGCGCAGGTGGTCGAGCCAGATGTCCGCCAGGGCTGGCTGCTCGCCCGCGCCCGTGAGGTGGGTCTGGCAGGCGAAGCCCGCATTGGCCAAGCCCGCGCGCCAGGAGTTTTTGCCCTCTCCGGCCATGTCGCGCGTGGCATGCACCCCGCGCGCGAACAAAAGCGGCATGAGGTGCACCGTGGATGCGCCAAGGGCGCGCAGTTCGTCCACCTTGGCGGCCAGGCCGGGCTCGGCCTCCAGCGCGCCGATGAGCACCAGCGGGTCCAGGGTGCGCAGCTCGTCGGCCAGGTCCTGGTAGATGCCGTTGGCCCGGCCCCTGGTGCCGTGGCCCATGAGCAGCACGGCCTCGCCGGGCTTGCGGCCGGGGGGGAGCACAGTGAGCAGCGTGCGGGCCACCTGGCGCACGTCGTCGGCATTGCCCATGAGAGGCCGCCCCAGGGCGATGCGCTCGAAGCCGTCCGGCCCTGGCGAGGGACTGGCCGAGGCCTTGGACAGCACGGCCACCAGGCGCTCCAGGCCCTTGTACTCGTCGCCGGGAATCACGTGCAGGGACTGCACGGCAAGGCGCTTGACGCCGTCGCGCAGCAGACCCTTCAGGATGTCCTCCGGCGACTGGCCCTGCCGGGTGTGCGCGCCCTTGTGGCGGCGCACCGTGCCCGAGGTCAGCGCCGTCTCCACCCGCCAGTCCGGGTACAGCGCGCACGCGCGGTCGCGGATGGCCACGAGGGAGGCCTCGGCAGCGGGCAGGCGCGAGCCGAAGGCGGCAAGCAGGATGGCGTTCTGGGAAGCGGGCATGATTCGGGCACCATAGCGCAGAACGTCGCGGCCCGAAAGGGCTTTCTGCCGCGATGCCAAAGGACGGAAAATGACTGAGCACGAGGCGGCGCGCACCGGCGGAAAAGGCGGAAAGCCGACGCGGCGAAGCCGTGGGAAGACGAGAGCAGACGGAAGCGTCTGGGCGGCCACCGGCGAACGCAACCCCATCTTGGGACCGCCCGGCCTTGCAGGGGCGATCAGCCCGCAGCCGCGCCCGCGCTCAGACGAAAAAGCCAGCGGATCGCCCCGCTGGCCCGACAAACAAGTGGTCATGACCACAGACTTGCGGTCCCCCCATGGGCGGAAGCAACGCCACGGTGGACAACGCCTCTAGCCTTCACGCCAAACGCGACTCGACCCGTTTGCGGAGGGCCTGCCATCCTGCCCCAGCGCCCAGGGGCGGCAGGCCTCACGCCCTAGTGCGCCTCGGCCCAGTTGCGGCCCTGGCCCACGTCCACCTTCAGGGGCACGTCCAGGCTGACCACGTTCTGCATGAGGGCGGAAAGCTCCTGCGCCGCGGCCGGGGCGTTCTGCTCCGGCACTTCCAGCAGCAGTTCGTCGTGCACCTGCAGGATGAGCTTGGCATCGAGCCGCGTCAGCTCCGGGCTGGCGAACACGCGCAGCATGGCCAGCTTGATGACGTCGGCCGCGCTGCCCTGGATGACGGTGTTCACCGCCTGCCTGCGCGCCTGGGCCTGCACCTGCTGATTGCGCGAGAAGAGCTCCGGCAGCAGCCTGCGGCGTCCGGCCAGGGTGGTCACGTAGCCGCGCAGCATGGCGTCCTGCACCAGCCCCTCGTAGAAGTCCTTCAGCGTGCCCAGCTTCTCGAAGTAGCGGGCGATGAACTCCTTGGCCTGGTTGGTGCTGATGCCCAGCTCCCGCGCCAGCTTCTGCGGGCCCATGCCGTAGATGAGGCCGAAGTTGATGGTCTTGGCCCCGCGCCGCTGGTCCGCGCTCACGCTTGCCGCGTCCGTGTCGAAGAGCAGCGCGGCGGTGCGGCTGTGGATGTCCTCGTCCTTGCGGAAGGCGTCGATGAGGGCGGGGTCTTTGGAGAAGTGCGCCAGCACGCGCAGCTCCACCTGGGAGTAGTCCGCCCCGACGAAGAGCATGCCCGGCGAGGCCACGAAGCAGGCCCGCATGCGCGCGCCCTGGGGCCCGCGGATGGGGATGTTCTGCAGGTTCGGGCCGGAGCTGGAGAGCCGCCCGGTGGCCGTCGCCAGCTGGTTGAAGCGCGTGTGCAGCCGGCCGGAGGAATCCGCCAGGCGCGGCATGGGCTCAAGGTAGGTGGAGCGCAGCTTCTCCTGCACGCGGAAGGCCAGGATCTCGTCCACCACAGGGTGCTGGCCCGAGAGCTTCTCCAGGGCCTCGCTGCCGGTGGAGAGCGCGCCGCCGGGCGTCTTGCCCGCGGGCTTGAGGCCCAGCTTCTTGAACAAAAGCTCGGCCAGCTGCTGGCTGGAGCGCACGTTCACCGGCGCGCCCGCAAGCTCGTGGATGCGCCGGGTGTGGGCCTCCACCTCGGCGCTCACCTCGTCCAAAAAGCTCTTGAAGGCCGCGAAGTCGATGCGCACGCCCCGGCGTTCCATGGCCGCAAGCACGGGGATGAGCGGGGTCTCAAGGTCGCGCATGAGCTCGGCCAGCCCAGCGTTGCCCAGGCGGCGCGAGAGCACCCGCGCGCAGGCCAGCGCGGCCAGGGCCTGGGCCTCCGGGTGCGGCGCGGGCTCGTCCCCTTCGGGGCTTTCAAGGGGGCCCCCTTCGGGGGTTTCAAGGGGAAGCGCCTCCTCGCCAAGCGCGCCATCGGGGGGAGCATCCTCCGGGTCCAGGAAGGGATCGGGCGCGATGAACAGCGCCAGGCGCAGGCGCTCGAAGGAATAGTTGCGGTCCTCGGGGTTCAGCAGGTACGCGGCCAGGCCCAGGTCGAACCAGCGCTCCAGGGGCACTGCCTCCCAGGCGCGGCTGGCGCGCAGCAGCTCCTGCCAGCTTGGCGCGGCCACCTGCGCGGCCCGGGCCAGCAGCGGGGCCAGGGCCTCCGCGCTGCCGGTGAACACCAGCTCGCCTTCGTCGCCCTCGCAGGCCAGCCGGTAGCCGCCGGTCTGACTTGCGCCCTGGCCTTCCCTGGCCCCAAACGGCACAAGGCCCACCTTCCGGCCGGAAAAGTCCGGCAGGGCCGAGGCCTCGGCCACGTGGCGCAGGGGCAGCGAGGGCACGCCCTGGGCCGGGGCGGCGGACGCGAAATCAAGCAGCGAGGGCGCGGCCTGACTGGCTGCCTGGCCGGCTGCCGGGCCAGCTGCCGGGCCGGTTCCGAACAGGGACAGCTGCCCGGCCTTGGCGGCCTTCTTCGAGGCTGCGGCCTTGGCCGGCGCGCTCCCCACGGGCGCATTCCCCACGGGCGCAGTGAACGCCGCGGTGGCGGCGGAAAGCGGCGCGGGCGGAACAAGCGGCGCATGGCCGCCCTCCTCCCACGGCGGCGGGCCGTCGTAGCCGCCGGAATGCGGGTCGGGCCCCTGCTCCTGCCGGGGCAGGGGGATCTCGCGCAGCAGGCTGCGAAACTCGTAGGCGCGCAGGAACTCGGCCAGCTTCTCCACGTCCGGCGGATTCACGGCCAGGGCGTCCAGGGTCAGCTCCGGGCAGGCGTCGGTCTTGAGGCGCGTGAGCTCGCGGTACAGGAACACGTCGTCCATGCGGCCTTCCAGCTTCTTGCGGAAGCTCTCGGGCAGGCGCTTGTCGCCCGCCTCCTCCGCCGCCTTCAGGTCCTCAAGGGTCGGAAAGTCGTGCAGCACCTTGAGCGCCGTCTTGGGCCCCACCCCCGGCAGGCCGGGGATGTTGTCCGAGCTGTCGCCCATGAGGGCCTGCAAGTCGGGCCACTGGGCGGGCCGGATGCCCAGCTCGGCCATGAAGTCGGCCTCGCCGGTCACCTTCTCGTTCTTGCCCGCCGGGTCCCACAGGTACACGCTGGGCGTCAGGCACTGCTTCAGGTCCTTGTCGGACGCCACCAGCACCACCGGGCGCTGCCCCTGGTTGGCCGCGGCCAGGCTGGCGATGCAGTCGTCGGCCTCGATGCCCTCGCTGACGGTGAGCGACAGGCCCAGCAGGCGCACGGCCTCGCGCAGGGGTTCAATCTGCGCGGCCAGGTCCTCGGGCATCTTGGGCCGCTGGGCCTTGTAGGGCTCGAACAGCGCGTGGCGGAAGTTCGGCCCTTTGCCGTCCATGAAGAAGCCGAGATACTTCGGCTTTTCCTCGCGCAATATGCGCAGGAGGATGCGCAGCACGATGAAGATGGCGCCCGTGGCCATGCCGTCGGAACGCTTGAGGTCCGGGTAGGCGTAGAAGCCCCGGTAGAGGAAGCTGGTGCCGTCGACGAGGTACAGCGGCTCGGCGTCGCCGAGGTTCAGGCGGGCTTTGAGGGCCATGGCGCTAGATCCGCTGGAACCCGCTGGTCTTGCCGCGGGAGAGCTTCTTGAGCACGTAGAGCTCCGGGTCCTTGCCGTCCAGGGCGGCCAGGGGAATCTCCGCCCGGCCCGCGCCCTTGTGCCCGCCCGCGGAGCCGATGTCGCCGAAGAGCGAGGCCGCGAACTTGCCGATGTCCTTGCGGATGCCGTCGCCCCGGAAGATGATCACCAGCTGGTCGTCGCACACGCCGGAAACGGCGTCCCAGGAAATGGAGTGCACGCGCATGAAGAAGTCGGCCACCACCACCAGGATGTCCGGGCTGGCCACCTTGCCCAGGTGCGCGGTGAGACCCGTGCCGATGCGGCGCAGGTTGTAGAACGCGCGGGAGAAGTAGCGCATCCACTCCAGGTGGTACTCGCTGCGCACGATGCGCGTGATGAGGGTGTGGTCGGCGTACTTGGACAGGTACTTGAAGGCGTTGATGTCGGCGTCGATGAACTTGCGCTGGAAGTTCATGGTGTCGGCCTTGATGCCGTACAAAAGCGCCGAGGCCAGCAGCTTGGGCGGGCGAATTTTGAGGCGCTGGACGTATTCGGCCAGAAGCGAGCAGGTGGAGCCGAACTTGGGGCGGATGTCCACCAGGGGCGCGTTCACCGGCTTGTCCGGCAGAATCGGGTGGTGGTCGATGACGATGGTGTAGTCGAGCTTGGCCAGCTCCGGGTGGTGGTGGGGCTGGCTGTCCACCAGGGCGAAGTGGTCGTACTGGGCGATGAGGTTCGGGATGAGCTTGCGCGTGGGCACGCGCAGGTAGCGGATCATGGCCAGGTTGTCCGGCCGTTTGATCTCGTTCACGTGGCCGATGCCGATGTCGTGCACGCGGCGCGACAGGATGGCCTTGAGCCCCAGGGCGGAGCCCATGGAGTCCGGGTCGGCGTTGATGACGATGAGCCAGCGCTGGTCCTTGTTCAAAAGCGGCAGCAGCGCCTGCACCTTTTCGTCAGTCAGCTTGGATACACCCATGTTCCGCCTTTTTGAGCGCCAGGGGAAGGCCCGCCACCACGAGGTACGCCTCGTCCGACAGGGCCGCCACGGCCTGGTTGAGCCGCCCGAGTTTCTTCAAGAACGCCCTGGTCTCGCTTGATGCCGGCAGCGGGGAGAGCCCGATCTCGCAGGACACCAGGATCACGTGCGTCCCGCCGCCCTTCAGCGTTTTCAGCGTATCCAGAAGGGCCGCCGCGAACTCGTCCGCGCGGCCTTCCCGCATGCAGAGGTACAGCCAGAAATCCAGGCTGTCCACCAGCACGGCCTTGTATTCCTCTCTAGCCATCCCCAGGGCATGTGGCAAGTCCCGGCCGGCCTCCACCACCGGCAGCGCGGGGTCGCGCCGCACGCGGTGGTCGCTTATCTGCTCGCGGAAGGCCAGGTCCTGGGCCTTGCCCGTGGCCATGAAGACCGCCGGCCCCGGCAGGGATTCCAGCAGCCCCAGGGCGTAGTCCGACTTGCCGGACTTGTTGCCGCCGGTGACGAAAGTGATCACGCCGCTTTCTCCCCGCCCGCTGTCCCCGTCCGGCCGCGCAGCACGCGCAGCGATTCGGCCAGGGCGGCCTCGCCAAACAGTTCCAGCATCACCACGCCCGAGGGGTCGAGCAGGGCCAGCATCTCCCGCATGATGCCCTGGCCGTGCCCGTCGAGCAGCGACAGGGCCGCATGCCGCGCGGGCTTCCGCGGATCGGGCGCGTTCAGGTGCACCATGGCCAGCCGGGCGGAAAGCCCCGGCAGGGCGAGGAAGTCCTCCTGCCCGTGCGCCAGCAAGTGCCCCAGGTCCAGGCACACGCCCAGGCCGCTGCCGCAGATGGCTGGCCACAGGTCTTCCAGGTCGCGGCCCTGGATGTTCTCCACCAGGAGGCGCTCGGGCTCAAGCCCTCCGGCTTCCAGCAGTTCCGCCAGCCGCGCCAGGGCCTTCGGACTCTGGGGCGGGTGCAGCACAAAGGCCCCGGGCGACAGGTGTTCCACCTTGCGCGCCAGGGCCAGGATCACCCCGGCCACGCGCTCCGCCCCGCCGGTTCCGCCGCCAGCCCCCCCGTCGGCCCAGGGCAGATCCAGCGGCAGGTGCACGTGCCAGCTCACGGGGAGCCCCGCAAGCTCGTCCGGCAAGTCCTGCCGGGTGTAGGCCAGGCAGGGGCCGGTCTCGAAAAAGGCCAGGCCGATCTCGTCGAACCGGGGGGCCAGAAATGTGCAATTTTCCGCCACTCCGGCGGGCAAAACGCAGGAGGGCGCGGCAATGGTCCAGGGCAGCTCGGGCGCGGTACGCGCGCTTGTTGACGATTTCACTTCCGGCACGGCCCTTGCTTCAAATTCCGCATACACCCACCCCCGCGAAGGAGGGGGCACCATGGACACCCTGCGCGAACGCCTGCACCATCTGCTGAATCCCCTGCACCTGTACTGCCGCCTGCGCGAAGCGGGCCTGTGCGACGCCGTGGCCCGGCGCATGAGCCGCGCCTACGAGCGCGCCCTGTACCGCCGCCTGCTGGCGTGAGGCCCTGAATCCGCTCGCCCGGCCTGCAACGCCAGGGCAAAAAAAACGCGGACAAAAAACGCGGACAAAATCCGATGGGGCATCGGCGCGCACCATACAACGGTGCACCGCCGGGCGCAATGCGTAGTCTTGCCCTGCCAGCGCCAAGGGGCTACCGTGTTGTGCATTGCACACACAGCAGGAGCCTGCACATGCCCACCACGCGCACCACGGGCGGCCCCGCCGCCCCGGCCATCACACCGGCCATCGCCCTCGCCATCATCGACATGCAGAACGACTTCGTGCTGCCCGGCGCGCCCGCCTGCGTGGCCGGAGCCCAGGCCACCCTGCCCGTGCTGCGCCGCCTGCTGGCGCACGCCCGCACCGAGGGCTGGCGCGTCTTCCACGTGGCGCGCGCCCACAGGGCCGACGGCAGCGACGCGGAGCTCTTCCGCCGCGAGGCCTTCCGCCAGGGCCGGGGCATCTGCGTCACCGGCACCCCCGGCGCGGAAATCGTGCCCGAGCTTGCCCCCCTGCCGGGGGAAACCGTGCTGCGCAAGACGCGCTTCAGCGCCTTCCACGCCACGGAATTCGAGGTCCTGCTGCGCCGCCAGGGCATAACCACCCTGGTCATCGGCGGCACCCAGTACCCCAACTGCGTACGCGGCACCGCCGTGGACGCCATGGCGCGGGACTTCGAGGTGGTGGTGGTCACCGACGCCTGCTCGGCCCAGACGCCGGAAGTGGCCGCGGCCAACATCGCCGACATGCTGAACATGGGCATCGCCTGCGCGGACTTCGCGGCGCTGCCCGCCCTGCTCCGCCGCGCGTAGCCGCAGCTCCTGCTTGACCCGCCCCCCCGCGCAGCATACGAAGCCCGGCATGGCACTTTTGAGCGTCACCAACGTCAGCATGAGCTTCGGCGGCCCCAAGCTGCTGGACAACGTCGGCTTCCAGATCGAGCCCGGCCAGCGCATCGCCATCGTGGGCAGAAACGGCGAGGGCAAGAGCACGCTGCTGCGCCTGCTCTCCGGCGACCTGACCCCGGACGGCGGCGACATCGCCCGCGCCGTGGGCCTCAAGACCGCGCGCCTGTCGCAGAAGGTGCCCGAGGAACTCTCCGGCACCGTGTACGAGGTGGTCACCCAGGGCCTGGGCGAGATGGGCGAACGCATCGCCGCGCACCACCGGGCCCAGAAGGACGGCGACGCCAGCGCCCTGGCCGCGGCCCAGGCCGACATCTCCGAGCATGGCGGCTGGGAGGCCATGGCCGACGTGGACGCGGCCGTGACGCGCCTCGCCCTGGACCCAGACCAGCGCTTCGAGGAGCTCTCCGGCGGGCTCAAGCGCCGGGCGCTGCTGGCCCGCGCCATCGTTGGCCAGCCCGACGTGCTGCTGCTGGACGAGCCCACCAACCACCTGGACATCGACTCCATCGCCTGGCTGGAGGAATTCCTGCTGCGCCACGTGAAGACGCTGGTCTTCATCACCCACGACCGCATGTTCCTCAGGCGCATCGCCACGCGCATCATCGAGCTGGACCGCGGCAGGCTGGCCGACTGGAGCTGCGACTACGACACCTTCCTGGCCCGCAAGGAGGCGCTCCTTGAGGCCGAGGAAAAGAACTGGGCCGAGTTCGACAAGAAGCTGGCACGCGAGGAAGTGTGGGTGCGCCAGGGCATAAAGGCCCGCAGAACGCGCAACGAGGGCCGCGTGCGCGAGCTGAAGAAACTGCGCGAGGAGCGGGCCAGACGGCGCGAGCGCATGGGCACGGCCACCATCGTGGTGCAGGACGCCGAGCGCTCCGGCAGGCTGGTCATCGAGGCCAAGGGCATCAGCCATGTCTGGCCCGGCGCGCCGGAACCGGTGTTCAAGGACCTGAGCCTCACCGTCATGCGCGGGGACAAGCTGGGGCTCATCGGCCCCAACGGCGCGGGCAAGACCACCCTCATCCAGACCCTGCTGGGACGCCTTGCCCCAACGGGCGGCAGCGTGCGCCTGGGCACCAATCTTGAGGTCGCCTACTTCGACCAGCACCGCGAGGAGCTGGACCCGGACAAGAGCGTGCGCGAGAGCGTGGCCGAGGGCTCGGACCAGGTGACCATCGGCGGCCGCACCAGGCACGTCATGGGCTATCTGAAGGATTTCCTCTTCTCCTCCGACCGGGCCAACAGCCCGGTGCGCGTGCTCTCCGGCGGGGAGCGCAACCGGCTGCTGCTGGCGCGGCTGTTCACCCGGCCCTCCAACGTGCTGGTGATGGACGAGCCCACCAACGACCTGGACGCCGAGACTCTGGAGCTGCTGGAGGACCGGCTGGTGGAATACCCCGGCACGCTCATCCTGGTGAGCCACGACCGCGCGTTCCTGAACAACGTGGTCACCAGCACCCTGGCCTTCGAGGGGCATGGCGTGGTGCGGGAGTACGTGGGCGGCTTCGACGACTGGCTGCGCCAGCGGCCCGAGCCCGCGAAGCCCGACGCCGCGGAAACGCCGAAGGACAGGCCCGCCCGCAGGGAGTCGGAGGCGTCCGCGCCGTCCACGCCGTCCACATCAGGCGCACCGGGCAGGCCGCGCAAGCTCTCCTTCAAGGAGCAGCGCGAGCTGGAAACCCTCACGGCCGAGCTGGAGGCCCTGCCCGCCCGCCTGGAAAGCCTGGAGGCCCAGGTGGCCGCATCCTCGGAGCGCCTGGCCGACCCGGAGCTGTACAAGGGCCCGCCCGAGGCCATCACCAGCGCCAAAGACGCCCTCGCCGCCCTGGAGGCCGAGCTGGAGCAGGCCTTCGCCCGCTGGGAAGCGGCCGAGGCCCGGCTCAAGGAGCTCGGCGGAGAGGGCTAGGGGGGCGCCGGTCAGCCCTGGCCGCGCCCGGACTCGGCTCGCGCATTGCCCCGCGAAATGGCCCGCGAAATGGCCGCCGCGATATCTTCGGCCGCGGCCGGCTTGGACACGTAGTCGTCCATCCCTGCGGCAAGGAAGTTCTCCCGGTCGCCGCTCATGGCGTAGGCCGTCATGGCGATGATCGGGATCCGGGCGTCCAGCACCCCGGAGCCGCCGCTGCGCACCTGCCGGGTCGCCTCCACCCCGTCCATCACGTCCATCTGGACGTCCATCAGCACGCAATCGAACCGGTTCGCCCGCAGGGCGTCCAGGGCCTGGGCCCCGTTGGCCGCGGTGCTGACCGCATGGCCCATGCGCTCAAGCTGGAGCCTGGCGCTCATGCGACTCACCTCATCGTCCTCCACGAGCAGGACGCGGAGCGGGCCGCCCGGCTCCCTCGGGGGAGCCTCCTGCCGGGTGCCGCCGTCCACGGCAGCCTCGCGGACGCCAAAGGGCAGGCACACGTAGACCGTGGTGCCCTCGCCCAAGACGCTCTCAAGGGCAAGGGTTCCGCCCATGGCCGACACGAGGTTCTTGACGATGGCCAGGCCAAGGCCCGCCCCCTGGTACGAACGGGTGTAGTTCTCCGAGACCTGCGTGAAGGGCTTGAAGACCTCGTCCAGCTTGTCGTCGGGAATGCCTATGCCCGTGTCGCGGATGGTGAACAGCAGCCGCCGCTCCCCCGAGGGCAGGGGCAGGAGCGGGCTGGCCTCAAGCCGCACCTCGCCCTTCTCGGTGAACTTCATGGCGTTGCCCACAAGGTTGAACAGCACCTGCCGCAGGTGCGCCTCATCGCCCTCAAGCACGGGCGGCACCCCGGGCGCGGCAAAGATGACCAGCGGCACCCGCTTGCTGAGGTGCATGGGCGAATAGGTCTCGGCCAGGGCGGCGAAGACGCCGGACAGGGCGAAGGGCTTGCGCTCTATGGACAGGCGGCCCGACTCGATGCGCGAGAGGTCGAGCAGGTCGCCCAGAAGATCGGTGAGCCGCCGCCCGGAGCGCAGCGCCAGCTCCACGTAGTTTTCCACCTCGCCCGAAACGCCGGCGTCCTTGATGAGGTTGAGCATGCCGAGCAGACCGTTGAGCGGCGTGCGCAGCTCGTGGCTCATGTTGGCCAGGAACAGGCTCTTGGAACGGTTGGCGCCGTCGGCCTGGGTCCGGGCCTCCCGCAATTCGGCCTCGGTGCGGCGGCGCTCCTCGCGGTCCTCTTCCAGGGCCTGGGCCATTTGGTTGAAGGAATGCCCGAGCGTCTCGATCTCGGTGATGTCCGGAGCCGGCTCGACGCGCGCGGACAGGTCGCCCGCGCCGATGCGCCTGGCGGCCTCGGCCAGGTCTTCCAGCCGGTGTCCCACCTCCCGCCCGCCGAAGAACCACCCGCTGGCCAGCGTAAGCGCAACCACAAGGAGCAGGATGGCGAGGTCGCGCTGGATGCCCTCCCAGCCCCTGGCGTCCACCTGGGCCTTGGGCATGCCGGCGAACATGTACATGTACGGCGCCCTGCCGGGTTCGCTGCGCAGCTGGCGGATGGCGACGATGTACTCGGCCCCGTCCGAGCCGGCGTACTGCACGAGCCCCTCGCCGTTCACCGCCTGGGCGGCCTCGAAGGCCTCCCGCTGGATGGCCACGCCGAAGGGCGTCTCGGGCCGCTCGGGCACCCGGAAGAGCCGGGTGCCGTTCTGGTCGCTCAAGCCGAAGAACGCCCCGGCGGGAAAGGGCAGCTCGCGGTAGGGGAGGATGAAATCGTCGAGGTGGACGCTGGTGAGCAAAACGCTGAGCACCTGCCCGTCCTCGCTGATCACCGGTTGCCCGAAAGGGATCACCGGCTTCTTCAGGATGACCCCGAGCTGGTACTCCCCCACCACGAAGGTCCGGGTGGCCAGCGCGTCAATGAAGGGCTTGGTCTTGGCGTAGTTGGCCCGGTTGCCCGGCTCGCTGGAGGCGAGGACGTTGCCGTCAAGGTCGACGAGGTGCAGCGACGCGTACCGCTGCTGGTTTATGCGCAGGACGTTGGCGAAGATCCGCGTGCAGGCCTCGATGTCGCGTTGCTGCACGGCCGGAACCTTGGACAGGTTCCGCAGCATGAGGCGCGTCGCCTGGGTCGAGCGTTCCTGGTTCTCGGCTGCGCTCTTGATGAAGGACTGCAGCACGAGCTTGGAGTCCTCGACGGCCTTGCTTCTGCTCTTCACGCCGAGGACGGCGATCAGCGCCAGGGCGGGCAGGGCCGACAGGATGATCAGTCCGGCGACTTTTTTGCGAATGGAACCGCGCAGGAAGTGCAGGAGCATGGAGGCCTCACACGCTGTGCCGCAACCCGGGGGAGGCGCGGACGATACACTGCCAGGATAGCGAAACCCAATGGTTTTGCAAGCCGAAACAAAACAAAAGGCACTGGTGGAACGCATAATCCGTGCGTCGCCTTCCCCACGCAAGGGGGAGGATTGCACGGGAGGACGGACGCGGCCCGGGCGCAATGCGGCGCAACTGTCGCAGCGCCCGTTTTTCCGTGCATGAACGGGCGGGAGCATTCCCGCCAGGGGCCAGTGCGGGGCGCGGCCGCCCCCTGGCCGATCATGGCGCCGTTTACTGTTGCGGCCGCGCTCCCGGCAGGACGAGGCGGCCGTTCTTCTTTCAGCGTCAACACCGGCCAAGGCCGCCCCGCATCCGGGCGTCGGCCTGCCGTATGCGGGCAGAAGCATCCGGCCAGGAGTTCGCGAGGCGAAAGAACAGCAGCACGCCACCGCGACGCATCCGCGCGCCGCCCCACGCTCCGGTCCGGCGGCCTCCGCAGCCTCCGCAAAAGCCGGACGCGCCTCCAGGCCAGCGCAACAGACGCATGGCGGCGCGCCGAAGCCCGCGCAGGCCTTGAGGCTCCCCCCGTCGGGACGGCGCCTTGACAAATTATCGATAATTCCTACTTCTTGTCATCCCCTGCACTGCGCATGAACAATGGGGATAATTGTGAATATAGTTAGATAGTATGCGCTAAAAGCACACAGGAGGCCGACAATGAAAATCCTTGGCTATGCACTTGCCGCCATGCTTGTTCTTGGCGTCAGCGCACAGAATGCACATGCCCAGCAGCAAGTGAAAACGGAAAAATACGCAGAGACGCCGTATCCCGTCGGAAACATCGCCTTCGACCACAATGGCGAATTGATATTCAGCAATCATCCGTTCTTTGCACCGGAAGTGCGTGTCATGCACTATGACCCCAGGACGAAAAAATCCACGCCCTACCCCAATGCGGAGTGGAACACGCGGCGCACCACCGATGACCGCTACCTCGACGACGTGCTGGGCCTCCGCAACGACAGCCAGGGCGTGGTGTGGATGCTCGACATGGGCACAAAGTCCGGCGTCACGCCCAAGCTCGTCGGCTGGAACACGCGCGCCAACAAGCTTGAGCGCATCTACTACATTCCCGCTCCGGCAAGCCTCCGCACATCGCAACTGAACGACTTCGTGCTGGACGAGACCAGGGGCGTGGCGGTCATCGCCGACGAGGAAATCGCCAATGGCGGCGACGGCACCAAGGCCGCGCTGGTGATCCTGGACATGAAGACGGGCGCCACCCGCCGGGTGCTGGCCGGCGACAAAAGCACGCGCCCGGAGAACATGCCCATCGTCAGCGATGGCAAGCAACTGAACATCCCCGGCACGCAGAAGCCCATCCTGGTGGGCGCGGACGGCATCACGCTGGATAGGTCCAACACGTGGCTGTATTTTGCGCCGCTGAACGGGAGCGCGGTGTACCGCATCCGCATGGACGACCTGCTGCGCACGCCCGACAACGCCCTGCCGGGCAAGGTGGAGACGTACGCGAAAAAGAAGAACAACGGCGGGTTGAGCATCGACGTGGAAGGCAATCTCTATCTGACCTACGTGGGCGACAAGGCCGTGGGCGTCATCCCGGCGGACACGCGCACGGCCCGCACCTACGCGGCGGACGCGCAGCTCATCTGGCCGGATGGCGTCAGCTACAACAAGGACGGCTACATGTACGTCTCCGCCGCGCAGCTTCCCCTGGCCGGGGTCTTCAACAACGGCAAGGACATGACCCGGAAGCCCTTCGCCATCTTCCGCTTCAAGCCCCTGGCCCCCGGCATCTGGGGACGCTAGAAGCCGCATGGGACATTCCAGTCGCGCGATAATGTGATCCGTTGCACCGAACCGGCCCTGGGCACCCCGCAGGTGGATGCGTCCGGGGCCGGTTCATCGGCGGCGGGCAAGGTGCCGGGCATGACACACCGGCAGCGCGTCAGCGCCAATCAGTGCCGGCTGCTCACCGAGAATAGAGTGAAACTCATCGGAACGTTTTCGCGTCGGCAAACTGGTTGCACGCGAGCGCGAAGCCTTCCTTGCCTGGTCTGAAGACAGAATGGACCACGAGACGCTCACTTCGACGATGTGACCTGGGGCCGGCGGTCAGCGACTCCGGGTTTTCAGCCTCAAGACGGCTCTGGCTGAAAAAGAGCACAGGCAATCCAAAGGGAGACAACACGGGGAAAGGCCACCTTGGCGGGCTTTGATCAAGCCCTCGGCCCTGGCCGCGCGGGGCGCAAAGGGGGCGGCGGCGTCTCCGGACGTGCGGGCGCTTGTGCGGCAGAGCCGCCTAGTCCTCGGCGAAATTCAGTTCCGGCAGCCCGTCCAGCATGGCCTCCACACGCTCCCTGGCCGCGAAGAGCAGGCCGAGAATGGCCTCCCTGGCCTCCCCATTCGCCCGGAACACCGGCAGCGACACGCTGATTGCGGCAACGGGCCGCCCGCGCTGGCGCAGGGCCACGGCCAGGCACACGGTCTCCTCGTGGAGTTCGCGGTCATCCTCGGCGTAGCCAAGCCTGCGCACCTCCTCCAGGCGCGCCTCCAGATCATCCAGGGTGACGCTGCTGCGCTCGGTGAAGCCCGGAAGTCCGTCGGCGAAGATCTCCTCCAGCCTGGCGCGGTCGAACTGGGCAAGCAGAGCCTTGCCCAGGGCCGTGCAGTTGGCCGGAAGGCGCTTGCCGACCTGCGAGAGCAGGCGCACCTGGCGCTTGGCCTCCACCTTGGCGACGTAGAGGATGTCGCGCCCTTCGAGCACGCCCATCTGGCAGACTTCGCCGCAGCCTTGGACCACGGCCCGCATCTCGTCGTTGATGGCGCTGAGCCAGGGTGCAGCGGCCATTCCGGCCCCGGCCAGGGCGATGCCGCCCACCCCCCACAGATAGCGCAGGGTATCTGGGGCGAGCCGGATGTAGCGCCTGGCCAGAAGCGTTTTCATGATGGGAAACAGCGTGCTCTTCGAGAACCCCGTGTCCGCGGCCAGGGCGGTGAGGCTCAGCCCCTGCGGGGCCGAGGCCAGCCGCTCAAGGACATCCAGCACGCGGATGGTGGGCTGGTGGCGGCTGCTGTCAGGCATTGGGCGGCTCCTTCCTTGTCCGTTCACATGATTCCCCTTTTTCTAGCGAAAAATCTGTTTGGGAGCAATGTCGCCCGTGCTTGACAATGTTGCCGAGCTTGGGCATTGAGAAATCATTCGTATAAATGAATGCGGTTTGTATAAACGAACACACGGGCTGTCAAAACAATTCTGGGGCGGCCGGAACGGAGGTGGTTGAATGGATTTCCAGTGCATTACACCAGCCGTGACCATTCTCGATCCCAAGGGGCGGCTGGACCGCGAGGAGAACCACAAGCTCTATGCGCACCTGCTCTCGGGAGGGGTGTCCGGCTTCGTCGTTCTGGGCAGCTCGGGCGAGTTTTTCAGCCTGGGCATGGATCAGACCAGGGAACTCATGGGCATCGCCGCCGACTTCGACCGGGGCTCCATGCGCGTCTTCGCCGGCGCGAGCCGGATGGACCCGGACGAAAGTGTGGCGCTGGCCAACCATGCCTGCGATCTGGGCCTGCACGGCGTCATGATCGTGAGCCCGTACTATTTCAGCCTCAATGATGACTGCGTCTTCGAATACTATTCATATGTAGCGAAACGGACTGAAGCAAAGATCATTCTCTACAATTTTCCGGCACGGACAGGGTATTCCCTCTCCACAGGGCTTTTGCTTCGGCTTGCTGACAAGCATGACAACATCGTCGGCATCAAGGACACCGTCATGGATATGTGGCATACGGCCGACATAATCCGTGAAGTCAAATCACGCTTTCCGCACTTTGAGGTGTTCAGCGGCTACGATAACAATCTTGCGCACAATGTCCTCTCCGGCGGCAACGGATGCATAGGCAGCCTTTCCAATCTCGTTCCCGAGGTGTTCGCGGATTGGCTGGAGGCGCTGCGCCGGGAAGACTTCCGCGCCATTGCGCGGTGCCAGCGCAAGGTGGATGGCCTGATGCGCGTGTACGGAATCGCGGACATTTTCATCCCCGTCATCAAGAAGGGGCTGGTGCTGCGCGGGGTCGTCGCCTCCTCCGCCTGCACGCGGCCCTTCCCCTCGGCGGACGCCGCCCAGACCCGCCGCCTGGAGGAGTTGCTTGCGGAGATGGGCGTCGGAAAATCCGCCGTGGCGGGAGCATAGCCGGGGAGGTTACGACATGAAGACCGGGTCACCGGGCAGCGGGCTCTTGGTGGACGGAGAATACACGCGCCTTGACCGGGCCGTCGCGGGCCAGCCGTCCCCGGGCTGAGCCCCCCGGCCACCCTATGCGGACCGCAGCGCTCTGGCTGCTCTTCGCCAACCGGGAGGACACCATGAAGTCGAAAATAACGACTCCGGAGTTCAAGGGTGCGCTTGCGCTCATCACCGTGCTCTTTTTCATGTGGGGCCTTTCATACGGCCTCGTCGACGTGCTCAACAAACACTTCCAGGAGGTGCTGAACGTCACCAAGGCCCAGTCCGGCTACATCCAGTTCGCCTATTTCGGCGCGTATTTCGTCGCCGCCATCCCGGCCGCCCTGTTCATGAACAGGTTCGGCTACAAGGCGGGCATCATCCTGGGCCTGTGCTTCTTTGCCGGGGGCGCGTTCCTGACCATCCCGGCGGCGGACCAGGGCAGCTTCCCGTTCTTCCTTTTCTCCTTCTTCATCCTGGCCCTGGGGCTCGGCGCGCTGGAGACCGCGGCCAACCCCTACGCCACGGTCCTGGGCCCCGAGGAATCGTCCGCCATGCGCCTGAACCTGGCGCAGTGCTTCAACGGGGTTGGCCAGTTCTTGGGCCCCATGCTCGGCGGAGTGATGTTCTACGCCGCGGCGAACAGCGCCGACTCCGGAGCCGCGGCCACGGGCATGGCCGATCTGAGCGCGGTGAAGGAGACCTACGTAGGCATCGGCGTGGTCGTGACGCTGCTGGCCCTGTTCATCGCCCGCACCGCGCTGCCCGACATCCGCGAGAAGGACAGCGGCGGCGACAAGGCCGAGACCGACAGCAGGCCCCTCGTCACGCACAGGGAATTCATCTGGGGCGTGCTGGCCAACTTCTTCTACATCGCCGCGCAGGTGGGTCTTGCCGCGCTCTTCATCAACCTCACGGTGGAGTACCTGCCGGGAGCCACCTCCCAGCGCGGCGCGTTCCTGCTCTCCGTGGCCCTGGGCTGCTTCCTGCTCGGCCGCTTCGTCGGCACCGCGGCCATGACGAAGGTGGCCCCGGAGCGGCTCGTGGCGGCCTACGGCATCATCTGCGCCCTGCTCTGCGTGGTGGTGTTCATGGGCATCCAGTATGTCTCCGTGGTCGCGCTCATCACCTGCTTCTTCTTCATGTCCATCATGTTCCCCACCATCTTCGCCCTGGGGCTGCGCCACCTGGGGTCCAGGACCAAGATCGGCAGCTCCTGCATGATCATGTCCATCGTGGGCGGGGCGCTCATGCCGATCCTCATGGGCGCGGTGGCCGACACCTATGGCAACACCGCCACGGCCTACGGCCTGCCCGTGTTCTGCTTCCTCTTCGTGGCCCTGTACGGCCAGCGCTACAACAGACTGTGCGGCCAGAAGTCCGCAGCGCAGTAAGGCGCGGCGGCAACGCGGAGGTCTTCCATGCGGCATGCGCTCAAAATCAACGAGACCGACAATCTCATGGTGGCCCTGCAGGACCTGCGTGCCGGCCAGGTCATCCAGTGGCAGGGAATGGAACTGCGGCTGCGCACCGACGTACCGGCCAAGCACAAGTTCACCACCGAGGACGTGCCCGTGGGCGGCGGCGTCACCATGTACGGAACGCCCGTGGGCAAGGCGCTGCGGCCGCTGCTTGCGGGCGAGGCCGTCACCGTGGACAACATCCGCCACTACGGCCGCCCGCCCGGCGTGGTGCCGGGCACCCCGCCCGCGTGGAGCCCGCCGGACGTTTCCGCCTATGCCGGGCGGACCTTCAAGGGCCATGTGCGGGATGACGGACGGGTGGGGACGGCCAACTATTGGCTGGTGTTGCCCCTGGTTTTCTGCGTCAACCGGGCCGCGCAGCGCCTGGCCGACGTGCTGGGCCGCGCCTTGGGCTATGCCGACAACAGCCTGGGCGACCACGCCCGCGGCCTGACCGGAAGCCCGGTCCTGGCCGCGCCCCCCCGCCTGTTCCCGGGCCTCGACGGCGTGCGCGCCATCACGGTCACAGGCGGCTGCGGAGGCGCTGCCTCCGACTGCGAAACCCTGGGACGGCTCCTCGCCGCCTACGCGGACCACCCCAACGTGGCGGGCGTCACCGTGTTCAGCCTCGGCTGCGAGAAGCTGCAACCCGAGGCCTTCATGCAGGCGCTCCACAAGCGCAACCCGCGCTTCCGCAAGCCCGTGCTGGTCTACACCCGGCAGCAGTGGGCGGGCGAGGCCGACATGATGCGCAATGCCCTGGAGAAAACCCTGGCCCTGCTGCCGGAGGCCGCCAGCTCCAGACGCACGGACGTGCCCCTCTCTGAACTCAAGATCGGCATGAAATGCGGCGGCTCGGACGGGTTTTCCGGCATCTCCGCCAATCCGGCCCTGGGCCTGGTGGCCGACTGGGTCGTCGCGCTGGGCGGCGCGGTCAACCTGGCGGAGTTTCCAGAGCTGTACGGCGTCGAGGCCAGCATCGCCGACCGCTGCGTCACCCCCGCCCACCGGGAGCGCTTCCTGGAGTTCATGCAGCGCTACGAGCGGACGGCGGGCTTCTTCGGCACCTCCATGGCCGACAACCCCAGTTGGGGCAACATCCACGACGGCCTGACCACGGACGCGATCAAGTCCGCCGGGGCCGCAAGAAAGGGGGGCAGTTCCCCCATCAAGGCGGTGCTGGACTATGCGGAGCCCATGTCGGTCCAGGGCCTTTCCCTGACCTGCTCACCCGGAAACGACGTGGAGGCCGTCACCGCCCAGGTGGCCGCCGGCTGCAACCTTATCCTGTTCACCACCGGGCTCGGCACGCCCACGGGCAACCCCATCGTGCCCGTGCTCAAGGTGGCGACCAACACGGCCATGGCGGAACGGCTCGCCGACATGATCGACTACGATTGCGGCCCGGTCATCGAGGGCGCCCCGCTCGAAGAAACAGCCCGCGGCCTGTTCGAACTCACCCTGGCCTGTGCGGGCGGCGATCACAAGGCCAAGGCCGACCGCCTGGAACAGTTCGACTTCATGCTCTGGAAACGGTCGGTGGACCTGTAGCAGAAGGGGTGCGCCAGCCAGATACGCGGTCCACGCGCTGTGCGCCGCGAACCCTGTGAGTGGTCTCTGACGGAGGATGCACATGAACACGATCATCGACACGCACAACCATCTCTGGACCCTCGACGAGAAGCACTTCTCGTGGATTCCCGAGGGCTGCGCCATTCACCGCGACTTCTCGATCACGGACCTGAAGGAGGTGCTCTCGGCGAGCGGGGTCTCCGGCAGCATTCTCGTGCAGGCGGTGCCCACGCTCGATGAGACGCTCTGGCTCCTCGGCATCGCCGAGGACGAACCCGTGGTGCGGGGGGTCATCGGCTGGGCCAATGTCGCGGCGGGCAGCGCCGTGGCGGCCGACCTGGAAACTCTCGCCCGGCGCTCCGCAAAGCTCAAGGGCATCCGCTACATGTCTCAGGGGCTGCCCCCGGAACACCTGACGGAGCAGGACTTCATCGCCGGCGTGCGCACGGTGGGCAGGCACGGGCTCGTGTACGAGCTGCTGATCACCGCGAGCCAGCTTGAAGCCGCGGAAACGCTCATCGCCGCCTGCCCGGATGTCGCTTTCGTGATCGAGCACATCGCCAAGCCGGACATCCGCAACCGTGTGCTCCTGCCGTGGCGGAACACGCTCACGCGCATCGCGCGCGCGCACGGCAACGTTTCCTGCAAGCTTTCAGGCATGGTCACGGAAGCCGATCACCAGAACTGGTCCTACGGCGACATCGAACCGTACATGGCCACCGTGTTCGAGGCCTTCGGCCCGGATCGCGTGCTGTACGGCTCCGACTGGCCGGTGTCTTTGCTGGCGGCGCAGTACAAGAGCGTGCTTGGCCTGTGCGCGGAATATGTGGCCGCAAAGCCTGCGGCCGAACAGGACAAGTTCTTCGCGCTGAACGCCAAGCATGTTTACGGCCTGGCGGATGGGTAGGCAAACGCAAACAACAATGGGACAAGAGGAGCTTTGAGATGGAGATCGTCAAATACATATTGGGCCTAGGCCCGGCTGTGGTTGTCCCTTTGATCATGTTCACCATTGCCATGATTTTCGGCTCCAGGCCCGGTCCGGCAGCGAAAAACGCCATGACGGTCGGCATCGGCTATGTCGGCCTGTCGCTGCTGATCGGCTTCATGGTCAAGTCCCTTTCCGGTTCCACCGAGGCCATGGTGAAGAGCCTGGATCTTCACTACGCCTCGCTCGATCTTGGCTGGCCCCTGATCAGCGCGTTCAGCCTCTCCTCGCTCTCCCTGCCGGTCATCTACGCCCTGTGCTTCGCGACCAATCTGGTCATGATTTCGACCAACACGACACAGACGCTCAACGTCGACTTCTGGAACTACTGGCACTTCGTCTTTGCCGGAATCATCGTCGAGCAGTTCACCGGCTCGTTCTGGGTCGGTGTCTTTGCCGGCTGGATCACGTTCGTCGTGACCATCAAGATCGCCGACTACGTGGCGCCCCGCCTGCAAACGTTCTGTGGAACGCCGAACATTACCGTGACCCAGGCCGAAATCGTCGCCTGGGCGCCGTTCGCCTTCCTGATGGACAAGATCATCGACCGGATTCCGGTCCTCAACCGCATCGACCTGAACCTGACGAAGATCGAGGCCAGGCTTGGATTTTTCGGCAGCCCGCTTGCCATGGGCGCGATCCTCGGCGTCCTGATCGGCGCGCTGGCGCGTCTGCCCTTCAACGAGGTCGTCCGGAGCGGCGTCAATTTCGCCGCCGTTATGGTGCTGCTGCCGACCATGGCCGGCATACTCGTCAGCGGGCTGGTGCCGATCACGGAAACGGCGGCCGAATGGGTCAAAAGGCGCTTCCCGAACAAGAACCTGTACTTCGGCATCAGCGGCGAGGTCACGTTCAAGAACCCGGCCGTTCTCTCCGTCGGCATCCTGATGGTGCCCCTGGCCATCCTGATCAGCACCGTGCTGCCCGGCAATACCATGATGCCCTTTGCCGACATCCCGTATTTGCCGATGTTTGTCGTCTTCGGCACCATTGCGTGCAACGGCAACATGTTCCGCGGGCTCATCAACGGCACGCTCATCGTTTGCGGCATCCTGCTCTTCGGAACCGACCTGGCCGACGTGACGCACGCACTGGCGTCCAAGGCCGGGCTGGAAGTGCCGCAGCAGATGACCGCGTCTTCCATCGACGGCGGTTCGCACGCCATGAGCTACATCTTCTACAAGATCTTCGCGCTGCTCGAAGGCACCGGGCCGCTCCTCGCCAGCCTGATCGTCGCGGCGGCGACGGTTGTCGTGCTGGTGCTCATCAAGCTGATCTTCCGCAACAGCGGCAACGCCGCATGTCCTGAATGTCGCGAAACAGAGGCGACGAACGCCTGATCGCCGGGTATGGAACACACCTAAACGGAGGCAGAAGCTATGATCCGAGTCAACGTTATCAAGAGCGCCGGGCTGGCGATTCCCAGCCTGACCTTCGGCGGTGCGAGCATCGGCAACCTGTTCCGGGAACTCACCAACACCGAAGCCCTTTCCGTCGTCGAGAAGGCGATCGAAGTCGGGTGGCGCAGCTTCGACACGGCCCCGCACTACGGCAGCGGCCTGTCGGAATTGCGCCTCGGCCTCGGCCTGCGCGGGCTGGACCGCCAGGACTACGTCCTTTCGACCAAGGTCGGGCGCCTGCTCGTTTCCCGCAAGGACCAGCCTGGTGTGGAAGCGGGCGACTTCTTCTACAATGAGAACCCGTTCAATCGTAAATACGACTACTCGTACGACGGCATCATGCGCTCGTACGAGGATTCGATCCAGCGCCTCGGCGCGCGGCGCATCGACATCCTGTATGTCCACGATGTCGGCACCTACACCCATGGCAAAACAGAAGTCGAACGGGCGCACTTCAAGGCGCTGTGCGACTCGGGCTTCAAGGCGCTGGACGAGCTGAAGGCGGCCGGCGAGATCAAGGCCTGGGGCGTCGGCGCCAACGAAGAAGAGATCCTGATGGAAGTGATGGATCACGGAAAGCCGGACATCTTCATGTTCGCCAATCGTTACAACCTGCTCGAAACCAAGCGCGAGGCCTTTTTCAGCAAGTGCCTGGCCCACAACGTGTCGGTTTCCGTGGCGGCCCCCTTTGCAACAGGGGTTCTCGCCGCCTCCGGCAAGAAGAAGACAACCTACGAGTACGGCCAGGTGCCGGCCGAAGTGCTCGCCAAGGTCGCCCAGATCAACGACATCTGCCGGGCGCACGATGTGCCCATCGGCGCGGCGGCGTTGCAGTTCCCGCTGCGCAATCCCAGCGTCGTGACCGTTGCCTGCGGCGTGAAATCCATTGAACAGGCGGTCAGCAACTTCGAGTGGGCCGCGCTGGATATCCCCGAAAGCCTGTGGACCGAGCTTGCGCGGATTGGTATCGAGTAGAGGAACCTGAACCGGCGGCCACGGGCGCATGAAACGGGCGCCGTGCCGCCAGAGCATCCATTCGTACGCACAGAGGGAAACATGAAAATCGTCAAAGCCGAGGTCTTTCTCGTCGACCTGAAACCCAAGGTCAAACGTACCGACGCCATACAATCGTTCGAGTCCCAGGAAACGCCCATCGTCCGCCTGACCACGGAAGACAATGAAATCGGCGAGGGCTACAGCTACACCATCGGCACCGGCGGCTCGTCGGTCGTCGCGCTGCTCAAGGACCATCTCCTGCCGCGCCTCATTGGTTGCGACGCAACCATGGTCGAGCAGATTTGGCAGTCGCTTCTGTTCTCGACGCACGCCACCTCGGTGGGGGCCATCACCTCGCTCGCCCTTGCCGCCATCGACACCGCCCTCTGGGACCTGCGGTGCCGGCGGGCCGGATTGCCATTGTACAGGCTGGCCGGCGGCGCGCACAAGCGCATCCGCCTGTACACGACAGAAGGCGGCTGGCTCCACCTGAGCACGGAGGAGCTTGTCGCCGATGCGCTCGAGGTCAAGCGCCAGGGCTTCGGCGGGTCAAAGGTCAAGATCGGCTCGCCGCAGGCCAGCCGTGACGTGGAGCGCCTGGAGGCTGTCCGGGAAGCGGTGGGCGATGACTACTGCATCATGACCGACTGCAACCAGGCGTTCCGCTATTCGGAAGCCAAGCAGCGCCTGGCCCTGCTGGAGCACCTCGACCTGTCCTGGGTGGAGGAGCCGTTCCTGGCCCACGATGTCGATTCCCACCGCGTGCTTTGCGAGCAGAGCCGCATTCCCATCGCCGTCGGCGAGTCCATCTATTCGATCCACCACTTCAAGGAATACCTGCAGGCCAACGCCGCGGACATCATCCAGGTCGACGTCGCGCGCATCGGCGGCATCACGCCGTGGCTCAAGGTCGCCCACATGGCCGAGTGCTTCAACAAGTTCGTCTGTCCCCATTTCTTGATGGAATTGCACGTTTCGCTGTGCTGTGCGGTGCGCAACAGCCTCTGGCTGGAATACATCCCGCAGCTCGACAGCATCACCCGCAGCGGCGTGACCATTGCGGAGGGCTATGCGCATCCCTCCGAAACGCCCGGCCTCGGCATCGACTGGGACTGGGAACGCATCGGACGCGAGGCGCTGCTGCATCTCGTTGTCGAATAGGAGCGTTCGCTGAAAGTATGCGCCTCATCCGTTTCATGATCCTGGCCTCAAGTGGGCGACCCACACTCCGTTGAGCCAGTCAGGCCGGGCAATTGCCCGGTCTGGCTGGCGAATTCCCCGGCTTTCAGGGAGCCCGCTGTTCTGCAAGGATCTTCCTGACATCGCCCCCCCAAAGCCCTCTCCGGGCCCCTTCCCGCCGAGGCCCCGCCCCCCTTGGGCCTCGCCAACCCAAAGCCCCTTGCGACCCCCTCGCAAGGGGCTTTTCCTGCTTCCGGGCAAGGCCATGGGGCTCCCCGCAAGGGAACAGACCTGTCGTGCGGCCATGCGCACATCCTTCCGCAAGGCGCCGCGCAGAAGAGAATCACAAAGCGAGGAATCCTGAGATGCTGCGCTCGTTCACCAGCCGTGCCCTTGGGCTGGCTGCGGTGCGCGCGTGGCGCGCTCTCAAGGCTGAATTGATCGATTAATGTCTTCACCTGCCTGTCCTGCCCATGTGCTCAACAAACATCGTTTTGGGCAGGACAGGCAGTGCCGAATCGCGCGCTGATCAGTGCCAAATTGCGTTGCCGACTTATTATTTATATAGATTTTCTGGTATGTCCCAGAAATATGTCCCAACGAAAAAGGCCCCTGCGGAAATCATCCGTAAGGGCCTTATTTCTTTGGTGGAGATGAGGGGGATTGAACCCCTGGCCTATGCGTTGCGAACGCAT
>JACRDI010000023.1 GCA_016218665.1 Desulfovibrio sp. | reverse complement strand
TATGTCAACGGCTCTTGTGACCTACCTGCTCATTTCCTGAACAGTGCTCTGCAAGCCGGAGAACTGCTTGCCCATGATGTCGGTGATGGCATTGTACATGAGAGTGTTCTTGGCCATGGCAGTCATCTCCTTGTCCAGATCGACCACGTCTTCTCCGTGGACCACGCGGGGTTTGTATTCAGTGAGACCTCTGCCCTGGAAACCCTCAATGTCGAATTCCGAAGGGAGATGGCTGTCATCGGTGCGGGCCATCTTACCACGAGCGTCCAGGTTGAGCGCAGATTGCAGGTCCTCCTCAAAGACGAGACGATGTGGTCTGTAGTTGCGAGTGGTCACGTTGGCGATGTTGCTCATAACAACATTCTGACGCTGAAGGTGCAGGTCCAGCACCTTATCCATCACCTGGATGTGTTCTCCAAACAAACGCTCCATTGTTGTGCCTCCTTGGTTGCGGGGCGAAATGGGCAGGATTGCGAGCCTTGGCCTAAACCCTACCGAAGCGATATGCAATGTCTAGTCCAAGGGTAGGGAACAGCAGAAACGAGAACAATATCGTGATCGAAGCCCATCGAGTAATTCCCCAACGTCCAAAACGGCCCTTAACCTCTCGGAACATTGACAGCACCGGGGCCTTTCCGGCAGTTGTACTGACCAAGGGGAGGAGCCACCGGGGCTGCCTCACACGACTGCTACACACGAGGCCATGCAGCACCAGGGCAAGGCGAGTAATTTTAGGCAGATACGACACATGCGCGAGATCATCCTCATCCACGCCACGGGGGAAGACCGCCCGGGCATCACCTCGGTCCTCACCGGCGTCCTGGCCGCCTGCGGGGTGGACATCCTGGACATCGGCCAGGTGGTCATCCACGACCATCTCACCCTGGGCATGCTGGTGGCCCTGCCGGAGGAATCCCAGGCCGCGCCCGTGCTCAAGGACCTGCTGTTCAAGGCGCACGAGCTGGGCATCGCCCTCAAGCTCACGCCCATCGGCCCGGCCCAGTACGAGACCTGGGTGGGCGTGCAGGGCAGGCCCCGGCACATCGTGACCCTGCTGGCCCGAAGGCTGGAGGCCGCGCACATCTCCCGCCTCACCGGCGCGCTGGCCCGCCACGGGCTCAATATCGACATCATCAACCGCCTGTCCGGGCGCGTTTCCCTGGCCAACCCGGGCGAGGCACGGCCCGCCTGCGTGGAGTTCTCCGTGCGCGGCTCCACGGCCGACTGGACGGCCATCCGCCGCGAGTTCATGGAGATGAGCGCGGAGATGGGCGTGGACGTGGCCCTGCAGGAGGACAACGTCTTCCGCCGCAACCGCCGGCTGGTTGCCTTCGACATGGACTCCACCCTCATCCAGGTGGAGGTCATCGACGAGCTGGCCAAGCGCTACGGCGTGGGCGACGAGGTCAGCGCCATCACCGCCGGGGCCATGCGCGGCGAGTACGACTTCAAGGAGAGCCTGCGCCGCCGCCTGGCCCTCTTGAAAGGCCTGGACGCCCGCGTGCTGGAGGAGGTGGCCCAGACCCTGCCCCTCACCGAGGGCGCGGAGCGGCTCATCGTGAACCTCAAGCGCCTGGGCTTCAAGGTGGCCATCATCTCCGGCGGGTTCACGTACTTTGGCGAGCGGCTGAAGGAGCTGCTCGGCATCGACTACGTGTTCGCCAACAAGCTGGAGGTGAAGGACGGCAAGCTCACCGGCCGCGTCACCGGGCCCATCGTGGACGGCGCGCGCAAGGCCGAGCTCCTGCGCCGCCTGGCCGAGAAGGAAGGCATCAGCCTGCAGCAGGTGGCCGCCGTGGGCGATGGCGCAAACGACCTGCCCATGCTGGGCATCGCCGGCCTGGGCATAGCCTTCCACGCCAAACCCAAGGTCAAGGCCGGGGCGCGCCAGAGCATCTCCACCCTGGGGCTCGACGCCATCCTCTTCCTCATCGGCTTCCGCGAGCGGGAAACCTTGGGCTGACCCTTCCCTTTTCGCCAGTCCGTGGTATGCTGGGTACAGACCTGTCTGTGCCCGATCTTTGCCGCTCCCCTTGAACGGGAAAAACCGCAAACAAGATTGCGGGCGAGCACTGCCCCCGCAACCTCTCCGGAGACGCCATGTCGACGCCCTCCCTTCCGCTCAAATTCCGCCTCTGGCTCATCGCCGCGCTGGCTCTGCTCGGCTCGCTGGCCCTTCTGGCCGTGTCCGCGCGGACCATCAACGAGGTCAAGATCCGCGGCCCCCTGTACCAGGACATCGTGTCCTACAAGGACCTGCTCGCCGATATCCTGCCGCCTCCGGCCTATCTCATCGAGTCGTACCTGACCTGCTTCGAGGCGCTCAAGGCCAAGGGGGCGGAGCGTGAGCAGCTGCTGGAGAAGACCGCCCGCCTGGAAAAGGAATTCCTTGGGAGCCAAGCCACGTGGGAGAAGAACCTCACCCACCCGGGCATCCGCAAGGCCTTCCTGGACGGGGCCATGCCGCCGGGCCAGGAGTTCCTGCGCATCCTCAAGGAATCCTTTCTGCCCCTGGCGCGCCAGGGACAGGACGACGCGGCCCGCGCCGTGCTGGATGGCCCCTTGAGCGAGGCCTACCGGAAGCACCGCGCGGCCATCGACGCCACGGTGGAGCTGGCCAACCGCGAGGTGACCGCCGTCGAGGCCAAGGCCGACAGCAGCCTCACGACAAACTCCTGGCTGCTGTATCTTGCCGCCCTGCTCATCAACGCGGTGGTTCTGGGCCTCACTTTCGTCTCCATCCGCTCCATCGTCCGGCCGCTGAACACGCTCACCGCCTATGCCGAGCATGTCGGCGCGGGCGATTATGAAACCGCCTGCGGCGCCTTGGGCAACGACGAGTTCGGCCGGTTGGGCAATGTGCTCTGTTCCATGGTGGGCACCACGCAGGCCACCCTCATGCGCGCCACCGAGGCCGGGCAACTGGCCCAGGAGGAGGCGCGCAACGCCCGGCAGGCCATGGACGAAGCCACCCGTGCCGGCAGCGAGGCCGACGCCAAGGCCCGCAGCCTGCTGCACGCCGCTGGCAAGCTGGAGCTGCTGGCGGACATCATCCACAAGGCCAGCGACGAGCTTTCCGCCCAGGTGGACAAGGCCAGCCGAGGGGCCGAGGTCCAGTCCTCCCGCGTGGCCGAAACCGCCACCGCCATGGAGGAGATGAACGCCACCGTGCTCGATGTGGCCAGAAACGCCTCCCAGGCGGCGGACTTCTCCGGCTCCGCCCGGTCCAAGGCCCTGCAGGGCGAGGAGATCGTGGCCCGCGTGGTGGAGGGCATCGGCGCCATGCAGGAGGTGTCCCTGTCCATGAAGGAGGACATGCACCAGCTGGGCAAGCAGGCCGAGGGCATCGGCGCCATCATGAACGTCATTTCCGACATCGCCGACCAGACCAACCTGCTGGCGCTCAATGCCGCCATCGAGGCCGCGCGCGCGGGCGATGCCGGCCGCGGCTTCGCCGTGGTGGCCGACGAGGTGCGCAAGCTGGCCGAGAAGACCATGGCCGCCACCAGCGAGGTGGGCGCGGCCATCGGCGGCATCCAGCAGGGCACCAAAAAGAATCTGGAGAACGTGGAGCGCGCAGTGGTCACCGTGGAGCAGGCCACCCGGCTGGCCAACGAGGGCGGCGACGCCCTGCGCGAAATCGTGCGCCTCGTCGAAGTGGCCACGGACCAGGTGCGCTCCATCGCCACGGCCAGCGAGGAGCAGTCCGCCGCCAGCGAGGAGATCAACAGGAGCATCGAGGAGATCAACCGCATATCGAGCGAAACCGCCGACGCCATGCGCCAGTCGGCCCAGGCCGTGGGCGAGCTGGCCGGACAGGCCGGCAACCTGAGCGGGCTTATAGATACCATGAAACAGGGTAAATAGCACACGCATTAACGTAAAGCACAAGGCCGGGCGCAGCAGCGTCCGGCCTTTTTCTTTGTCTGTTGTACAACAGCGGCATTAAGTTGGCCGGCAGCCTGCCGAAAAGAGCAACAATGGGAAATACGCTATTGACCTTTTACGTATCAGTCGACTACCCTGGAAGCTAGAAGTCCCATAGTCGGTTTTGCAAGCACTGGAGGTGCGCATGTTTGCCGCCATGAAGCTTTCCCGCAAGCTCAGCCTTGGCTTCGGAGTCATGATTCTGCTGCTGTTGGGACTGGGCGCGGTTGCCCTCAACAGTCTGAATTCGCTCCATGTGAACGTTCACAACCTTGCCCAGGACTGGCTGCCCAGCGTAAGCGAAGCGAGCAAGCTGGACAGGTCCGCCCAGAGTGTGCGACGCCAGCAGCTGGCGTACTTGATGCAAACCAACGTCGCCGACCATGATACGTTCTCTAAAAGCCTGAAAGAACGCATGGCCCAGGTGGAAAAGAACAAGGCCGCCTACGCCCTGCTCATCTCCTCGCCCGAGGAACGGGCCGCCTTCGACGAGTTCGTCAAGCACTGGGGCGCGTACCTGGAAAAGTGCGAGCAGGTCATCGCCCTTGAGGAAAAGGGCAAGGACGCGGAGGCCATGGCCCTGAGCAACGGTCCCGCCCTTGACGCCTTCACCGCCGCGATGGCCGCTGTCGAGAAGATCATCGACATCAACAACAAGGGCAGCGTCGCCGAAGGCCTTGCCGCAACCGCCACCTACAAGAGCGGCCAGATGCTCACCGCCGTCATTCTGCTCATCGCCGTGGCCATGGGCATCGCGGTGGCCCTGCTGCTCATCCGCGGCGTCATGGCCCAGCTGGGAGAGGACCCCGGCTACCTGGCCGAGGTGGCCGGCAAGATCGCCGGCGGCGACCTGAACGTGGCCTTCCGCCCGCAGAAGAAGCAGGGCGGCGTGTACCACGTGCTGCAGGGCATGGTGGCCACCATGAAGGCCAAGATCGCCGAGGCCGAGCAGAAGAGCGCCGAGGCTGCGGAGCAGGCGCGCCAGGCGCAGGTGGCCACCAACGAGGCCAACGAGGCCAAGGAGCGCGCGGAGCGCGCCAAGGCCGAGGGCATGATCGCCGCGGCCACCCAGCTGGAAAAGGTTGTGGAGGTCATCAGCTCCGCCAGCGAGGAACTCTCCGCCCAGGTGGAGCAGTCCAGCCGAGGCTCGGAGGTCCAGGCCGCCCGCGTGGCCGAGACCGCCACAGCCATGGAGGAGATGAACTCCACCGTGCTTGAGGTGGCCAGAAACGCCTCCCAGGCGGCGGAATCCACCGACGCCGCGCGCAAGAAGGCGGGCGAGGGCTCCGGCGTGGTGGGCCAGGTGGTGACGGGCATCGGCACCATGCAGAACGTGTCCCTGTCGCTCAAGGAGGACATGGGCCAGCTGGGCAAGCAGGCCGAAGGCATCGGCCAGGTCATGAAC
>JACRDI010000022.1 GCA_016218665.1 Desulfovibrio sp. | reverse complement strand
GGAGAACTCCATCGGCTTCCACAACCCCACCGAGGCCATGCGCGTGCTGGGCGACAGCCTCGGCTTCGCCACCAAGGGCGAGGCCCTGCTGCGCCAGGCGCTGGCCCAGGCCGGCGTGAACGTGCCGCTCAAGGTCGACCTGGAGATCGCCAAGTACCTCGACAACCGCGGCGAAAAGAAGATCAAGTGGGACAAGAACGTGGAGTTCAAGGACCCCTTCGGCGTGCAGGATCGCTTCTAGGCTGAAAGACTCGGTGAGACGAAACAAAAGGCCCGTCGCGCAAGCGGCGGGCCTTTCTCGTGCCGGCTCTGTGGCGGGCTTTATGCCCCGGCGGGGCGTTCAGGGGTTTCGTCAAGGTTCACCCCGGCAAGGAACACGGGGATGGCCGCCAGCAGCACCACGGCCAGGGCGGCGAAGGCCAGCCGGAAGTCCAGTGCTGCGACCAGCAGCCCACCCAGGATGGGGCCGGAGGCGTGGCCCACGTCGAAGATGGTGCCGAAGGTGCCCATGGCCGCGCCGTAGTGGCGCTTGCGGCACATGTCGGCCACCAGCGCGGCGGAGGACGAGGTGACCAGCGCCTCGCCCAGGCCGAAGACCAGCGCGGCCACGGCCAGGGTCCAGAAGCTCCCCAGCCACGGCACGGCCGCCAGGCCCACGGCGCAGCAGGCCAGCCCCCAGGCGATGGGAGCCTTGCGGCCCTGCCTGTCGCCCAGCTTGCCCAGCACGGGCTTGGACAGCATGGTGACGACGATTTGCACGGCCCAGAGCATGCCCGCCTCCAGCTCGTTCAGGCCCGCGCGGGTGACGGCGTACACCGGCAGGAAGGCCTCCAGCGCGCCCATGCCCATGTTCTGCACGCCCTCCATGGCGCTGGTCAGCAGCACGCGGCGGTCGGCCACCACCTCGCGGATGCCCTGCCGGAAGGCGGCCAGGCGCTCTCCGAGGGGCTTACCCTGGTCCCGGTGCGCCTCCGGTCCGCGCAGCAGCCACAGGCCCAGCAGCAGCGCCGCCATGCCGGCCGCGCCGCTGATCAGGAAGACCAGGCGGAAGTCCCACAGGCCCGGGGCAGGCGCGCCCGCCTCGTGGTGGAGCATCCACCCGCCGATGGGCGCGCCCAGGAGCGTGCCGACGATCATGACGGACGAAAACCAGGAGAGCATCTCGCCCCGGCGCTCGCCGGCCATCTCGGCCACCACCGCCATGGCCACGGGACCATAGATGGCCGTGGCCAGACCGTGGACGAAGCGGACGAGGACCAAGGCCTGGTAGCCCTCGATGAACAGATAGGCGAAGGGCAGCAGGCCGAACACCAAGAGCCCGGCCAGCATGGTCCGCTTGCGGCCGATGACGTCGGAAATCGCCCCGGCGGGCATCTTGAAGAAGATGCCGGTGACGGTGGAGATGCCCACGGCCAGGCCCACGGCCTCCGGTCCGGCGCCAAGGAAGAGCGCAAAGAGCGGCAACACGGGGTTGCGCGCCAGCGCGTAGGAGAAGCGGGCCAGGAAGCCCACGGCGTTCAGGCCGGTCAGGGCCGCAAGCGGATGCATGGAGTCCCTCGCTTTTTCTAGTGTCCCGGCGCGGGCGCGACCTTGCGGTCGAAGAACGGACTCTTGCCGTACACGCCCAGCGGAATGCCCATGGCCACCTCGGCCTTGATGAAGCCCAGCGCCCGCGCCGCCGCGCCCACGCGCTGCTGCACGCGGCAGTCCACGTTCAAGAGGCTGGCGGTCTTGGCGGCGGAGGAGAGCGCCACGCCGATGTCCATCATGCGCATGGCGCAGTGCGGGCCGGAGTAGCCCAGGGCCTTGTCCTGCTCCTTGCGCCCGGCCAGGAACTCCTTGCAGGTGGCGAAGCCGCAGGCCCCGCAGTCGTACCCGGCGGCGTTGGCCTTGGCCAGACCGATGAGCACCACGGCGTGGGCCTGGGCGATGTTCTCCGCGTCGCGCCGCCAGAAGCTCTCGTTGGTGCTGTCAGGGGCGTACTCGGCCATCCTGGCGGATATGGCCTTCAGGTCGGCCTCGTCCGAGACCACCACGATCTCCAGGAAGTCCTTGCCGCCGGCCTTGGGCGCGGTGCGGGCGGCAGCGGCCATGAGGCCGGCCACGTGGATGCTGATGTCCTTCATGATCAATCTCCTGTGGTTGGGGTGTCCGTTTCCGGGGTGTAGCTCGCGGCCAGGGCGTCGAAGAGCAGCATGGCCCGTTCGAGCAGTTCTGCGTCGTCCTTGGAAATCTTGACCAGACCGTCCAGCACGTCCTTCACGGCGCGCGCCTCGGCCGGCAGGCCGCCGTCTTCGCCTCCTTCTTCCAGGAGGGCGTCGGCCAGGTCGATGGCCTTCACGATGCCCATGATGCGGCGCACGGCCACATCGCGGATGCCGAAATCCGCGGCGATGGTTTCAAAGGTCACCAACTCGCCTCGGTGGGTGAAGTCTGCGTGCGCCATGTCGAAGCTGACGAACTTCGGCCCCCGCGGCATGACCTCGCCCTCGGCCAGGAAGCGGATGGCCGCGCCGGAGTCGATGCGGCGGCGCACCAGCCAGAAGGAGGACAGGCGGTCGATGTACGGGCGTTCCCGCGTGACCCAGGTGCGGCCCTGGTAGTGTTCCGCCCGGCAGGGGGGAGGCGTCTCGCCAGCCCCTGCGCCCTCCAGCAGGAAGACGAGGGCCTCCAGCGCCACGCGCAGGGTCTCGCCCCGGCCGGAGGGGAAGAAGTCGATCTCGGCGATGGCGGCCAGCCTCCTCTCGGCCTTGCGGAGGAAGGCGCGGGCGTCGCGGCGGGCGGCTTCGTCCTCGGGCGATACGGAAAGGAGCGACGCAAGCCGGGTGGCCTCGGCCTCGACCTCGGCGTAGTCGGCATCGCGCGCCTGGCGGAAGAGCTGGCGCGCATCGTCGTCGCTCACGCCGCCCAGGTCAGAGCAGGTGAGCAGCACGGCCTCGCCGCCGCCCGCTTCCACCTCCTGCACCAGCCAGGCCAGGTGTTCGCGGCAGTCATCCCGCGCGGGCAGCAGGTGCAGGGAGTTCTTGAGCGCCACTGCGCCGATGGCGGCCAGCCTGCGCAGCGCCTTCACCCGGAGGGCCTGCAGGCGGGCGGGTAGGGACAGGGAGAAGATGAGCCATGTGTTATTCATGTAGCACAAAATAGATATGGATTAAGCTTGTGTCAAGCGCTGCGGGCGAGCATGGTGAACGCGGCTGCTCGGTTCAGCCTCACTGCTCCCGGGCGGGCTGCAATTTCAGGGGGTTCCGTCTGCTGTCAGCGCCCGCGCGCGTGTTTCGCCCTGCGCTGGCGACGCGCCGAGAGGACGACGGACAGCTTTGTTGACGTGATGGTTGATGCGACGTAGCATTGCTCCATGACGAAGCAAACCGGCGCGCCACGCAACTTCCCGTGCATGCTGCTCGTTGCTGCGCTCATTTTTTCATCTTTCTTCGGGCTGTTCCCGCACCCTGACGAGATCTCCGTCCCACTTGCCGCAGGACACAGCCAGACGGCCGACGTTGAGCACAGCCAGGCTGAACATCCCGACGGCATCTTCGAGTACCCGCAGGCCGTTGTCGCCAACGGCCAGGGCGGCCCCCAGGTTTCTGCGGACGGCTCTGTATCCTGTGTCCGCTCTCGCCACGGCCTCCCCCTTGAGCACCCGCCTGAATCCTCTTCGCACCTCTCGTAGCGCGGACTGATAGCGTTCACCGTCCGCCCGGTTGCCCCTGGCGGGAAGCCGGGTGTCGGCTGGCAGGCATCAGGTGCCCCGGCAGCGCAGAGGCTCTGCCTTGGGGCACATGTCCAGACGCTTATGCAGCGGGCTTCGCGGTGCGGCCGGTTTGCGGGCAATGGCCACCGGCCTGCCCCCCTTCCCCCGGCCCGCCCATGCGTGTGTCCGCGTGTCGATGACCGGCGGAATCATGCCTCGCCCCCGCCAGCGGGGGACTGTGGGAGGATTCATGAAACATCGGGTTCTTGTCCTGTTTCTCGTGGTGGCTGCCATATCCGTGGCCACCTATTCCGTGGCGGATGACTGGGAAGGACACGACGAGGCGCGGCGTGGAGCCCAGGGGAGAAAGCAGGGCCGCGCGCATTACGAAGACCCGGCAGCACCGGCGCGGAACGCGGCCTACGAGGCGTCCTGCGGCGGTTGCCACTGGGCCTATGCCCCGCAGCTGCTGCCCAAAAAGTCCTGGGAGAACACCCTCGCCACGCTTGGCGACCACTTTGGAAACAAGGTGTCACTCTCCGAGCAGGAGAAGGCCGCCGTCAGAAACCACCTGCTCCGCAACGCGGCGGATGTGTCCACCGCGGAAATTGGCCGGAAGGTGATGCGCAGTCTTGGCGGGGCCGCCCCTGCCAGGGTGGTGGAGGTGCCCTACATCCAGCGGAAGCACCGCACCCTCGCCCCGGAGATCTTGGCCAGAAAAGGCGTGGGTGGATTGGCGAACTGCATTGCCTGCCACCCCGGAGCTGAGCGCCTGGATTTCGAGGACGACGACGCCCGAATTCCGGCCCAATAGGCTTTTCGTTCACAACCTGATACACTCGGAGGCATCTTATGAATTGTCCGCATTGCAATGTGACTTTGGTGATGGCCGAGCGCAGCGGCGTGGAGATAGACTACTGCCCGCAGTGCCGGGGCGTGTGGCTCGACAGGGGCGAGCTGGACAAGATCATCGAGCGGGCGGAGGCTTCACCCGTGGCGGCGCCGCAACCTGCCCCCCAGCAGGGCTACGCCCCCCAGCCTCAACAGCCCGGATATCAGCAGCCCCCCGTCCACCCGCAGTTCGGTGGGCACGGCAGCCACCACGGCGGCAAGCATGGCTACGGTGGCTATAGGAAGAAGTCCATGCTTTCTGAGCTGTTTGACTTCTAGGCCATAAAACGTCCGGGTGGCCCGGCGCTTCGTCCTGGCCACCCGGCGCCTCAACCGCACAACGCCTCCGGTAACTGGAGGACCATGGCACCTGAAGTTTTCGATCCCGAACGCGCCACCGGCCTCAGCGAAGCCGAGGCCACCAGGCGCCAGCAGGCCGAGGGCTACAACGAGTTGCCGCAAGAGGCCAGACGCGGCGTGTTCGTCATCGCCCTGGAGGTCATGCGCGAGCCGATGTTCCTGCTGCTGGTGGCGTGCGGCGGCATCTACCTGCTCATGGGCGAACTTTCGGACGCGCTGATGCTCCTGGGCTTCGTCTTCGTGGTCATGGGCATCACCATCGTGCAGGAGCGGCGCACCGAGCGGGCGCTTGACGCCCTGCGCGATCTCTCCAGCCCGCGCGCCCTGGTGCTGCGTGACGGCCGGAAGCGGCGCATCGCCGGGCGGGAGGTCGTCCGGGGCGATCTGCTGCTGCTCTCTGAGGGCGACCGTGTCCCTGCGGACGCGGTGCTGCGCCAGGCCCTCAATCTTTCCGCCGATGAATCCCTGCTGACGGGCGAGTCCGTGCCGGTGCGCAAGGCCAGCTCCCCGGCGGCGACGCAGACAGGCAAGCCCGGCGGCGACGACCTGCCCGACGTGTTCTCGGGCTCGCTCATCACCAGGGGGCAGGGGCTGGCCGAGGTGGTGGCCACAGGCCCGCGCACGGAGCTTGGCAGGATCGGCAGGGCGCTCCAGAACATCGAACAGGAGAAGACACCGCTTCAGGGCGAGACGGGCCGCATGGTCAGGCAGCTTGCCATTGTCGGCCTGGTGCTGTGCGCGGTGGTCATCGTGGCCTACGCCCTCACTCGCGGCAACACGCAGCAGAGCTGGGCCCAGGGGGTGCTGGCCGGCATCGCCATGGCCATGGCCGTGTTGCCGGAGGAATTCCCTGTCATTCTGACCATCTTTCTTGCCCTGGGAGCGTGGCGCATTTCCCGCAGCCGCGTCCTCACACGGCAAATGCCCGCCATTGAAACCCTCGGCGCGGCCACAGTGCTGTGCACGGACAAGACGGGCACGCTCACCTTGAACCGGATGACCGTCCGCCAGCTGCACGCTGACGGTCAGACCTTCGTTTCCAGCCCAGGCGCGACGCTGCCGGAATGCTTCCACGCGCTGCTTGAGTATGGGGTTCTGGCAAGCAAGAAAGAGGTCTTCGATCCCATGGAGCGGGCCTTGCGCACCCTGGGCGACGACCACCTCGGCGACACGGAGCACTGGCACGACCAGTGGGAAATGGTGCGCGACTATCCTCTCTCGCCAGAGTTGCTGGCCTTGTCGCACGTTTGGCGCGCAACCAGCGGGGAGTCTTTCGTTGTGGCCGCCAAGGGCTCACCCGAAGCCATCGCCGATCTATGCCACCTGAAGCCGGAACAGGCCGCGGCCATGGCCGGGCAGGTCTCCCGCATGGCCGTGGAGGGGCTGCGCGTGCTCGGCGTGGCCAAGGCGCGTTGGACTCAGGATCAGCTTCCCCAGCAGCAGCACGACTTTCATTTCGAGTTCCTGGGCCTTGTCGGCCTTGAGGATCCGATCCGACCCGCCGTTCCGGCGACGGTGCAGGAATGTTACACGGCGGGCATCCGGGTGATCATGATAACCGGTGACCACCCTGACACGGCCCGGAGCATCGCCAGACAGATCGGCCTGCGCTCGCAGGAGCAGGTCGTCACCGGCCCGGAGCTGGACGCGATGAGCAATGAGGAGCTGATCCGCCGCATCCCGGATGTTGACGTGTTCGCCCGAGTCGTCCCAGAGCAGAAATTGCGCCTTGTGAACGCTCTCAAGGCCAACGGCGAGATTGTGGCCATGACCGGAGACGGGGTGAATGACGCCCCCGCCCTGAAGGCCGCGCATATCGGCATCGCCATGGGCGGTCGCGGCACGGACGTGGCGCGCGAGGCCTCGGACCTGATCCTGCTGGACGACGATTTCGGCTCCATTGTGCAGGCCGTGCGCCTGGGAAGGCGCATCTACGACAACATCAAGAAGGCCGTCGGCTACACCCTGGCGATCCACATCCCCATCGCGGGGATGTCGATGCTGCCGGTGTTTCTCGCCGACTGGCCGCTGCTTCTGCTTCCCGTGCACATCGTTTTTCTGGAACTCATCATCGACCCGGCATGCTCGCTCATCTTCGAGGCCGAGGACGCGGAAAAGGACATCATGCTCCGGCCGCCGCGCCGGCCAGACGAGCGGCTTTTCAACTCCCGTCTGGCGCTGGTCAGCGTGCTGCAAGGCGGAGGAATCCTGGCGGCGCTTCTCGCCATGTACCAGGTCTCCAGCGTGCTGGGGCATGGCGGGGAGGACACCCGGCGGGCCTTCGTGTTCACGACACTTGTTGCGGGCAATTTGGCGCTCATCCTGACCAACCGTTCCTGGGTGCGCAGCATTGCCGCCATGTTCCGGGAGCCAAACGCTGCCCTGTGGTGGGTGGTTTGCGGCGCGGGAGCCACGCTCGGGCTTGTGTTGAGCGTTCCGGCACTGCGGGACATCTTCCACCTGGGGCCGCTGCGGATACAGGAGGCAGTGCTGTGTGTGCTGGTGGGCGCCCTGAGCGTCGGGTGGTTCGAGGTGTGGAAGAAGCTGCGAAGGGGGTGACCGTGCAAGCCCCGCGCAGGGGCATCGGCCCGATTGATTCACCCGGGGGTGTGCCTGCGGCAACTGCGCCCGGTACAAGACGGAGCATTGCTTGGCGCGTAACATGCCGAAATAATTGAAATGGTGGAGGCGGAGGGAATCGAACCCTCGTCCGAGAACGCTTTGCGCGCGGCGTCTACAGGTTTAGAACAGGTACAATTCTCGTCGTTTCATTCGCCCCTGTCCAGGCAGGAAACGACATGTCCGCCTTGTGCCGCGTGCTTACGGCGGACGCCATCAGCACGCCGTCCCGATGGGTTTTGTCGATCCTTAAGACGTATCGGACGTCGGTCAGAAGGATCGTGACTGGTTATTAAGCAGCCAGAGCGTAATCGTAGTCGTTGGCACTTGAGTGCTTGCCGCTTTTAACGAGGCCAGCGGCGCCTCGACCTGCAACCACGGCATCGACAGTCCCCGTCGAAACCGGTGCACCCCCTTTCAAAGATCGTAGCCCAAAGGTAAGGCCGTTTCCGCGCATGGCAAGGGCCGCCCTGGCGGGAGGTGGCAAGATGCCCGCCGCGGGGAGTTGTGTCAAGCGGGGGTTATTGCAGCGCAAGGGGACGGTCGGCTTCCACGCGGTTGCGGCCGGACTGCTTGGCCCGGTACAGGGCCTCGTCCGCGCGGCGAACCAGGGTCGCCAAGTCGTCGCCCTCATGCATGGTGGCCACGCCGAAGCTCGAAGTCACCTTGCCCACGGGGCCGAAGTCATGCTGCTCCAGCTCGTGGCGGTAGCGTTCGGCCAGGGCGGCCACCAGGTGCAGGTTGGTCTCCGGGCAGATGATGAGGAATTCCTCGCCGCCCCAGCGGCCCACCACGTCCGTCTCCCGCGCGTTGCGGCGCAGTAGCGCGGCGAGCTGCATTAGCACGTCGTCGCCTTGCTGGTGGCCGTGGGTGTCGTTGATGACCTTGAAGCGATCCACGTCGAGCATGATGACGGAGAACGGCTTTCCGTAGCGGCGCGCGCGCAGCAGTTCGGTTTGTATGGCGGCCTCAAGCTTGCGCCGGTTGGCCAGCCCGGTGAGCCTGTCCGTGACGGAGAGGATTTCGAGGGCCTGGTTCTTCTCGTCAAGCTCGGTGACGAGTGCCTGCAGCCTGTCGCGCGCTTCGGTGAGCTCCGCGGTGCGCTGCTCCACCATGCTTTCCAGGTTGCCGACCAGTTGCTGCATGCGCCCGGACATGTCGTTGAAACTGTCCGCCAGCACGCCGATCTCGTCGCTCGACTCGCTCTTCACGCAGGCCGTCAGGTGTCCTGCGCGCATTTGCTCCGCGGAGTGGGTGAGCGCCACCAGCTTGCGCGTGACGCTGGCGTGGATGATGGCCGCCACCAGCAGCACGAAGCACAGCCCGGTGAGGGCCGTGGCGATGATGATGGCCGTGGCCAGGCGGCTGGCCGTGTTGATGCGGTTGCGGGCGCGCTCCACCTCGGCCGTGGCCAGGGTCTTCAAATTGGCGGAGATGGGATCCACGGCCTTGGCCTGGAGGGTGAAGTCGTTGAGCTTGCTGCGAATGCCCACGTCGATGTCCGGAATCTGCCTGGCGACCTCCACGTACTGGGCCAACAGGCGCTGGGTGGCGGGCCAGTCCGGCTTGGCCGGCGCTCCGCCAGCCTCCAGGGCCTTTTTGAGCTCGAAGCACGAGTTCAGGGCGGACTGCATGTACGGCCGCTGGCGGGTGACCATGTACTGGCGCTGGTTCAGGGCCATCTCGCGGAAGCGCAGCAGCGTGGCCGGAGTGAGCCGGGCAATGTTCTCGATCTCGGACTCCAGCTCGGCCAGCTGGCTTTCCAGGCCGGTGCCGGGCGCGGCCAAAAGCGTCACCTGGGTCACCAGTTCGCTGAAGATTTCGGAGAAGCGCCGCGCGGTGCTCAGGTACAGGGTCAGGTCGTTGTTGCGTTCGCGCAGGGCGGCGCTGACGTTGGAGCCGTCGATGAGGCGTTTGAGATCCTCGCTTGCGGCCACCACCTGGGAGATGATCTCCGTCGAGGGCTTGAAGTAGAGCTCCTGCGCGGCCAGGAAGCCGATGTGCGGGTATTGCAGGAAAAAGTCGCGGTGCAGGCGCCTGGCCTTTTCCAGCTGGCCGTCCATCTCGAACACGCGCTGGCGGATCTCCACGCTGCTCAGAATGACGTCCTCGGCCTTGCGCACGTCGCGCAGGGCCAGCAGGCTGGCCGTGGCCTCAACCAGGATCATCCCCAGCAGCAGGCTGAAGGAAAGGGCGAACTTGGCGGTGACACCGAGGTTCTGCCAGGCGCGCAGCAGCCGCTCGTAGAGGGTCATGGCGTGGGACTGTACGTGAATTGCACGTTGGCCTTGAGCCCCTCGACTCCGGCCTCGGGATCCGACAGGCGCAGGACGTTGAAGCGCGGTGCCGCGCAATCGCCGAACTCGTTGCAGGTCAGCTCGCCGGAAATCCCTTGGTGGCCCTTGGTGGCGTAGAGTGCCTCGCGCAGGGCCTTGCGGCCGATGCGCAGGGTGTCGCCCGGACCCTTGACGGCCACCTTTTCGATGGCGGCGAAGAGCACCTCGGCCGCGTCGTAGGCGCTGACGTAGTAGTAGGTGGGGGGGGGCACCTTGTACCGGGCCCGGTAGGCGGCTTCCAGCGCATCCAGCGCGGGCGCCTTGCTCGGCGGGGTGGGCCCGACGAAGTACATGCCCACTGCGTCGCCCCGCATGGCGTCGATGAAGCCCTGATCGATGAGAGAGCCGTCGCTCATGAGCACAGTCTTCTTCAGGGCGGGGTCGCGGCGGGCCTGCTGCAGCAGGTGGTTGCCCTCGGGCTGGAACAGGGGAAAGAAGACGAGCTCGGCTTTGGAGTTCTTCACCGCGGTGAGCACGGGGCCCATGTTGGTGTCCTGCTTGTTCACCGTGGCGGAGAGCACAATCGTGCCGCCGAGTTCCTTGAAGCGCTTGGCGAAGCCGTCGGCCAGCCCGCGGGTGTAGATGTCGCCGTCGTTGATGGTGGCGGCCCTGCGGATGCCGAGGGTGCCGTAGGCGAAGGTTGCGGCCGCCGGGCCGGAGAACTCCTCGTTGGGCGCGGTGCGGAAGTAGCCCTCCTGCCAGCGGGGGGCGCGCTGCCCGCCGATGGTGGTGAGGAACGGCGCGGAATTGTTTCCAGAGATCATGGACAGTCCGGCCTTGCTCATGATCTCGGAGGCCGTGGCCGCGTCGCCGGAGCAGGTGGTGCCGAAGATGGCCACCACGGCCGGGTCGGCCACGATCTTGAGGGCCGCGTTGGCGCCGCCTTCCGGCTGGCAGCCCGTGTCCTCCACCTGGAGGGACACCTCGCGTCCGAGGAGCTTGCCCTGTCTGCGCTCAAGGGCCAGCTCAAGACCGCGTACTTGTTCTTCCCCAAGGGGTGCTGTCTTGCCGCTCAGCGACTGGATGACGCCGATTTTGAGCGGCGCCTTGGGCGGCAGTTCGACGCAGCCCAGGGGGTCGGCGCAGCCTTGCCTGGAGGATTCCTGGCTGCAGGCGGCGCAAAGGACGAGCACCAGAATGGCGGACACGCGGAAACAGAGGGAGCGAAGACTTATAGAGCTCATGACGACCCACGGGAGCGGTTTGCATGGTTCCAGTCTCCGCCAGGGGGGGAGGCGGATGGCGAAAGCCGATATTGCCGGGCGGGTGCCCATTAACGGCAACGAATACGCTTTCACGAGGCCGGAGTCAAAGGAGTTGTGGGGCAAAGCGTATCGGCGGTGTGATAATATCGAGGACTCTGGCGGGGCCGGGCGTGGAAAACAAAAAACCCCTGCCGAAGCAGGGGTTTGATGTTCTGGTAGCGAGGGAGGGAATTGAACCCCCGACACTGCGGATATGAGCCGCATGCTCTGACCGACTGAGCTACCTCGCCAGGATTCCCGTAACGGGAAGCGCCTTATAGCGAGTCCAGAAACGGAAGGCAAGAGGTCGGGCAGGGTGTTTTGCGAAGAAATCATGATTTTTTTCTCGCCGCCTTGGCCGGGGTGGCCTTCGTTGCCAGACAAGCGTCTGTGGTGTAGGATTTGCAAAGACATTCCGCAGTGCAGGACGCCAAGGAGGATTCATGGCCACCGTCATTCCCCAGAACGAGCTGACCCGCCGCGCCATCGACTGGATTGGCGAAAAGTGCGGCAGCGACGCGAACGCGAAGAAGGCCGCGCTCATTGAGGAGGCCGCCGCGCGCTTCAACCTCGGGCCCCTGGAAGTCGAGTTTTTGGAGCGCTTTTTCGCCAACAAAGCCAAGGGTGAGCCGCAGTCTTGAAGATCGTCCACCGCCAGATCCTGAAGGAACACATCCATCTGTTCCTGCTCATAGGTTCGTGCCTGCTGGGGCTCATCCTGGTGGGCCGCATGCTCCAGCTGCGCGAGATGCTTCTGTCGCAGAATCTCGGCGTGTTCGACATCATGCGCCTGTTCGTCTACCTGAGCCCCTTTTTCATGCTGCTGCTCACGCCCATCGCCTGCATGCTCAGCGTCTTTTTGACCTTCCTGCGCATGGCGGCGGACAGGGAATTGACGGCGTTGAAGGCCAGCGGGGTGAGCCTCTACCAGCTCATGCCCGCGCCCGTCATCTTTTGCACATTGTGCACGCTGTTCAGCCTGTTCATTTCGCTTTTCGGCGTGTCCTGGGGCATGGAACAATTCAAGCACTCCCTCATGGAATTCGCCCGCACCAAAACCAAGCTCTCCCTGCAGGCCGGCGTGTTCAACCAGGAATTTCCGGGGCTCACCATCTATGCCCAGAAGGTGGACCTCGACTCCGGCGAAATCCGCTTCGTCTTCGTGCAGGACAAGACCAGCAAGAACTTTACAACCACGGTGGTCGCGCCGGAGGGCACCGTGACGACGGATTCGGAGAACGAGCAGATCAAGGTGGTGTTCAAGAACGGCCGCATCTTCCGCCGCGAGGGGGAGAAGCTCGACGTGCTGAGCTTCGGCACCTACTCCGTGCGCCTGCCCCTGGGCAACATGCTGCGCAAGATGGGCTTCGAACGCACCTCGCCCAAGGAGCTCTCCTTCGAACAGCTGCTTGAGCTGGACCGCGACAACGCCAAGATGAAGGCCGCCTTCGACCAGGATCGCGAACGCAAGGTGAAGGTGGAGATACAGAAGCGCCTGGCCCTGCCTTTCGCCTGCATCGTGCTGGGGCTCTTTTCCGTGCCCATCGCCAGCGTGTTCCGCGCCCTCAAGCAGCAGCACGGGCTCATCCTGGCTCTGGGCGTGTTCCTGGTCTACTATTCCATGCTCTCCGTGTTCGAGAGCATGGGCGAGTCGCGCCTGGTGCCCCCGGCTGTGGGCATATGGGTGCCCAACGCGCTCTTCGCGGCCCTGGGCTACACCTTCCTGCGGCAGGCCGTGCGCGAGCGCGTTCCCGCCAGCGTGCTCTGGGCCATCCAGAAGCTGCCCAAGAGGAGCGCGGCATGAGTTGGTCCTTTCCCCGCCTGGGGGCCCTGAGCGGCTACCTGGTGCGCCAGAATATCTTTTTGATGCTGACCTGCCTGGGCGCGGGCGTGTTCATCTATCTGCTCACCGACCTCTCCGACCGGCTGGAGGCCTTTCTCGACGCCGGCCTGGGCGCCCGGCAGATCCTCACCTACTTCATGGTGAAGATGCCGCTCATCTTCTCCCAGATTCTGCCGGCCGTGTTTCTGCTGGCCGTGGTCATCCAGCTGGGGCTCATGGTGCGCAACAGGGAGATGATGGCCCTGCGCGCGGGCGGCATGTCCATGGGCTGGTTCATCCGATTCTTCGTGGTCTACGCCGTTGTGTGGAGCATGGGCCAGCTGCTGTTCTCGCAGTTCATCGCCTCCTACGGCGAGCAGGAGGCCACCCGCATCTGGCGCGAGGAGGTGCGCAAGCGCCAGCTGGACAAGCGCGTGGTGAAGCACCTGTGGTTCCGCGAGGGGCCGTACATCGTTCACGCCACCGAGGCCCTGCCCACCCAGAGCCGCGTCAACGACGTGACGGTGTACGAGTTCGACCGCGACACCATGCGTCTGGAACGCATCATGACCGCCAAGAAGGGCCTGGTGGACGAAAACGGCTGGGGTCTGCTGGACGCGTGGGAGATCGAGACCAAGGATTTCATGGCCAGCAAGCTGCTGACGCACTTTGTTCCCCTGCGCCAGGACATGCGCAGCTTCCTGAAGGCCGACGTGGCCGACCGCTCGGACCTGCCGCTGTGGCACCTGTCCCAGGTCATCGACGAGTTGCGCGAGTCCGGCTCGAACGTGGAGCGGCTGCGCACGGCCTGGCACGGCAAGCTCTCCTACGCCTTCTCCATCGTCACCATGGCGCTTTTGGCCCTGGCCCTGTGTTCCTTCTTCGAGAACATGTACGTGAACCTCGTCATCAGCCTGCTGGTGATCTTCTCCTACTACGGGCTGTACGTGCTGGGCATCACCACCGGGCAGAAGGGCCTGGTCCCGCCCATCCTGGCGGCGTGGATGGCCAACCTCACCTTCAGCACCCTGGCCGGGCTGCGCCTGGCCTGGATATGCGCGCCGCGCTTCACTGCGCGGGTGCACCGCTGGCGCGAGGGCATGTCCCGGCGGCTGCACCGGGCAGAGGGCTAGCGGGCGAGGGCTAGCGGGCAGAGAGCGAGCGGGGCAGGGGCCGGGCGGGCTATTCCGCCGGGCCTGCGGCCTGGGCTTGCGGCCTGGGCACGCCTGCGCGGGCGTCCAGTGCGGCCCACAGGGCGTCGCGGCCCTGTTTGGTGACGCTGGAGAAGCAGATGGGCGTGGCGGTTCCACCCAGCAGGTCGCGCCATTCGCGCTGGCGGGCGGCCTGGTCGCGCTGGTTCACCTTGTCGCACTTGGTCAGCACCGGCAGGATGGGGATGCCCGACTGCCGGAGCCAGCTCACCAGCTCCAAGTCGTTCTGCTGGGGCGTCACGCGCACGTCGAGCAGCACGGCCACGGCCTTGAGGCCCGGATTTCCCGTGAGGAAATGCTCGATGAGCTTGCCCCACTTGGCGCGCTCCTCCTGGGAGCGGCGGGCGTAGCCGTAGCCCGGCAGGTCCACCAGGGTGTAGTCGCCCGGGGTGATCTGGAAGAAGTTCACGCTCTGGGTCTTGCCCGGGGTGGAGCTGACCTTGGCCAGGGCCTTGCGCCCGGCCAGGCAGTTGATGAGCGAGCTCTTGCCCACGTTGGAGCGCCCGGCCAGGGCGATCTGGGGATCGTCGGACGGGGTGAGCTGGGATATGACGTAGGCGGTTTTGACTAACTCGAAGCTTCGATTCATAATGCTCCATGCGCTGAGTCCGTTTTTCGGCGCGCGCACCATTGATGTTGGCTTTTGGCCGCCGCGTCAAGCCTTGTCCGCACTCAAGCCCGAGAGGTTTTCGCCATGAGCGCACGCAAGTACCTGATCCTGAACGGCCCGAACCTCGGGCACATCGGCACCCGCCAGCCCGAGATCTACGGCTCCGAGGGCCTGGACGGCCTTTCGGCCATGCTTGCGCCCATGCTGGGCGACAAGGCCGGCGAGGTGGAGCTGCTGTTCCACCAGTCCAATTTCGAGGGCAACCTCATCGACCGGCTGGAGCAGGCCCGGCGCGAAGGGCTCGACGGCGTGGCCTTCAACGCCGGAGCCCTGACGCACACCAGCCTGGCCATAGCCGACTGCCTGGCCTGGATCGGCATCCCCTGCGTGGAGGTGCACCTCTCTAACATCTTCGCCCGCACGGACGAGCCCCTGCGGCAGAAAAGCCTCATGGGGAAAAGCTGCATCGGATGTGTTGCCGGTTTCGGCATTCTCGGGTATGCGTTGGCCGTCCTGGCGCTGGAGCGTCACGCCGCAAGGCTTCAGGATAAAAAATAATTAGGCGCTACAAGGACTTGTTCGCCAGAATGCCCCGGAGGTTCAATGTATTCCACGTCTGATTTCCGTCGCGGTCTCAAGATCGAGATGGATGGCAAGCCTTATGAAATCGTCGAGTTCCAGCACGTGAAGCCCGGCAAGGGCGGCGCCTTCGTGCGCACCAAGCTCCGTCACATCCTCACCGGCCGCGTCATCGACGAGACCTTCCGCTCCGGCGAGAAGGTCGGCAAGCCGGATATCTCCATGCAGGACATGCAGTTCCTGTATCGCGAAGGCAGCGACTTCGTGTTCATGGACCTTGAGACTTACGAGCAGAAGAACATTCCGGCCACCCAGGTGGGCGAGAAGGGCGGCTACGTGAAGGAAGGCGAGACCGTGAAGGTGCTGCTGTACAACGGCGAGCTCTTCGACATGGATCTGCCCGCCTCCGTGGTCATGGAGGTCATTGAGACCGAGCCCGGCGTGCAGGGCGACCGCGTCACCGGCGCCACCAAGCCCGCCAAGCTGGAAACCGGCATCATGGTCAGCGTGCCCCTGTTCATCACCCAGGGCGAGCGCATCAAGGTGGACACCCGCTCGGGCGAGTACCTGAGCCGCGAGTGATCCTGAAGCCTTACGTCTAGCACATGTCCGAATCTCGAAAGCCCGCCCCCAAGCGGGGCGGGCGCAATGCCAAGGCCGGCCGGGCCGGGGCGGAGGGTAGACCCACGGACACCGTGAAGTTCCGCATGGAGATACGAGGGCTGGCCTACCTCTTCGTGGCCGCCTTCCTCTTCCTGTGCGTCTTCTCGTTCGATCCCCTGGACCCCACCTTCAACCAGGCCGTGAGCGTGGCCCGCAAGACCGGCAACCTCGCCGGGTCCGTTGGCTCGTACACGGCCGGGGTGCTGGTGGAGATCTTTGGCGTGGGCGCGCTGGCCTGGCCCCTCATCCTGGCCTACATCGGCATCGCCCAGTTTGCGGAACGTCTGAAGCTCGGCTGGTTCCGCTGGCTGGGCGTGGGCACGCTCACCCTTTGCGTCATGGCCTGGGCGGCCAAGCCCTGGGCGCTGCCCGCGCCGGGCCAGGCTCCGTCGCTTGCCGGCGGCGGCGCCATCGGCAAGCTTGCGGTCGGCACTTCCCTTGGCCTCATGAATCCGTGGGGTTCGGTGCTTTTCTGGCTCTTCCTCAGCGCGGTGTCGCTGCAGGTGGGCTTCCAGGTGAGCTGGGGCGCGGTGTTCAAGCGCATCCGTTCCCTGGTGTACGACCAGTGGTGCAAGTACCGCGAACGCACCCTGCGCCACCAGGGCACGGAATCCGCCCGCTCCGCCAAGGATTCCGGCGAGGCCAAGGACGGACGCGACGGCGAGTCTTCTCGCCCGTCCCTGCGCCTTTTGGAGCGCCTCGGTGGCCGCCTGGCCGAGCGCGCCGCCAAGGCCGAGAATCCCGTTGGGGCGTCCGCGGCGAGAGCCGTCCCCCCCGTGGTACACGCGCCCACCGGCAACGATCTGGTGCTTAAGCCCTTCGACGCCCCGCCCGCGCCCAAAAAGCCGGCCCCCAAGGCCGAGCCCGGCGCGGAACTGCCCAGCGCGGAACTTTTGCGCGAGGTGCCGCCCCAGCAGGCCGTCAGCGATCCCAAGATTTTGCAGGCCAAGGCCAAGCAGCTCACCTCCTGTCTGGCGGACTTCAACATCCAGGGCGAGATCCAGCAGGTGGTGCCGGGCCCGGTGGTCACCATGTTCGAATTCAAGCCCGCGCCGGGCACCAAGATCAGCGCCATCGCCGCGCGCAACGACGACATCGCCCTGTCCCTCAAGGCCCTGGCCGTGCGCATCGAGGCGCCCATCCCCGGCAAGGATTCCATCGGCGTGGAGATTCCCAACGAGAAGCGGCAGACCGTGGCCCTGCGCGAGATCATCGAGCACCCTGTGTTCACCATGGCCAAGTCGCCGCTGACCCTGGCGCTGGGCAAGGACATCCAGGGCGCGCCCCAGGTGGCGGATCTGGCCACCATGCCGCACCTGCTGGTGGCCGGCGCCACCGGAGCGGGCAAGAGCGTGTGCCTGAACGGCTTCCTTGTGTCCATCCTGTTCAAGGCCCAGCCGGACAAGGTGAAGCTGCTGCTCATCGACCCCAAGCGCATCGAGCTGGCCATCTATTCCGACCTGCCGCACCTGGTGCACCCGGTGGTGACGGACATGGCGCTGGCCAAGAGCGCGCTGGAATGGGCCATGAGCGAGATGGACTCGCGCTACGAGATCCTGGCGCGGCTTGGCGTGCGCAACATCGAGGGCTTCAACCAGAAGCTGGCCGAGATGGGCGACAAGCGCCCCGACGACCTCTCCGACCTTTCGCCCATGCCCTACCTCGTCATCGTCATCGACGAGCTGGCCGACCTGATGATGACCGCGGCCAAGGACGTGGAGACCTGCATCGTGCGGCTGGCGCAGCTGGCCCGCGCCGCGGGCATCCACATGATCCTGGCCACCCAGCGCCCCAGCGTGGATGTCGTCACCGGGCTCATCAAGGCCAACTTCCCCACGCGCATCTCCTTCCAGGTGACCAGCCGCCACGACTCGCGCACCATTCTGGACACCGTGGGCGCGGAGCGCCTGCTCGGCAAGGGCGACATGCTCTACAAGTCCGGCGGCTCCAAGCTCAAGCGCATGCACGGCGCCTACATCGACGAGATCGAGATCGAGTCTTTGGTGGCCTACTGGAAGGCCCGGCAGCCCCAGCAGTTCGAGTTGGACTTCACCGAATGGCGCAAGGAGGGCGAGGCCGTCTCCGGCCCCGGCGGCGAGGGCGGCAGCGGCGTGGCCGACGACCCCATGTACGCCGACGCCGTGGAGTTCGTGGTGGGCCAGGGCCGCGCGTCCATCTCCCTCATCCAGCGCCGCTTCCGCATCGGCTTCAACCGCGCTGCCCGGTACATCGAGCAGATGGAGGCCGACGGCATGCTGGGCCCACAGGACGGCAGCAAGCCGCGCATGGTCATCAAGGGCCGCGACTAGCCGCAGGGAGGCCTCCCGCGCCTCCATCCGTGCACAACACCGCCTCCGGGGGCGAGACTGCCGCATCGGCCGCCGCATCGGCCGCCGTATCGCCGAGGCCACCGCCGGGCCGTGGCGTGCTCTGCCCCCCCTTGCCCAGCGCCTGCCCCAAGGGGTCTGGAGGCGGTTTCCAGCAACCTGTTGCGCGCACGCTGCCGCAACGGAAAAGCCCCGGCGATCGCGCGATCGCCGGGGCTTTTTGTTTCCGCGTATGCGGCGGGCGGCCTACTTGGCCTCGGCCAGCTTCTTCTCTTCGGCCGCCTTTTCCGCGGCCTGGGCCTCGGGGCTGTCCCAGCCGCCGCCCAGGGCCTTGTACAGGGTGAGCGTGTTGGCGATGCGCGAGAGGCGCGTGGAGATGAGCCCCTGGCGCGAGGTGGCATAGGAGCGCTGGGCATCGAGCTTGTTCAGGTACGAGTCCACGCCGGCCTCGTAGCGCAGGGTGGAGAGCTCGTAGCTCTTGCCGCTGGCCTTGGCCAGGGAGGTCTGGGCCTTCACCTGGTCCTCCAGCGAGGAGGCCTGGGCCAGCGCGTCGGAGACTTCCTTGAAGGCGGTCTGCACGGTCTTCTCGTATTGCGCCACCATGATGTCGCGCTGGGCCTCGGAGGACTTGACCCCGGCGCGGATGGCCCCGGAATGGAAGATGGGCAGGGTGAGCTGGGGGACGAAGGCCCAGGTGCCCGCCGGGGAGTTGAACAGATCGCTCACCTGGCTGCTGGCGAAGCCGACGCTGGACGTGATGCCGATGGACGGGAAGTAGCGGGCCCGCGCGGCGCCGATGTCGGCGTTGGCGGCCTTGAGCTGGTGTTCCGCGGCCAGCACGTCCGGCCGACGGAAAAGCACTTCCGAGGGCAGTCCCGCCGGCACCGGGGTCAGGGGGGCGATGTCGGCCAGGGTTTGGGCGGGCAGAAGCTCCGGCGAAAGGGGCATGCCCACGAGCACGGAGAGCGCGTTCTCGTCCTGGGTCACCTGGGCGGTGTATCTGGCCACGTTGATCTTGGCCGTGTCCACGGTGGTCTGGGCCTGGGCCAGCTCCAGCTCGTTGGCGACGCCGAAGTCGTAGCGCTGCTGCACGATCTGATGGGAGGCCTCCTCGGTCTCCAGTATCTCCTTGGCCAGGGCCAGCTGCTCACGGTCGGCCGCCAGCGTCAGGTAGCCGGTGGCGACCTCGGCCACGAGGGAGAGCTCCACGCTCTTGCGCGAGGCCTCCGTGGCCAGGAAGTTCTCCAGGGCCTCGTCCTTCAGGCTCTGGATGCGGCCGAAGAGGTCCAGCTCGAAGGAGCTGAAGCCCAGTCCCACGCTGTACTTGCGGTTGGTGACGGCCACGCCCGAACTGGAGAGCTTGGCCGGGGTGCGCGACATTTCCGCTCCGGCGGCGGCGTCGATCTTGGGCAGCAGGTCCGCGCGCTGGATCTGGTACTGGGACTGGGCCTTCTCGATGTTCAGGATGGCCACGCGCAGGTCGCGGTTGTTGGCCAGCGCCAGCTCCACAAGGCGCTTGGTGGGCTCGTCGGCGATGACCTGCCGCCAGTCCTGCATCTTCGCGCCGGGCGCGGCCTTTGCCCCGGCGCCGCTGGTCCACTCGGCGGGCAGGGGGGGCTTGGGCTGGGTGTACTTGGGGGCCATGGTGCAGCCCCCGGCGATGACCGGGAGCAGTGCCGCCAGGCAGGCCGCGGCCAGGGCGCGTCGGGTGGAGCGCATTATTTCACCTCCGGCGTGGTGCCGCCGTTGTTGGTCGTGGTGGGGCCTTCAGCTCCGGGGACGGGGGCAGATTGCGCGTCAGCATCGACCGCCAGGGCCTCCACGGGCTGGTTCTTGTCCTTCTTGCGGGCGGCGAAGCGGTACACGATGACGAAGAACACCGGCACGAAGTAGATGCCGAGGATCGTCGCCGTGGTCATGCCGCCGATGACGCCCGTGCCGATTGCCCGCTGGCTGCCGGAGCCCGCGCCGCTGGCTATGGCCAGGGGCAGCACGCCCAGGATGAAGGCCAGCGAGGTCATGAGGATGGGGCGCAGGCGCAGGCGGGCGGCCTCCATGGTGGCCGCCAGCAGCCCATGCCCCTTTTCCACAAGGTCCTTGGCGAACTCCACGATGAGAATGGCGTTTTTCGCCGCCAGGCCGATGGTGGTGAGCAGGCCCACCTGGAAGTAGACGTCGTTGGTGAGGCCGCGGGCGAAGGTGAAGAGCACCGCGCCCACCACGCCCAGAGGCACCACGAGCATGACCGCCGTGGGCACGGACCAGGACTCGTACAGCGCGGCCAGACACAGGAACACCACCAGGATGGAGATGGCGTACAGGGCCGGCGCCTGGGAGCCGCTCATGCGTTCCTGGTAGGACAGGCCCGTCCATTCGATGCCGATGCCCGGAGGCAGCTTGGCGGCGATCTCCTCGATGGCCTTCATGGCGTGGCCGGAGCTGAAGCCCGGCGCGGCCTGGCCCAGCACCTCCACGGCGGGCATGCCGTTGTAACGCTCAAGGCGCGGCGAGCCGTAGGTCCACCGGCCGGAGGAGAAGGCCGAGAAGGGCACCATGTCGCCCTTGGCGTTGCGCACGTACCAGAGGTTGATGTCCTCGGGCATCATGCGGAAGGGCGCGTCGCCCTGCACGTATACCTTCTTCACGCGGCCGCGGTCGATGAAGTTGTTGATGTAGCTGCCGCCGAGCACGGTGGACAGGGTGTTGTTCACCTCGGCCTGGGTGAGGCCGAAGGCCCCGGCCCGGGCGTGGTCGATGTCGATCTGGTACTGGGGCGTGTCCTCCATGCCGTTGGGGCGCACGGCCACCAGGGTGGGGTCCTTGGAGGCCATGCCCAGGAGCTGGTTGCGCGCCTGCATGAGGGCCTCGTGCCCCAGGCCCGCGCGGTCCTGCAGGTAGAGGTCGAAGCCCGAGGCGTTGCCCAGCTCCATCACCGCGGGCGGCAGGAAGGTGAAGACCATGGCGCTCTTGATCTGGGAGAAGGCCATCATGGCGCGCCCGGCCACGGCCTTGGCGCTGGCGGCCTCGCCCTTGCGCTCGTCCCAGGGCTTGAGCTGGATGAAGGCCAGGCCCGCGTTCTGGCCGCGTCCGGCGAAGCTGAAGCCGGCCACGGTGAACAGCGAGCTGACGGTCTGCTTTTCCTTTTCCAGGAAGTGCTGCTCCATGGTCTTCAGCACTTCGAGGGTGCGCTCCTGCGGCGCGCCGACGGGCAGCTGGACCAGGCTGAAGATGACGCCCTGGTCCTCCTCGGGCAGGAAGGACGACGGCAGGCGCACGAACAGCACGCCCAGGGCGACGATGATGCCGAGGTACACCAGCATCACCCGCTTGGGGCGCTGCAGCATTCCGGCCACGCCGTTGCGGTAGCGCTCGCTGCCCTTGTCGAACAGGCGGTTGAAGCCGCCGAAGAAGCCTTGCTGGGCGTGGGTGTGGTGCTCCCCCTTGCTGATGGGCTTGAGGAAGGTGGCGCACAGCGCCGGGGTGAGCACAATGGCCACGATGACCGAGAGGGTCATGGCCGAGACGATGGTGAGCGAGAACTGGCGGTAGATGACGCCGGAGGAGCCGCTGATGAAGGCCATGGGGATGAACACGGCCGAGAGCACGAGGGCGATGCCCACCAGCGCGCCGGTGATCTGCCCCATGGATTTCTTGGTGGCCTCCTTGGGCGAGAGGCCCTCCTCGGTCATGATGCGTTCCACGTTTTCCACCACGACAATGGCGTCGTCCACAAGCAGGCCGATTGCCAGCACCACGCCGAACATGGTCAGCGTGTTGATGGAGAAGCCGAAGGCGGCAAGCGCCCCGAAGGTGCCCAAAAGCACCACCGGCACGGCGATGGTGGGGATGATGGTGGCGCGCATGTTCTGCAGGAAGAGGTACATGACCAGGAAGACCAGCACGATGGCCTCCACCAGGGTCTTGACCACTTCCTCGATGCTCACGCGCACGAAGGGCGTGGTGTCGTAGGGGAACACGACCTTCATGCCCTGGGGGAAAGTGGAGGAGAGCGAGTCCACCAGCTTGCGCACGCCGTTCACGGTGTTCAGCGCGTTGGCGCCCGTGGCCAGCTTGATGGCGATGCCTGCGGAAGGCTTGCCGTTGAAGTGCGACACCGTGTCGTAGGACTCGCTGCCCAGCTCGACACGGGCCACGTCCTTCAGGCGCACGGTGGAGCCGTCCTGGTTCACGCGCAGCACGATGTTCTCGAACTGCGCCACGCTTTCAAGCCTGCTCTGGGACAGGATGGTGAAGCTCATCTGCTGGCCGGGAAGCGCCGGGGTGCCGCCGATCTGGCCGGCGGAGATCTGGGCGTTCTGGGCAGTGATGGCGGCGGACACGTCCGACGGCATCATCTTGTAGCTGCTCATCTTGTTGGGGTCGAGCCAGACGCGCATGGCGTACTGCGCGCCGAAAACGTTGGCCTCGCCCACGCCGTCCACGCGGCTTATGGGGTCGAGGAGATAGGTGGAGGCGTAGTCGCTCAGGTCGCGGCCGTTCATGTTCGGGTCGTCGGAGGTGAGGGCCACGATCATGAGGAAGCTCGACGCGCTCTTGTTCACGGTGATGCCCTGGCGCTGGACGTCCTCGGGCAGCAGGGGCGTGGCCAGGGCCAGCTTGTTCTGCACCTGCACCTGGGCGATGTCCGGGTCGGTGGAGGAGTCGAAGGTGAGGGTGATGGCGACCTGGCCGGTGGCGTCGCTCGTGGCGGACATGTACCGGAGGTTGTCGATGCCCTTCATCTTCTGCTCGATGACCTGGGTGACGGAGTCCTCCACCGTCTTGGAGGACGCGCCGGGGTAGACCGCGCTGATGGTGACGGCCGTGGGCGCGATCTTGGGGTACTGCGCGATGGGCAGCTTGAAGATCGACAGCGCGCCCACGAGCATGATGATGATGGCGATGACCCAGGCGAAAACCGGGCGATCGATGAAGAACTTGGCCATGATGTGTGCTCCGGCTCCCTGCTACTGTTCGCTCTTCGCCTCGGACGCGGGGGCGCTGGAACCGGTGGAACCGGGCCAGGGCTGGTCCTTGGGCGGGGAGTAGACGATGTTTCTCTTGTCGGCCGGAACGCGTCCCTTGGGAGCGGGCTCGTCCTTCATGACGTCCTTCATCACTTCCTTCATGCCGCCGCGGGTCTGGGCGGGCTTGTCGGAGGCGGCAGGCTTGTCCGCTGCCTTTTCGGCAGGGGCCTTGGCCTCGTGCGTGGTGGAGGCCTTGGCCGGAGTCTGGGCGGCAGGCTTGGGCTCGGGCTTTGCTTCCGGGGCAGCGGCCTTGGCTTCTGGCTTGGGCTCGGCCTTGGCCGCCGGCGCAGCGGCAGGGGCCGGCGCGGCCTGGGGAGCTGTGGCGTTGGCCTGGGCGGCGGGCGCGGCCGGGGCGGACGCGTTGTCCTGAGCGGCGGCCTGCGGGGCGCCGGCCTCAACGGGCTTGACCTTGGCGCCCGGGCGAGCCTTCTGCAGGCCGTCCACGATGACGCGGTCGCCGGCGGAGAGGCCTCCGGTCACCTTCCACTTGTCGCCCACCACGCGGGAGACCACGATGGGCCGGGGCTCCACGGTGTTGTCGGGCTTCACGGCCATGACCAGCGGGTTGCCCTTGCTGTCGCGGCTGACCGCGGCCTGGGGCACCAGGATGGCCCCTTCCTCCACGCCTTCCTCGATGATGGCGCGGACATACAGTCCGGGCAGGATCTCCTGCTTGGGGTTGGGGAACAGGGCTCGCAGGGTGATGACGCCGGTGGTCTGGTCCACGGTGATGTCGGAGAACTGCAGCGAGCCTTCCATGGAGTAGGGCGAGCCGTCCTCGAACAAAAGCTTGACCTTGGCCCCGCCGGTCGCGCTCTTCTTGAGCTTGCCGCTGGCCAGGTCGCGCTTCAGGCGCAGCACCTCCGCGCTGGACTGGGTCACGTCCACGTACATGGGGTCGGTCTGCTGCACGGTGGCCAGGGGGCTGGCCTGGCTCGCGGTCACCAGGGCGCCGGGGGTGACGCTGGACTTGCCGATGCGGCCGGAGATGGGCGCGGTGACGCGGGTGTAGCCCAGGTTGATGCGCGCGGTCTCCATGTTGGCCTTGGCGGCGATGACGGCGGCCTGGGACTGCCTGTCGGCGGCCTGGGCGTCGTCGTTGTCCTGCTTGCTCACGCCGTTGACCTTCACCAGGTTGGCGTAGCGCTCGGCCTTCAGGCGCACGGGCAGGGCGTTGGCCTCGGCCTGGGCCAGGGCGGCCCGGGCGTTGTCGAAGGCGGCCTGATAGGTGGCCGGGTCGATCTGGTAGAGCACCTCGCCCGCCTTCACCTCGCCTCCTTCCTTGAACAGGCGCTTCTGGACGATGCCGCCCACTTGCGGGCGCACGTCGGACACCTGGAAGGCCGAGGTGCGGCCGGAGAGCACCGTGGTCATGGTCACGGTCTCTGGCTGGATGGTGACCACGGTGACTTCGGGCTCTCCCTGCTGTGGCCCGCCCTGCTGCTTGTTCTGGCCGCAGGCGGAAAGGAGGCCGAAAAGCACTGCCGCGAAGAGCAGCGGAGTGTGGAACGTCTTACGGATGCGCATGAGTTGTTTCCTGATCCAAATGTTTTGGGTGCTGGGGGCTACCGGGCGGCTACTGCTGCTTTGCGGAACGGATGCGGTCGATTCCGCCGAGGGAGAACTGCATGATGAAGTCGGTGATGTGCTCGATGTTGCTGGCCTTGAGCGCCAGGTCCGGGTGCATGCGGTTGATGGCCTCCTTGGCGTAGTCGAAGAGCACGCACTGCCCGACGATGGACTCGGAGCAGCGCTTGATGGTGCCTTCGTCGGCGTCGGGCAGCAGCGCCCGCAGGATGTCGAGCAGCATGTTGTGCGTGGGGCGGCAGTGCCGCTCGATGATCTCCCCGAAATGCTGGGAAGGCTCGATGAACTCCTGGATGAGCAGCTTGCCCAGGCGCTCGTTTTCCGGATCGCCGTCGCCCAGGGTCTGCAGCAGGAAGCTGCGCACGTAGGCGCGCAGGCGTTCCTCCGGCGTGCTCTGCGGCGTGACGCCGAGATCGCGCGGGTGGCGCCTGTTCTCGCGTTCCAGGTAGTCCTGCAGCACGGTCACGTACAGTTTCTCCTTGCCGCCGAAGTGATAGTTCACCGAGGCCACGTTGGCCCCGGCAAGCGCGCATATGTCGCGGATGGTGGCGTTCTTGAGCCCGTGCTCCGCGAAAACCTTGCGCCCGGCTTGCAACAAGCGGGCCTTGGTGCCGTTTTCCGTGGGTGATGCCATTGCCTGGTCCTCATTACGAAACTTGGTTTAGAATCAAAATTTAAACGGCATTTAAATTTTAGTTTGGCAGCTGTCAAGGGTCAGGACTACGAAAAATAAAACGCCCGTTTTAGTTCCATGAATTCGCGTTGTTGCCGATATTGATACCCAGGGCGAGGGATGGCGGACCAGCGGCGGAGAGAGGGAGAAGCGGCTAAACGCCTTGCACTGCACTTGCCTCGGCAGGCGCCTGCGTGGCCGGAACGTGTCTCAAGGGGGCGGCTGGGCTGGCGCGATTCGGCAGCGGCGGCGGCGCGCCCCTGTCACTTTGATGGCGCTGGCGCACAGGCCCAGGCCCGCATCCGGAAACGCAAACGGGTTTGCCGTCGAAGGGGAGCAACTCGCGCACGCTCCGCGCGGCAAGGGCTGCCGGGTCGACGCCGCGTGGGCGGCAACGATTTCCGCAGACTCGCCGGGCAGGCGCGCGGTCAGTGAATTTTAGGCCGGCGCGCAGGCCAAGTCAGGGCGGCGAAACGCCTCAGGGCCTGGTCTTCGGCCAGATTGTAATGTCCGGCGCGAGAAGGTCGCGCAGCTGGCCGGGGCCCATAGGTGGCAGGTTGAGGGCGCGCAGCTGCGGCGGACGTCCTGCGGCGAAGTCGATGATGTTCATGGCGCAGTAGTCCTGCCCCAGGCTGAAGAGACGGTCGAGGGGCAGGCCCAGAATCCGGCAGAGCAGCGCGCGGTTCACGCCCGCGTGCGCCACCGCGAGAACCAGGCCCTTCGCGTCGGCGACGATGTCCTGGAGCGCCCGCCAGGCCCGGTCCTGCACCTGGGCGAAGCTTTCCCCGCCCGCGGGGGCGACGTTGGCCAGGTCCGCGCCGCGCCGCTCGTGCTCGCCGGGAAAGCGTTGGCGCAGTTCCTCCTCGGTCAGCCCTTCCCACTGGCCCAGGTCCACCTCGCGCAGGGCCCGCAGCGGCCGCGCGGAGACCGCGTTCCGCGCCAGGACCAGGCGTGCGGTGTCCACGCAGCGGGAGAGGTCCGAGCACCAGGCCCCGGCCAGGGGCTGCCCGCCCACGGCCTCGGCCCAGCGGGCCGCCTGCCTCCGGCCATGCTCCGTGAGCGGCAGGTCGGTTTGGCCCACGAAGCGTCTGGGCTCGCGCTGCGGAATTTCGCCATGCCGCATAAGGAGGAGGGTCGTCATGGCCGGAAGTGTATGTGCAAGTCCGGAGCATGTCGAGCCGCGTTCCAAGCGCGCGTCCCCACGTCGCGTTCCGGCCTCGGTCTCTTCCGCCCCGGCATGCAGGGTGCCGGCATGGCGCAAGAGCGGCATCGGGAGTCGTGTTTGCGGAATGAGGCAGGGATGGTCCAACGCGGTCCTCATCGGACAGAGGTGCATGTGCAGAGGGCCTGGGCGCGTCAGAACGCCCACGTTGCTCGGGCAAGCGAAGGACGAAAGCGCGCTTTTGGGGCTCGCAGCGTTGAAGGAACGCGTGCGGGTGCTGCGGTGGCTTTGCGGAGTTCCGCCCACCCCGTTGGCGGAGGCGTTCGCGGACGCCTGTGCGGGCCGCACGGCAGAAGGGGAGGGCTGTGGTGGTCGTATGAAGGCGCTGCGGGGCGGCCGTAGCGAGCCCGGCCTCGGCGCCCACGGGATCCCAAAAGCAAAAGGCTCCGGGGAGTTCTCCTCGGAGCCTTGGTGCTTTTATGGTCGGGATGACTGGATTTGAACCAGCGGTCTCCGCGTCCCGAACGCGGCGCTCTACCAGGCTGAGCCACATCCCGTTGTCGAGAGGTCGGCTTTTAGCTGAATCGAAACCAAAAGGCAAGCGTCTTCCGGCGTCGGCATTCCATTTTGCGCACACTGGCCGCAAGGGCTTCCGGTTGGACAAGTTCAAGAAAATATGCCATTCTTGAATGAGGCTGGATTGATGATGCTGGGCCAGAATCAGCGGTCCCGCGTTCGCAGAAAAAGGAGTGTTTCGTGATCAAGGTCGTTGTCGTCGATGACTCGGCGTTCATGCGCAAGGCCATCAGCACCATGCTGGCCAAGGACCCGGAGATCGACGTTGTCGCCACCGCCCGCGACGGAGAAGAAGGGCTGGAGCTCATACGCAAGCACAATCCCGACGTCGTCACCCTTGACATAGAGATGCCGCGCATGGACGGCCTGACCGCCCTGCGGCACATCATGATGGAAATGCCCCGGCCGGTGCTCATGGTCAGCTCCCTTACCAGCGAGGGGGCGGAAGCGACCCTGAAGGCCCTGGACCTGGGCGCCGTGGACTTCATCCCCAAACAGCTTTCCAAGGTCTCTCTCGACATCGTCAAGATCGAGGCCAACCTCATTTCCAAGGTCAAGATCGTCGCTTCGCGCAAGCTCATGCACTCGCGGCCGCGCCCGGCGGCTGTGGCGCGCCCGGCCGCCCCCCTGGCCAGCACGCCCACGCCGCGCCCCGCAGGCGCAGCGGCCGTGCCCGCCGCGCCCGGCGGCATGGCCAAGCGCGACGTGGTTGTCATCGGCGTCTCCACTGGCGGACCGCCGGCGGTGCAGAAGGTGCTGTCCTCGCTTCCTGCGAATTTCCCCGCCAGCATCGTCATTGCCCAGCACATGCCCGCCGCCTTCACCGGGCCCTTCGCCAAGCGCCTGGACGGCCTGTGCCAGATCTCCGTGAAGGAGGCCGAGCCGGGCGACCGCCTGAAGCCCGGCTGCGCGTTCATCGCGCCCGGCGGCAAGCACCTCCTGCTCAAGCAGCTGGTCAGCCGCGTGGATCTGGAGATCAGCCCGGAGCCGGCCAGCGCCCTGTACAAGCCCTCCGCCAACGTGCTCATCGGCAGCGCGGCCGACGCCGTAGGCCGCAGGGCCCTGGGCGTCATCCTCACCGGCATGGGCAACGACGGCATGGAGGGCATCCGCGCTCTGAAACAGAAGGGCGGACGCGCCCTTGCGCAGAGCGACGCCACCTGCGTAGTGTACGGGATGCCCAAGGCAATCGTCGACGCTGGACTTTCGGATGAAATTGTTGATATTGATGACATGGCCCAAGCCATCATGAATAACCTCTACGTATAGCTTTGTCTGGGGCCGCTTGGCGTATCCAGCGGGATTCATAGATTGGACTAGACCCTGGGGGGGTTCGAGCCGATGACCGACTGCAAAGAAATCCTGTCGATGCTGAGAAGTGCCGAGACGGACGTGCTGCGCGAAGGCGCCTATCTTGCCGGGGAGGAGCGCTGCGAAGAAGCCGTTCCCCTGCTGGTGGAAATGCTCAAGAGCAGCAACATCGGCGTACAGGAATCCGCGGACAACGCGCTGCGCAGCATCGGCGGCAATGAGGCCGTCACCGGGGTCATCCCCCTGCTGCGGTCAGACGACGCGCCTGTGCGCAACGGAGCCATGGACATCCTGCGGACCCTTGGCAGCCAGGAGCTCTCGTCCATCATTCCCCTGCTGAAGGACGAGGATGTGGACATCCGCATCTTCGCCACCGACATCCTTGGCTCCGCCGGGAACGTGATGGCCGTGGCCCCCCTGTGCGACGCGCTGCTCAAGGACCCCGAGGTCAACGTGCGCTACCAGGCCGCTGTGAGCCTGGGCAACCTCGGCCTGCCCGAGGCGGCCAAGTGCCTCAACCAGGCCATGCGCGACGAGGAGTGGGTCCAGTATTCCGTCATCGAGGCCCTGGCCAAGATCCGCCACGCCAGCTCCATCGACGCCATGGTCAAGGCCATGAGCCACTCCTCCGAGCTCGTCGTCTCCATGATCATCGACGCCTTGGGCGAGATGGGCAACGTCAAGGCCGTTTCGCTGCTGCTTGCCCGCATGGAGGACTCGCCCACCGCGTTGCGCAACAAGATCGTCAAGGCCATCGTGAAGATACTTGGCGCCAAGCTGGTGAACCTGCTGCCCAAGGACGCGCGGGCGAACTTCCGCGACTATCTGCTGGTGGCGCTTGAGGATGAGGAGATCGAAGTGCAGGACGCGGCCATTGCCGGTCTGGCGGCCATGGGCGGCGACGACGCCGCGGCCGGGGTCTTCGCCATCGCCGTCCGGCTGGACCCCGACAAGGACCAGGACCGGCTGGACGGGATCCTTGGCAGCCTGGCCAAAATGGGCGTCACCGCCGTGCTCAAGAACGCCCTGCGAAACGAGGACACCCACGCGGCGCTGCTGGCCGTGGAAACCCTGTCGCGCGTGGACGACCCCGAGGTGGAGAGCGTGCTGGTGAACGCCTTCTGGCAGGGCAGCATCAGCGTGCAGCGCGCCGTCGTCGCGGTGCTCGCGCGCATCGCCGGGCCCGGCAGCGTGGATTTCTTCATGGATCTTCTCCAGAAGCACAACGACGGCAAGGTGCTCAAGTCCGCCGCCAGCTTCCTGGGGCAGAAGCTCAAGCACGCCCCCGCCGCAGACGCCCTGTTCGAGCTGCTGGACCACCAGTACGACGACGTGAAGGAAGCCGGCCTCGACGCCTGCGTGGCCATTGGCGGCGACGAGATGCAGGCGCGCTTCAAGGGGCTCTTCAGCGGGCTTGATCCCATGAAGCGGCTTATGGCCGTGTACGCCCTGGGCAAGATCGATCCCGCCGCCAACCTTGAGCTGCTGCGGACCGCCCTGGAGGACGAGAACCCGGAGATCCGCAAGCACGCGCTGGAGGCCATCTCCAGCCTCTGCTACCAGAGCGAGGTCTGGCTGGACATCCTGGGCCCGCGGCTCCTGGACGAGAACCGCGACGTGCGCCAGACGGTGGTGGAGCTCATGGGCCGCTGCTTCTCCCCGCCCATGGTGCCGCACCTGCTGCACGCCCTGGGCGACGACGACGACTGGGTCAAGGTGCGCGTGCTCGAAGTGCTGGGCCAGCAGAAGGTGGTGGAGGCCATTCCCCAGGTCGTCGCCCTTCTGGAGAACCCGAACAAGCTTGTGGCCATTCGCGCCGTGGAATGCCTGGGCAGCATAGGCGGCACCGCGGCCTTCCAGGCGCTTCTCTCCATTTCCGGCAGCGACGACTACGAGCTGATGGAAGCCTCGGAGGCGGCCATCGCCAGGATCCAGGAAGAACAGGAAAGGGAAATGTAAATGGCTGCGCTCTTCTCAACATCAGGATCCGTCGGGGCTGAACTCAAGATCAGCGATGCCGAGTTCGTCCAGCTGCGCGACTTCATCTACGGGCAGTGCGGAATCTACGTCGCCGACAACCGCAAGTACCTGCTGGAGAACCGCCTCGCCAACAGGCTCAAGCTGCTGAACCTCAAGAGTTTCGGCGAATACTACCACTACCTCCAGTATGACGCCAACAAGAAGACCGAGCTGACCAAGCTCTTCGAGGTCATCACCACCAACGAGACGAGCTTCTACCGCAATCCGCCGCAGCTCAAGGTCTTTCAGGAGAACATCCTGAGCGAGGTCATCGGCGAGCTCAAGAAGAAGGGCGACAAGCGCCTGCGCATCTGGTCCGCCGGCTGCTCCACCGGCGAGGAACCCTACACCATCGCCATCATCGTGGCCGAGGTGCTCAAGGGCGAGCTGCCCGCCTGGGACGTGAGGATCACCGCCAGCGACCTCTCCGAGCGCGTGCTCGAATCCGCGCGCAAGGGCGTGTACAACGAGTACACCCTGCGCACCACGCCCAAGGAGATCGTCCTGCGCTACTTCGACAAGGAGGGCGAGAACTTCCGCGTCAAGCCGGAGCTCAAGCGGCTCATCAGCTTCGGCCAGCTGAACCTTTCCGACCGCGTGGCCCTGAAGCGCGTGGAGCGCTCGCAGATCGTCTTCTGCCGCAACGTCATCATCTATTTCGACGACGAGATGAAGCGCAAGGTCATCGGCGCCTTCTACGACAACCTGCTCCCCGGCGGATATCTGCTCATCGGGCACTCGGAGTCGCTGCACAACATCACGCGGTCCTTCAAGCCCATCCACTACCCCGGGGCCATCATGTACAAGAAGGAAGCCTGATGCGGCCAGCTGGCGGGCAGCTCGGCCCTATGTGCGGGTGAAATTTGGGCGCCAGGGTCATCGCCATAGCGAACCAGAAGGGCGGCGTGGGCAAGACCACCACGGCCCTCAACCTGGCCGCAGCCCTGGCCCAGCTGAAAAAGCGGGTGCTGGTCATGGACCTGGACCCGCACGCCAACGCCTCGGTGCACCTCTCCTTTTTCCCGGAGACGCTGGAGGCCACGGCATATGATCTTTTCCAGGCGGAGACCGTTGACGAGGCGCTGATGCAGGCCATCGTCAAGACCGGGCTTTCCGGCGGGTTCGACTTCGTTCCCGGCCACATCCGGCTCTCGGAGCTGGAGGTGGACCTCAAGGAACGCAAGAACAAGGGGCTCATCCTCACCGATGCCCTGGCCGGACGGCGCGAGCGCTACGACTACGTTCTGCTGGATTGCCCCCCGCATGTGGGCATCCTGCTGGTGAACGCCATCGTGGCCTCGGACATGGTGCTCATTCCCATACAGACCGACTTTCTGGCGCTGTACGGGATCAGGCTCCTGTTCGACACCATCCGCCTGCTGAACCGCGTGCTGCCCAAAAGCGTGCGCTACATGGCCCTGCCCACCATGTACGACCAGCGCACGGCGGCGTGCCGGCGCATACTGCGCCTGATGCGCGACAAGCTGGGCGACAAGGTGTGCGAGACGGTGATCCATTTCGACACCAAGTTCAGGGAGTCGAGCGCGGGTGGCAAGGTGATCTTCGAAGTGGACGCCAAGGCGCGTGGAGCAGTGGAATACCTGCAGCTAGCAAAAGAGATAGACGCACATGAAAACGCCTGAGCAATATTTCGTCGAGGACGTCCGACTGCCGGATGTCGACGACGCGGGACGCGCCCTGACCAGCGCGGAAGAAGCCTTCCTGGACAAGTACCTCGGCGTTGAGCGCGAGAAGGTGCTGGCCCAGGCGCAGAGGCTGGACCCCCGCGGCGAGGATGTGGTGGCCGGGGTCGCGCCCGCTGGCGCGGCGGCCCAGGGCGAGGAGCACTCGGACGAGAGGATGCGCACCCAGTCGGAGATCCGTCTGGTGAGCTTCTCGCTTTTGGGACGCGAGTACGCCCTGCCCATCACGGTGATCCAGGAGGTCATCCGTTTCGTCAAACCCACGCAGCTGCCCGCCGCTCCGGCCTGCATCGCGGGCATCATCAACCTGCGCGGAAGGGTGACGCCCCTGGTGAGCCTGCGCACGCTGCTGGGCATCCCGGGCGAGCAGGAGGACCGCTTCATCGTGGTCTGCCGGCACAAGGGCCTGCAGATCGGCCTCATGATCGGAGCCGTGTCCACCATGTACAAGGCCGCCGGAGATGATCTTGAATGGAACGTCGAGGGCAACGTCGGCGTTCATGCCCATCTCCTCATGGGCCTGTACAAGGCCGGGGAAAAGCTCATCAGCATTCTTTCCATCGACAATCTGGTCCAGGTCGTTCTGCAAGGGGGAAGGACACATGCCTAAACATATTCTGATTGTGGACGATTCTAAGACAGTGAGGAACCTCGTCGCCTTCATCATGAAGAAGGAAGGCTTCAAGGTCACTACGGCGGAGGACGGTCTGGATGGACTGGAAAAACTCTACGCCGCGGAGCAGGTGGACCTCATCGTGAGCGACGTGAACATGCCGCGCATGGATGGCTTCACCTTCATCAAGAACATCCGCGATCAGGAGGCCTACCGGGACATTCCCATCATCGTCCTGTCCACCGAAGGCCAGGACAAGGACATCGAAACCGGTTTGACCCTGGGCGCCAACCTCTACATGGTCAAGCCCGCCCAGCCGGAGAAGATGGTCCGCAACGTCAAGATGCTCCTGGGGTGATTTCCGCCGAGACGGAAACCGCCGGCATGGGGGCGGGTCCGGGCGCGCGTTCGATTGGCTGGCGGAACCACTTGATCAGGCAGGTACAGGAATGAGCCAGGAATACCTTGATCCAGAAATTCTCTCCGACTTCTTTGTGGAAGCCAAGGAGCACCTGGAGACCATTGAGCCGAATCTGCTCCAGTTGGAGAAGAGCCCGGAGAATCTCGGCCTGCTGAACGAGATATTTCGCCCCATGCACTCGCTCAAGGGGGCGTCGGGCTTTCTGGGGCTGCACAAGATAAACGGCCTGGCCCACAAGGCCGAGAACATCCTGGACGAACTCCGCCAGGGCGCCATGGCCGTCAACTCGGCCATCATGGACATCATCCTGGCCGCCACCGACGCCCTGCGCACCATGGTGGAGAATCTCGAAACCTCCGGCCAGGAAGGCGATGTCGACACCTCAAGCATCATCGCCCGCATCGAGAGCGCCCTGGCCGGTGAGCTGGCCCACGGCCACGCCGCGCCGGCAGAAACCCATGAACCCCTCCACGCCGACCCTGAACCGGAAGAGACCCCCGCCCCTGAATCCGACCAAGAGGAGGAGCCGGTGGCCGAGACCTTCGCCGATCTCGCCGAGGAGACCCCGGCGCCCTCGGGCGGCCCCGTCACCATCCGCTGGCAGAACGTGCCCTACGTTCCCAGCGCGGAATTCGATCCCACGCCCTACGTGCTGACCACCGTGGGCGAGGGCCACCTGACGGACTTCCTGGAGGAAGCGCGGGACCTGGTGGCGAACCTGAACCAGGGCCTGCTGGACCTTGAGAAGAATCCGGACGGCTCCGGCGATCTCGTCAACGACATCTTCCGCTATTTTCACAACATCAAGGGCAACAGCGGCATCATCGGCTACCGCGAGCTCAACGCCCTCACCCACGAGGCCGAGACCCTGCTGAACCGCGTCCGCAAGGGCGAGATGCAGACCAGCCGCGGCATCATCGATCTGCTGCTGGCGGTCGTGGACCTCATCGAGGAGCTTCTTTCCCGCATCGACACCGACAGCGGCAAGGCCACCCCGCGCGACATCGCCATGATGGCCGCCGTGCTGCAGGCCAGCACGGAAACCGGGGAGCTTTCCATCCCCGAGGCCTACCTGGAACTGCTGGCGCCGGAATTCGAAGGCGGTTCCGCCGCAGCGGCCGCTCCTGCCGCTCCGCAGGCCCCGGAGACCCCGGCCGCGTCGGCTGAAGAGGAAGCCCCGGGCGAAGCCGCCTGGGAGGCCGACCCCGAAGTGGGCCAGGCCCCGGCCGCGCCTGCCGCCGCCCCCGGCTACGACCCCGAGGACGTGGCGATTTTCGAGCAGACCGTGTTGCACCAGCACAAAAGCCTCGACCTGGCGCTGGAGATGCTGCGCAAGGACGCGAGCCAGAAGGATCTCATCGACGGCCTGTTCCGCAGCCTGACCACGCTGCAGAACTCCTGCGGATACATGGGCCTGGCCGAGGTGAAGGGCTACGCCGAACGCACCGCTGGCCTGGTGGACCAGGCACGCAAGTCGGACATGGGCTTCGAACTCATGCTCGACATCCTGTCCCAGGAGATCGCCATCCTGAAGGACATGGTGCTGGCCGCCGTGGCGCACATCAAGGGCGAGGACGCCCCGGCCGAGACCAAGCCTGCGCCCGCGCCCAAGCCGGAGCCGGAAGCTGCGCCGGTTGCGAAGCCGGAACCCAAGGCCGAGCCTGCGCCCGCGCCCAAGCCGGAACCCAAGGCCAAGCCGGAACCCAAGCCGGAACCCAAGGCTGAACCCAAGCCCGAGCCGAAGCCCGCTCCCATGCCGGCCGCTGCCCCTGCGCCCAAGCCCGTGGCCGCCCCGGCCCCGAAGCCCGCCGCCACTCCGGCCGCTGCGCCCGCCGCAGCCACGCCGCCGCCCACGGCGGCCCAGCAGGCGTTCGAGTCCGGACAGCCGCCGCAGCAGAAGGGCGCCACCACCATCCGCGTGGACCACCAGAAGCTCGACCATCTCATGAACCTCATCGGCGAGCTCATCATCAACCGCAACCGCTATTCCATGCTCGCCCGCGCGCTGGAGGACGGCCACGAGGAAGTCTCCACCGTGGCCCAGCAGCTCACCGAGACCACCTACGCCATGGCGCGCATCTCCGACGACCTGCAGGACACCATCATGAAGGTGCGCATGGTCCCGGTGCACACGGTGTTCTCGCGCTTCCCGCGATTGGTGCGCGATCTTTCGCGCAAGAGCGGCAAGCAGGTGGAACTCATCACCGAGGGCGAGGAGACCGAGCTCGACAAGAGCGTGGGCGAGGAGATCGGCGATCCGCTGGTGCACCTCATCCGCAACTCGCTGGACCACGGCATCGAGCCCGAAGAGGAGCGCATCGCCGCGGGCAAGAACCCCAAGGGCCACGTGTGGCTGCGCGCCTATCACAAGGGCAACTCCGTGGCCATCGAGGTCGAGGACGACGGCCGCGGCATCGATCCGGAGAAGATGCGTCAGGTGGGCGTCAAGAAGGGGCTGGTCACGCCCGAGGAAGCCAAGCTCCTGGACGACCGCCAGGCCGTGGACCTCATCTTCGCGCCGGGCTTCTCCAGCGCGGAGAAGATCACCGACATCTCCGGCCGCGGCGTCGGCATGGACGTGGTCAAGACCAACATCAAGAACCTCAAGGGCAACATCCAGATCAACTCCGAAGTGGGCCGCGGTTCGCGCTTCACCCTCACCCTGCCGCTCACCCTGGCCATCATCGACGCCCTCATGGTGCAGGTGGGCAACGACGTCTACGCCATACCGCTGGACGCAGTGAGCGAGACCACCAAGATCGAGGTGGAGCGCCTGAGCGAGGTGAACCACCGCAAGGCCCTCACCCTGCGCGGCGAGGTGCTGGGCATCATCGAACTCTCGGAGCTGCTCGACCTGCCGTCCAACGCCGACGAGCGCGAGATCCTGCCTGTGGTCATCATCCACGACAACGACCGCAGGCTCGGCATCGTGGTGGACCGCCTGCTGGAGCGCCAGGAGATCGTCATCAAGCCCCTGGGGCAGTATCTCAACGGCTTCGAGATCCGGGGCATCTCCGGCGCGACGATCATGGGCGACGGCAGCGTCGTGCTCATCCTCGATCCGCACGAGGTCTACCGGCTGGCCACGGCCACCACAAAGCAGGGCGGGCACGACTAGCCCCGCGCTTGCCAGTGATCAGCATCGAGGGCGGCCTGCGGGCCGTCCTCTTTTTTTGTGCCGGCTTGCGTCTGCCGCGGATTGCGGCTGCTAGGCGGAGTAGAAGAGCAGCATGCCCACGGTCAGCAGCGCCGTGGCTCCCAGCCACACGGACAGCAGGCCAAGGTGGGCCGCGATGGAGTGGGTCCAGGGCCTGCCGCTGCGGGCGATTGTGCCCGAGGTGAGGCACAGGGCCACAGCGCAGCCCCCGGCCAGGCCGATCATGAGGCGCGCGGCGGTGAGGGCGCCGGGAAGAGACGAGCTTTCGGGCAGGTGCGCCCACAGCACGGCCAAAAATGGCAGGGACAGGATGGACGCCCGCAGGGTGCTGCGGCCGGCTATGCGCAGCATCTGCGCCAGGGCCTCGCGGCCGAAGGGCTCCCTGCCGCTCAGAGCCAGCAGGTACTCCTGGCTCAGGGCTCCGGCACTGGCCGCGCACAGGGGCACAAGGCCGCCCAGGCCCGGCCAGAACAGGGGCGGCAGGGCGGAGGCGTCGGGCGTCAAGAGCGGCGCCACCCCGATGCCGCCCTCGACCGGGGCGCGCAGCACGGCCTGGGCCTGCTCGGCCAGGCTGAGGCACAGGGCCATGCCCAGCCACAGGATGCACAGGACAAGCAGGGCGAGGATGAAGGCGGGGCCCAGGGGCGTGCCCTGCCGCGCGTGCCGCGCGGAGGTCTTGGAGAGCCTGAGCGTGACCAGCGAGGCGAAGAAGGCCAGCATGGCGACGGTGAGCAGTCCCGGGCCCATAGGGGCGGCCAGGGTCCAGTCCAGAATCCAGGGGGCCTTGCGCAGCGCGGCCAACAGGCCGACGGCGAAGGCGAAGAGCGCGGGCAGCGCGGCGGTGAGGGCCATGCGCAGCAGGCGGCGGGAGTAGGCCTCGATGTACTGCGTGCTGCGCAGCTGGCCCGCCGCGAGGCACACCAGCGCAAGAAGCGGAGCTCCCAGCGCGGCCAGCGCGAAGACGAGGAAGAAGGCCGGAGCGCTCAATGCCCCGGCAATGGGGAGTATTTCGACCAGGGACATAGCTGTCGGGGGCCTCGTCGATTGAATTTTATCCTGCTATTGCCGCATTTCACAACCAGTGGCAAGAGGAGCGTGAAAACCGGCGCAGCAGCCGTGATTCTTGCAAAAAAACGCGCGCTGGCCTACAGAGGACGGAACAGGGGGATACGCATGCGGAAGCCTCATTTGATCATCGCGCTGTGCGCACTGGCCCTGGCCGGTTGCGCGGGCAAAATGGACGCCCAGCGCGGACTGAGCGAGGAGTGGCGTCTCCGGAGCCTTGAGGAGAACTTCCTCAATTTCAAGGAATCCCAGCGCGAGCAGGAAGAGCGCGTGCGCGAGCAGCAGCGCAAGCTCATGGACCGCGTTCGTGCCATGGAGGAGTCCCTCGCCCGCATGCAGGAGCAGATGGGCGCGGCCCCTGCGCGCTCCGCGGCTCCCCTGGCCTCCGCGCCCGCTTCCAGCCCGGCCCCCATGGCTTCCGCCCCGGCGCCCTCCTACGTCTACAGCTCACCGGCCCCGGCAACGCAGGCCGCCCCGGCCAGCGCCACCAAGAGCCTGTACGAGCAGGGCATGACCCTTGTGCGCGCCGAAAAGGGCGCGGAAGGCCGCGCCATCCTGACCCAGTTCCTGGAGACCGACCCCCAGAGCGCCCTGGTGCCCAACGCCATCTACTGGATAGGCGAGAGCCACTACCTGGACAAGAACTACGCCCAGGCCATCCTGGTGTTCAAGGACGTGACCCGCCGCTTCCCCAAGCACCACAAGGCCGCGGCCGCGCTGTACAAGATCGCCATGTGCTACCAGGCCATGGGCGAGAAGGACAACGCCACCCTGTACCTGCGCGCCTTGCTCAAGGACCATCCCAAGTCCGAGCCGGCCCCGGCCGCGCGCAAGATGCTCGCGGAGCTGGGCGGCTAGCCCGGCCGGCGCGCCGCCTTGAAGCCATGACGCTTGACGCGGCCAAGGAATTCTTCTCCTGCCTGGCCCTGCGGCACACGCCGGGGCTCGGTCCGCGCTCGTGGAAGAGCATCCTCTCCGCCTACGAGAGCGCCTACGAGGCCGTGAGCGACGCCCGCAACTGGGCCGCACGCAAGGTGCTGCCCAGAAATCGCGCCGAGGTGTTCCTGCAGGAGCCCTGGCGTCCGGGAGCCGAGGCCGAGTACCGGGCCGCCCGCGCCGCCAAGGTCCATGTGCTCACCTGGTTCGACCCGCGCTTTCCCAAGCGCCTGCGCGAAATCCCCGATCCGCCCATCGTGCTCTACTTCAGCGGCGACATTTCCCTGCTCAAAAATCCGGCCGTGGCCGTGGTGGGCGCGCGGGAATGCACGCTCTTGGGCCTGCGCAGCGTGGAGCGCATCAGCTTCGACCTCTCCCGCTTCGGCGTCACGGTGGTCTCCGGCCTCGCGGCCGGCATCGACCGCCAGGCCCATCAGTCCGCCCTGCAGGGGGTGGGCGGCTCCATCGCCGTGCTCGGCGCCGGGCTCGACGTGCACTACCCGCCGGAGAACGAGGACCTGCGCCGCGCCATGGAGGAAAAGGGGCTGGTGATTACGGAGTTCGGCCCCGGCACGCGGCCGGAAGCCCGCAACTTCCCCTACCGCAACCGCATCATCAGCGGCCTGTCCCTGGGGGTGCTGGTGGCCGAGGCCGCGGCCAGAAGCGGCAGCCTCATCACCGCGCGCCAGGCCACGGAACAGGGGCGCGAGGTCTTCGCCCTGCCGGGGCCGCTGGGCCAGCCCACCTTCGCCGGCTGCCACAAGCTCATCAAGCAGGGTGCTGCGCTGGTGGAAGGCGCGGAGGACATCATCCGCACCCTGCGCTACCAGTTTGCGGCGGAGCTGACCGCCGTGCCCTCCAGCCTGCCCGAACAACCCGCGCCGGATGCGGCAAACGCCGGGCCTTCCGCCAGGTCCAAGGCCGGGAGCGGCAATCCGCTTGCGGCGCCGCCTGCTCCGCCGAAACCCGCCCAGCGCCCGCTGCCGGAGAACATCACGCCCGAGGAGCGGGAACTGCTCGCAGCCTTGAGCGCCGACGGCAAGCTGCACATCGACACCCTCATCCAGAGCCTTGGCGCGGACAGCCCGGCCGTAAGCCGACGCCTGCTGGTGCTGGAGATGCAGGGGCTTGTCCGCCAGTGGCCGGGCATGTACTATAGCTTGGCATAGCGGAATTTCCCCCCTCCACAGCAAGGACCGACCATGCAGAAGATCCCCCTCAGCCTGGCCAAACCGGGCATGAAACTGGCAAAGCCCATCACCAAGGCCAATGGCATGCCCATTGTCGCCGCCGGAGCGGAACTCACCGAGTCCCTGCTCGACCGGCTGGACGGCATGGGCATCGACAAGGTCTTCGTCGTGGGCGACGCCGTGGCCGCCAGCCAGAATCCATCCGAGCGCGTGATTCGGCTGGACCACCTGTTCCGCCGCCTGGAGGGCGACCCCTTCCAGGCGCAGGTCAAGCGCTACCTGCGCGAGTATTTCACCATCAAGGCCGCGGCAGATGCCGCCGCCGCCGGTTCCAGCGAGAAGGGGTAGGGCGTGGAAGAGGATCTCAAGACCAGCGCAAAGGGACAGATCCTGTCCATCCGCGATCTGCCCACCCTGCCCAAGGTGCTGGACGAGGTGTCGAAGCTCGTCCAGAACCCGAACACGTCCATCGAGGCCATCGCCAAGGTCATCAGCCGCGACCAGGTGCTCTCGGCCAAGGTCCTGAAGATGGTCAACTCGCCGGTGTACGGCTTCCCCGGCCGCATCAGCTCCATCCAGCACTCGCTGGTGCTGCTGGGCTTCAACGTCATCCGGGGCGTCATCATCTCCACCAGCGTGTTCGACATCATGAGCAAGGCCATGGAGGGCCTGTGGGAGCACAGCGTTGGCTGCGCCCTGGCCACGGGCCTTGTGGCGCGGCAGGCCAAGCTCAAGGATCCCGAGGAATACAGCGTGTGCGGCCTGCTGCACGACCTGGGCAAGGTGGTGGCCGCCGTGCAGCTGCCTGAGCTGCACAAGGCCGTGGGCGAGGCCGTGCGTTCCCAGGACCTGCGCTGGTTCGAGGCCGAGAAGGCCGTGCTCGGCTTCGGGCACGACCGCATCAACGCCTGGCTGGCCCAGCACTGGCACCTGCCGCCCACCATCAAGGAGGCCATGAGCTCGCACCACAACCCGGAGCGCGCGCAGTTCTACCCGCAGCACGCGGCGGCGGCGCACGTGGGCGACTTCGTCGTGCGCGTGTTCGAGTACGGCAACGGCGGCGACGACCAGGCCGTGCCCCTGTCCGAGCAGGCCCTCAAGATTTTGGGCCTGAAGGTGGCGGATCTCGACACCGTCCTGGACGGCTTCGCCGAGAACCTGAGCGAAGTCTCGGGCGTGAACTTCTCGCCGGAGGACATGGCCCCCGGCAAGGGCAACTAGCCGGGGCGCGCCGTGGAGCCGAACCTCTTTCCCCGCCAGCAGCGCGGCATCCTGCTCAGCCCGGATGCGGAGCTGGCCGGCATGTTCAAGGGCCTCTGGAACCCGCTCGACGTGGAATGGACCGTCATTCCCCAGGGCCGGCGCGCCATGGAGGTCATCTTCAACGAGCCGCCGGACATCCTGGTGGTGGACAACCGCCTGGAGGACATCCCCAGCGTGGAGGTGGCCACCATCGTCAAGAGCGAGAACGTCTACCGCCAGCTGCCGGTGATCCTGTGCCTGGACCGCGAGGACTTGGACAAGCACTGGAACTGGAACGAGATCGAGGCCGACGACTTCCTGGTGCGGCCCTTCTCGCCCATCGAGGCCAGGGAGCGCGTGCACCTGACCCTGTGCCGGGCCTCCCGCGCCATGGACGCCAACCCGCTCACCAAGCTGCCGGGCAACACCAGCATCATCAGCAGAATCCAGGACCTCATCGACCGCAAGGACGACTTCGCCCTGGCCTACTGCGACCTGGACCATTTCAAGTCCTTCAACGACAAGTACGGCTTCTCCCGCGGGGACGAGGTGCTCATGATGAGCGCACGGGTCATCGTGAACACCATCCGCGGCTTCCCCGGGGTCAAAAGCTTCGTGGGCCACGTGGGCGGCGACGACTTCGTGTTCATCGTGCCGGCGGACATCGCCGAGGAGGCCTGCCAGCGCGTTGTGGCGGCCTTTGACGACATCGTGCCGCACTTCTACGACATGGACGACCGCGAGCGAGGGTGCATCGTCTCCACTGACCGCCAGGGCGAGGTGCGCACCTTCCCGCTCATGGCCGTGTCCATCGCCGTGGTGTTCAACAGCGGCGGCCGCCTCAAGCACTATGGCGAGGCGTCGGCCATCGCCATGGGCCTCAAGAAGAAGGCCAAGGAAAACCCCAAGAGCAGCTATGTCCTCGACAGGCGCACCGACTAGCGCGCCAAAGAACACGCCGGAGCACACGCCGAAGAACTCGGCGGACGACGGCGGGGCGCAACCCCCGCTTCCAGAGGTTTGCCAAGGCTTTTTGGCTTTTCTGGAGGTGGAGAAGGGCTACAGCCCGGCCACGGTGCGCGCCTACGCCACGGACCTGGAGCAGTTTGCCGCCTTCCTCGTCCGCCGGGGCAAGGCCCTGGGCGACTTTGATTCCATCGCCCGCGACGACGCCACCGGCTTCCTGGCCGAGCTGCACCGCCAGCGCCAGAAGAAGTCCAGCATGGCCCGCAAGCTCTCCACCCTGCGCTCGTTCTTCCGCTACCTTCTGCGCCACCGCATGATCGCCCAGAGCCCCCTTGCCGGCCTGCGCAACCCCAGGCAGGAGAAGCGCCAGCCCCGCGCTCTCAACGTGGACCAGGCAAGTTCCCTCATGGACGCCCCGGCCCGCCCGGGACCGGAAGGCATGCGCGACCTGGCCCTGGCCGAGCTGCTTTACGGCTCGGGCCTGCGCATCAGCGAGGCCCTGTCCCTCACGGTGGACGACATCCGCGCGGACAGGGGCTTTGTGCGTGTGCGCGGCAAGGGGAGCAAGGAGCGCCTTGCGCCCTTGAGCGAGGCCGCCAAACTGCGCATGGCGGAGTACCTGAAGGAGCGCGAGGGGCTTGGCGGAGCGGACGCGCAGGCGCTGTTTCTGGGCGCGCGCGGAGGTCCGCTCTCCCGGCGCGAGGCCCAGCGCATTCTGGAGCGGCTGGCGCAAGCGGCTGGCGTGGGCCAGGGCGTGCACCCGCACACCCTGCGCCACAGCTTCGCCTCGCACCTGTTGCAGGCCGGGGCAGACCTGCGCAGCGTGCAGGAACTGCTCGGCCACTCGCGCCTTTCCACCACCGAGCGCTACACCCACCTCGACATGCGGCGCATCATGGAGGTGTACGACAAGGCGCACCCCTATTCGGACCAGTCCGGGACCGCCCGGCCTGATTCTGGAGAGGAACCTTCCGGGGACAAGAAATGAGCGGCGCGCCCCTGCTGGTGAGCGCCTGCCTGGCCGGAGAACCCTGCCGCTACGATGGTTCCGCGGCGCCGCATCCGGCCGTGCTGCGGCTGGTGGAGGAGGGCAGGGCCGTGCCCGTGTGCCCGGAGGTGCTGGGCGGCCTGCCCACCCCGCGCGCGCCCGTGGAATTGGTGGCCGGGCGGGCCATGAGCAGGGCCGGCCGTGATGTGACGGCAGAATTCGAGCGGGGGGCCCGCCTGGGGCTCGACGCGGCCCGCGCCAGGGGCTGCGCCTTGGCCGTCCTCAAGGCCCGCTCGCCCTCCTGCGGCTGCGGGCAGGTGTACGACGGCACGTTTTCCGGCGCCCTCGTGCCGGGCGACGGCCTGTTCGCCGCGCTGCTCAAGCGCAACGGCATCGCCGTGCGCACCGAAACGGACCTGGAAGCCGATATCTGATCCTGATCATCACGCCTGCGGAGGCGGCGCGGACCGGTGATTCCGGCGTGATCGCGCAATGAAAAACGGCGCGCCCCGCCTGGAGCGCGCCGTCTGTTTTCGAGGCTGCCGCCAGCCTACACTTCGAAGCGGCGGATGCTGATGATGGTGATGGGGTCGGAGGGCACGTCGCCGTGGCCCAGGTAGTTCTTGGTGCGCACGGTGCTGATCTTGGTGGCCACGTCCTGGCCCTCGGTCACCTTGCCGAACACGGCGTAGCCGTAGCCCTGGGCCGTGGGAGCGCTGAAGTTCAGGAAGTCGTTGTCCTTCACGTTGATGAAGAACTGGCTGGTGGCGCTGTGCGGGTCCATGGTGCGGGCCATGGCCAGGGTGAAGGCCTCGTTGGGCGTGTCGGCCCGGGCCTCGTTCTTGATGGGGGCCTTGTTCTTCTTCTCGCGCATCATCATGTCCATGCCGCCGCCCTGGATCATGAAGTTCTTGATGACGCGGTGGAAGATGAGGCCATCGTAGAATTCCTCGTCTACGTAGGACAGGAGGTTGGCGACGGTTTCGGGGGCCTTGTCGGGCCACAGCTCCACGAGCATTTCGCCCATGGGGGTCTCGATCAGGACGGTGGGATTGCTCATTGATTCTCCTGCGCTGTGTGATGTGTGGGATTATTTGCCAACGAACTGGGCCCGCTTCTGGGCGCAGAACTCGTCGAATTCCTGCTTGAGTCCGCCGATGAGCTCCTTCACGCTCATGATCTTGTCCACCCGCCACACGTTTTCGCCGCAGAAGGCGAAGCCGTGCTTGAGGATGCCCTTCTTGGCGCTCACCAGGGCCTGGGAGATGCAGTAGGGCGTGTTGGTGAAGTCGCAGCTCTTGATGCAGTGGAAGGGGCACTTGAAGGGCTTCTTGCGGCCCTCGCGCACGGCCTGGAGGAAGTCGTTGAAGATCGCGCGGCCGGGCATGCCCACCGGGCTCTTGATGACGGTGACGTCCTCGCGCCGGGCGTTGACGAAGGCCTCCTTGAAGGCCTGGTCGGCGTCGCACTCGTGGGTGGCCACGAAGCGGGTGCCCATCTGCACGCCGGAGGCGCCCATGTCCAGGTACTTGGCGATGTCCGCGCCGGTGTAGATGCCGCCCGCGGCGATGACCGGGATGCGGCGGCCGGTTTCGGCCTCGAAGGGCTTCACGGCCTCCACCACCTCGGGCACGATCTTCTCCAGCTGGAACTCGGGCGCGTCGATCTCCTCGGGCTTGAAGCCGAGGTGACCGCCCGCCTTGGGGCCCTCCACCACGAAGCCGTCGGGCAGGTAGTTGTAGTGCATGAGCCACTTCTTGCACAGCACGGCGGCCGCCCGGCCGGAGGAAACGATGGGCACCAGCTTGGTGCGGGCCTTTTCGGCCATCTCGCCGGGGAGCTCCTCGCGCAGGTACTTGGGCAGGTCCAGCGGCAGGCCTGCGCCGGAGAAGATGACGTCGGCCCCTTCGCGGATGGACGTGCGCACCATGTCCGTGAAGTTGGTCAGCGCCACCATGATGTTGACGCCGAGCAGGCCCTGGGTCATGCGCTCCTTGGCTTTGCGGATCTCCTCGCGCAGGGCGCGGATGTTGGCTTCGGTGGGGTTCTTGGCTACGTCGGGCTCGCCCATGCCGATCATGGCCGCGGCGATGACGCCGACGCCGCCTTCATTGGCCACGGCAGTGGCGAGGCCGGAAAGGGAAATGCCGACGCCCATGCCGCCCTGGATGATGGGCAGCTGGGCGATGCGGTCGCCGAATCGAAGTTCTGGGAGTTTCATGAGGGACCTCTCAGTTTAGTTGAGGCCTTGTTCACCGTTTTAAAAGCCTTGTCAAGGCGTCTGGAAGCCTTGGGGCTCTAAAGCTTGCGGAGCTTCGGCTCGATGTACTGGGTCAGCAGCATCTCCGAGAAGAACAGCGAGCTGGTGAAGGCCGGAGAAATGGAGTTCAGCACGTGCACGCTCTCGTCCGTGCCCTCGATGACGAAGTCCATGACCAGCTCGTTCTTCTTCACGTCCACCAGCTGGGGGCGGATGCCCGCCTTGGGCGTCTCCTCGATGTCGTCCGGGGAGAGCTGCTTTACCAGCTTCTTGGCATCGTTGAAGAAATAGCTGAAGCTGTACTTGCGGGGCTCCTCAAGGGCCACCTCGCGGAACTTCTTGTTGCGGAAGAAGAGCACCGCGTCGCGCAGGAGGATGGAGAAGGCTTCGGAATCGATGCCGGAGAGGATGCCGTAGTTCTCGCGGCCGAAGGCCGGAATGGCCGTGGGGCCCAGGTACACGTCGCCGTGCGCCCCGCGGGTGAAGTGCACGCCCAGGAAGGGGTTCTTGATGTTCGGCACGGGGTAGATGCTGCCCCGGATCATGTGGGCCCTGTCCTTCTTGAGCTTCTTGTAGATGCCCTTGAAGGGGATGAGCTGGTAGTCGGCCCCCAGGCCGAAGGCGTGGGCCACCACGTCGCCGTAGGCTCCCGCCGCGTTCAGGAAGAAGGCGCAGGCGATGTCTCCCGCGGTGGTCTTCACCGTGAGCCTTTTGTCCTGCCTGGGTCCGAGCCCGAGGAAGCGCGCGCCGAACTGGATTTTCACCTTGCCCGTGGCCAGCAGCTCGGCCTGGATGCTCTTCAGGATGGCCTTGGGGTCCACCACGGCGGTGTAATGGGAGAACAGCGCCTGGCCCGCGCTTTTGGCGTTGGGCTCGATCTCGGCGAGCTGCCTGTCGTCGATGAGCTCCACCTTGGCCCCGTTCTGGGTGGCGCGGCTGTAAAGCTCGCGCAGGGTGGGCAGCTCGGATTCGTCGCGCGCGACGATGACCTTGCCGGTCTTGAGCATGGGCAGGCCGCGCTCCTCGCAGTACTGCTTCATGCGGAAGTTGCCCTGCAGGCAGGACTGGGCCCGCAGGGAGCCGGGCGCATAATAGATGCCCGCGTGCAGCACGCCGCTGTTGCGGCCGGAGGCGTGCCTGCCGGCCTCGGGCTCCTTGTCGATGATGAGGATGTCGGAGTGGCCGGCGGCCACGAGGTCGCGGGCCACGGTGAGGCCGACGATGCCCGCGCCGCAGATGAGGATGCTCGTGTTGGTCATGTGGTGTGTCCTGTGCCTATTTCGGGGCGAGCAGCTCGAAGCCCGTGGCCGCGTCGCGCTTGCGCGTCAGGCCCAGGCCGAGGAGCTCGATGATGACGAATTCGCCGATGGTCCAGATGTCGATGCCGGGGCGGATGCAGCCGGTCTTCACCGTCTCGCCGCGGCCGAAGGTGGCGTGCATGTGCAGCTTGGGCCTTCCCGCTTCGTCCGGGAACAGGGTGCCCACTGCGGCGGCCTCGTGCGCGCCCACAAGCTCCGTGAGCATGGGCACGGGCGGCATGGCCGCGCCGTCCTGCGGGCCCACCACGATGCGGCCCGAACCCACGCCGCCCACCAGGGCGCAGAAGGCCTGGGCCACGCCCTTTTCGGCCGCAAAGGCCTCGATGCACTCCGGCAGCCGGTCGCCGTCCTCCAGCCGCAGCACGAACACGCGGCCCATGCGTCCTTCGGAAAATTTCATTGATTCTCCTTGTCCTGGCCTTGGGGCCTATGCCCCGCACAGGGCCTTGAAATCGCACCAGTCGCAGTGCCTGCCGGGCAGGGCCGGCAGCTCCGGCGCGGCCAGCAGGTGCGACAGGGTGAAGCGCACCAGGGCCGGGGCGCGGTCCGCAATGACCGCTGTCCGATCCTCCGGCTCCACCTTGGGCCCGAAGAGCGGCTTCTCGGAGCCGTCGCTCTTGAGCTCCACCCAGGCGGCCTCGCCAGGGTCATAGCCGGGCGTCTGCGAGAGCAGGTGCAGGTACAGGGGCAGTTGCACGTCCAGTCCGCTTTCCGCCAGCTCCCGGTAGAGCTGCTCAGCCTCGGGCGAGCCGGGCGCAGCGGCGGCCATGCGCTGGAACAGGTCGCCATCGAGCCAGGCCTGCGCGGAGCCCTTGATGCCGCCGGTCTTGTAGTCCAGCACCATGTGCGCGCCTGCCCGGTCGTCTGTCCGCTCGCCTGTCCGCTCGTCTACCCGGTCGATGCGGCCCTGCAGCGCCACGTCCGCCAGCACCGCGCCTTCCATGCCCCCAAGGGCGACGCGGGTCAAGACCGGAAGCTCCAGGGCGCGCACGGTGGTGGAGGGCAGGTTGGCCGCGAAGCGGCCCAGGCGTTCGCGTCCGGCGGCCAGCAGGGCCACGCGGGCGTCGTAGGGCATCTCGCGGAAGCTCGGCTCGTCCAGCACGGCGCCGGCAAAGGCTGCGCCCAGCGCCTCGGCGTCGAGCATTTGCGCGTGGATGGGCCGGCCCACAAGGGGCGTCAGGAAATCCTTGAGCACCCGGTGCACGATCTCGCCCAGCCGGGCGCGGTCGCCGTCCTCCTCCACCTCCTGCATGGGCCGAAGGCCAAGCACCTGGGCGTACAGCGCCTTCTTGGGGCAGGTGAGCCAGACCTCAAGCTGCGAGGGCGTCACGCCCTTGTCCGCAAGGCGGGCGGCCAGCCGGGCGCGCAGGGCGGGCGTCATGGCCACTGGCGGCCTGCTGGGCAGGATGGGGCATACGGGGAAGCCCACGGCGCGCAGGGGGGCGTGCTCGTCGTCCATGGGGCGGGCCTTCACCAGCGCGCCTTGCCGCGCCTCCAGCTCCCACAGCAACTGCTCCACATAGCGGCTGCGCTCGCTCTTGCCTTCCAGGGCGCCGGGCCGCACGCCGGCCTGGTAGAGCACCGTCACCTGCCGCGCGCCCATGAGCAGGCGGAAGAAGTTGTGCGCGGCCACGCTGTCGCGCTCGCGCCTGCCGGGCAGGCCCAGGGCCTGGCGCAGGGGATCGGGCAGCAGCGGGTCCGGGGCGTTCGCGCCGGGGAGCTTGTCCTCCGTGGCGTCCAGGATGAACAGGCGCTCAAAGGAGAGCAGGCGTGTCTCCAGCATGCCCAGCACCTGCAGCCCGGCCAGGGGCTCGGGCTCGAAGGACACGCGCTCGGCATCCACCAGGTGGCGCAGCATGAGGAACACCAGGGCCTGGCCGTAGTCCTCGTCGGCCAGGATGCTGCCCGTGAGTTCCGGCACCACGGACTGCCAGAGCCGGAGCAGGCATTCGGCGTCGATGAGGTTCCTGCGCCAGGTGTCGCCGCCGCGGTTGCGCAGAAGTCCGCATAGCGCGTCCAGGGCCTCTCCGGCCTGGCGCAGGGTGCGCACCTTGGCGAAGTTGGCGAAGCAGGCGTTGAGCACCTCGGCGTGCAGGGCGCGGACCTCGTCTTCCGGGGCGGAAAAGTCGTCGGCCTCGTACACGAAGGCCCATTCCGCAGGCGACTGGTAGGCGCCGGCGGCGCGGATGTGCCGCTCCCAGGCCACGTAGGCGCTCTTGAGCGGCATTTCCGCCGCATCGCCCGCGCGCAGCACACGCAGCAGCGGATGCCGCACCAGGGCCACCAGGTCGCGCCAGGCGTATTTGCCCGCGCCGTCGCCGTTCTCGTGCAGGGTCAGGATGCTTTCCAGCAGTTGCGCCAGGGCCGAGCGCCCCAGGGGATAGCCCATGCTGATGTTGGCCTCGGCCGCGGGCAGGTGGTGCATCACCGGCACCAGCGCGCCGGGGTCGGGCAGCACCACGGCCGTGGAGGCGGTGTCCGGCAGGGCGGAGAGCTCGCGCTGCAGCACCGAGAGCTGGGAGTGCAGATCGAACCCCTCGTAGAAGCGCCGCACCTGCGGGGCGGAAATCCGTGTGGCCGCATCGGGCGCATCCTGAACCGGCACGGCCCGGGCGCGCCAGCGGGCAAGCCAGCGGCCGTGCTCCCGCGCGGCCCAGACGGAACGTTCGCCGCTGGCCAGGGCGGGGTCGCTGTGCCAGAACACTTCCGCCCCCTCGCGCCACAGGCGGTGCAGCACGGGTTCCTCGGTGCCGCTCAAGGCGTGGAAGCCCGCGAAAACGAGGCGCTCGCCGGACAGGGCCTGCGCGGCCTCGTCCAGATGTTGCGAGAGCCACAGGCTGTCCAGGCCGGGCGTGGTCCAGCCGCGCGCATCCAGGGCCGCGTGGTACGCCTGCCCGATGGCGTCCAACTGGCCGAGGAGCGCCTCGGCCCAGGGCGTCACCTCTCCCGCCAGGTTGTGGATGGCCGCCGGGCGCACGCCCTGTCCGGCCATTTCCTCCAGCAGCCCGGCCAGCCGCGCGCCCCAGGGGAAGAAGGCCCGGGCGTCGCCCGCAAGGCCTTGCAGCGGCCCGTTAGCCAGCCCAAGTTCGCGCACGATGCCGTGCAGCACGCCGATGCGGTCCAGCTTGCCGGCGCGCAGCAGCGGCTTGGGGGACAGTTCGCGCCGCAGGGCGGACAGGAAATCGTCCAGGGACTGCATGCGCGGCATGAGACAGGGCCGCGGCAGGGCCGGATGCGCCGCCAGGGCGGCGCGCAGGTGGCGGGCCGGGCGGTTGTGCGGGAACACCACACGGGTGGCGGCGAGCTCGTCCGCGTTGTTCGCCACGCGGGCGGCCAGGTGCTCGGCCAGGGCGGCGATGAAGTCGGCGCTCCAGGGCACCAGATGGATGAGGTTCGCGCTCATGCCGCGTCCCCCTTGCCAAGGGACACGGGCTCAACCACGCGGCGGTCCAGGTATACGAGGAAGCCTTTGGGCTGGGAAGGCTGCCCCCTGCGGGCGGCGATGTCCCGGGCCAGGGCAAGGTAGCCGCGCAGCTGCCGGGCGTGTTCGGCCTCGGCGTGGCCGGTCTTGAACTCCAGCACCACCGGGCCGTCCGGGGCGAAATGCAGCAGGTCCGGCCGCAGGAAGCCGCCGTCCTCGTCCAGGATGGTCAGTTCCTCGCCGGCTTTGCCCAGGTGCGGGCGGGCCTCGGGCCGGGCCAGCAGCCACAGGAGCATTTCTTCAACCTGCGCATGAAGTTTTTCTCTGGATTCGTCCGCAAGGGCGCGAAGTTCCGGGAATTCGCCGAAGGCGAGCAGGGCTGCGCGGCGGGCGTCGTGCCTGTCGTTGCAATTGTCGTCGCCCGTGGGGCGCAGCAGCTCCACGGCCTTGTGCGCCAGCTTGCCGCGCGCGCGCTCGTCGAACCCGGCGTCTTCCACAGCGTGGCGGAATACGCGCAGGCGCGGCAGCCAGGCCTGGAATTCCGGCGTCCGGCCAAGGGGCGCAACGTCGCGGGACGTCGGCGGCGCGGCCGGGGCCTGGCACACGGGCCCGGCGCACGCTGGCGCGCTGCCCAGTTCCAGCCCGGCCTCCTCGGCCGGAATCTCCAGCAGGTGGTGCAACAGCACGGGCACCGGGCCCAGGCGCTGGTTGTCTCCCGTGCCGGGCACGAAGGCGTACAGCTCCTCCTCGGCCCTGGTCCAGGCCACGTAGAGCAGGTTGGCCTGCTCCATGAGCCCCTCGGCCTGATTCTCGTAGTACTGCCGCCCCAGGGCCTTTGTGAGCCGGGTCAGCAGCCTGTGGCCGTGCAGCTCCACCACGCCGAGCTCGCCCCTGGGCCCGGCCGACCAGTTGTGAAAGGGCACCATGCACACCGGGAACTGCAGGCCCTTGGACTTGTGGATGGTGAGGATGCGGATGGCGTCCGCCGATTCCGGCAGGGGCACCTTCTCCTCCACGCCCTTGTCGCCCCAGAACTCCAGGAAGCGCGGCAGGGAGCCCATGCCCTGCTCCTCGGCCAGGTGGACCACCTCCAGCAGGCGGCGCACGTACAGCTCGGCCTCCGGGTGGCGCGCAAGGACCTGGAAGGTGTCCAGCGCGGCCTGCACGAGGTCGTAGGGCCGCATGAGCCCCGTGCTCAGCAGGAACGGGGCCAGCAGGCGCGCGTGGATCTCGGGGAAGTCGTCGCGGAAGCGCGAGAGCAGGCCGCCTTTCTGCTTGCCAGCGCCGCCGCCGCGGGCCGTGGCCGCCCAGTCCAGCACCTGCGGCAGCGTCAGGCCGGACTCGGCCAGGAACAGCTCCTCGCCGGTCACAAAGGCCAGGAAGCTCACGTCGTCGGGCGGGGCGTCGAGCAAACGCAGCAGGGACACCACCTGCCCCACCACCGGGTGCCGGGCCAACTGCAGGCTGTTCTCGGTGATGATGGGCAGTCCCTCGGCCACCAGCCGCTCGCAGACCTTGTCCGAGTGGTTGGCCGTGCGCACCAGCACGGCCACGTCGCCCGGCCTGCGGCGCAGCAGGATGTCGTTCTTGAGGCTGTCCGCCAGGGCGTCCAGGCCTTGCTCCAGGGCGTCTTCCGTCCTGGTGGCGGGCAGCAGGCGCACCTGCACCCGGCCGGGCTCCTGCTCGCCCTCGCGCTCGGGCACGGCCTGGGCGCTGTCGGCAAAGGCGGCGCCGATGCGCTCCACAAAGGCGTCCAGCACGTCGTCCGGCGCGCCGGAAAGCAGCGTCTCCGCCACGTCGCGGGCCATCTTCGCATCTCCCAGCCGGGAGAACACGCGGTTGTTGAAGCCGATGATCTCCGGCCGGCTGCGCCAGTTGTGGGGCAGGGCGTCCTGCTTGAGCCCGCCGGACATGGCCAAAAGCTCGTCGTCGCCGGCGACTTCGTCGAACAGCCGGGCGTCGCCGCCGCGCCAGCCGTAGATGGCCTGCTTCACGTCGCCCACGTAGAACAGGCTGCCGCCCTTGGACAGGCACTCGGAGGCCCGGGGCTGCGCGGCGCTCCACTGGGCCCGGCTGGTGTCCTGGAACTCGTCCACCAGCAGGTGGTGCAGGCGGTCGCCCAGGCGGCAGAAGGCGTCGGGCACGCCCAGGCCGCCGTCCAGCACCTGGCCCACGATGCCCGCCATCTGCGCGCCGAACAGGAAGCCCTTCTCGCGCTGCAGCTCGCCCAGGCCGCGCAGGAGCACGAGGGCGATCTCCACGCAGGGGGCCAGGGCGTAGGCGGGAGAGAGCACCGCCTGGCAGCGGATGTGCTCGCGTGCGGCGGTTTGGAAGTCCTCGTAGGCGCGCTGGGCCGCGGCCGAGCGCCTGCCCTTGGACTTGGCCAGCAGGCATTCGTCCAGGTCGTCCTTGGCCAGGTACGCCGAGTCCGCCGGGACCTTGCCGAAGAGCTCGGCCTCGCGGAACTTGTCGAGCATCTTCAGGAAATTCGCCTGCGGCGCGAGGTTCTCCCCGTCCACGGCCTGGGAGAGCGCATCCACGGCCAGGCGCAGCTCGCCGTAGGACACGGAGAGCAGGTCGGCCATGCGCTTCTGGTCCGTGGTGAGGGGACCGGGCAGGGCGGGGGCGAGTTGCAGCAGCAGTTTCGCCAACTCGATGAAGCGTTCGCGCAGCACGTCCTGCAGCCAGAAGCCGTCCTTGTCCTCGTGCTCCATGAGGGTGCGCACGGCCTGCTCGAACAGCGCGGCCTCGGCCCCGGATTCATCGGCCGCGCAGCGGGCCAGGAAACGGTCCAGGAGGCCTTGCAGGGCCTCGGACTCGTCGAACACGGTGTCGAAGTCCGGCTTGAGGCCCTGATCCAGGGCGAAGAGCCGCACCAAAAGCGACAGCAGGCTGTCGATGGTGCGGATGCCCAGGTGCTGGGTGTGCCGCAATATCTCCAGCAGCAGGCGGCGGGCCTTGTCCGGCTCAAGCGCCTTGCCCGGCCCGGAGGAATGCCCCAGGGCGCGTTCCTTGAGCGCGCCGAGCACGCGTTCGCGCATTTCGGCAGCGGCCTTGTTGGTGAAGGTGATGGCCAGGATCTCCGGCCAGGTGTAGCGCCGGTCCATGCGCCCGGCCGCCGCGCAGGCGCTGCCGGGCCGGCAACCCGAAGTGTCCGGCCCTTCCTGTCCGTCCAGGCCGTCGGCTTCCGCGTCTTCCGCGCAGCCGGCCAGCAGGTCCAGAAAGCGCAGGGTGAGGGCGTAGGTCTTGCCCGAACCGGCCGAAGCCTTCACCTGCCGGAAGGGAGCGCTCATCCCGCCGCGGCCTCGCTGCCCGCCTTGCGGCTGCTGCCCAGGATGGTGCAGAGCACCGCCGCCAGAATAAGTGCGCTGCCCGCATAGCCCATGAGGTCGAAGCGCTCGTCCCACCACACGTAGGCCAGGCCGGCGGCCAGCACGGGCTCCAGGGTGGCCACGATGGCCGTGCGCGTGGCCGAGAGCCGCCTGAGGCCGGCGTAGTACACGCTGTAGGCCCCGTAGGTGGTGGTGGCGGCAAGCAGGGCCAGGAACAGCCAGGCATCGCCGCTTTTGGGCGTGAAGGTGACAAAGGGCAAAAGGCCCAGGCAGCCCACGGGAAGGGCGTAGAGGAAGAGCGTGGGGGTGGCGTAGCGGCCCAGGTAGCGTTTGCCGAAGATGTAGTACGTGGCGTAGCTGAAGCCGGACAGAAGCCCCAGCAGGATGCCCGGCAGGTTCACCGCGCCCAGGCCCTGGCCGGACACGATGGCCGGGCCCAGGCTCACGCAGGCCACGCCGGCGAGGGTCATGACCAGGGCGATGAGCTTGTGCGCGTGCATCTGCTCGCCCAGGGTGAGCCAGGCCAGCACCGCCACCCAGGCCGGAGCCGTGTAGAGCAGCACCGAGGCCAGGGCCGCGCCCACCATGCTGATGGACAGGATGTACGCACCGAACAGCGTGGATATGCCGATGATGCCGAAGGAGGCGATGGCCGGGGCGTCCTTGCGCTCCAGGCGCCAGGCCCCGGTGGCCAGGGCATGGACCGCAAAGAAGCACCAGCCGATGGCCGAGCGCCAGAAAGCGGCCTCCAGCGGAGCCACGCCAAGGGCGATGACCTGCTTGGACAGCGGCCCGATGAGCGCCCACAGGGCGGCCGCGCAGAGGACGAAGAGATAGCCGGATGTCTGCATGCCTACATCTGCACCCAGGTGCCGGTCTTGGCTTCCAGCGCCTTTTCGTAGATGAGATACCCGGTCATGACGTCGTCGAGGGCGATGCCCATGAGCACGGCGGCGCGGCGGCCCGCGCGCTGACCCTTCTTGCTGCCCGCGCAGATCTCGCCCATGTCCGAGTGCAGGCCGGGCTTGGCCGGGTAGCCGTTCTGGAAATACACGCCGTGGTCCTGGGTCCACAGGTACTGGGTCTCGCTGTCCGTGGTGAAGGTGACCGCGCCGCTCATGGTCTCGGCGTCAAAGGCCGAGTCGTAGTCCACGGCGATGGCCAGCACGTCCGGCTTCAGCCACTCGGCCTTGATGAAGCGCTCCGGCTTTTCCACGATGGGCGTGCAGGTGATGACCACGTCCGCCCCGGTGACGCAGTCTCTGGGGGTGCCGCAGTTGACGAAGCGGGCGTTCGGCAGCAGGGGCTGCATGTTCGCCACGAAACGTTCGGCCTGGCCGGGGAAGGGGTCGAACATCCGCACTTCCGCGATCTTGGGGAACACCTCGATCATGGCCCGCAGGTTCATGTGCCCCTGCACGCCCAGGCCCACGATGCTGACGCATCTGCTGTCCGGGTCGCCGAAGTGCCGGGCGTACACGCCGGAGGCCGCGCCCGTGCGCCACGCGGTTATCCAGGCGGCGTCCATCACCGCGCGGATGAGGCCCGTCTCCGGGTCCACCATGTTCCACAGGCCGGTGATGTACGGCAGGCCCTTCTTCTGGTTCGGCGGATAGCCGGACACCACCTTGACCCCGGCCATGTCGAGCGTGCCGCCCACGTAGCAGGGCATGGAGTGGTTGAAGCAGTCCTTGCGGGTGTGGATGCCGATCTTGGCGGGCATTTCCACCTCGCCCCGGCCCATGGCCGCGAAGCCTTCCTCCACCACGTCCATGATTTCGAGCATGGTGATGCCGAGGGAATCGATGTCCGCGCGGGACAGCCAAAGCACGTCGAAGCTCATGGGGCACTCCTGATGTACGGGATTTTCGGAACCTTTTTTCATTAGGCTCTTTCGCTTCCGGCGTCAAAAGCGGATGCCCGCCGCAGGCTTGCAGTGCCCCCCCGCTGCGGGTAGAGTGCTGGAATGACATGGCAGAGCGACGCGGGACAGCCGCGGGAATTTCCGGTTGATGCGGACATGGACGGGCAGCGGCTGGACCGGGCCCTGGAGCCCTTGCTGCCGGGCTCGGGTCTGCGCCTGCGCAGGCGGCTCATCGAGGCGGGCCGCGTGCTGGTGGAGGGGCGTCCGGCCCCGGCCGGGCTCCGGCTGCGCGCCGGGCAGCGCATCATCCTGCTGCCGAATGAGCCGGACGTGCCGGAACCTGCCAGGCCAGGGGAGGGCGGCGGAGCCTTCGCCGCGCGCGATGTGGCCGTTGTGGAGCGCACCCAGGACTACGCCGCGCTGGACAAGCCGGCGGGCCTGCACAGCGCGGCCCTGGCCGGCGGCGGCGGGCACAGCCTGGAGGCCCTCCTGCCGGAGCTTTTTCCCGGCATCACCCCGCGCCTGCTGAACAGACTCGATTTTCTCACCTCGGGCATCGTGCTGGTTTCCCTGAACGCCCGCGCGGCCAAGGTCTTCGCGGCGCTCAAGCCCGGGGACATGGTCAAGGAATATCTGGCCGTGGTGCATGGAACGCTTGATGAGCCCCTGCGGCTCAAGCGCACCCTTGATACGGATGATCGTAAGCGCACGCGGGTGCTGGGCAAGCTGGACCCGGACCCGCGCGGCTGGACGCTGGTCTGGCCCGAGGCGCACCTGGCCGCAGGCCGGACGCTCCTGCGGGTGCGCATCCAGGCCGGTGCCAGGCACCAGATCCGCGCGCACCTGGCGGCGGCAAACCTGCCCATTGTCGGCGATCCTCTGTATGGCGAGCCTGCGGAGCACGGGCAGGATGCCGGCGGGGAAGCCGCGGGGCGCCTGTACCTGCACCACAGGAAGCTGGAGTTTCCGGGCTTCAGGGCCTTTTGCCAGCCGCCCTGGCTCAAGGAGCTGGAACGCATCGCCCCGGCCCGGCAAGATGCCGGGACCGAGGATAACGATTGATGACACCGATTGATGACAACGATTCGGGAGGAGACATGAAGAAGCACGCCATCAGGAATATCTTCACCAGGAAGGGCTTCGTCGCCCTTGCGGCCTGCGCGCTGCTGGCCTGCGCCAGCCTGTCCGCCACCCCGGCGCTTGCGGAAATGTCCAAGGGGCAGACCCTGTACGTGCCCTGCTATTCGCACATCTACCACGGGGTCAAAACCAGGCCCTTTGACCTGACCATAACCCTCGCCGTGCGCAACGCCGACCCCAAGCGCAACCTGCGCCTTTCCGCCGTGGACTACTACGGCTCGGACGGCAAGCTGCTCAAGCGCTACGTCGGCGTGGAGATCATCGTCCCGCCGCTGTCCACGCGGGAGTTCATCGTGGACCAGAACGACAGTTCCGGCGGGGCCGGGGCCTCCTTCATGGTGCGCTGGCGCGGCGACGCGGCCATGAACGAGCCCGTGGTGGAGGCGGTGATGATCGGCACGGCCAACAGTCAGGGCATCTCCTTCACCAGCCGGGGCGTGGTGATCCAGGAGTAGTTGCGCGGCCGAAGCGGGGCGGGGGCTACTGGCCGAGGAGCGCCTTGGCGAAGTCCTCGCCCACGAAGGGGCGCAGGTCCTCCATCTTTTCGCCCAGGCCCACGAAGCTGATGGGAAGCCGGTGGCTGATGGCCACGCCCACCATGACGCCGCCCTTGGCCGTGCCGTCCAGCTTGGTCAGCACGATCTCGTCCACGCCGACGGCCTCGTGGAACAGCTTGGTCTGCGACAGGGCGTTCTGGCCCGTGGTGGCGTCGATGACGAGCACGCTCTTGTGCGGCGCGCCGGGATGCTTCTTTTCGAGCACGCGCTTGATCTTGCGCAGCTCCTCCATGAGGTTGACCTTGGTGTGCAGGCGGCCGGCGGTGTCCAGCAGCACGAGGTCGTAGCCCTCCTTCATGGCCTTGTCCACGGCCTCGAAGGCCACTGCGGCCGGGTCGGCGCCTTCGCTCTTGGAGAACATGCCCGCACCCACGCGCCCGGCCCACACCTCCAGCTGGCCGATGGCCGCCGCGCGGAAGGTGTCGCCCGCGGCGATGAGCACCTTGCGGCCCTGCAGGCGGGCCCGGTAGGCCAGCTTGGCGATGGTGGTGGTCTTGCCCACGCCGTTCACGCCGATCATCATGACCACCTCTGGCGGGGCAGCCACCTTGGGCTTCTTCGGCAGCGGGAACAGCACGTCCAGTTCGGCGGAGAGGACCTCGCGGAAGCGCGCGGCCTCGGTGACGCCCATGGAGCGCGCGCGGGAGCGCAGGTTGTCCAGCAGCTTGCGCGTGGCCTCGGCCCCCACGTCGGCCATGATGAACAGCTCCTCAAGCTCGTCCCAGAAGGCGTCGTCCAGCTCGCCCTTGCGACCGAAGAGCGCGCCAAGCCCAACGGACAGCCGCTCGCGGGTCTTGGCCAGGCCGTGGGTCAGCTTCTGGAACACGTTCTTGCGCTCCTCCTCCTCCTGTTCCAGGTCCAGGGAGAGGATGAGGCGGTAGCGCAGCTCGGAGCGCAGGTCGTCGATCTTCGCCAGGTTCATGGCCTGGGCCCAGGCGGTGAATTCGCTGATGAAGGCGTCGGCCTCGGATGCGGGCGCGCCCAGTGTCTCGAAGAGGAAACGCAGCCGGGCCCACAGGGCGTCGTCGGCTGTGTGCAGGTCCTTCAGCAGCAGGCCCAGCCACTCGGAGATGCGGGCGCGGGAGCCGTGCAGAGAGGCGGCCAGGGCGCTCTTCCAGGCCTCGTCCAGAACCGGGGCGCCTTGCCCGGCAGGGGCCGGAGCAGGGGCGTCAGCGGCGGCGGCATCGACGACGGCGGCTGAGGTTTCGGCCGGCGCTTCGGAAGGGGCCGAAGCGGCAGGCTGCTGCGCCGTTTCGCTTTCGCCGCCCCAAAGCTTCTTGATCTTGCTGAAAAATCCCATGCGCGTCTCCATCGTTCTTGTTGTGTGCGCCGCTTCTACCCCAGGCCGGGGCCCGACGCAACTCTGTTGAAATCAAAAGCCGGAGGCACTAGAAAGAAGGGCAGTTCACAGGAGGACATCCATGCAGCGCACACGCATCAGGGAGATTCTGGCGAGCGAGGCCGGCGGGCCGGTGCTCCTCAAGGGCTGGGTCCGCACCCGGCGCGATTCCAAGGGTTTCTCGTTCCTGGAGATCAACGACGGCTCCTGCCTGGCAAACGTGCAGGTGGTGGCCGACCACACCCCGGAGCTTTTGCCCGCCCTTGAGGGCGTGGGCACGGGCGCGGCCCTGGCCGTGAGCGGCGAGCTGGTGGAATCTCCCGCCCAGGGGCAGCGCTGGGAGGTGCGGGCCGCATCCATCGAGGTGTACGGCCTGGCCGATCAGGAGGCCTTCCCTCTGCAGAAGAAGCGCCACTCCGACGAGTTCCTGCGCACCATCGCCCACCTGCGGCCGCGCACGAACAAGTACGGGGCCATGCTGCGCGTGCGCTCCGAAATGGCGCTGGCCGTGCACGACTTTTTCCGCCAGCGCGGGTTCTTCCACGTGCACGCGCCCATCCTGACCGGCTCGGACTGCGAGGGCGCGGGCGAGATGTTCCGCGTGAGCAACCTGGAGGCCGAGAAGGCCGCGGCCATGCCGCCTGAGGTCCGCGCGGCGGAGGAATTCTTCGGCCGGCCGGCGGGCTTGACCGTGTCGGGCCAGCTGGAGGCCGAGCTCATGGCCCTGGGCCTGGGCAGCGTGTACACCTTTGGCCCCACCTTCCGGGCGGAGAATTCCAACACGCCCAAGCACGCGGCCGAGTTCTGGATGGTGGAGCCCGAGGTGGCCTTCGCCGACCTGGCCGACGACATGGACCTGGCCGAGGGCCTGGTGCGCCACCTGGTGCGCCACGCCCTGGACCACTGCGCCGCCGATCTGGCGCTGTTCGGCAACTTCGTGGACAAGACGCTCTTGCCCACGCTGGAGAACATCCTGGCCCGGCCCTTCGCGCGCCTTACCCACGCCGAGGCCATCGCAGTGCTCAAGGCCTCGGGCCGGAGCTTCGAGTTCCCGGTGCACGAGACCTCCGACCTGCAGACCGAGCACGAGCGCTTTCTTTGCGAGGAGCACTTCAAGCGTCCGGTCATCGTTTACGACTATCCCAAGGAGATCAAGGCCTTCTACATGCGCCTGAACGACGACAACCGCACTGTGGCGGCCATGGACCTGCTGGTGCCGCGCATCGGCGAGCTGTGCGGCGGCAGCCAGCGCGAGGAGCGCCTGGACGTGCTGGCCCGGCGCATGGCCGAGTACGGCCTGCCCGAGGAGCCCTACTGGTGGTACCTGGACACCCGGCGCTTCGGCAGCGTGCCCCACGCGGGCTTTGGCATGGGCTTCGAGCGCCTGCTCATGCTCGTCACCGGCATCGCCAACATCCGCGACGTGATCCCCTATCCCCGCACGCCGGGCCACCTGGAGTTCTAAGAAAGAAGGGCGCCCCGACCTGCCGGAGCGCCCTTCCTTGTTATTTGAGCGGGATGTGGATGTCCGTGAGCAGCTGGGCGGGCGGGGTGGTGGCCGGGTCGTTGCGGTAGACCTCGAAGCTGGGCGTGTCGCGGAACTCGCGCCCGCTGGTTGGGGCCCACTGGCCCATGATGGCCTTGTACGTCTCTTCCAATCCTTCGTAGGGCCCCTGGTGGCTGATGACGGCGTACTCGCCGCCGGGCAGCGTGCCCAGCACCACCGTCGGCTGCACCTCCAGCGGGCCATCCAGCGAAATGGCCGCGTCATAGCGGATCTGCTCCGGCGGGGTGACGGACGGGTCGTCGTGGCTGATGCCGATGATCATGGTCCGCGGGGTGAAGAGCCCCTTGGGGCCGGCCCAGCCGCAGAGGATCTTCCAGGCGCGTTCGGCCGACTCCATGTACGGGCCGGTCTGGCGCACGCTGGCGATGCGGATGTCGGGGAGGGTCTCTATGCGCACGTTCATCACTGCTGCTCCTGTGTCGTTGAGGAGGAATTCCACGATCTCGCCCGTGCCGTAGTGCACGCCGGAGGGCACGTCCGGGAAGAGCTGCGTCCAGCCCTGGGCGCGGCACTGCGTGGGCGAGAGGCCAAAGGTCTTGCGGAAGGCCCTGCTGAAGGCCTCGTGGGAATCGTAGCCCGAGCCGAAGGCGATGTCCGTGACGCTGCCCTCGCCCCGGGCCAGCTGGGCGTAGGCCCGCTCCAGCCGGATGCGCCGCAGGTGGTCCATGATGGTCTCGCCCAGCATGCCCTTGAACACGCGGTGAAAGTGGGAGACCGAGAAATGGGCCAGCTCCGCCAGGCCCGCAAGGTCCAGGGGCTCGTCCAGGTTGCGCTGCACGTGGTTGAGCACCCGGAGCATGCGCGCGGCATACGTGTTCTTGGTGTCGAGCTTCAGCATTGTCCTTCCTTCCCCCGTCCTATAGCGGAGCAGCCGTGCGGGCTGCTTGATCAAAACTCTCATGAATCGCGGGCCGCCAGCCCGGATCATCATATAGGAATGACCTCCTGGCCGCCACGTCGGATTTTGAGTGGCCGCGCAACGCCCTGCAATCCCACGCTTTCCCCATAAATCTTCGCTCGTGAGGCAGAAACGTGTTGACGCGGCGTGCAGGATTGTCCTAGAAGGCACGTCCGCCGCGAGGGCAGGCCGGAAGGCCGGTGCCGGGTGGGCGGAAGG
>JACRDI010000021.1 GCA_016218665.1 Desulfovibrio sp. | reverse complement strand
GTGGTCTCCCAGGACGCCTCCCTGGTCGAGAAGGCCTTCGGCGGCAAGGTCGGCGGCGCGCTCAACTCCATGTGGGTTGACGGCTGCATGAGCCGCAAGAAGCAGGTCGTGCCCCCCATGGAAAAGGCCTTCGCCTAATCCGGCACCCTGATTCGCATTCGACTCGCTCATTCAGGCGGGCTCCTCCGGGGGCCCGCCTTTTTTTGCGCCACGGCCCAGGCTTGACCGCAAAACTGCGCGCGCGCTATGCATGGAACGCTTTCCCCGAAACGTGACCGGCAACAGGAGCCGCAGCGTGAGGAAACTGCCCGCGCGCTACGCCACGGTGCTGACGCCGTTCATCCTGACCGGCGTCATGACCTGCGTCGTCTCCGGCATTTCCACCCTCGCAAGCCTGGGCTTCGGCGCGCACCTCGTCTTGCCGTGGATGCGGGCCTGGGCCCTGTCCTGGCTGGTGGCCTTTCCGCTCATGTACTTCATGCTTCCCGTTGTGCGGCGCGTGGTGTCGCTCTTCGTCCACGAACGCTGATCAGGCGATCATCGGGCGCAAAAAAGCCCCGGCAACTTGCGCTGCCGGGGCCTTGCCGTTTCAAGAACCGGGGGAAGCTCAGACGAGGCCGCTGGCGGCCAGAACCTTCTTGAGCTCCTCCAGGTGCGCGGGCTCCAGGGGAACGAGCGGCAGGCGGAACTCCAGGCCCATCTTGCCCATGAGGGAGAGGGCCGTCTTCACCGGGATGGGGTTGGTCTCGACGAACATGGCGCGGTTCAGGGGCATCATCTCCAGGTTCAGGGCCTGGGCGCGGGCGGTGTCGCGTTTTTCAAAGGCCGCGATCATGCCGGACATCTTGGCGGGCACGACGTTGGACGTGACGGAGATGGTGCCGTGGCCGCCGGCGGCCACCAGGGGCAGCACGGTGAAGTCGTCGCCGGAGAGCACGGTGAAGTCCGGGCCCATGAGCTCGATGAGCTCGGTTCCCTGCTTGATGTCGCCGGTGGCCTCCTTGCAGCCGATGACCTCGGGCACTTCCTTGGCCACGCGGGCGATGGTCTTGGGCATGACGTTCTGCCCGGTGCGGCCGGGCACGTTGTACAGGATGAACGGCATGGACGCCTCCGCGGCCAGGGCCTTGAAGTGGGCCACCAGACCGTCGGGCGTGGGTTTGTTGTAGTAGGGGGTGATGATGAGCGCGCCGTCGGCTCCGGCGGATTTGGCCAGGGCCACGAGCTCTATGGCCTCGCGGGTGTTGTTGGACCCGGCGCCGGCGATGACGGGCACGCGGCCTTTCACCTGGTCCACGCAGATCTTGATGACCTGGCCCTGCTCCGCGTGGGAGAGGGTGGCGGCCTCGCCGGTGGTGCCGCAGGGCACAACGCCGTCGATGCCTTGTTCGATCTGCCATTCGATGAAGGCCCTGTAAGCCTCCTCGTCCACGGCGCCGTTCTTGAACGGCGTCACCAGTGCGGTAAACGCGCCGCGAAACCTCATTCACTCCTCCTTACTAGTCGGTACCCATGTGCTGCATAAGCGTAAGCAACTGAGGACTTTCCTGATACTGGTCAGTCAGCCCGAAAAGGGTCATACGAATATTTTTCTCTTCCGTCCATTTGAAAGTGGAATTTTCCTCCGGCCAGGCCAGCACTTCGAGGCGCAGAACGGACTTGCCCTGGGCGAAGGAACGCACCCAGGCCGTCTTGCCGCCGGCGGCAATGGTGCCCACTAGGCCGATGCCCGGTCCGGAGCCCAGCAGGATGTCCGGGTGGGGGCCGGCGGCCTTGAGCAGCTCCTGCTCCGGTGCGTAGCCCCAGGGGCTCATGGCCACCACGAGCTTCACCGTACCGCGCAGGCGGTGCACGGCGTTCTCCACCTGGTGGATGAGGTTTTCCGGAACGTTGCGCGCGCCCTTGGGCAGGGGCGGCAAGAGCAGCACGCCGATCTTCGCGCCGTTCTCGCCCAGGATGTGCTGCTCCAACTTCTCGCCGCCGCGCCAGCTTGGCCGGGGCTGCACCCCGGCCCTGGCCAGCAGGCCGCGCTCATAGGGCGTGACGAAGAGCAGGTCGTGGCGCAGCTGGTCGAAGGCCTTGGCCATGAACTCCAGCCGCTTGCGCGAGGGAGGAGTGGCCACCTCGGCCTGGGCGAACTCATAGGCCCCGGCGAGGAAGTACGCCGGGCCGTCCTTTCCTGCGGCCTGCTTCAGGGCTGTTTGCGCGCTGGCCCGCCGGGCCAGTCCTCCGATGAGCTTGCCCCCTCAGGAGGGGCAGGGCCTCACCTCGCCCTCGGTGTTGGCGCAAAAAAGCAGGGTGAGCCGAGGCCCACCCGCTATGGCTTGCGTTGAGGCAGCCAGGAGAAAAAGGAAAAGGAAAATCAGTGTTCTGTGCATCAGTCGTTGATGAATTCCTTGAGTTCCTTGCCGGGACGGAAGAAGGGCAGGCGCTTGGGCAGCACCTCGACGACGGTGCCGGTCTTGGGATTGCGGCCGGTGTAGCCGTCGTAATCCTTCACCTTGAAGCTGCCGAAGCCGCGAATCTCCACCCGGTCACCTGAGACCAGGGCATCCTTGATGGAGTCAAAGAAGGCACTGACGACCCTGGTGGCGTCGTCGATGTGCAGTTTTTTTTCCTCCGCCAACGCCTTGATGAGTTCACTCTTGTTCATGGGCCGCTCCGTATTGTTGGGCATTTTGTGGCGCGCCACTGGCTCACTGGGGGGCACCTGTAAGCATCTATCCCCCATATGCCGAAAAAGCCGGGTTTCCGTCAAGGGTTTCGTTAGGTTGTGACATTAAGAACTTGCTTGAGCGCCAAACGCCCCGCGATGGCCTCCAGATTGTCCTCGCGGTAGCGTGAAACCTTGCCCGCCAGGGCGGTGATGTCCTTCACCGCGCCGCAGGTCGGGGCGTGCCGGGCCAGCGGCGTCTGGTGGATCACCGCATCGGTGACGGTGCGGTCCAGGCGCACGTGGCCCAGGTGCACCAGCTCGAAGCCGAGGAAGTTCTTGCAGGCCAGGTTCAGGCGCTGGAAGGTCTCCCGGGCCTCCTGCTGGGTGGCCTGGTTCACCACCACCAGGAAGTCCTTCACCCCGTAGCGCGAGTGCAGCACCTTGATGATGGCGTAGCCGTCGGTGAGGGAGGTGGGCTCGGGCGTCACCAGCACCACGCGCATCTGCGCCATGCGGGCCAGGGAGAGCACCGTGCCGCTTATGCCCGCGCCAAGGTCCAGGATGAGGAATTCGTAGCCCGCGACGAGGTCCGTGTGCTTGTCGAAGAGCGCGCCCTGCTGGTTCTGGTCCATCTCCACCATCTCGGGCACGCCGCTGGCCGCGGGCAGGATGTCCAGCCCGGGCTCCACGGTCTGGACGACCTCCTCGGCCTTGGCGCTGCCGGCCAGCATGTCCTGCAGGTTCTTGTCCGGGGCCAGGCCCAGAAGCACGTCCAGGTTGGCCAGGCCCAGGTCACAGTCCATGAGCAGCAGCTTGTGGCCCATGTCGCGCAGGGCGTAGCCCAGGTTCAGCGAAAGGTTGGTCTTGCCCACGCCGCCTTTGCCGCTCATGACGCAGAGGCTGACGGTTTTGCCGGGATTGATGGCGTTCATGTCTTGTCCTGCTATTCCGGCAGCTTCTTGCCGGTGAAAAGGAAGTGTTTCTCGCTTGCGCGCACAAGGGTCTCGCGGGAGGCCAGGACCGCATCGGCGCTGGGGGCCACTTCCAGGCGGTTGCCGCCCAGCCTGCGGGCCCGCTCCAGGGCGTTGCCCGCGCTGTCCAGCAGGGCTTCGGTATCGAGCTGGGCCAGCCCGCCGTAGCCCACCAGCCCGGCGGAGCAGACGAGTTCGGGCTCCAGCACCTGGCGGATGCGCCGCAGCATGGTTCCGATCACGCGCTCTGCGGCGGCCAGGGCCGTGCCGGAGAGCACCACGGCGATGGAGCCGGGCACGGAACTGGCGCCAGGCGCGTGGCCAAGGCCTAACAGCGCCGCGAAGTCGAAGCTGCGCAGCTGGGCGCGCACCAGGGCGAAGATTTCCTCGACCGAGGTGTCGGCCTCTGGCGCGTTCTCTGACGTGCTCTCCGGCGCTATGAGCGCCAGGGCCAGGGGCTGCTGGCAGAGCTTGGCGCGCTCCATCTCGCGCTCCAGGAACAGGTGCAGACCCGGCCCCGCCTCAAATAGCGGCTGGGCGGCCGCGGCGGCCTCCCAGGCGTCGAGGCCGAACTCGCGCTTGAGCGCCTGCCAGGCGGCCGCGCTCAAGCCTGGCACCACGCGGAACAGGCACAGGTGGCCTTCGCCGCCGCGGCCATGCCGTGCGCAGGCGCAGTCCACCGCGCGCAGTTCATCGGCCAGGTCGAACTTAGCCATTGGCCTTCCTTTCGCCATGGGCGTGCAGCAGGGTGGCCCGCAGAAAGCCGTCCAGGCGGCCGTCCAGCACGGCGTCCACGCTGGAGTCCTCGTGCCCGGAGCGGTGGTCCTTCACCAGCCGGTAGGGCTGCAGGGTGTAGGTGCGTATCTGGCTGCCGAAGGCGATGGCGTCCTTGCTGGCGTAGTCGGCCTTCTTGCTGGCCTCCAGCTCCTTTATCTCCCGCTCGTACAGCCGGGCCTTGAGGACCTTCATGGCCAGGAGCTTGTTCTTGAGCTGCGACTTCTCGTTCTGGCACTGGACCACGATGTTCGTGGGCAGATGGGTGATGCGCACGGCGGAGTTGGTGCGGTTCACGTGCTGGCCGCCGGGGCCGCTGGCGCGGAACACGTCGATGCGCAGATCCTCCTCCTTCACGTCGATCTCGATGTTCGTGTCGATGTCCGGGTACACGTCCACCGAGGCGAAGGCCGTGTGCCTGCGGCCGGAGGCGTCGAAGGGGGAGATGCGGATGAGCCGGTGGATGCCGGCCTCGCCCTTGAGAAGGCCATAGGCGTACGGCCCGGTGATCTGCAGGGTGACGCTCTTGATGCCGGCCTCGTCGCCGTAGAGGCGGTCCATCTCGTCCACCTGGAAGCCGCCGGCCTCGGCCCAGCGCAGGTACATGCGCAGCAGCATCTCGGCCCAGTCCTGGGCGTCCACGCCGCCGGCGCCGGGGTGTATTTCCAGGATGGCCGGACTGTTGTCGTCGGGGCCGTTCAGCAGGGTGGCCAGTTCGGTGTCGGCCAGGCGCTTTTCCAGCAGGGCCAGGTTCTCGCGCAGGGCCTCCAGGGCGTCCTGGCCCTGGTCCTCCTGGGCCAGCTGCAGCCAGTCGTCAACGTCGGCCTTGGCCTGGGAGAGGTCGCCGTACATGGCAAGCTTGAACTCCAGGGCGCTTTTTTCGCGCAGCACGGGGGTAAGCAGGTCGGGCTTGTCCCAGGCTCCCGGCTTGGAGAGCTGGGCCTCGATCTCCATCAGGCGTTCGCGGGACTCCGCGGAGTCAAAGACGCCCCCAGAGCGTTTGGAACTGGTCCAGCAAGGACTGTCCCTGGGTCTTCAAATCGGCGTATTGCAGCATGTTCTTCTTGGTGCGGCGGCTGCTAGCGCAGGCCGCGGTTTTGGCCGGGGGCCTGCCCCCGGATGATGAGCACGGTGAAGGCGGCCAGGAGCACGCCCAGGCCGCCCAGCAGCCAGTAGTACAGGCGGTGGAAGGGCGTCTGCTCCGAGCGGGGGTGGACGGTGCCCGAGGCGGCCAGTTCCTGGAACTGCGGGCCGGCCAGGGTTATGCGCCCCAGGGGGTCGATGAACGCCGAGATGCCTGTGTTGGTGCTCCGCACCACGTAGCGCCCCTGTTCTATGGCCCGCAAGGCCGTGAGCTGCAGGTGCTGGTGCGGGGCGGAGGTCGCTCCGAACCAGGCGTCGTTGCTGATGTTCACCAGCAGGTTGGCCCCCTGCGACACGCGGTCCTGGGCCAGATCCGCGAAGATGGCTTCATAGCAGATGAGTACTCCCAGGGCAAGGCCGCCGCTTTGCAGGGCCTTCTCGTTGCGGCCGGGGATGAAGTCGCCCACGCCGGACACGAGCTTCTGCAGGGGCAGGATGCCCGCAAGCGGCATGTACTCGCCGAAGGGCACCAGGTGCTCCTTGTCGTACCAGCTCATCTGCGCGGTCTGCGGCTGCAGCAGGAAGGCGCGGTTGAACAGCACGAAGGAGGTGGGGCCGCTGGAACGCTCGTAGGCCGGCGCGCCCACGACGATGGACGCCCTGCCGGAGCGGGCCAGCGCCAGAGCAGGCGAACGCAGCGGCGTGTCGTCCTGGAAATAGAAGGGCATGGCCGTCTCGGGCCAGACGATGAGCTCCGGGTCGGCCTTGGCGGTGATTTCGCGGCTCAGGCGCACGTACTTCTCCACGGTGCCCAGCTGGTAGCTGGGGTCCCACTTCACGCTCTGGTCCACGTTGCCCTGCACGATGGCGACCGTGTGCGCCGGCGTGGTCTCGGCGTAGCTTTCCATGCGCAGCCAGCCGAAGCCGAGCAGGGCCAGGCCGCAGGCAAGGGGCACGGCCAGGCACAGACGCGAGCGCGTGGCCAGCACCAGGCCGCAGGCCCCCATGGCGAGCACGCCGGAAACGCCGTAGGCACCGATGACCGACGCCGCCTGCACCACAATGGGCCAGCGCACGAAGGCCGAGGACAGGGTGAGCCAGGAGAAGCCCGAGAGCAGCGTGGCCTGGGCCAGTTCCATGGCCCACCACGCAAGGCCCAGAAACACGCAGGCCAGCACGGGGGCAAGACGGTTGGCGTAGTGCGCGGCCAGGCCGAAGAGCCCGTGGTAGCAGGCCATGGCCATGGCGAGCAGGATGGGCACGGGCAGGGCCAGGGCCCAGTTCACCTCGCCGTAGTGCTGCACGGGCCAGTACACCCAGTACAGCAGGGCCAGGGAGGCGACCGTGCCGGCGCGCCAAGCCTGCCTGAAGGCCAGCCTGGGCGTTGGCGCGGCCAGACCGAAGGCCGCGAAGGTTGCGGGGAGCAGCAAGGCCAGGACCGGGAACTGGCCCCAGGGGTTGGCGTAACCGAACAGGGCCCCCATGCCGGCGGCAAGGGTCCAGAACAGCGGGGAGTTGAGCACGGCGGTTACTCCGCGCGCAGTACGCGCAGGCTTTCTATGTGCTTGGCGTCGGCCTCGTGCACCTGGAAACGCCAGCCGCCCAGGTCGAAGGTCTCGCCCACCGCCGGAATGTGTCCGGCGATTTCGCTCAAGTGTCCGCCGATGCTTTCCACCAGGTCGGAGGAAAGGTCAAGGCCGAAGAGTTCGTTGATTTCGTCCAGCGAGACGCGGCCGGAAACGATGCGGCTGCCGTCGGGCATCTGCTGCACGTCCTCCGGGCGCATGGCGTCGTACTCGTCGCCGATGTCGCCGACGATCTGCTCCAGCACGTCCTCCATGGTCAGCATGCCGGCCGTGCCGCCGTACTCGTCCAGCGCCACCACAAGGTGGATCTTGCGCGACTGCATGTCGTGCAGCAGGCTCTTCAAATTCGTGGTTTCCGGCACGAAGTGCACCGGCCGCATGACGTTTGTGAGGTCGGGCTGCTTGCCGGCAGGCTTCAGCAGGGGGCCGAGCACGTCCTTGGCGTGGACCACGCCCACCATGTGGTCGCGGTTGTCGCGGTAGATGGGGATGCGCGAATGCCCGTGCTGGATGATGAGTTCGGCGATCTCGGCCAGGGTGCTGTCCTGTTCCGCGCATATCATGTCCGGCCGGGGGATCATGATCTCGCTGACGCGCCTGTCCTCCAGGTCGACCACGTTCCGCAGGATGCGCACGTCGTCGCTTGTTATCTCGCCTTCGGCCACCGCATCCTTGAACATCTCCTCAAGGGGAGTGTCGTTCTTGCGAAACAGGTTGCGGATGGCCGAAAGTATTGTGCCGTTAGACCCTTCGTCCAAGACTCTGGCTCCTCTCGCCCCGGGCCGTGCCGGAGCGGCGTTTTGGTGCGCCGTGTGCGCAAAATAGAAAATTAGGTCGCTGCACGCGCATTGTCAATGATGCCGGGCCGTCCGGCTCACCGCTTGCGCGCGGCCTTGCGCAGATGGATTTCCAGGCAGGCCACCGCCGCCGGCGTGATGCCGGAGATGCGCCCCGCCTGGCCCAATGTCGCCGGGCGCACGCGGGAAAGTTTCTCCACCGCCTCGCGCGTCAGGCCGATCACGTCCCCATACGCCAGGTCCGGCGGCAGGGGCGTGTCCTCCTGGTCACGGCTTTGCGACACGCGCAGGGCCTCCTTCTCCAGATAGCTCTGGTAGCGGATGCGCGTCTCGGCCTCCTGCAGCACGTCCTGGGCTTCGTCCGCGAGGGCGGGATACAGGGGAGCAAGGGCGCGGATGTCGATCTGCGGCTGGCGCAGCAGGGCGGAAAGGCTCACGGCCTTGCCGGGGATGGACGCGCCCATGGCGTTCAGGATGTCGCGCGTGGGGGCGTCGGGCCGCACCATGACGTTCTCGAACGCGTCCAGCAGGGCGTCCAGCCGGCGCATCTTGTCCGCAAAGCGCGCGTGCCGCGCGGCGTCCGCCAGGCCCAGCTCCCGGCCGACGGGGGTCAGCCTCGCGTCGGCGTTGCCCTCGCGCAGCAGCAGCCGGTACTCCGCGCGGGAGGTGAACATGCGGTAGGGCTCGTTGGTACCGCGCGTCACCAGGTCGTCCACCAGCACGGCCATGTAGGCCTGGTCGCGGCGCAGGAGGAACGGCGGCAGGCCCCTGAGGGAGCAGAAGACGTTGAGCGCGGCCCACAGCCCCTGCGCCGCCGCCTCCTCGTAGCCGCTGGTGCCGTTGATCTGCCCGGCGCAGTAGAGGCCGGGCAGCGGCTTGCCCTCCAGGGTGGGCAAAAGCTGCGTGGGCGGCACGAAGTCGTATTCGATGGCGTAGCCCGGCCGGGCGATGACCGCCCTCTCCAGACCGGGGATGGTCTTCAGCAGGGCCTTCTGCACGTCCAGCGGCAGGCTGGTGGAGATGCCGTTGGGATAGACCTCGGGGTGGTCCAGGCCCTCGGGCTCGATGAACACGTGATGACGATCCTTGTCCGGGAAGCGGGCGATCTTGTCCTCCACCGAGGGGCAGTAGCGCGCGCCCGTGCCCTCGATGACGCCGGTGAAGAGCGGCGAGCGGTCGAAACCGGCGCGGATGGCCGCGTGGGTGGCCTCGTTGGTGTAGGTGAGATGGCAGGGCACCTGGGGCAGGGGCACGCCGTCGCTCAAAAAGCTGAAGGGCGTGGGCGGGTCGTCGCCGGGCTGCTCCTCCATCACGGAGAAGTCGATGCTGCTCTTGAGCAGTCTGGGGGGCGTGCCGGTCTTGAGGCGGCCCAATTCGAAGCCGTGGGCGCGCAGGGAATCCGACAGGCCCTGCGCCGGGGCGTCGCCCAGCCTGCCGCCGGAAAAACGCGTCATGCCGATGTGGATGAGGCCGGACAGGAAGGTGCCGGTGGTGAGCAGCACCGCGCGCGCCACGAACTCCTGTCCCATGGCCGTGCGCACGCCGCGGGCGCGGCCGTCCCGGGCAAGCACCTCGGCGGCCATGTCCTGCAGAATCCAGAGATTCGGCTGGGCGAAGAGCTCGGCCTGCACCACGCGCATGTACTCGGCGCGGTCGATCTGCGCACGGGTGGAGCGCACGGCCGGGCCCTTGCTGGTGTTGAGCTGGCGGAACTGGATGCCCGCCGCGTCCGCCCACTGGCCCATGCGGCCGCCAAGGGCGTCGATTTCGCGCACCATGTGGCCCTTGGCCAGGCCGCCGATGGCCGGATTGCAGGACAGGTGGCCGATGCGGTCGATGTTGCTGGTCAAGAGCAGGGTGGCCAGGCCCAGACGCGCGGCCGCGCTGGCCGCCTCGCACCCGGCGTGGCCCGCGCCCACCACGACGAGGTCAAAGACCTCCGGAAGAGGGCGTGGGGCGGTCATGCGGGACTCCTAGACGTCGAAGAGCAGGGCCGCCATGACCTTGGCGTCCTTGATGCTGCACGAGATGGACGAGCGCTCGTTGGGCTGGTGGGCGTTGTGCATCAGCGTGCTCCACACCGCGGCCTTGTGCCCGGCCCGGCGCAGGTAGGCGGCCACCGTGCCGCCGCCTATGCCCTGCAGCTTGGGCTCGTTGTGGAACACGCCCTTCACCGCGGCCATGAGCTTCGTCACGATCTCGCTGTCCGCCGGGGTGGGCGGGGCGGCCTGCTCGCGCTGCACGAACTCGTAGCCGATGCGCACGCCGTGCTCGCGCTCTACGTCGGTCCCGATGGCCCGGATGACTCCCATGATCTCGTCCAGGTCGTAGCCGGGCATGACGCGGCAGTCCAGGTAGAACACGTCGCGGCCGGGGATGGTGTTGATGTTCTCCACGTTGGCCTCTTTCTTGGTGGGCTGGAACGTGGAGTGGGGCGGATCGAAAAGCGGGTCATGGCGGTCGAAGCGCTGGTGCAGCTCCGGCACGCGCACGATGAAGGCCGAGGCCGCCAGCAGGGTGTTGATGCCGGCCTTGGGCGTGGAGGCGTGGCACTGCTTGCCCTCCACGATGACCTTGAGCCAGAACATGCTCTTCTCGGCGATCTCGATCATCTCGGACTTGGGCTCGCCGAAGTCCGGCACCAGGAACAGGTCGTCCGGGCCGAAGAGTTCCGGGTGATGCTTGACCACGTAATCAAGGCCGTACTTGCTGCCGGTCTCTTCGTCGGCCACCAGGAGCACGCCGTAGTTGATGTCCGGGGTGATCTTGAGGTCGAGCAGGGCCTTGGCCACCACGAGGGAGCTGACGATGCCCTGGTGGTTGTCCTCCACCCCGCGGCCGATGAGGATGTCGCCATCGACCTTGAGGGCGTAGGGATCGCTGTTCCACAGGGCCAGGTCGCCGGGGGGCACGATGTCCGTGTGGGAGATGACCCAGAAGGTCTTGGCCGTATTGCGGCCGGGGATGACCGCCGCCAGGCTGGGACGGTAGCCGCAGGGCACGGCCGGGTCCGGGGCGCGCAGCTCGCGCACCTCTGCAAAGCCCATATCCTTCAGGTAGACCTTGAGGAATTCGGCCTTGTCCTTTTCGCCGGGGCCGCCGTTGAGGGGGCCCAGGGCGGGGATGGCCACAAGCTGGCGCTGGAGGTCGATGATGGTCTGGGCCGAGGAATCGAGGTGCCGGTTGATTGCGGCGAGCATGGGGGGCTCCGTGGCGACGGATGGCGGCGCAGGGCGCCGTGTGGTTTGTCGGAAACAAAAAAGGCGGGGTCGCCCCCGCCTTTTCCTTCGGTAAGGGCTAGCGGCCCCTGGCGGCGCGCTTGGACGCCTTCAGCGGGTTGACCTTGGTCTTGCCTTCCTTGTCCACCGTGGCCTTCACGTGGGTGGCAAAGTTGCAGATGCCGCGGGTCCACTTCTTGGCGGGCTCGGCATAGGTGGGGCAGTAGGTCTTGTCCTCAAAGGCGGCAACGCGCTCACAGCCGTTGCAGTTCTCCACCACGGGGGAGAGAATGAAGCCCTTGAAGGACAGGCCCTCGGCGGTCATGACAGCGCCGTCCAGGGCGCTGGCTTTCTTCTTTTCTTCAGCCATTTGGGTTTTCCTCCTTGTCTGGCGCGCAAATGGCCGCCAGGTGTCGTCAAAAAATAGAGACGGGTTCTTTATGCATGGAGCCCCCAGGTTGTCAAGGGCGGCGGTGCCTCAATCGTCGTCTTAAGACATTTTGCCGATGGCCGTGATCAGCAGGTCGGTCACACGCTGGGCGTTCTGCTTGAAGATGGCCAGGATGTCGTCCCAGGTGACGGGGGCCTCGTCCACCTTCCAGCAGTCGTAGTCTGTGCTCATGGCCACGGCCGCGTAGGGAATGCCGGCCTCGTTGGCCAGGATGCACTCCGGCGCCACGCTCATGTTGATGACATCCGCCCCCCAGAGGCGGAACATGTTCGATTCCGCCCGGGTGGAGAAGCGCGGACCCTCGATGGTGATGACCGTGCCGGTCTTGTGGTGCGGAATGGCCAGTTCGTCGCAGCAGCCGTTCAGAACGGCGCGCAGGGACGCGTCGAAGGGATCGGCCATGGGCGTGTGCGCCGGGGCGTGCGGGGCGAAGCTCTCGTGGAAGCTGACCGCGCGGTGCCGGGTGAAGTCGATGAACTGGTCCAGCACCACGAGGTCGCCGCGGCGGATCTCCTCGCGCAGGGAGCCCACGGCCGTGGTGGCCAGGATGGCCGTGCAGCCGAGCTGGCGCAGGGCGTCGATGCTGGCGCGGTAGTTCACCTGTGTGGGGGGCACGGTGTGCTCGCGGCCGTGGCGGGCCACCAGGCACACGGTGCGCCCGGAGATGGTGCCCATGCGCACGGGCGAGGGCAGCTCGCCATAGGGCGTGCTCACGCGCTCATCACGCGGATCCTTCAGGATGTCCGGGTTGTCCAGGCCGCTGCCGCCGATGATGCCGATGATGCTCATTGCGCGGCCAGCCTAAAGCTTGAGAAGGTATTCGTGGGGAATGCCCTCAAGCTTGCTCGGGCCGTCCAGGAAGCCCAGCTCGATGAGGAAGCCGATGCCGGCGATGTCGCCGCCGGCGTCCTTCACGAGTTGGATCATGCCGCCGGTGGTGCCGCCGGTGGCCAGCAGGTCGTCGATGATCAGGATGCGGTCGCCGGGCTTCACTGCGTCCACGTGCATCTGCAGGGTGTCGGTGCCGTATTCCAGGTCGTAGGTGACGCTGGTGGTCTTGTAGGGGAGCTTGCCGGGCTTGCGCACGGGAATGAAGCCCAGGTTCATCTTGTACGCCAGGGGCGCGCCGAAGAGGAAACCGCGCGCTTCGGCCGCCAGAATCTTGGTGGCTCCGGCGTCCTTGTAGCGCTCGGCCAGGGCGTCGATGGCGTAGCGGAAGGCCGCAGGTTCGGCCAGAAGCGGCGTGATGTCGAAGAACGTGATGCCGGGCTTGAAGTCGAGGACGTCGCGGATGTAGCTTCTCAAATCCATTGGCGGGACTCCTTCCAATAATGATGCGTAGTTCTACAGATTCCTCAAAGCTGTTGTCAACCGGCGGAGCCCTTGGTAGGTGCTGCCGATGGAACGCAAATACGCACCGGCCAAGCGCAGCCTAGGGCAGAACTTCCTGGTGGACCAGAACATCTGCCGCAAGATTGTGGACGCGCTGGACATCAAGCCCGGCGAAAACGTGCTGGAGATCGGCCCCGGGAGGGGCGCGCTGACGCGGCACGTGGCGGAGCGCAACCCCGGCCGCTATGTGGTGCTGGAGATGGACGACGCCCTGGCCGACGCCCTGCAGCACGACTTCCCCGCCATCGAAATAGTGCGCGGCGACGCCCTGGCCTACGACTGGGCCAGTCTGAACCCGGCCGAAGGCTGGAAGATCGTCGGCAACCTACCATATAACATTGCCTCCCCCCTCATCTGGGACATCGTGAGCCGGGCCGGCTTCGCCCGCGCCGTGTTCATGGTCCAGCTGGAGGCCGGCCAGCGCCTGGCGGCAAAACCGGGCGGCAAGGACTACGGCGCGCTCTCGGTTTTTGTGCAGAACCATGCAACGGCGGAACTGCTGTTCCGGGTTCCACCGCATGTTTTCCGGCCCCAGCCAAAGGTTACCTCCGCCGTTTTGCGATTTTTTTTGCGCCCCACAAAACCCACGCAACACGAAGCGTTGCGTCTTTCCTCAACACTGCGCATGTGCTTCCAGCAGCGGCGCAAGCAGCTTGGTACCATACTGAAATCACACGAAGTTTCAGGATATGAAGAGGTGCTTCGCGCGCTGTGCATCGACCCGGTGCAGCGCCCGGAGACGCTTGAGCCAGAACGGTTTCTGGCGCTGGCAAAACTACTGCCCCTTGATTTTCTTGCTTGACTTGCCTTTTGCTTTGGTGTTTATCCAGGCCAGTTGCATATTGAGGCGGGTGCTGGGATTGCCTGTCTCGCGGCAAATGAGGCAAGAGGAAGGAGCGCACTGTCCAGGCGATCTGCTCCGCACCCCGCAGGTCTCAAAGGAATTTCAAGGCAGATCCGGACAGGTCCGGGCGCAAAAACTGACCACCAATTGAGGAGGAAGGACAAATGACGAAAGCTGAGCTGGTTGTCAAAATCGCTGAAAAGGCCAACCTGACCAAGGCCAACGCCGAGCGCGCGCTCAACGCCTTCATCGGCGCCGTCGAGGACGTCCTTGTGAAGGAAGGCAAGCTGACCCTCACCGGTTTCGGCACCTTCCAGGTCGAGAAGCGCAAGGCGCGCGTGGGCCGCAACCCCCGCACCGGCAAAGAGATCAAGATTCCCGCCACCAAGGTGGTGAAGTTCCGCCCCGGCAAGCTGCTGAAAGACGCCGTAAAGTAAATTTGGAGGCTTCCCATGCTTCACGGTGAGACTGTTCACAGCCCCTTGCCCCAGGATCTCCCCTGGTGGCAGGCTGATCACGCGGTGTTCTTCGGTGTCCTGTACATCGTCCTGTTCGTCATCTGTTCCGGGATGGGCTACTGCATCATGAAATCCTGGTTCGACAGCTGCGGCGACGGGCAACACTCCGCGCATTAGTCTGAAGCAAGCGGCATCATTATAGGTTTCGATCGGACCCTTCCGGGAAAGCCGGAGGGGTCCGATTTTACGTCCTGCCCAGTTTGCGCTTGCCAATGGCGAAGCCTTGGGGTAAGGAAGCTCTCTTCCATTTGACCAGTTCCGTTCGGGGAGGTGATTCAATTGCCCGGTATTCTGTTGGATGACAGCGATAACTTCGAAATCGCCCTGCGCCGTTTCAAGAAGCAGGTCGAGAAGGCCGGCGTCCTCTCCGAGCTGAAGAAGCGTCAGCACTACGAGAAGCCCAGCGTCCAGGAAAAGAAGAAGAAGGCGGCTGCCAAAAAGCGCCTCGTCAAGAAGATGCGCAAGTCCAGGATCGACGGATGAGCACCATCCAGGGACGCATCGAGTCCGACTACATAGCGGCCTACAAGGCCAAAGACACGGTTCGGCTGGCTGTCTTGAGACACCTCAAGACAGCCGCCAAGAACCGCGGCGTCGAAGTGCTGCGTCCGCTCACCGACGACGACTACCTTGAGCTCATCTCCCGCCAGATCAAGCAGCGCCGCGAATCCATCGACCAGTACGAGAAGGCCGCCCGCGCCGACCTCGCCGCCGTGGAGGCCGCCGAACTCGTCGTGCTGCAGGACTACATGCCCGCGCCCTTGAGCGACGAGGACCTCGCCCAGGCCATCGACCGGCTCGCGGCCGAGACCGGCGCCCAGGGGCCCAAGGACATGGGCAAGGTCATGCAGGCCCTGTCCGCCGCCTACAAGGGGCGCTACGACGGCAAGAAGGCCAGCGAGGCCGTTCGCGCCAGACTTTCCTCCTAAGCGGGCCTTCATGGAACCGAGAACCCTGCAGCTGCTGGAGTTCCCGAAGGTCCTGAGGGAGCTTTCGGGTTTCGCCGTGTCCGAGCCCGGCGCCTCGGCGTGCCTTGCCCTGCACCCCTTGTCCACCGCCCAGGCCGTGCGGCGCGAGCTGACGCTGCTGGACCAGGCCCTGCGCTGGGTGCGCGAGTCCGGGTTCAAGCTGGTGGCCTTTCCCGACTTCGCTCTTTTCTTCCCCGAACTCGACATTTCCCACCGCGTCCTCGACCTGGACGCGCTCTTCGCGCTGTCGCTCACCCTGGGCCAGGCGCGGCACGCCCGCGACCTGCTTGAGCCCTACACCGAGCGCGGCTGGGACGAGCTGGTGGAGGTCGTGGCCGGCGCCCCCTGGCCCCAGGCCACCTGGAGCGGCGTCAAGCGCTGCCTGGACCAGGACGGCCGCCTCAAGGACGAGAGCTCGCCGGGGCTCTTCTCCGTGCGCCAGGAAATCCGCGGCATCCACCAGAAGTGCACCAAGCGGGTCAAGGACTTCGTCCTGTCCGAGAACATTTCGCACTACCTGCAGGACGACTACGTCACCATCTCGTCCGACCGCTACGTGCTGCCCCTCAAGGTGAACTTCAAGAACCGCTTTCCCGGCATCATCCATGACTACTCCCAGACCGGGGAGACCTGCTACTTCGAGCCCATGTTCCTGGTGGAGATCAACAACACCCTGCAGGAGCTGAAGCGGGAGGAGCGCGCCGAGGAGCGCAAGGTTCTGGAATATCTGACCGGACTCATCCGGCAGGAGCGCCCCGGCGTTGTGGCCAGCTACGACGCCCTGGTGCAGCTGGACCTGCTCATGGCCAAGGCCCGCTTGGCCGACGAGACGAACGCCCGCGCCCTGGACATCGGCGAGGGGCTGCCCGCGCGGCTCATCCAGGCCCGGCACCCCTTGCTGGCCCTGCACAGCCCGGGCACCCAGCCCCTGGACATCAAGCTCCAGGAAGGCCAGCTGGCGCTCATCGTCAGCGGCGGCAACGCCGGCGGCAAGACCGTGTGCCTCAAGACCATGGGCCTCATCGCGCTCATGGCCTTCTCCGGCCTGCCCGTGCCCGTGGCCGAAGGCTCCTCGCTGCCCCTGTGGACGGACATCTTCGTGGTGCTGGGCGACGAGCAGAGCCTGGAAGAGCACGTCAGCACCTTCACGGCGCAGATCCAGTACATTTCCCGCGTGTGGGACCGGGTGAACGAGCGCACGCTCTTCCTGCTGGACGAGTTCGGCGCGGGCACGGACCCCACCCAGGGCGCCGCCCTGGCCCAGGCGGTCATCGACGGCCTGCTGGACCGTGGCGCGGCCAGCTTTGCGGCCACGCACTTCCCGGCCCTCAAGGCCTACGCCCTGGCCACGGACCGCGTGCGCGCGGCCAGCGTGCTGTTCGACCCCGCCACCAAGAAGCCCCTGTACCGCCTGGCCTACGACCAGGTGGGCGCCAGCATCGCCCTGGACGTGGCCCGCGAGCACGGCCTGCCGCGCGGCATCCTGTCGCGCGCCGAGCAGTACCTGCTCCTCGACGGCTCCGACACCAGCGCCGTGCTGGACCGCCTGAACTCCCTCGCGGTGAGGCGCGAGCGCGAGAACGAGGCCCTGGCCGACGAACGCGCCGCCCTCAAGAAGAAGCGCGACGGCCTGGAGGCCAGGTACGAGAAGGAGCGCGTGAAGCTGCTGACCGAGGTGCGCGAGATGGCCCAGGGCGTGCTGCGCGAGTGGAAGAGCGAGCGCATCGGCCGCAAGCAGGCCCTCAAGAAGCTTTCCGACGTGCGCGAGCGCCTGGAGCCCGCCGCCCGCGAGGACGCCGCGCCCCAGGCCCCGGCGCTGGACTGGGCGGACATCGCGCCCGGCAAGCGCGTGGTGTACGCGGCGTGGAACAAGGCCGGCGCCGTGGTCGAGAAGGACGAGCGCAAGCGCCAGGTGAAGGTGGATTTTTCCGGCGTGGCCATGTGGGTGGCCTTCGACGGCCTTACCCTGGATGGCAAGAGCCCCAGGAAGGCGGAGAAGTCCTCTCAGGGCGTCACGGCCGACCTCGGCTTCACCCCGCGCATCGACCTGCGCGGCCAGCGGGCCGACGAGGCCCTGGCCATGCTGGAGCAGTTCCTGGACGCCTCGCTGCTCCGCGGCGCGAGCGCGGTGGAGATCGTGCACGGCCGCGGCACTGGGGCCTTGCGCAAGGAGGTGCACGCCTTTCTGCGCACCGCGCCGGGCGTGGCCTCCTTCTGCCTCGCCAACGAGGACCGCGGCGGCGACGGCATGACCGAAGCGACGCTCAAATAGCGCCCAGGCGCGAGGGGGACGTCAGTCCGTGGACAGGCAGGTCATCCAGGCCATCAAACAGCGGCTGAACATAGTCGAGGTGGTGCGGCGCTACGTGTCGCTCCGCCCCGGCGGCGGCCGGCAGATGGGCCTGTGCCCCTTCCACCAGGAGAAGACGCCGTCCTTCAGCGTCAACGAGGCCGAGGGCTTTTTCTACTGCTTCGGCTGCCAGGCCGGAGGCGACGTGCTGGACTTCTACCAGCGGGTCAACGGGCTGGAGTTCAAGGACGCCCTGGAGCAGCTGGCCGCCGAGGCCGGGGTGGAGCTCAAGGCCTTCAAGCCCGATCCGGAGTATGACGAGCGCCAGAAGCTCAAGCGCCTGTGCCACGAGATGCACGAGGCCGCCCAGGAGTTCTACCGCCGCTGCCTGGACATGGCCGCGGGAGAGACCGCCCGGGCGTATCTGCGCCGGCGCGGGGCGGAAAAGGAGAGCGTGGCCGCCTTCGGCCTTGGAGCCAGCCCGGACGACTGGCAGAGCCTGACGAATTATTTGCAGTCCAAGGGCTACACGCCGGAGCAGGGGGTGACGGCCGGGCTCCTGTCCAAGAACGAGCGCGGCAGGATTTACGACCGCTTTCGCGGAAGGCTCATCTTTCCCATACAAAATTTATCGGGTCAGGTTATTGCCTTTGGCGGAAGAATACTTACAGATGGTGAACCCAAGTATCTGAACAGCAGCGACACGCCCATCTACAAAAAGGGGGAACACCTCTACGGACTCTTCCAGGCCCGCCAGGCCATGACCCGCAGCAAGCGGGCGATACTGACGGAAGGGTATATGGATGTGCTGGCGCTGCACCAGTTCGGCTACAAGGACGCATGCGGGGTCCTCGGCACGGCGCTCACCCAGGAACAGGTGAAGCGGGTGGCGGGGTTTTGCTCCCGCATGGATTTGATCTTTGACGGAGACACGGCAGGCCGGAAGGCGGCCCTGCGCAGCGCGGAAATGATCCTGCAGTACGGGACCAAGTGCAGCGTGGTGCTCATGCCCGACGGCGAGGACGTGGACAGCCTGCTCCAGAAGATGGGGCCGGCCGGGCTTGACGTGCGCCTGAAGGACGCCGTGGACGGCCTGGACTACTGCCTTGAGACCGTGCGCGAGACGCTTTCCCCGCGGGAAATCGTGGGCTGGGCCAATGGGTTTTTGGCCAATCTGGCCGATAATTCCTTGCGCCCGTTTTACCTTCCGCGCCTGGCCGACGGCCTGGGCATCGCCGAGGCCGATTTGCGGCGTTTCGGCGGCGGGCAGGGCAAGCTCGGCGCAGCAGGGGGCTTCACCGCCCCGGTCGGCCGGCGCGTGGCTTCAGGCCAGGCCCAGGCGCAGCGCGCCCCGACCGTGGGACGCGACGAGCGCGACGACAGGTATTACTTGCGCTTCACCATCCAGTACCCGGAATACATCCCGGAACTGGTGAAACGCGGGTTCGAGACGCTCCTGGTGACGGATTTCGGCCGGGGGTTGTGGAAGAAGCTTGCAAGCGCCGGAGAGGGGGACATTGTGCCCCTGCTGGACGGCGAGGAAAAGAGTTTCTGGGCGCGGGTGCGCAGCGAGGACAAGCCTGAAGGCGAGGCCCTCGCGGACGAATGGCGGCACATCTGCCAGCGCATCGAGCTGGCCGGGGTGCGCGGCACGCGCGAACAGCTCATGGAACAGATCCGCTTGGCCAGCCAGGCGAACGATGTGGAAGAAGTGAAGCGGCTCATGGCGGCCCTTACCGGTCTCAATGCCCCCAGCAGGGAGGAAGAATGAATAATTTGAAAGAAATCCAGCAGATCAAGCTCCTTATTGCCAAGGGCAAGAAGAATGGATTTCTGACTTTCGAGGAAGTGGGCAAGACCCTGCCCACGGAGATGAATACGCCCGACCAGCTCGAAGAGGTCATGAGCATCTTCGACCAGATGAACATCGTCATCGTGGACAACGAGGAGAACGGCAAGAAGCTGACCTCCGAGACCACGGACACCGACGAGGAGCTGGATCTTGTTCCCAGCGAGGGCGACGACGCGGCCGACTATTCCTCCCGCAGCACGGACCCCGTGCGCATGTACCTGCGCGAGATGGGCGCCGTGCCCCTGCTTGACCGCGAGGGCGAGGTGGTCATCGCCAAGAAGATTGAGAACGGCGAGCTGGAAGTGCTGTATGCCCTTGTGGAAGTGCCCGTGGCCATCGAGGAGCTCGTCCAGGTGGGCGAGGACCTCAAGAACACCCGCATCAAGCTCAAGGACGTGGTCAAGACCATCGAGGAGGACGACCCCACCGAGGACGAGATGAACCAGCGCCAGCGGGTCATCTTCCTGCTCGACGAGGTCAAGGCGCTGTTCAAGAAGAAGAAGAAGATCTACGACAAGCTGGACGCCTGCGCCCAGCTGGACCGCCGCGTCACCGCGGTGCAGAACGAGATCCTTTCCTACAAGGAGGAGATCGTCACCCGCCTGCGCGACATCAAGATCGAGAAGACCTTGATCGACCGCATCATCGAGACGGTTTCCGACTACGTGCGCCAGATGCACAACTGCCAGCGCGACCTCTCCGCCTACATCCTCTCCGTGGGCAAGAACCGCGACGAGATCGTGCGCATCTTCAGGTCCGTGGACGACCGCGACATGAACCCCGTGAACGCGGCCGACGCCCTGCACATGACCGTGGAGGAGTTCTTCTCCTTCAAGGAGATGCTCTCCGGCAAGATGGAGATCATCACGCGCCTGCAGGACAAGTGCTGCCACAACGTGGACGACCTGGAAGAGGTGCTCTGGCGCATCAAGCGCGGCAACATGGCCGCCATGCGCGCCAAGCAGGAGCTCATCCGCGCCAACCTGCGCCTGGTCGTGTCCATCGCCAAGAAGTACACCAACCGCGGCCTGCAGTTCCTGGACCTCATCCAGGAGGGCAACATCGGCCTCATGAAGGCCGTGGACAAGTTCGAGTACCAGCGCGGCTACAAGTTCAGCACCTACGCCACCTGGTGGATCAGGCAGGCCATCACCCGCGCCATCGCGGACCAGGCCCGCACCATCCGCATCCCGGTGCACATGATCGAGACCATCAACAAGCTCATCCGCACCAGCCGCTACCTGGTGCAGGAGCTTGGCCGCGACCCCTCGCCGGAGGAGATCGCCGAGCGCATGGACTACCCGGTGGAAAAGGTCAAGAAGGTGCTCAAGATCGCCAAGGAGCCCATCTCCCTGGAAACCCCCATCGGCGACGAGGAAGATTCCAACCTGGGCGATTTCATCGAGGACAAGAAGGCCACCGCCCCGGCGGAAGAAGTGGTGAGCACCAAGCTTTCCGAGCAGATCGCCAAGGTGCTGGCCGACCTGACCCCGCGCGAGGAGCAGGTGCTGCGCAAGCGCTTCGGCATCGGCGAGAAGAGCGATCATACCCTCGAAGAGGTGGGCAAGCTGTTCAACGTCACCCGTGAGCGCATCCGCCAGATCGAGGCCAAGGCCCTGCGCAAGCTGCGCCACCCCGTGCGCAGCTCGGTGCTGCGTTCCTACTTCGAGAGCTAACCCCCGCCGCATCCGGGCGGGGAGGGCTGTCCGCGCCTTCCCCGCCCGTCTTTTTCCTTCCTTTTTGCCGCCACGGAGCAACCGTGAAAATCCTCGTTCTGACCCTGTTCAGCGTGCCGTTTCTGGCTTTCATCCTGGACCTGCTTTTCGGCGACCCGCGCCGCCTGCCACACCCGGTGCGCTTCATCGGCGGCCTGCTGGACTGGCTGGAGCCCAAGGCGCGGGCCTGGAGGCTTGCCCCGCGCGTCAGCGGCGCCCTGTGCGTCGCGGGCGTGGCCGCGGCAAGCTACGCGGCCGTGCATTTCCTGTCCGAGCTGAAATTCATCGGCATGGCGCTGCTGCTGTACTTCGCCTACGCGGGCCTGGCCCTGGGCGAACTCATCGACTGTGCCCGCGACGCCCTGGACCTCATCGAGGAGGACGGCAGGCTGGAGGAAGCGCGCGAGGCCGTGGGCATGCTGGTCTCGCGCAACACCGATTCCATGGACGCCGACCAGCTGCGCCGCACTCTGGCCGAGACCGTGAGCGAGAACTTCTGCGATGCCTTCGTGGCGCCCATGTTCTACCTGGTGCTGGGCGGGCCGGCCCTCATGTGGGCCTACAAGGCGGTGTCCACCATGGATTCCATGTGGGGCTACAAGACCGAGGAATACCGCGAGTTCGGCTGGGCCGCGGCGCGGGCGGACGATCTGCTGGCCTACATTCCGGCGCGCCTGTCCGCCCTGCTGCTTCTGGGCGTGGGGGCTTTGCTCAAGCTGAACGTTAAGGAAGCCTGGGCGCGCTTCCGCACCGACGCCGCCAAGATGGAGAGCCCCAACGCTGGCTGGCCCATGGCCGCCTGCGCCTGGCTCGTCCAGGGCAGCATGGGCGGCCCCGCGGTGTACTTCGGGGAGGTCAAGCTGAAGCCAGAACTGGGGCCGGAAGGCCAGGCGTGGAGTGTAGAGAAACTTGAGAGAATGTTTAAACTCGTTGTGTTCTCTGGCTTTGCGGGTGTCATCCTGTTCCAGGCCGTGAAGGTGGCCGTGACGGCTTGGTAGTTGCCCTGGTCGTGGCCTGGTAGCTGCCTCATAGCGGGTGGGGAGTTTTGGGCATCGCGCAAAGTGCGTTTCACGAAACGTTTCACGGGCGCCGAGGCCAAAGAAAAGGCCGGCAGGGGAGTTCCCCGCCGGCCTTTTTGCATGGTCGGAATCTGCTGTCAGCCGAGTTCCACGTTGCGGTCGTACGCTTCGCGGATGGCGTCCACGATGACCCCGCGCATGGCCATGCGGTCGAAGTGCATGGTGGCGCGGATGGTAGAGCCGGCAGGGCTGGTGACCATCTCGCGCAGCTCGGCGAGGTGGTGGCCGCCTTCCTCGGCCAGCTTGGCCGAGCCCGTGAACAGGGCCTTGACGATCTCGGTGGCCTGGGCGCGGGGCAGACCGAGGTTCACCCCGCCTTCCACGATGGCGTCCATGACGTAGAACACGTAGGCCGGGCCGCAGCCCGCAACGCTGGTGAAGGCGTCGAAGAGCTTTTCCGGCAGCTCGTGCACCTGGCCCAGCGGCCTGTGCATGGCCCGCAGGAACTCCCGGCGCTCGTCGTCCAGGCTGGGGTCGTCGAAGCACAGGGCGAACACGCCCGCGCCCACCAGGGCCGGGGTGTTGGGCATGATGCGCACCACCGGGCAGCGGCCTCCGGAGAGGTCCATCAGCCGCTTCATGGTGATGCCGGCGGCGATGGACAGCAGGCAATGCGCAGGCGTCAGCTCCGGGGCGATCTCCTCAAGCACGGCGGGCAGGTGCTGGGGCTTCACGGCCAGCAGCACGTAACGGCAGTTCTTGACGATGTCCCTGGGCGAGGCCTCCACCTTGAGGCCCACCTCATTCTTGAGCTGTTCGAGCTTTTCCGTGTTCAGGTCGCAGCCATGGACCTCGAGCTTCTGGGCGGCCAGTCCCTTGATGATGGCCCCGCCCATGTTGCCCACGCCGATGAAGCCGACGCTCTGCGCGTTCATGGCGTTAGCCCACCAGCTCCAGGGAGCTGAAGAAGTAGGAGACTTCCACCTTGGCGGTGTCGGGACCGTCGGAGCCGTGGCAGGCGTTGGCCTCGATGCTCTTGCCGAACTTCTGGCGGATGGTGCCCTCGGCGGCCTTCTTGGGGTCGGTGGCGCCCATCAGGTCGCGGTAGCGCACGATGGCGTTCTCGCCTTCCAGGCAGGAGACCACCACCGGGCCGGAGATCATGTATTCCACCAGGTCCTTGAAGAAGGGGCGCTCCTTGTGCACGGCGTAGAAGCCTTCGGCCTGGGCGCGGGTCAGCTGGATCATCTTCATGCCCTTCACGGTCAGGCCGGCGTCAAGGATCATCTGGATGATGGCGCCGGTCTGCTTGGCGGCAACGGCGTCGGGTTTGACGATGGAGAAGGTGCGCTCAGTCATGGAATTGTCCTCCGAGGGAATGGGTGTGGAAAGCGGACAGGATCTGTCCGCCTGTATTCGTGTGCAGGGGAAATGCCCTGCAAAGGCGCTCCAAGTCAAGGGCGGAAACGAAAGAGGCCGCCCAAGGCGGCCCCTCGTGTCATGCGGGAGTAGGGGAACTAGAAATGCAGCTGCTCGTCCTTGATGATCTGGAAGCTCTTGTTGCCCTTCACCCGGCCGGGCACGCCGTGGAACTTGCGCACGCCCTCGATCTCCACTTCCAGCAGATCCTCGGCGTCGGTGTCCAGCAGCATGATGTCGCCCACTTCCAGGTTCAGAAGCTGGCGGCCGGTGATGCGCGTGCGGCCCAGTCGCACCAGGAACTCAACCGGCGTCTCGAACAGGCGCTCCTTGAAGCGGTTGATCCACACATGGTCCACTTCCAGGCGTTCGGACTGGAAGGAGGCGTGCAGCTTGGAGCGGATGGGCTCCATGGTGGCGTAGGGCAGGCAGCAGATGAGCGAGCCGATGGCGTTCTCCAGCTCCACCTCGAAGGTGACGACGATGACCACGTCGCTGGGGGGCACGATGGCCGCGAACTGCGGGTTCACCTCGGAGCGCACCACCTCAATGTGCACCTCGTGCACGGGCTTCCACGACTCCTCCATGTTGGCCAGGGCCACCTTGACCACCTTGTCCACGATGGCCTGCTCTATGGGCGTGAAGTCGCGGCCTTCCACCTTGGGCTGGGAGCCGGCGCCGCCGAAGAAATTCTCCACCAGGGCGAACACCAGGCGCGAGTCGACCACGAGCAGCGCGTTGCCGCGCAGGGGCTCCATCTTGAAGATGGAGATGCTGGTGGGCACGGGGAGCGAGCGCATGAAGTCCCCGAACTTGCTCATGTCGATGGAGATGGGGTTGATGTCGACCCTTTTGCGCATGGTGTTGGCCAGCGCGTTGGTGCACAGCCGGGCAAAGCGGTCGTTGACGATTTCCAGGACAGGCATGCGGCCGCGGATGATGCGGTCCTGGTTGGTGAGGTCGAAGGGAACGATGCCGGAGTCGTCTTCCGGGATGTCGGGCGTGGTTTCCACCTCGCCGCCGGAAAGACCGCGCAAAAGGGCATCAACTTCATCTTGTTCGAGAATTTTGCTCATGTCCGCGATTCCTCGTGGGCCGCATGGTCACAGCTGACGGAAAAATTCCGCCCGTGCCGGATACTAGCAAAAATCGGACCGAAGCGGCCGCGACTTAAGGGGCGGATGTTCATGGCGATCTTAGCGCGAGGAAGCGGGCGTTGGCAAGGTGGCGCCGCGCGCGGCATCAAAGCGAGGGCAGGGAGGTCACGGTCACCACCTGCACGCCGCCGTCCTTCTCCTTGAGCCACTGCCGCAGGGCGGCCACCGTTTCCTTGTGTGGGTGGCCGATGGCGATGGCGTGGCCGCGCTGCCGAGCCACGGACTCGGCCTGCTTGATCTGCTTGAGGATGGCCGGAACGCTCAGCTCGTTGTCCAGGAACACGTCGCGCTGGTGCGTGCGCAGGCCCAGCTTCCTGGATTCCGACGCGGCGACGCTGCTGGCGGAGGTGCGGCTGTCCAGGAAGAACAGGCCGTCCTCCTTCACGGCGGCCAGGGCCGCGCGCATGGCGTACGGATCTTCGGTGAACTGCGAGCCCATGTGGTTGTTCAGGCCGATGGCCCCGTGGACGCGCTTCACCGCGCGGTGCACGCCCTCCTTGATCTCGTCGGCCTTCATGGTCACGAGCAGGGGGTGGGGGCCGGGGGCCACCTTGGGGTACCCCTTGGGCTGCATGGGCAGGTGGATGAGGATCTCGCGTCCGTTGGCTTTGGCGATCTTGAGCACCTCCTCCCTCTGGCTGCTGTCGGGCCATATGGAAAAGGCCACGGGCGCGCCGAGGGCGGCCAGTTCCTTGGCCAGGGCCACATCCTCGCCCATGTCGTCGATGATGATGGCCAGGCGGCCCTTGCCGGGCTTTGCGGGCTCCTCGGCCCTGGCCTCGGCCCGGAGTTGAAGCCGGTGCGTGGGCACCCCGTCGATGGAGATGTCCCAGCGCTCCGCGTTCACGCGGGTGAGCATGGCGCCGGGGGCGAGGGCCGCCAGTTCCTTGGCGAGGCGGGCGTGCAGGGCCTTGTGGTCGGCCCTGGGCAGCTGCCACACCTCGTAGGCGTACTGCTGCCCGGCGTGTTCCCGCTGCTCGGAGGATTCCAGCTTCAGGCCTGGGACATCGGGGGCGACAGCCGCGACGCTCTTGCGCAGGGCCTGGGTGGCCAGGGCGGCCGTGCGCCCCAGCTCGGAGTCGCGCCTCTCCTCGATGGTGGCGTTTTGCGCCGGAGGCGGAGCGGTGGGGGGCCGGCGGCCGATGAGATACCCTATGGCGATCCCGGCCAGCACGGCCAGGATGATCCACACGGACAGCTTGCCCTTGGAAAAAGAAGGACCAGACCGGTGCTTGCCGGCCTGGCCCTTGGTGTCGTGCTGCTCGGACATGTGCTCTCTAGCGGATGTCGCGGATCTTGGGCAGGGTCTTGACCATCTCCAGGCCCAGGCGGAGCTGGTTGTCCTTTTCGATCATGGCGCGGGCGGTCTCGCTGTCCGCGCCGGACTTGGCCGCGCCCTTCTTGCCCTTCTTGGCGTTGCCGTTCTCCAGGTGGCGCGAGAAGTCCTTCTCGCGGAAGGTGAAGCGGTCCTTGAGGTTCTTGTCGTCCTCGGACTGCGGCGCAACGAAGGGGATGTCCAGGTCGGGCACGATGCCCTCGGCCTGGATGCTGCGGCCGTTCGGGGTGTAGTAGAGGGCGGTGGTCAGCTTGATGCCCGAGCCGTCGGGCAGGGAGACGACGGTCTGCACCGAGCCCTTGCCGAAGGTCTTCTCGCCGATGAGCAGGGCGCGCTTGCGGTCCTGCAGGGCGCCGGCCACGATCTCCGAGGCCGAGGCGCTGCCCGCGTTGATGAGCGTGACCATGGGCACCTGGGTGTAGTCGTCGGCCGACTTGCGGCCGTTGAAGTCGCGGCGGGACTGGGGATCCTTGCCCTGGATGTAGACGATGAGGCCGTCGGCCAGGAAGGTGTCGGCCACGGTGACGGCCTGGTCGAGCAGGCCGCCGGGGTTGTTGCGCAGGTCGAGGACGATGCCCTGGATGGGGGTCTTCTTGTTGTATTCGGCGAGCTTGTCGCGCAGTTCCTTGGTGGTGTGCTCGTTGAAGCGGGTGATGCGGCAGAGCAGGTAGCCCTTTTCCAGCTCCTGGGTCTTCACGCTCACGATGGGAATGGTGCCGCGGGCGATGGTGACGTCCACGGGCTGCTGCGCGCCCTTGTGCAGAATGGTCAGCGTGACGCTGCTGCCCTGGGGGCCGCGGATCTTCTTCACGGCCTCGTTCAGGCCGATCTCGGCGGTGGGTTCGCCGTCGATCTCCAGGATGATGTCGCCGCTCTTGAGGCCGGCCTTGAAGGCCGGGGTGTCCTCGATGGGGGACACCACGATGAGGCGGCCGTTCTCGGAGCTGATCTCGATGCCGATGCCGTGGAAGGCGCCGCTGGAGGAAACCTGCAGCTCCTTGAAGTCGTCGGGGGAGAGGAAGGCCGAGTGCGGGTCGAGCTGCTCCAGCATGCCCTTGATGGAGTTCTGGATGAGCTCGGCCTTGGTGACCGGCTTCACATAGTGGGTTTCCACCATGTCCACCACCTGGCTGAACCTGCGCAGAGCCTCGAACTGGTCATCCTTGCCGGGGGCCGCGCCAAGCGGGGCGGGCGCAACGGTAAGGGTCAGCAGGATGACGAAACAACCGAACCAGATTCCAACGCGCATAGGTCCTCCAGAATCAACGTGGGCGGTGCTTTCCGGCCGCTAGTGGGCGGGCATGAGCCACAGCTGGGGATTAATGGGTTTCTGATGAAAACGCAATTCGAAATAGAGCCCGTTGCCGTGGGCTTCCGGGTAGTAGCCGGCGTGGCCGAGGGGCTCGTCCTTTTCCACATCCTGCCCGGCCTCAACGGTGACGTCGGAAAGGTAGGCATACAGGCTGTAGTAGTCGCCGCCGTGATAGAGGATGACCACCTTGCCCAGGCCGCGCAGCACGTCGTTGTGCACCACCTTGCCCCAGAACACGCTGCGCACGGTGGCGCCGTCGCTGGTGGCGATGCCGATGCCCCGGCGGGCGGGCTTGCCGTCGGGCGCGAAGGTGGCCACGATCTTGCCGGCCACGGGCCACGGCAGGGACGCCTTGAAGGCGTCGAACTTGCGGCTGCGCTGGATGACCAGCTGATAGTTCAGCTGCTGGATCGTCTTGATGATGGACTGCAGCTCGCTCTCCAGGTCGCGGCGCTGGGTGGTCACCTGGCTCATGCGGGCGTTCACGGCCAGCCTGTCCTTGAGCAGCGTGTCCTTGTCCGCGTTGATGGCCGTGAGTTGCTTGTCCACCTGGGCCTCCAGCTCCTTCTGCCTGGCGATGACCCCGGCCAGCTCGCGCTCCTGGGCACGCACTTCCTCAAGCTTGGCGCGGGCGCGATTGTAGGCCGCGCTGTTCCACTGGAAGCGCCTGTCGGCCGTGTCCCAGCTGTCGGCCAGGCGCGCCCCCTCGTGCATGCCCTGGGCGTTGATGGGCCAGAGCAGTTCCAGGAGCTTGCGCAGCTCGCGCACGGACTGTTCGCGCTTCAGGCGCACGGCCTCGTACTGCTCGGCGAAGCGGGCCTCCTCCTTGCGGATGACCGCCAGCGCCTCCTCCTGCTTGCCGATGCGCTGTTCGGCCGCCTGCATGCGCTTCTCGATCTCGCCCAGCTTGCCGGCAAGGGCCTTTTCGCGCTCGGCCAGCTTCTGCACGGCTCCCTTGCGCTCGTCGGCCTTCTGGCGCTCGGTCTGCAGCGCCTTTTCCAGGTGCGCGGGCTGGGCCTGGGCGAATGCGACCAGAACAGATGCGCTCAGGGCGAGGGCGCACGCGGCGACGGTGAGCAGGGCTTTGCGCATCATTGGGGCAGCCGCTCCGGATCGTCGAGGAGTCCGCGCGCCGGGCAGGCGGCGCACCTGGGCCTGGACTTGCTGCACCACTCCTTGGAGGCGCGCACGATGAGGGCGTGGAACTCGTTGTAGTCGGTCACGCTCTGGGGCAGGGCGTCCGTGATGGACTCTTGCAGCTCGTGGTAGTCCATGCCCTCGTGCACCAGGCCATGGCGCGCGAACATGCGGAAGGTGTAGGCGTCCACCACGAAGGTGGGCATGTCCAGGGCATAGCAGAGGATGGAGTCCGCCGTCTCCGGCCCGATGCCGCGCACGGAGAGCAGCCGGGGCCGCAGGTCGTGCAGGCTTTCGCCGCGCAGGGCCTCGATGTCCAGGCCGGACTCCTGTTCGAGGAAGTCGAGGAACTCCGTCAACCGCTTGGTCTTGACGCGATAATAGCCGGCCGGACGGATGAGGTCCTCAAGCACGGACGGGGACAAGGCGCGCAGGCCCTTCTCGGTCATGGCTCCGGCTGCTTTGAGGTTGGCGATGGCCTGCTCCACGTTCTTCCAGTTGGTGTTCTGGGTCAGGATGGCCCCGACCGCCACTTCGAAGGGCGTCTCCCCCGGCCACCAGCGGCTGGGGCCCAGGGCCTGGGCAAAGGCCTCGTACAGGCCCCGGATGACGTCCCCCCGGCGCGACATCAGCCCTCCAGATTCCCCGGCAGATTCTCCGGCTGGCTCTCCGGCTTCAGCTCGATGCCGGTCCAGAGCAGGCCGCACCATTCGCCCTCGTTGCGCTGCACGGGCTCCGGCAGCCCCAGGCGCTGGTAGGCGCGAATGACGTCCGGCGCCTGCTCCACCAGGATGCCGGACAGGGCCAGGCAGCCGCCGGGCTCCAGGTGGCTCAATATGTCCTTGGCCATGAAGATGAGCGGCTTGGACAGGATGTTGGCCACGATGACCTGGAAGCGCTTGCCTTCGGGCAGGCTGTTGATGCCGCCCACGGCCACCTTGAAGGTGTCGTCCACCGTGTTGATGGCCGCGTTCTCCTCGGCGCAAGCGATGGCCTGGGGGTCGATGTCCAGGCCCAGGCCGTGCAGGCCCAGCTTGGCCAGGCCGATGCCCAGGATGCCCGAGCCGGTGCCCAGGTCCAGGAACTCCATGCCCGGGGCGATGGCGCCCTCCCTGTGCAGGTCGGCGATGCAGGTGAGGCAGAGCGCCGTGGTGGGGTGGTGCCCGGTGCCGAAGGCCATCTTGGGCTCGATGATGATGGGCGTGAACTCGGCGTGCTGCTCCGCCGTGAGCCAGGGTGGCAGGATCTCGAAGCGGCCGCCGCACTCGATGGGCGTGAAGAACTCGCGCCAGGACTGGCCCCAGTCCTGGCTTTCGGCCTCCTCGGTCCTGATGCCCGAGTGGGGCCAGAGTTCGCCGATCTGGCGGGCAACCTCGCGGCCGGCCTCGTGGTTCTCCAGATAGGTGCTGAAGTGCGTGGTGCCGTCCACGGCCTGCGATTCCTCCCAGCCATGCTGGATGGAGGTGGAAAGGAACACGACGGCGGCGTCGTAGTCGGCTTCGGGCAGGGAAAATTCGATCTTGAGCAGGTCCTGGGTCATGGCTGGCGAAATGTCCGTTTTGGCTAAAGTGTGGGTTGGGCGCGTCAGGCGATGGAGTCCACGATGCCGCCCGTGCCGGTGATTTCGGCGCGCATCTGCGCGATGTGCAGACGCCGGGCCTCTTCGTCCACCACGGGCTGCGGCTGCTCCACCTGGGCCACCAGGGGCGTGGGGTGGGGCTGCACGCTTGTTATCTGCCGGCCCGCGGGCAGGCGCGGCTCGTCGGGCACGGTGACGTTCTGCACCGGGCTCTCGACTGCCGCGCCCTTGGAAATGGGAGCGATCTCCGTCATTTCCGCCCTCCGGGCTTGATTGTTTGCGTTACGGCTTGTCCGTTGCGAGAATATCATCCAGCGCCGCGGCAAAGGCAAGCAGATCCTCGGCCGCGATGGTGAGCGGCGGCAGCAGGCGCAGCACCGTGCCGTGGGCCAGATTGCACACGAAGCCGCGCTCGCGCAGGGCCGCGTGGATGTTTTCGCCGGGGCCGGAGAGCACGATGCCGATCATGAGGCCCAGGCCGCGAACGCCGCTGATGCGCTCCGGATGGTTGGCCTGCACCTTCTTGAAGGCGTCGAGCGCCAGCGCGCCCAGGTCGCGGGCCCGGCCGGCGATGTCGTCGCGCTGCATGATCTCCACGACCTTGGCCGCCACGGCGGAAACCACGCCGCCGCCGCCGAAGGTGGTGGCGTGGCTGCCGGGCACAAAGCCATTGGCCACGTGTTCCTTGGCCAGCATGGCGCCCATGGGCAGGCCGTTGGCCAGCGCCTTGGACGTGGTGAACACGTCGGGCTGCACGCCGTAGTGCTGGTGCGCCCAGAATTTGCCCGTGCGGCACATGCCGGTCTGCACTTCGTCGACCATGAACAGGCACCCGGCCTCGCGGCAGATCTCGGCCGCCTCCTTCACGTAGGCCTCGGGCAGGGGCAGCACGCCGCCCTCGCCCTGCACCATCTCCATGAGCACGGCCGCGGTTTTCGGCGTCACCGCGGCGCGCAGGGCCTCGATGTCGCCGAAGGGCACGGTGCTGAAGCCCTGGGGCAGGGGCTCGAAGCCCTCCTTGATGCGCCCGGCCTGGCCGGTGGCGGTCAGGGTGGCCAGGGTGCGGCCGTGGAACGAGCCGGAAAGGGTGATGATCTCGCCCGCGTCCTTGTTGCGCACGGTGCGCATGTAGCGCCGGGCAAGCTTGATGGCGGCCTCGTTGGCCTCCGCGCCGGAGTTGCAGAAGAACACGCGGTCGCAGGCGCAGGTGGCAAGCAGCAGCTCGGCCAGCTCCACCTGCCGGGGCTGATAGAAGAGGTTGCTGACGTGCAGCAGCTCTTTGGCCTGCGCGGCCATGACCTCCAACAGTTCCGGGTGGCTGTGGCCCAGGTTGGCCACGGCGATGCCCGCCAGGAGGTCGATGTATTCCCTGCCGTCCAGGTCGGTCATGCGCGCGCCCTGGGCCTTCTCGATGGCCAGGGGGTAGCGGCCGTAGGTCTGGCAGAGGACCTTCTTCTCCCGGGCCACCAGCGCGTCGTATTTGCTGCTCATTATCTTTGACTCCTTGCGAGATTGAACGTGTTGCTACACCTTTCCGGTATGACCGAAGCCTCCCGCGCCGCGCGCGGTCTCGCCAAGCGCATCGACAGCGGTGAGCCGGGCCGTGAAGACCGGCATGAACACCAGCTGCGCGATGCGCTGACCTCGCTCTACGGTCCGGGTCTGCCCGGAGGTGTTCAGAAGCGACACGATGATCTCGCCCCGGTAGTCGGGGTCGATGACGCCCACGCCCTGGCTGACCGTGAGGCCTTCCTTGGTGCCCAGGCCGGAGCGCGAAAAGACGAAGCCGGCGATGCCCGGCCGCATGACCTCGATGGCCAGGCCGGCGGGGATGGCCGCCCGGCCCCCGGCGGGGATCTCGATGGCCGGGGCGTCGAAACAGGCGCGCAGGTCCAGACCGGCGGAGACCTCCGTGGCGTAGGCCAGGGGGTGCTCCTGCCACACGGGGTGCAGAAAGCGCACCCGCACTTCCAAAGGCTCGGCAGCGCCTTGCGTGTTCCGATCCTGCATGGGCGTCCTCCATCAACGTAAGAGCGCTTTCTTTCCACTGAACGGCCCGCCTGTCAATGAATCTGCGCGGCCGGGAATTGTCACGCGGCGAGCCTTGCTTTTTCCCCACGCGCTTTATACGCTGTAGCGTCCGAAATGTCCTCCGCATCAATTCGTTCAAGGAGACTGCATGCAGGCGCTGCGCGTGTTCAGCGTTGTCCCCAAGCTCCCGCCGAAGCTGGAGCCCCTGTGGGACATCGCCTACAATCTTTGGTTCTCGTGGAACAACGAGCTCACCACCATTTTCACCACCATCGACCACGGCCTGTGGGTGGCCTGCGAGCAGAACCCGGTGGCGCTGCTGAACCGGCTGCCGCAGCGGCGCATCGAGGAACTGGCGCGCGACGACTTCTTTCTGCAGCGCCTGGCCGACGCCAAGCGCGCCCTGGACCACTACCAGGTGCGCAAGCACACGCCCTTCAAATTCCCCTCCCTGCCGGAGCGCAACGCCATGCCCGTGGCCTACTTCAGCCTGGAGTACGGCATCGCCATGTGCCTGCCAATCTATTCCGGCGGCCTGGGCGTGCTGGCGGGCGACCACCTGAAAAGCGCCAGCGACCTGAACGTGCCTCTGGTGGGCGTGGGCCTCTTGTACCGGGAGGGGTACTTCCGCCAGTACATGACCCCCGACGGCTGGCAGCAGGAGCGCTACCCCGGACACGACTTCGAGCAGATGCCCCTCAGGCCCGCGCAGGACGAACTGGGCAACCAGATCCGCGTGTGCGTCGATCTGGCCGGGCAGAACCTGTGCGCCCGCGTGTGGGAGGCCCATGTGGGCAAGGTGCGGCTGTTCCTGCTCGACGCCAACCTGCCGGACAACAGCCCGGAGTTCCGCCAGGTGACGGCGCGGCTCTACGGCGGCGGCCTGGAGATGCGGCTCTGGCAGGAGATCCTGCTGGGCATCGGCGGGCTGAAGGCCCTGGCCGCCATGGGCATAGAGCCCATGGTCATCCACATGAACGAGGGGCACTCGGCCTTCGCCGGACTGGAGCGCATCCGCGTGTACATGCAGGAGCACGGCCTCTCCTTCGAGGCGGCCATGGAGCTCACCGCCTCGTCCAGCGTGTTCACCACCCACACCCCGGTGCCGGCCGGCAACGACCGCTTTCCGCCGGAGCTCATGCGCACGTACTTCGAGAACTACGCCGGCAAGCTCGGCCTGGCCTTCAAGGTCTTCATGGCCCTGGGACGCGAGGACCCGCGAGACGACGGCGAACAGTTCTGCATGACCGTGCTGGCGCTCAGGCTCTCGCGCTTCAGCAACGGCGTGTCCAAGCTGCATGGCGAGGTCTCGCGCAAGATGTGGCAGCGCGTGTGGCCGCAGAACCCGGTGGAGGACGTGCCCATCGGCAGCATCACCAACGGCGTGCACGCGGCCACATGGGTGGCGACCGACATGGCAATCCTCTACGACCGCTACCTGGGCAACTGGCGCGAGGACCCGGACTGCAGCCGCGTGTGGGAGCAGGCCGAGAACATTCCCGACGCCGAACTCTGGCGCACCCACGAGCGCCTGCGCGAGCGCCTGGTGGACTTCGTGCGCAAACGTCTGCGCAAGCAGCTTTTGGAAAAGGGCGCCCGCCACCGGGACCTGCAGGTCGCCGACGAGGTGCTGGACCCGCAGGCCCTGACCATCGGCTTTGCGCGGCGCTTCGCCACGTACAAGCGGGCCAACCTGCTCCTGATGGACAAGGATCGGCTGGTGCGCCTGATCACGGGCACGGAGCGGCGCGTGCAGTTCATCTTCGCGGGCAAGGCCCACCCGCACGACAACGAGGGCAAGAAGATCATCCAGGAACTGCAGCAGCTCTGCCGGCGCGACGACTGCCGCGTGAGCATGGTCTTTCTGGAGGACTACGACGTCAAGATCGCCAGCCGCATGGTGCAGGGCTGCGACGTGTGGCTCAACAACCCGCGCCGCCCGCTGGAGGCCTGCGGCACCAGCGGCATGAAGGCCATGATCAACGGCGTGCTCCAGGCCTCCACCCTGGACGGCTGGTGGGACGAGGCCTACCGCCCGGACAACAGCCTGGGCTGGGCCATCGGCAGGGGAGAGGAGTACGACGACCTGGCCTACCAGGACTTCGTGGAAAGCCAGACCCTGTTCAACATCCTGGAGAACGACATCCTGCCGGAGTTCTATGACCGCGGCCGGGGCAACCTGCCGCGCAACTGGATCCGCAAGATGAAGGCCGCCCTCAAGGACCTGGGCCCGGTGTTCACCGCCCACCGCATGGTGGAGGAATACGTGGAGCGGGCCTATCTGCCCTCCTGCCGCAACTACGTGAGCCTGGTGAAGGACGACTTCAAGGCCGCCAAGGACCTGGCCGAGTGGCGCATGCGCCTCATGACCCGCTGGGGCAACCTGTCCATCGCCGACATCCGCACCGAGACCCACGCCGCAGTGTTCGTGGAGGAGCCCATCCTCATCGAGGCGCGGGTGCACCTGGACGGCCTGGCGCCCAACGATGTGCGCGTGGAGGTCTACCACGGCCCGGTGAGCCAGGACAGCGCCTTCACCCGCAGACAGACCACGCCCATGGCCCCGGAGAAGGATCTGGGCGACGGCTGGCACCTGTACCGGGGCGAGGTGATGCCTCCCGAGGCCGGGAGATTCGGCTTCACCTTGAGGATTCTGCCCCACCACCCCCTGCTGCTCGATTCCCACGCTTTGGGACTGATTCACTGGGCGAACGTCTAAAATTCCTGGGAAGGGCCGCTCATTCTTCGGGTGAGCGGCCTTTTTTTCGCTCATCTTTCGTCATTTTTGCGGGTGTCGCAGGAGAAGTTTCCCGGCAAAATATGACAAAAATCGAAAATTCGGCACATTTTCGTATTCCTTTGTTGACAGGTCCATAACCCTTGTGCTTTTCTGACGACCCCCTGTCAGCCGGGTGTGCCGGAGGAAGCGGGAGGCGACCTGCGGCCCGTGCGCGGTCATCCAAACCACTTGGAGCGAGGTAACGGTTTTGCTTTTCCAGCCGATCAACCGAAACTATCACGATTTCTCCATCGTCCGCGACAAGGACCTGTGCATCAACTGCAAGGTCTGCGTGCGCCAGTGCTCGTACGAGGCCCATTTCTGGGACGAGACGCGCCAGAAGGTCATGCACGACAACGCCAAGTGCGTGGGTTGCCACCGCTGCGAGGCCCTCTGCCCGACCTCGGCCCTGCTCATCCAGAAAAAGCGCTCGGACTTCAAGGACAACGCCCTCTGGCGTCCCGAGTTCCTGAAGTACATCTACAAGCAGGCCGACACCGGCGGCGTGCTCCTGACCGGCATGGGCAGCCCGGTGAACATCCCGGTCTACTGGGACAAGCTCCTGCTCGACGCCAGCCAGGTGACGAACCCGTCCATCGACCCCCTGCGCGAGCCCATGGAGCTGAAGACCTTCCTCGGCTCCAAGCCGGACAAGCTGGAATTTTCCAAGACCAAGGACGGCAGCGCCAAGCTCAAGACCAAGCTGGCGCCGCAGATCGAGCTGAACTACCCGATCATGTTCTCGGCCATGAGCTTCGGCTCCATCAACTTCAACCTGCACGTGGCCATGGCCCGCGCCGCCACCGAGCTGGGCATCTGCTACAACACGGGTGAGGGCGGCCTGCACAAGAGCCTGTACAAATACGGCAAGAATACCATCGTGCAGGTGGCTTCCGGCCGCTTCGGCGTGCACCGCGACTACCTGAACGCGGGCGCCGGCATCGAGATCAAGGTCGGCCAGGGCGCCAAGCCCGGCATCGGCGGCCACCTGCCCGGCGAGAAGATCAACGCCATGGTCTCCGAGACCCGCATGGTGCCGCTGGGCTCCGACGCCATCTCTCCCGCGCCTCACCACGACATCTACTCCATCGAAGACCTGCACCAGCTCATCTTCGCCCTGAAGGAAGCCAGCGAGTACCGCGTGCCCGTGAGCGTGAAGATCGCCGCGGTGCACAACGTGGCCGCCATCGCCTCGGGCATCGTGCGCGCCGGAGCGGACATCGTCGCCATCGACGGCGTGCGCGGCGGCACGGGCGCGGCTCCGGGCATGATCCGCGACAACGTGGGCATCCCCATCGAGCTGGCCCTGGCCCAGGTGGACCAGCGCCTGCGCGACGAGGGCATCCGCAACCGGGCGTCCATCGTGGCCGCCGGCGGCACCCGCTGCAGCGCCGACGTCATCAAGGCCATCGCCCTTGGTGCGGACGCCTGCTACATCGCCACCTCGGCGCTCATCAGCGTGGGCTGCACCCTGTGCGCCAAGTGCTACACGGGCAAGTGCCCCTGGGGCATCGCCACCAACGACGCCCGCCTGGCCAAGCGCCAGAACCCGGACGTGGCCGCCCAGAAGATGGTCAATCTGGTGCGCGCCTGGGGCCACGAGATCGAAGAAATGCTCGGCGGCATGGGCCTCAACTCCATCGAGAGCCTGCGCGGCAACCGCGACAAGCTGCGCGCCGTGGGCCTCACCGACACCGAGATGGACATCCTCGGCGTGAAGCACGCCGGTCGCTAACCAAGGGGGCGAGAGAATATGAAACGCGTCTACCCCAACAAGGACTTCTGCATCGGCTGCCACATCTGTGAGCTGGCCTGCCTGACCGCCCATTCCAAGAGCAAGGACCTCATCCTGGCCTACACCGTGGAGCGCGGCGAAAGCGGCCTGAGCTCCTGCAAGCACGTGCATGAGGGCGGCCCCACCTGCGTGGCCCTTTCCTGCCGCCACTGCGACGAGCCCTCCTGCGTGGCCGCCTGCATCTCCGGCGCCTTGCAGAAGGACCCCGAGACCGGCCGCACCGTGTACGACCGCGAGAAGTGCGTGGGCTGCTGGTCCTGCCTCATGGCCTGCCCCTTCGGCGCCATTGCCCGGCACCCGCTGGAGGCCAAGATCGTCAAGTGCGATCTGTGCCACGACCGCCCCGGCGGTCCGGCCTGCGTGGCCGCCTGCCCCAACAAGGCCCTGAAGCAGGAGGAGCGCTAAAATGAATTATGTGATCATCGGAAACGGCGTCTCCTCCATCGGCGCCATCGAGGGCATCCGCCGGCATGACAAGGACGGCAAGATCGTCGTCATCGGCGCGGAGGACACCGCCGCCTACGGCCGGCCCCTCATCTCCTACCTGCTGGCCGGAAAGATCGGCCCCGAGCGCCTGGCCCTGCGCGGCGAGGACTACTACGCCAGGAACGGCGTGGAGCTCAAGCTCGGCACCACCGCCACCGGCGTGGACACCGCCAAGAAGACCGTGACCACCGACAAGGGCGAGACGGTGAAATACGACCGCCTGCTCATCGCCACCGGCGGCATCCCCTTCGTGCCCCCCATTCCGGGCGTGCAGGGGGAGGACATCTACTCCTTCACCACCCTGGCCCACGCCAACACGCTCATCGAGCTCTCCAGCAAGATCAAGCGCGCCGTGGTCATCGGCGGCGGCCTCATCGGCCTCAAGGCGGCGGAAAGCCTGCACGACCGCGGCGTGTCCGTGACCATCGTGGAGCTTGCCCCGCGCATCCTCTCCGGCGGGTTTGACGAGAAGGCCGGCCGGCTTGCCGCCAACCGCCTCAAGAACGTCGGCATCGAGGTCAACTGCGGCGTCACCGCCAAGGAGATCCAGCGCGGCAAGGACGGCCACGTGAAGGGCGTGCTCCTCACCGACGGCCGCTTCCTGGAGTGCGACGTGGTGGTGGTGGCCATCGGCGTGGTGCCCCACAGCGCCATCGCCAAGGAGGCCGGCATCAAGGTCGAGCGCGGCATCATGGTGGACGCCAAGCTGATGACCAGCGCCAAGGACGTGTACGCCGCCGGCGACGTGGCTCAGGCCATGGACCAGCTCACCGGCGAGCACCGCGTGGTGCCCATCTGGCCCAACGCCTACAACCAGGGCTACGCCTGTGGCCGCAACATGGCCGGCGCCAAGCAGCCCTACATGGGCGGCCTGCCCATGAATTCCATCAGCTTCTACGGCCTGCCCACCATCTCGGTCGGCGTGGTCAACCCGCCCGATGGCGACAAGAACTACGAGGTCCACGCCCTGCTTGACGAGGAGAAGGAGACCTACCGCAAGCTCGTGTTCCGTGACGAGAAGCTGGTGGGCTACGTGCTCGTGGGCGACATCGACAAGGGCGGCATGTACACGGCCTTCATCAAGTTCGAGATGCCGCTCGCCGGCGAGGCCAAGGACAAGCTCATCAACGCCGGGCCCGAGGTCTTCCTCTGGCCGGCCGAGCTGTTCGACGAGACCTGGAACCCCGAGCCGGCCAAGGCCGCCCGCTAAGGGCGATCAGCGGAACTTCCGCCTAGGAGCACGAGTAGGATGAAAGCACCTGAAAGGTATTACGACTTCCAGAAAGACATCTCCGGCTGCGGCGTCTTCGGGGTTATCCACAAGAAGCGCGGCCTCATTCCCGGCGAAATGCCCATCCGTTCCATGGCCTGCATGCACGACCGCGGCAACGGCCTGGGCGGCGGCTTCGCGGCCTACGGCATCTACCCCGACCTGGCCGACAAGTACGCCTTCCACCTGATGTGCGACACCCAGGCCGCCCAGGACAGCGCCGAGGAAGTGCTCAAGCACTACTTCACCGTCCACCTGGCCGAGCCCATCCCCACCCGCAAGGTGGTGACCATCAAGAATCCCCCGGTCATGTCGCGCTACTTCCTGACCATCAAGAAGGACCGCCCCCAGGAGGGCCGGGACCTGGGCGAGCAGGACTACGTGGTCAACGCGGTCATGCACATCAACCACAAGGTGCCCGGGGCCTTCGTCTTCTCCAGCGGCAAGAACATGGGCGCCTTCAAGGGCGTGGGCTTCCCGGAGGACATCGCCGACTTCTTCCGCCTGGAGGAATACAAGGCGTACATCTGGACCGGCCACAACCGCTTCCCGACCAACACTCCCGGCTGGTGGGGCGGCGCGCACCCCTTCACCCTGCTGGACTGGTCCATCGTGCACAACGGCGAGATCAGCTCCTACGGCATCAACCGCCGCTACCTGTGCGAGCACAACTACCTGTGCACCCTCATGACCGACACCGAGGTCGTGGCCTACGAGCTTGACCTGCTCATCCGCAAGCACGGCCTCTCCAAGGAGATGGCCTGCAAGGTCTTCGCCCCGCCGTTCTGGGACGAGATCGCCCGCATGCCCAAGCAGGAGAAGGAGGCCTACACCGCCCTGCGCATGGTGTACGGCCAGGCCCTGCTGAACGGCCCCTTCGCCATCCTCGTGGCCGACAACACTGGCCTCTTCGGCCTGAACGACCGCATCAAGCTGCGGCCGCTGGTCGTTGCCGAGAAGGACGACATGGTCTTCATGTCGAGCGAGGAGAGCTCCATCCGCGAAGTGCAGGCCGACCTGGACCGCGTGTGGATGCCCAAGGCTGGCGAACCGGTCATCGTGCATCTGGAGGCCTAGAACATGTCCAAGAAAGTCACCATCGACGCCAGCGGCATCTACTACCGCCAGCTCAACGAGCAGATCCGCGAGGCCATCGCCGCCGGCGCCACCGAAATCGTGCTGAACAACGTCAACAGCCAGCGTTACATCGCCGGCGCGGTCGAAGGCCCCATCAAGTTCGAGGTCAACGGCGTGCCCGGACAGGACATGTGCTCCTTCATGCGCGGGCCCTACGTGCGGGTGAAGGCCAACGCCCAGGACGGCGTGGGCAACACCATGGACGACGGCCTGGTGGTCATCGAGGGCCTGGCCGGAGACGTGGTGGGCTACGCCATGCGCGGCGGCAAGATCTTCATCAAGGGCGACGTGGGCTACCGCGTGGGCATCCACATGAAGGCCTACATGGAGAAACTCCCGACCATCGTCATCGGCGGCAAGGCCGGCGACTTCCTTGGCGAATATATGGCCGGCGGAATCCTTTTGCTTCTTGGGATGTATTCTGATAAGCCGTCTGAACCCATTGCCGGACGCAGCCTGGGAACGGGCATGCACGGCGGTGTGATTTATGTGCGCGGCGAGGTGCCCAAGGAACAGATCGGCCCCGGTCTCTCCGCGCAGCCTCTTGATGACGCCGACAAGGCCGTCGTCGAGGGCATCGTCAAGGAGTACGCCAAGGAGCTCGGCTTGAACGCCAAGGAGATCCTGGCGGCCGATTTCGTGAAGATCAAACCCTTCTCGCACCGCCCGTACGGCAATCTGTACGTGCCGGCGTAAGGCTGGAAGGGCAGGGCAGGGGCAAACCAGCCCCGGCTCACCAACCAGGAGGACCCCCGATGTTGTTTGACAATCTTGCTTTCGCCATGGGCGGCGCGGCCGGCAACGGCGGCGCGCAGGGAAATCCCCTCGGCGCGTTCGTTCCGCTCATCCTCATGTTCGCGATCTTCTACTTCCTGCTCATCCGCCCGCAGCAGAAAAAGGCCAAGCAGCACAAGGAGATGATCAATAACCTGAAGATCGGTGATCGCATTGTGACCAATGGCGGCCTCTACGGAACCATTGTCCGCATGAAGGATGCCACCCTCATCGTGGAAATCGCCGAGAAGGTGCAGGTGGAAATGCTGCGCAACACCGTCGCCGACAAGGCTGATGCCTTTGAGAAATTGGAAAAGAAGGAAAAATAGCCTTTTTCCTTTGATTTTCAGCCGAAAGGCGGATACGCGGACCTGGGGATGCGCCCGGGTCCGCGCTTGTCTTTCTCGGACATGCTGCGCGATTGACGCATAACTGACTGTTTTCATTATCTCTGGAAGACACTGGGAGAGCACATGTACCGCAACCTGCGCTGGCGTTTACTGCTTACCCTGGCGGTGATGACCGTCGCCCTGGCCCTGGTGCTGCCTTCTGTACCGGGCATCCACAAGACCGCCCTGGGCAAGATCCTGCCCGACACGGCCATCAACCTCGGCCTGGACCTCAAAGGCGGCATCCATCTCACCCTTGGCGTGGACGTGGACAAGGCCATCGACAACAACATGGCCAGCATGGGGCAGGACATCAAGGCCAGCGCCCGCGAGGAGAACCTGGCTGTCCTGAAGCCCACCGCGCTGCCCGGCCCCAGGCTGGAGGCCGTGCTTGTGGGCGCGGACAAGCAGGACGCCTTTGAGAAGCTGCTGCAGAAGCAGTTCCCGAATTTGAAGATCGACGCCAAGGAAGCGCAGCCGGAGGACCGGGTCAAGTACCTGCTGTCCATGACGCCGGACTACAAGAAGTATCTGGCCAAGCTGACCCTGGACCAGGCGGTGAAGACCATCCGCAACCGCATTGACCAGTTCGGCGTGGCCGAGCCGGACATTCGCCGCCAGGAAGGCAACCGCATCCAGGTGCAGTTGCCCGGCCTGCAGGACCCCGAGCGCGCCATCGCCGTCATCGGCAAGACCGCGCACCTGGAGTTCAAGATCGTGGACGACAGCGTCGACCCGGCCAGCCTGGCGCAGGGCCTCGTGGGTCCGGGGCGCGAACTCTCCACCATCGTCGTGCGCGGCCCCAAGGGCCAGACGGTGGAGCAGCCCATCGTGCTCAAGAAGGACGCGGTGATGACCGGCGAGTACATCACCGACGCCCGCGCCACCATCGAGCAGAACAACAACCAGTTCTCCGTGAGCCTCACCTTCAACGCCCGCGGGGCCAAGGTGTTCGAGCGCGTCACCGAGGAGAACATCAAGAAGCGCCTGGCCATCGTGCTGGACGGCAAGTGCTACTCGGCCCCGGTCATCCAGGACAAGATCGCCGGCGGCAAGGCGCAGATCACCGGCAACTTCTCCCAGGAGGAGGCCCGCGACCTGGCCATCGTGCTGCGCGCGGGCGCGCTGCCCGCCCCGGTCAGCGTGCTGGAGCAGCGCACCGTGGGCCCCACCCTGGGACAGGAGTCCATCGACGCGGGCATTATGGCCACCGGCTTCGCGGCCATCGCCATCGTTCTGTTCATGGCCGTGTACTACGGGGCGGCCGGCCTCTTTGCGGACTTCGTGCTGCTGCTGAACATCGTGCTCACCCTGGCCGGCCTGGCCGCCTTCGGCGCCACGCTGACCCTGCCGGGCATCGCGGGCATCATCCTGACCATCGCCATGGCGGTGGACGCCAACGTGCTCATCTACGAACGCATCCGCGAGGAGCTGCGCCACGGGCTCAAACCCGCCGACGCCGTGCACAAGGGCTACGACCGCGCCACCCTGACCATCCTTGACTCCAACACCACCAACGTGCTGGTGGCCATCATCCTGTACCAGTTCGGCACCGGGCCCATCCGCGGCTTCGCCGTCACCCTGGTGCTCGGCATCGTCATGAGCATGTTCACGGCCATCTTCGTGTCGCGCATCATGTTCGACCTGTACCTCTCCAGGCGCCCGGCCGACGCGCCCGTGAGCATCTAAGGAGACGCCATGAGCTTCCACTTCATCAAACCCGACACCAAGATCGACTTCATCGGCCTGCGCTTCTACGCCTTCGCGCTGTCCGCACTGATGATCGTCATAGGCCTCGTGTCCCTGGGCATGAAGGGCGGCCCCCGCTACGGCATCGACTTCGCGGGCGGCGTCATCATCCAGGCCAAGTTCGAGGCGCCGACCAAGCTCGACGACCTCAAGAAATCGCTGGAGGCCACGAACCTGCCCGGTCTGGTGGTGCAGCAGATGGGCCAGGACAAGGACAACGACTTCCTCATCCGCACCAGCACCACGGACGAGACCAGCGACGCGGTGCAGAAGACCGTCACCGCCGCGCTGAACAAGGACTTCGCCGGGACCAAGTACGCCTTCAAGCGCATCGAGATGGTCGGCCCCAAGGTGGGCGAGGATCTGCGCGGCAAGGCGCTGGAGGCCATGTACTACGCCATCCTGCTCATCGCCATCTACATCTCCGGCCGCTTCGAGCACCGCTGGATGGCCGCCGGCCTCATGGCCGCGGGGCTCTTCGCCGGCATGACGGCCCTGCAGTACATCAACGCCCCGCAGATATGGCTGGTCTTCGGCGCGCTGGCCATAACGCTGGTGCTGTGCTTCGTGCTCAAGCTCAACTACGCGCTGGGGGCCATCGCCGCGCTCATACACGATGTCATGGTGACGGTGGGCATCTTCTCCATCATGAACAAGGAGTTCGACCTCACCATCATCGCCGCGCTGCTGACCCTCATCGGCTTCTCGCTGAACGACACCATCATCGTCTACGACCGCATCCGCGAAATTCGCGGCCAGAGGACGGACGAGACCCTGAACCAGATCATCAACCGCAGCGTGAACCAGACCCTCTCGCGCACCACGCTCACCTCGGGCCTGGCCTTCCTGTCCGTGTTGAGCCTGTACATCTTCGGCGGCCAGGTCATCCACGACTTCGCCCTGGCCATGCTCATCGGCATCGTGGTGGGCACCTTCTCGTCCATCTACGTGGCCGCGCCTGTCATCGCCACCCTCACCCCGCCGGAGGACCACGGCACCCCCCAGACCGGGGCCATCAAGACGGCCAAGGCCAAGGCCTAGGCTTCTCCGCCCACGCGTTCGCAAGCCCCCTTTCCGCGAGGAAGGGGGGCTTTTTTTGCGCCGCGCGCGCCTCCGCCTCCTGGCCGTTGGCAAAGAAAAAGGCCCCCTCCGTACGGAAGGGGCCTTGCTGTTGGCTGCGGTGTGCGGCTTACAGCTGGTCCATCAGGGTCTTCTTGATGGAGTCGATGGAGCCTTCGCCGTTGAGCTCGATGTACTTGCAGGCGCCCTTGGCGGCCAGGGCCTTGTAGAAGTAGGCGGCGGCCAGGGTGCCGGTCTTGTCGTCGTAGTAGATGTCGTGGCGCTTGTCGATGGCGCCCTCGTCCTGGTCGTCGGCGCGGGCGGAAAGGGCGCCGCCGCAGACGCGGCACACGTCGCCGTTGGGCTTGATGGCGTCGATGAAGATGTTGTTCGGGTGGTTGTTGTCAGTGGCGCAGAGGCGGCGGCCCATGATGCGGTTCTTGGCCACCTGGCGGGGCAGCAGGATCTCGATGACGAAGTCGAGCTTCACGCCGTCCTTCTGCAGGGCTTCCCAAAGCTTCTCGGCCTGGACCAGGGAGCGGGGGAAGCCGTCAAGCAGCCAGCCGTTGGCGCTGGAGCCCTTGAGCACGTCGAGGACCATGGGAATGGTGATGTCGTCGGGCACCAGCTCGCCGCGGTTGATGTACTCCTTGGCCTTCATGCCGAGCTCGGTGCCGCCGCCGATGTGCTTGCGGAAGATGGCGCCGGACTCGATGTGGTCCAGGTTGTACTTGGCTTTCACCAGGGCGCCCTGGGTGCCCTTGCCGCTGCCGTTGGGTCCGAAAATAAGAATATTCATTGTGCCTCCTGATGGGAATTGCTCTTTGCTTGTGCAAAAGATTCACAAGCTCTTATCCGCACTCTTTTTTCCTGTCAATGACCCGGAAGGTCAAGCCTGCCTTCGTCACGCGGGCTTCCTTGTCGCCGGGGAAGCGCAGCCGCTTGCCTGGCGCGCCCTCACGCCACAACGCGTCGAGGCGGAAGATTCCGTCGGCCAGGGGCTGGCCCGGGCCCAGGCGTTCCAGCATGGCCTTGTACAGCCGCAGGCGCAGGGGGGCGGGGGCGGTTTGCAGCACATCCTGCGGGAGCAGCACCGCACGATGTGGACTGGCGGCCGCGGGCACCTGCGCAAGCGCGCGCGCCGCCTCTGCCTCCCAGTGGGTCTCGTCGGTGCGCCCCTGCCGCCACAGGCGCGCCGCGGCGTCCAGATAGGCCGGGTTCTCGCGCTGCATCACCGGAAGCAGGTCCTTGCGCACCCTGTTGCGGGTGAACGTGTCCTCGAAATTTGACAGGTCCACGCGCCAGGGCGTTCCAGAAATTTTAAGGAATTCCTCAAGGTTTGCTCTAGGAGTGAGCAGCAGCGGGCGCAGCACGCGCCTGTGGGGATCCCAGCCCGCCATGCCGCCCAGGGCCGGCCAGCCCGCCCCGCGCATGAGGCGCATGAGCTGGTCCTCGGCCAGATCGTTGAGCTGATGGCCCAGCAGGAGCAGTTCCGCACCGGCTGACTGGCGCACCCGTTCGAAAAAGGCATACCTGGCGGCGCGCCCGGCCTCTTCCAGCCCCGTGCCCCCCGCCCGCGCCAGCCCGGCCACGTCGGCGCGCTCCTCGGCAAGGGGAATGTTCCAGTTTTCACAAAGTCCGCGCACGAAGGCGGCGTCCGCTCCCGACTCGGTCCGCAGGCCATGGTCCAGGTGCGCGGCTGTTACTGTGCCGCCGTCCTTGCGGCAGAGCAGGGCGGCGATGAGGAGCAGGGCCGTGGAGTCCGCCCCGCCGGAGCAGGCAACCACGCAGGAGCGGCCGGTGAAGGGCTGGCCCAGTTCACCTGCGGCGAAGCTGCCAATGCCCAGGCAGAACCTCGCCCACTTGGGCGGCAGGTCCTGGAGTTTGGGCGGCAGGGGCGGCATGGGGTTCCCGGCCGGCTAGACCGAGATGTCCAGCTGGCGGATGAAGCTGTCCAGGAAGTCGATGATGTGCTCGCGCTGGGCGGGCGTGGCGTAGGCAACGCACTCGCAGCGCAGCTTGTTCTGCGCGCGCACCAGCAGCTCCAGCTTCAGCACGCCCTCCAGGCTTTCGCCAATGGCGGCCTCAAGCACCATCATGTGCGGGCCGCATTCGCCCGCGTGGGCGCGCTGCACGTCGGTGAGCAGCGCTTCGGGCAGGGGCAGGTAGAAGATGCCGTCGAGGGAGCCGGAGAAGCCCTTGTCCTTCAGGCTGGCGGTGATCTTCTCCAGGTGCTCGGGGTAGATGTCCTCGATGAGATAGCAGCGCATTGCGGTCCTTATTGCTTGGGTTCGCCGTGTCCGGCCTCGCGGTCCTGGTCCTCGTCGCGGCAGCACTCGCAGTCCAGGGGCTCGTCGTCCTCGGGCGAGCGGCGATCAAGGTGGGCGTCCGGGTTCACGGGGTCGCTGTCCAGATTGAATATGCGCCGGGTCACGTCGATGAAGCGGTCGGAGGAGCCTTCCTCACGCGTGCGGCGCTTGAGGAAGCAGATGGGCTCGTGCAGCAGCTTGCGGCCCACGGAGCGCACCAGCACCTCCAGGGCCTGCCGGGTCTCGTCGTCCACCGGGCCCAGGCGCTTGAGGGTCTTGGCCAGCTCGCGCTCGGCCACGTCCTCGGCCCGGCTCAGCAGGTCCGTGATGGTGGGCTGCAGGGCCAGGGACTTCATCCAGGTGCCGAAGGCCTCGGTCTCCAGGTCGACGATGGCCCTGGCCTTCACCGCCTCGCTCTTGCGGGCGCTCATGTTCTCCTCCACGACCTCCTTCAGGTCGTCGATGTCGTAGAGGTAGACGTTGTCCAGGCTGTTCACGTCCGGGTCGATGTCGCGCGGGACGGCGATGTCGATGAAGAACATGGCCCTGTTGCGGCGCTTTTTGAGCACCTCGCGGATGTCCTTGGCGCGGATGATGACCGTGGGCGAACCGGTGGAGGTGATGACGATGTCCACGCCGGAGAGGCGCTCCGCCATGTCCTCGAAAAAGACGGCTTCGCCCCGCATGGTCTTGGCCAGCTCCTGGGCGCGAGCGTAGGTCCTGTTGCAGATGTACAGCTTCTCGATGCCCGAGGCGAGCAGGTGCGTGGCGGCCAGTTCGGCCATCTCGCCGGCTCCCACCAGCATGGCCGTCTTGCCCGTGAGCTCGCCGAAGATCTTCTTGGCCAGCTCCACGGCCGCGTAGCTGATGGACACGGCGCTTGAGGCGATGGCCGTCTCCGTCCGCACGCGCTTGGCCACGGAGAAGGACTTGTGCAGCAGGCGGTTGATGATGACCCGCGCGGTGCCGGTCTCCACGGCCTTGCGATAGCTGTTCTTCAGCTGGCCCAGAATCTGGGGCTCGCCCATGATCATGGAATCCAGGCTGGCGGCCACGCAGAACAGGTGCGTCACCGCGTCCATGCCCTGGTGCCTGTAGGTGTGCTGGCGCAGTACGTCCAGCGGGCCCTGGCAGGTGGCCGCCCAGTGGGCCAGCACGGCCTCGGCCGCATCCATGTCCTGGCAGCGGGCGCTGTCGGCCACCACGAGGATCTCCACGCGGTTGCAGGTGGACAGGGCCATGACCTCGCGCAGGGGACAGGCGGCCAGCAGGCTCTTCTCGAAGTCCGCCACGTTGGTGAGGGCGAATTTTTCGCGCACGTCCACACCGGCGGAGCGGTGGTTGAGGCCGACGAGGAAGATGTTCTTGTCCATTATGCCTTGAACCCGTGGAAGGTTGTGGGAACCAGGAAGTTGATGCCGAGCATGGAGACCACCATGAGCAGGAACACGGCCATGGCCATGACCGCAGGCTTGCGGCCGCGCCAGCCGTAGGCCAGGCGCTGGTGGAAGAGATAGGCGTACAGGCCGAGCATGACCAGGGCCAGTATCTCCTTGGGATCGAAGGAGAACACGCGCTTTGCCGCCAGCCAGGCCCACACGAAGCCCGAAACCATCCCCACCGTGTACAGGGGGAAACCGATGACGATGACCCAGTGGTTCACGCGGTCAAAGGTGTCCAGCGAGGGCATGTCCTGCTGGAATTTCTTGAGCCCGGCCTTGGTCTTGATGCGCTTTTCCAGGTGCAGGAAGGCCAGGCCCGCGCCAAAGGCCATGGCGAGCAGGGCCATGCTGGAAAACAGCGTGCCGATGTGCATGAAGAAGAACAGGCCCGAGAGCATGGGCGGCAGGCTGGCCTTGAAGCCGCTGGTGGCGTTGGCCGTGGCGTAGAAGATGAGCGAGAGGGGCAGCGCCACCACGATGAGGAAGCGCATCCTGAGCCGCCACCACAACAGGCCGAAGATGACGAGAATGCCGAAGCCCATGAGGCTGAACAGGAACCGGGCCGAGGTGATGGCCGCGGCCGCGTCGCCCGCGAGGAGCTGGCCCGCCAGGTCCACCGCGTTCAGGGCGAAGCCCGTGCCGGCGATGTTCAGGGCCATGCCCTTGATGCGCTCGTTGCGCAGGGCCGAGCCCAGCACATAGAACGCCGTGCCCAGGAAGTAGAGGCCGATGACGAGGATCGGCAGAATTTCAGGCAAGCCCATCAAGCAACTCCGGAATGAGATGGTGCAGTTCTTCGGGCAGGTGCGCCTTCAGCTCGGTTTCGGCCAGCCGCATGTCGGCCGTGCGCAGGGCGGCAAGCAGGCCGCTTCCCACCAGCCCGCGGAACAGGGCCGAATTGTCTTTCGTCGGGCCGCCAAGCTCCAGCACGTGCGGGCGCAGGCGGCCCATGAGCCGCAGAAACTGTGCGTACTCCTCCCCGAACCTCTCCTGCAAGTCTTTTCGAATGGTCTTGGTCAGGGCGGGGCTGTTGCCCCCGGTGGAGATGGCGATGGTCAGATCCCCGCGCACCACGCTGGAGGGCACGATGAAGCTGCCTTGTTCGGGCGCGTCGATGACGTTGCAGAGCACCCCGCGCGCCTTGCACAGGGCCGCGATGCGGCTGTTCAGGGCCGGGTCGCTGGTGGCGGCGATGGTCAGGAACATGCCGTCCAGGTCGGACTCGGCGAAATCCCGGCGCTCCACGCTGATGCCGGGGCGCGAGGCCAGCTCGCGCAGGGCCGCGTCGGGCTCGCGGCGCTCCAGCACCAGCACGCGCCCGGCCCCGCAGTCCGCCAGGGAGAGGATCTTGCGCAGGCCCACCTGGCCTGCGCCCACCACCAGGCAGTTCCGCCCCTCAAGGCTCACGAACATGGGATAGCAGCGCATGGCGACCTCATAGCAAATGGCGTGGGCCTCTGTAAAATGCCAAGAGCGCCTTCCTTGCCAGATTCCCCCGCGCTGGGGTAGATATCCGAAACCGCTCGCATCCGGGGTCCACATGCGCACACTCGTCATCCAGCTCGCACGCTTCGGCGACCTCGTGCAGACAAAGCGCCTGCTGCGCTCGCTCATCGCCGGCGGAGGCGAGGTCCACCTCTGCCTGGACCGGTCCCTGGCGGAGCTTGCGCGCCTGCTCTACCCGGAGGCCGTGCTCCACCCCGTGTGCGCCCACGGCACGGGCCTGGGCAAACTGCCCCCGCAGGAACAGGCGGCCGCGCTGCTGGCCGCCAACATCCCGGCCTTCCGCCAGCTGTCCGCCCTGGACTTCGGCCGGGTGTACAACCTCAACTTTTCGCCCCTCAATTTCCGCATGGCCGCGCTTTTCGATCCCGACTGCGTGCGCGGGCACGTGTGGCGCAGCGGACAGGAGGAGGTGGGCCAGTGGGCCCGGCTGGCCATGCGCTGGTCCTCCATGCGCCGCCTGGGGCTGAACATCGCCGACTTCTGGGCCTGGCACCTGCCGCGCCCCATGCCCGCCGAGGACGTGAACCCGGCCGCGCAGGGCAGGGGAGGGGGGCTCGGCGTGGTCATGGCCGGGCGGGAATCACGGCGCTCCCTGCCGCCGCGCGAGCTGGCCGCGCTGACGACCGCCCTGCTGGAAACATGGCCGGAACTTGCCGGAAAGCCCGTCACGCTCTTCGGCACCGCGGGCGAGGCCAAGGCCGCGCACCAGCTTGTGCGCGAGCTGCCCGCAAAGCACGCCGGGGCCGTCCGCAACCTGTGCGGAGGCACGGACTGGGCCACGCTGGCGGCCGAGACCGGCGGGCTGGACCTGCTGCTGACGCCGGACACGGGCACCATGCACCTTGCCGCCGCCCTTGGCGTGCCGGTAATGGCGACGTTCCTGTCCTCCGCCTGGTGCACGGAGACCGGGCCCTACGGCCAGGGCCACCGGGTGCTGCAGGCGGTGACGGACTGCCTGCCCTGTCTGGAATCGCAGCCCTGCGACTTCGGCGTGGCCTGCCTGCGGCCGTTCGCCCAGGGGCTGCTGACGCGCTACCTCGCGACAGGGGCGGCAAAGCACCTGCCGGAGGGGCTCATCGACTTCGCCTCAGGCACGGACGGGCTTGGCGTGAGCTACGACGCCCGCGCCGGCGAGGACACTTCGGCCGGTGCGCGCGCCCGTTTCCGCACCTTCCTGGCCCGGCACCTGTGCGCCGGGGGCGCCTGGCAGGACGAGCCGGTGCGGGAATTCGCCGAAAGACTCTACGCCGAGCGGGATTGGCTGGTGCCGGACGCGGAATCCTCCGCTCTCCGGCTCGGTGTGTCGGCTCTTTAGTGATAGATATAATTTCAGTATGTTAAAGAAAGTCTAGAGAAAGTCGTGAACGAATTTCCGGCCTCGCGGCAGCCTGCGGCAGCCGGAAACGCCGGTTTCGGGCAAGGGGGAAGGGCGCATGAGGGTATTGGTGGTGCTGCCGCTGTATGGCGGCTCCTTGCCGGTGGGCAGATATTGCGCCGGTGCCTTGCGAGAGCTTGGCCATCAGGTGGAGGTCTTCGAGGCGCCGGATTTCTACGACTCCTATCGTGCGCTCAAGAGCCTCAAGGTCACCAGCGACCGGCTGCAATACCTGGAAAACAGCTACCTGCAGGTGGTGGGGCAGGCCATTCTGGCCAAGGTGGAAACCTTCGAGCCCGACCTTGTGCTGGCCATGGCCCAGGCGCCGCTGTCCATCCAGGCCCTCAAGCGCCTCAAGCGCGACGGCGTGCCCACGGCCATGTGGTTCGTGGAGGACTACCGCCTGTTCACTTACTGGCAGGCCTACGCCCAGCACTACGATTTCTTCGCCGTCATTCAGAAGGACGAATTTCTTGCGCAGTTGCAGCAGCTTGGCGTGGAGAAATCGCTGTATCTGCCCCTGGCCGCGCACCCGGAAGTTCACAAACGACTTGAACTTTTGAGCGCTGAACGCCGCAAGTTCGGCTCGGACGTTTCCTTCATGGGCGCGGGCTATCCCAATCGGCGCATGGCCTTCCGCGACCTTGTGCGCTTCGACTTCAAGATCTGGGGCACGGACTGGGACGGTGACGCCATCCTCGCGCCCTACGTGCAGATGGACGGGGCCAGGGTGTCCAGCGAGGACTGCGTGCGCATCTTCAACGCCACCAAGGTGAACATCAACCTGCACTCCAGCATCCAGGCCAGGGAGCTCGTCACCGGCGGGGACTTCGTGAACCCGCGCACCTTCGAAGTGGCCGCTTGCGGCGCCTTCCAGCTGGTGGACCGCCGCGGCCTCATGGCCGAGCTGTTCGTGACCGACGGACCCGAGGCCGAACTGGCGGTGTTCGACGACATGGCCGAGCTGCCGGGCCGCATCGAGCATTTCCTGGCGCATCCGGAAGAGCGCGTCGCCATGGCCAAACGCGGCCAGGCCCGCGTGCTGGCGGAGCACACCTACGCCGCGCGCATGCGCACCCTGCTTGATTTCATCGCCACCAGGAAGCCCGGCTGGCCCAAGCCCAGGGTCAGCGCCGCGGCCAGCCAGGGGCTGCCCCCGGAACTCGCGACCGAAATCGACGCCCTGCTGGAGCGCCTTGGCCTCCCGGCGGACACAGGCTTCGAGGATCTTGTCTGGGCCGTGCGCTCGCAACAGGGCAAGCTCGGCGGTCTGGACGCCGCCGTGCTGTTCCTGGACGAGTGGCGGAAGCTTTACGTCCGCAAGGGATGAGGCGGGCTAGCCCGGCTTCTTGACGCCGCGCTTGCGGGTGGAGAGCCAGGTCTGCATGCGCGCCTCGGCCCCCTCGTTCTTGGGCACGTAGAACTGCGCCCCGCGCTTGGCCAGGTCGTGGGGCAGGTATTCCTGCTCCACCCAGGAGCCGGGAAAGGCGTGCGGGTACTTGTAGCCCCGGCCGTAGCCCCATTCCTTGTGCAGGCTGGTGCTGGCGTTTCGCAGGTGCAGGGGCACGGGCTGCATGCCGTTCTCCCGCACCTCCTTGAGGGCGTTCAAATAGGCGCCGTAGCTGGCGTTGTTCTTGGGCGCCAGGGCCAGGTAGACCACCGTCTCGGCCAGGGGGATGAAGCCCTCGGGCATGCCCACGAACTCCACGGCCTGCTGGCAGGCCACGGCCAAAGGCAGCGCCTGGGGATCGCCCAGGCCGATGTCCTCCGAGGCCGAGAGGATGAGCCGGCGGCACACGAAGCGCGGGTCCTCGCCGCTTTCCAGCAGACAGGCCAGATAGTACAGGGCGGCGTCCACGTCGCTGCCGCGGATGGACTTGATGAGGGCCGAGGCCAGCTCGTAGTGGCTGTCGCCCTCGCGGTCGCCGCGGATGACGACCTCGGGCAGGGCCTGGCGCAGGGCGTCCAGGCCAAGCTTGTCCTGGGGCAGCCCGGCCACGTGCTCCACGAGGTTCAAGAGCGCCCGGCCGTCGCCCGCGCACATGCCGGCAAGCAGGTCGAACACCTCGTCCGGCCACTCGCAGCCCAGCACCTTGGCCCCGCGCCGGGCCATGCGGACGAGCTCCTCCCGCGTGAGCCCCCGGAAGCGCAACACGTGCAGCCTGGAGAGCAGCTGGCGGGTGACGCTGAAGCTCGGATTCTCCGTGGTGGTGGCCAGCAGAACGATGTCGCCGCTTTCGAGGATGGGCAGGAAGAAGTCCTGCTGGGCCTTGGAGAAGCGGTGGATCTCGTCGAGGATGAGCACCTCGGCCCCTTGCAGGTGCTTGCGCAGGGCGGTGAGCCCGGCCTCCGGCGCGCTGACGCGGATCCACTTCTTGCCCGCCGCCTTGGCCATGAGCATGGCCAGGGTGGACTTGCCGCAGCCAGGCGGGCCGAAAAAGAGCAGGCTGGGCAGGCGCGGACCGCTGGCAAAGGCCGCGATGCGCTCCAGCAGGTGGCTTTGCCCAACGAACTCGTTGAGGTTCTGCGGACGGATCTTGTCCGCCAGGGGCTGCTTTTCGGAAATCTCTATGCGCATGGCCTGTCCACGTTCAGGGTTTGAGCCGGGCATGGTGCGCCAGGGCGAGGCAGGAAAGGGCCGCGGTTTCCCAGCGCAGGGGCCTGGGGCCCAGGCTGCGCGCCCTGAATCCGGCCCCGGTCAGGCGCGTCACTTCGCGCTCCTCCAGCCCGCCCTCCGGCCCCAGCACCACAAGGCTGCGCCCGCGCGCCAATTCCCGCGGATCGAGCACATCCTCCGGGTCGGAGCCTTCATACAGGACATAGCATCCGTCGTGCCCAGCGGCAATGCGCAAAAGTCCGTCCACGCCGCCCTGGACCACGGAAAGCTCGGGCAGCCATGCGCTTTGGCACTGCTTGGCCGCCTGCACGCACTTCTCGCTCCAGGATTCCTTGGGCTCGGGCGGCACGTCGCCCTGGCTGCGCGCGGCCTGCCAGAACACAAGACCTAGGGCGTCAAGCTCGACAGCCTTCTCCAACAACCAATCGCGACGGGAGGATTTGCTCCAGCCCAGGGCCAGGGTCACACCGCCGGCCGGCCGGGGCTCGAAGTCCTCGGACACGCGGCGCAACTCGGCCCGGTTCTTGCCGGAGACCGCAACGATCTCGAACAGGCCGTGGCGTCCGCGCCCATCGAACAGGCGCACGGTTTCGCCCGGCTTTGCGCGTAGCACGCCCAGCAGGTGTCGGGCTTCCGGGCCGTCAAGCACGGCGAGGCCATCGTGCGCTGGCCAGCTTGAGGGGGGCAGATGAAAGGAGTTGAGGCGCGCCATGCGGGTGAGGGCGGGGCCGGAGGAGATCCCCCGGCCCCGGTCGTGCTAGATTTCGTGGGCCACCATGGACTCGTAGGTCTCACGGCGGCGGGCGACGATGACGTTCTCGCCGTCCACCAGGAGCTCCGCGGCCCTGGTGCGGGTGTTGTAGTTGCTGCTCATGGTGAAGCCGTAGGCCCCGGCGGAGTACACGGCCAGCAGCTCGCCCTGGCGCACTTCGGGCAGCTGGCGGTCCTTGGCCAGGAAGTCGCCGGACTCGCAGATGGGGCCCACCACGTCCACGTCCTGGGCGCCGCGCCCCTGGGGCTCCACTTCCTCGATGCGGTGGAACGAGCCGTAGAGCGAGGGCCGCACCAGGTCGTTCATGGCCGCGTCCACGATGACGAAGCTTTTGGAGGGAGTCTGCTTGGTGTAGAGGACTTCGGTCACCAGGATGCCGGCGTTGCCCACGATGACGCGGCCGGGTTCCAGCACGACCTTGAGCGGAATGCCGGACAGGGCCTTGGTGAGGGCGGCGCCGAATTCCGTGGGGTGGGGCGGCTCTTCCTCGTTGTAGGGAATGCCCAGGCCGCCGCCCAGGTCCAGGTAGCGGATGTTCAGGTTCATGCCCTTGAGCTTCTCGTAGAAGGCCAGCAGCTTGTCCAGCGCCTCCAGGAAGGGTTCGATGGTGGTGAGCTGGGAGCCGATGTGGCAGTCCATGCCGATGGGCTCGATGGCGGGCAGGTCGCGCGCCATGGCGTAGGCGTCCAGCGCGCTTTCGATGTTCAGGCCGAACTTGTTTTTCTTCATGCCCGTGGAGATGTACGGGTGGGTCTTGGGATCGACATCGGGGTTGATGCGGAAGCTGACCTGGGCGGTCTTGCCCATGTCGCGCGCCACGTCGTTGATGCGGATGAGCTCCTGCGTGGACTCCACGTTGAACATGAGGATGCCGGCCTTGAGGGCCTGGGCGATCTCCGGGGCCTTTTTGCCCACGCCGGAGTAGACGATGCGCTCGGCCGGAACCCCGGCGAGCAGCGCGCGGTAGAGTTCGCCGCCGGAAACGATGTCCATGCCCGCGCCCATGGAGGCCAGCAGGCGCAGCACCGCCAGGTTCGAGTTGGCCTTCACCGAATAGCAGGTGAGGTGCGGCACGGAGTCGAAGGCGGAATCGAAGGCCTGGAAATGGCGCTTGAGCGTGGCCGCGGAGTAGATGTACAGGGGCGTGCCGTACTGCCGGGCAAGCTCCTTCACGCTGACGCCTTCCGCATACAAGGTGCCGTTCTTCATCTCGAAATGATGCATCTGGACGGTACTCCTCTGGGCGATGGGATGGTTACTGCGGCGGGGAGACAACCAGCTCTGAAGTCACAAGCTCCAGGGCCGGGTACACGTTGCTGGCCACCAACTGCAGACGGTAGGTCTTTTTCGGGTCCAGTCCGCAGGCGGTGATGATGAGGCGGTTCATGTCCTGGCGCATTTCCGGCGCGCCGGGGCCATAGAAGCGGGAAATGCGCGGCACGAAGGGGCAGGTGGCGCAGCCGTCGCCGGGATCGGTGCCGATGGCCTCGATGTGCAGGCGCACGCTGTCCAGGTTGGCCCAGGCTCCGGCCAGCTCCGTATCGATGATGAGGCAGTCCTGCCCGCGCTGCACGTTGACGCTGCGGAAGCGGAAGCGGTCCTCGCTCAGCTTGGGCGCGGGCCATTCGCGCTTGCCGCAGGAAACCAGCGCAAGGGACAGGGCGGCCAGCAGCACCGCTGCCAGCAGGCGGGAAAAGGGGATGCGGGGGCAATGGCTGCCGGTCATGGGGCGCTCACGTTCTTTTTCCATTCGTGCAACAGGGTCAGCGCGGCCAGGGGGGAAAGGCCGTTGACGTCAAGCCGCTTCAGTTCGACCAGGAAGGGGTGCTCCGGTTCCGGGGCCTTGGGCTCCGCCGGCTGGGGCACGCCCGGCAGCAGGCTCTGGCGGACGGCCGCCGCCGCGCTGCCGCCGCCACTCTGCGATTTTTCCTCGAGGGACGCAAGTATTTCACGCGCGCGCTGCACCACGGGCTGCGGCACGCCGGCCAGCCTGGCCACCTCGATGCCGTAGCTCTTGTCCGCCGGGCCGGGGATCAATTTGCGCAGGAACACGATGTCGCCCTTCCACTCGCGCACGGCGATGTTCATGTTCCGCAGGCCGGGAATGCGGCCCTCAAGGCTGGTCAGCTCGTGGTAGTGCGTGGCGAAAAGCGTGCGGATGCCGTTCCTGCCACGCCGGGAGAGCTCCTCCACCACGGCCCAAGCCAGGGCCAGGCCGTCAAAGGTGCTGGTGCCCCGGCCGATCTCGTCCAGGATCACCAGGCTGCGCGAAGTGGCCTGCCGCAGGATGCGCGCGGTCTCCATCATCTCAACCATGAAGGTGCTCTGGCCGCGGGCGAGGTTGTCGCTTGCGCCCACGCGGGAGAACACGCGGTCCACAAGCCCCAGGCGGGCGGAGGACGCAGGCACGAAGGAGCCCAGCTGGGCCAGGATGCTCATGATGGCCGCCTGGCGCAGCACGGTGGACTTGCCGGCCATGTTCGGGCCGGTGATGAGCAGGATGCGCCGGGCCTCGTCCATGCGCAGGTCGTTGGGGATGTAGCCGCCGGAGCCGGTGGCGGCCTCCACCACGGGGTGCCGGCCCTGGTTCACCTCCATCTCGATGCCTTCGTGCAGCTCGGGCCGGGCCCAGCCGTGCACGCGGGCGGCCTCGGCCAGTCCCTGCCAGTAGTCCAGGGCGGCCAGGCAGCCGGCCATGAACATGAGCCGGGCGCGCACCTGGGCCACCTGCTCGCGCAGTTCGCCGAAGAGCCTGTACTCCAGCGACTTGCGCTCCTCGGCCGCGCTCTGCAGGCGGTCCTCCAGGTCCTTGAGCTCCTGGGTGATGTAGCGCTCGCCGTTGACCAGCGTCTGCTTGCGGATGAAGTGCTCCGGCACCTGCGCCTGCTGCGCGTGGGAGACCTCGAGGTAGTAACCGAAGACCCTGTTGAAGCCGAGCTTGAGCTTGGGAATGCCCGAGGCGTCGCGCTCGCGCTCCAGCATTTCCTGGATGCGGGCTTCCCCATGTTCCGTGAGGCTGATGAGTTCATCCAGGGCGGGATCGAAGCCGGGCAGGAACAGGCCGCCATCGGTGATGACCAGCGGCGGGGAATCCACGAAGGCGCGGGAAAGAAGCTCGGCGATGTCCGCCAGGTCGTCCCAGCTTTTCAGCAGGCTGGCGACTTCCGCCGGGCATCCGCCGGGGGCTCCGGCGCCTGCGGTTTCCAGCAGGGCGCGCAGGGCGGGCAGGCGCCGCAAGCTCTCGCGCACGGCCACAAAGTCGCGCGGGGTGGCGCGGGACAGGGCGATGCGCATGGACAGGCGCTCCAGGTCCTGCACGTCGCCCAGGATGCGCCGGAGTTCCTGGCGCAGCCCGTCGCGCTCGCTGAGGAAGGCCACCACCTCCTGCGTGCGCAGGATGGGCGCGAGCTCCCGCCAGGGCTGGCGCAGGCGCGACTCCAGCAGGCGGCCACCCATGGGCGTCTCGGTGCGGTCCAGCACGTGCCACAGGGTGCCGGGCCCGCCCTTGCCGTCGAGCCGGCGGAAAATCTCCAGGTTGCGCTCGGTGACTTCGTCCAGCACCAAGTGGCGCGAAAGATCCAGCGGCCGGAACTCGCCCAGGGGCGGCAGGTCGGTGCGCTGCGTCATGCGCAGGTAGGCCAGCAACGCGCCCAGGCAGCGCACCAGCTCCGGCTTGTCCGCCAAATCCAGGGTGGAGAGTTCCACCGCCCCCTGCGAGGCCAGCACGGCCGAAGTGCCCGAGGCCAGGTCGAAGGCGCTGGGCGAGGCCATCTGGCTCACCTGGGCGGTGAGATCCTGACAACTTGCGGGCACTTTTTTGCCCTGCGGCAAAATGATCTCACGCGGGGCAAGCTTCACCGCCCACTGCCACAGCTCGGCCTCGCGCCGGGAGTGCAGGCCGCTCCATTCGGCGGTGGAGACATCCACCCAGCCCAGGCCTCCAGCCCCCTTGTCCGCGTCCCAGTAGAGGGCGCACAGGTAGTTGTGGGACTTTGCGGAGAGCGAGAGGTCCTCGACGATGGTGCCGGGGGTAAGCACGCGGGTCACGGCGCGCTTCACCAGGCCCTTGGCCTGGCGCGGGTCCTCAATCTGGTCGCAGACGGCGATCTTGTAGCCCTTCTCCAGCAGCTGGGCCAGGTAGGCGTTCACCGAGTGGTGCGGCACGCCGCACATGGGGATCTTGGACTCGGAGTTGGGGTTCCTCGTGGTGAGGGTGATCTGCAACTCCTTGGCCGCGGTCTGCGCGTCCTCGAAGAACAGCTCGAAGAAGTCGCCCATGCGGAAGAAGAGCAGGGCGTCCGGGTGCTCGGCCTTCACCTGCATGTACTGCTCGAACATGGGGGTGAGCTTGGCGCCCTCCATGGACTGGAACTGCTGGGAGGAAAGCTGGCTCACGAGAACTCCTGCCGGAACAGAATGCTGTGCCAGGAGCGGCAGCGCGGGCAGATGTAGAAGGTCTTGTCCCAGCGGAACCCGCAGTTCTTGCAGACAAAACGCTTGCTCTTGCGGGCGTGGCCCACGAAGTAGGCCAGCTGGTCGCGCAGAAACGGCGTCAGCTCAAGGTCCGTAAGCACCAGGCTCACCAGCTCCAGCCTCGCCAGCCAGAAGTCGGAGTTCAGCACCAGCGACTTCTCAAGCCAGTGCCGGGCGTTGTCCAGGTCGGCCTCGAAAAGCCAAAGCTTAGCGCAGTAGTAGCAGATGAGGGCATCCGGCTCCAGGGCGGAGAGCACGGCGACGCTCTCGCGCACCAGTTCCGTGATGGTGGAGACGGAAAGCGGCAGGCCCGGCGTGCCGTCATCGACACGGGCTGCGGAAAGCGCGTCCAGCAGCCCTTCCAGCAGCAGGAAGCGCTGGCTGGCCGGAATGCTGGCGCAGGCCGCGCTCAGGGTCTTCGAGAGCCCGTGGATGTCGGCGTTGAGGGCGCAGTGCACCACGCTGGCCAGCCAGGCCTCGGGCGAGGCCGGAAAGGCGGCCAGGGCCTGCTGCACGGCCTTCTCGCCGCGCGCCGCGTCGCCGTTGCGGAAACTGTCGCTGGCCTGCTGCGCCAGGTAGTGCGCCTGGGCCATGGCGCGGCCCACGCGGGCATAGTGCGCCGCCGCAAGCTCGAATTCCCCGCAATCCGCCGCAAGGCGCGCAAGTTCGAGCTGCACCTCCTCGGTGTCGCCGATGATGTCCGCGGCCTGGGAGAAGGCCTCACGGGCCTTGTCCAGCATGCCGCCGCGCCGGAAGTCGCGCCCGAGCTCGAAATAGCAGCGGGAGCGCAGGCCCTGGTCCAGGCCCTGGCGGTTGATGAGGCTCATGCGGATGTGAATGGCGCGCTCTATCTCGCCCTGGGAGCGGTACAGGTTGCCCAGGGCCAGATAGATTTCGACGGATTCCGGATTGTTGCGGACGGCCTGGGACAGTTCCTCAATGGCCGCGCGCGTGTCCTGGTGGGTCAGCGGCTCCGGGCCGCGGACGCCTTCACCGCCGGGAAGCAGGTGCTTCTTGCGGGCGAGCCGGAAAAGGGCGCTCCAGGGCACGCGCGGTCTCCTCGTCTGGCCGGTTACAGCCCGACCGGGGGCTGGGGCTGATTCTGCGGCTGGTTCAGGGGAATGGTGCGCAGGGCGAGCACCTCGTCCTCCAGAGCGGCGTGGCGCGTGCGCAGGCCCTTCAGCTCCAGGCCCAGGCGGATGCGGTCAATGAGCAGGAAGGCCAGGGTGAACAGCGCGCCCAGGAAAAACCCGGCCAGCACCAGAAAGTACACCGGCAACGGCAGGGAATAGAGCGCCAGGGAGAGAACCTTGAACTCCAACTGCACCGTTGCGGAAAGGGACTGGTTGTTCTGCACGAAGAACAGCATGGACGCCACGAAAACCAGCAGCAGGACCAGGAATTTTAGAAAACGCATGGCGGTTCTCCTTAACGTTCGCGGGCTCCGGGCTCACTTGCCCAGGGCGTCGAAGTGCGGCTTCAGGTTGTTGTAGGTGGCGCGCAGATGTTCCGGGATGACGCGGGTTTCGCTGAACACGGCCATGAAGGAGCTGTCGCCGTTCCAGCGCGGCACGATCTGGAAATGGATGTGCGCGGCGATGCCCGAGCCGGCGGCCTCGCCCAGGTTCAGCCCGGCATTGATGCCGTGGGGCTTGAACACGTCCTGCAGGATGCGCACGCAGTGCTGCATGAGGTCCATGCAGTCGTGGGCTTCCTCGGGCGCCAGTGCGGTGAGGCAGTTCACATGGCGGTAGGGCGTCACCATGAGGTGCGCGTTGTTGTACGGGTAGCGGTTCATGATGACGTAGCTGTGCACGCCGCGGTGCAGGATGAACCGTTCCGCATCCTCCTGCGTGTGCGGCGGAATGCAGAACACGCACTCACCCGATTTGGGGCCGAGAATATATTCCATGCGCCAGGGCGCCCACAAGACGTTCATTGCTGTCCTCTCACGTGCGGCCAGGATTTCGTCGCCGTTTGCCGCCAAGGCCTTCTTATCGTTTGGCGCAGCCAAGGGCAAGGCCCGTAAGCCTCTCCGGCCCGTTTCGAGGCCGGTGGAGCGCGCCGCTTGAGCGCACCGTTTGAACGCGTTGTTGGAAACCTGTTGAATTCTCCCGCTACCCCCGGAAGAAGACGACCGTGATCAGCAGGAAGAGCGGGATGAGGATTCCCACCGACCAGGCCATGTAGCCGAAGAAGCTGGGCATCTTCACGCCCTGCGCTTCGGCGATGCTGCGCACCATGAAGTTGGGGGCGTTGCCGATGTAGGAGTTGGCGCCCATGAACACCGAGCCGCAGGAGATGGCCGCCAGGGTTCGCGGGGCGTCCTGCATGAGCGAGGCCGCGTCGCCGCCGGCCGTGTTGAAGAAAACGAGGTAGGTGGGCGCGTTGTCCAGAAAGCTCGAAAGTATGCCCGAAAGCCAGAAGTACATGTGGTTCACCGGCTGCCCATCATTGCTCACCAGGGCGATGATGTCGCGGAACGCCCCGTTGGTCCCGGCCTTGAGCATGGTGATCGCCGGGATCATGGTGACGAAGATGCCGAAGAAGAGCTTGGCCACCTCCTCGATGGGCTCCCAGCTGAAGTTGTTGAGCTCCCTGGTCTGCCTGGAGGTAAAGACCAGGGAAAGGCCGGCCAGGCCGAGCAGCAGCGCGTCGCGCGTGACGTCCTGCAGGGCCACTGCCACCGGTCCGAGCGGGAACTCCACGCCGGGCTCCCATATGCCGCTCAGCAGCACGCCGGCCACCACGCCCAGCAGCAGCAGCACGTTCACTCCGCCCTCAAGTCTCAGGGCGTGGCCGCGGCGCGCGGGCGCGGCGTGCTTTTCCCTGCGCATCATGCGGGTGTCGATGGCGAAATAGAGCGTGAGCAGGATGGCGCTGGCAAAGAGCATTTCGCCGAACAGATGCGTGGTGGTCCAAAAGAAGCGCACGCCTTTCAGGAAGCCGAGGAACAGCGGCGGGTCGCCCAGAGGGGTGAGGGAGCCGCCGATGTTGGCCACCAGGAAGATGAAGAACACCACCGTGTGCACCTTGTGCTCGCGGTGTTCGTTCGCGCGCAGCAGCGGGCGGATGAGCAGCATGGAGGCGCCCGTGGTGCCCATGACGCTGGAAAGCACTGTGCCCACCGCGAGCAGCGCGGTGTTCGCGGCCGGCCCGCCGCTCAATCTGCCGCTCAGCCGCACCCCGCCGGAGATGGTGAACAGCGCGAAGAGCAGGATGAGGAACGGGACGTACTCCAGGACGAGGGTGTGGGCCAGAACGCCAACGGCGAGTTCCGGGCCGTACAGGATGGCGCAGGGAACGAGAAAGCACAGGGCCCAGAACGCCGCGATCTTGCCGTAGTGCTCGGCCCAGATCACGGGCAGCGCCAGCGGCATGACGGCGATGGACAGCAGCATGCAGATGAAGGGCAGCGCCCACCAGAAGGAAAGGGCCGATCCGTCCAGGACCGCCTGGCCCTCGGACGCAAGCGCCGGGCACGCGGCCAGGCTGATGATCACCGCCAGCGCCATTGCCTTGCTAAACTGTTTTCCGGTCATGTCATGCCCTCCAAGGTGCACTCCGTCATTCGTTCCAGCCACGCCGACAGCCGTCCGCGGTCCGCTCTTGAACCGTGGCCCATGAGCGGGCCCAGGGGCCGCGTCAAGCTGGGGGAGCCGGATGCGGTATGGCCATGAACACGCCTTCTGAGGGATGAAGGCGAGAAAAATGAGGCCCCGGTTGCCGTTGCGAGGCGATCACGCACGTTCATCACCCTGCGTGGGCACTCTTCGCCGCGTGCGCGCTGCGGCCCGGAGGCGAAAAAAGCCGCTTGCGGCCCATCGCCCGCTGCGCGCGGAGTCTTCCCGGGCCGGGGCCGGTCAGTGCGCGCCGCGCCCGTTCCGGGGTCTGTGCTGCACCGCGTCCAAGCCATCCTTGCGTAGCTTTTCCAGCAGAGTCTTGGCAAGCTCAAGCTGTCGTTCCCTGGTCGTGGCCGCGCCGTCGATGGCCGCGGCGCGCACCTGGCGCAGAATGGCCGTGAAACCGGGCCCGTTCCTGAGCCCCAGGGTCTTCAGGTCCGAGCCGTCCATGAGCAGCTCCTGGCTGCGCAACCTGGTGAGATACTGCGAGATGTTCTTGCGCATCACCTCGCGCCGGCTGCGCGCCATAAGGAAGAGCACCCCTTCCACGGGCAGCGGGTCCAGGGTGAAATAGATCTCGCTCATGCTCGACTGGGCTTCCTGCCAGGTCATGAGCCGCGCCAGGGCCTCGGCGATGTGGTCGCGCAGGTTGAGGAACTCCCGCAGTTCCCGGTCGGAGAAGCGCAGGCGGCGGCAGATCTGCTCGAACTGCTCGCGCTCCGTGCCCATGGTGAGGCCCAGGATGTACAGCCGCCAGCTGTTCACGGGCGGCTCCAGGTAGAGCAGGCTGTACCAGTCGTGCACCTTGCGCAGTTCCATCAGCACGCGCATGCGGTCCGCGTCGAGGTTGAGCTGCGGGTGTATGGCCGCCAGGAGCTTCAGGTCCTGCAGGCGGTTCAGGCATTCCAGCACGTGCTCTTCCTCAAGGATGAGCTGCAGCTCGTGGGTGAGCCTGCTGCCGGAGAGCTTGGCGAAGAGGTTGAGCTGCACGGCGTTCTTGATGAGCCGGAGGGTCTGGCCGTCGATGCGGAAATTGAAGCGCTGCTCGAAGCGCACAGCGCGCAGAATGCGGGTGGGGTCCTCCACGAAGCTTAAGGAGTGCAAGACGCGGATGGTCTTTTCCTTGATGTCGCGCTGGGCGCCGAAGAAGTCCATGAGCTGGCCGAAGTGCCCGGGCGAGAGGTTCAGGGCCAGGGCGTTGACCGTGAAGTCGCGGCGGTACAGGTCCATCTTGATTGACGAAAGCTCCACCGTGGGCAGGGCGGTGGGATACTCGTAGTACTCCAGCCGGGCCGTGGCCACGTCGATGCGCTGGCCATCGGGGAAAACCACCACGGCGGTCTTGAACTTCTGGTGCTCCTTCACACGGCCCTGCCGGGCCTTGGCCAGTTCGTGGGCGAAGCGGATGCCGTCGCCTTCCACCACGAGGTCGATGTCCAGGTTGGGGCGGGCCAGGAGGATGTCGCGCACGAAGCCGCCCACGGCGTAGATCTTGTAGCCCAGCTCTTTGGCCAGCATGCCCGCCTGCTCCAGCAGGGCCAGGATGGAGCCCGGAAGCTGCGTGCGCATGACCGGCCGGATGTTCCGCTCGCGCTTGGGGTCGGGCATGAGGGTCTCCGGGATGCGCGCGGATTCCTCCACAAGCAGGTTCACCAGGTCGGTGCGCGTCACCACGCCGATGATCTCGCCGCCCTCGACCACGGGCAGGAAGCGCTGCCGCTTGCCGATGACGATCTCCATGACCTGATGCAGGGAGGCGCCCGGCCCCACGCTCATGTACTCCGTCAGCATGTACTCGGCCAGGGCCACGTCCTTCAGCCCGTGGGCCACGGCCTTGTCCGCGGTGCGGTGGTCCAGCAGGCCCACGCAGCGCATGGTGCCCGGCGCCACCACGGCCATGGCCTTCAGGCTGAAGCGGGTCATCACGTCCGCCGCTTCCCGCATGCTCTTGTCCGACTCGATGACCTTGGGCGGCCTGCTCATGATGCTGCCGGCGGTGATCTGCGGATTGATGTGGGAGTAGAGCAGGGCGATGAGCTCGTCGCGCACCTCGCTCAGGGTCTTGTCCTTCACCGTGGCCGAGGCAGCGTACCCGTGGCCGCCGCCGCCGAAGAAGGAGCAGATGAAGCCCACGTTGACCTCGCCCACGCGGGAGCGCGCCACGATGTGGATGCGGTCGCCCATGCGGCCCAGGGCGAACATGACGCGCACGTTCTCCATGTCGATGAACTTGTGCACGAGGTAGGCGAAATCGCTGATGAACTCTTCCGTGCTCACCTCGGCGACGGTCACCTCGATGCCGTGGAAGTCGTGCACCTTGGCCGACTCGATGAGCTCGGAGAGCACGCGGATCTGCTCCGAGGACAGGTCGCGGGCCAGGAGGTCGGAGATGACGCCCAGGTCCATGCCGTTCTGGCGCAGCCAGGCGGCGGCGGTGAAGTCCTCCGGCGTGGTGGAGTTGAAGGTGAAGGAGCCCGTGTCCTCGAAAATGCCCAGGCCCAGCACCGTGGCTTCCTCGATGCCGGGAACGATGCCCCTGGCCATGAGCTCGTGGGTGATGATGGTGGTGGTGGAGCCCCAGTTCTTCACGCAGGAGTACTCGGCCGCCACATCCTCCTCAGTGTCGGGGTGGTGGTCGAACACGTGGATGCGGATGTCCGGCTTGTCGAGCAGGGGCTGCACGTGGGCCACGCGGGACTTCTGCCTGGTGTCCACGATGACCAGGAGCTCCACTTCGCTGATGTCGATATCCTTGAAGGCCTTGAAATTGAACAGGTACGTGGTGCTCTGGATGTAGAAGTTGCGGAGGTTCTTCTCCTGGCTGCCGGGAAAGACGAGCGCCGCGTCCGGATACAGGCTGCTGGCCGCGATCATGGCCGCCAGGGCGTCGAAGTCGGCGTTGGCGTGGGCGGTGATGACGGTCTTGGGGCGCGGGCGTGCCGGGGCGTTCATGATGGGGTTTTTCCTGTGCTGCGCGCTTTGGCGGCGGCAAAGGCCGTGGAGCGCGGGTGGTACTGCTCGTGGATGCGCATGAGCCTGCCGGACTGGATGTGGGTGTAGATCTCCGTGGCGTTGATGGCCGCGTGGCCCAGCAGAAGCTGCACGGTGCGCAGGTCGGCCCCGCCCTCCAGCAGGTGCGTGGCGAAGGTGTGGCGGAAGGTGTGCGGCGAGATGCTGCGCCGGATGCCGGCCGTTTCGGCGTACTTCTTGATGAGCTTCCACACGCCTTGCCGGGTGAGGCCCTTGCCCGAACGGTTGAGGAAGATCATCCGGCACACGGGGTGGAAGGCCGCGCGCTTCAGGTCCAGGTAGTCGGAAAGGAGCTTCTGCGCGCCGAAGTGGATGGGCACGAAGCGCTCCTTGGCGCGCTTGCCGAACACGCGCAAGATGCCCGTCTGCGGGTCGAAGTCGCCCAGTTGCAGGCCGATGAGCTCGGAGATGCGCAGGCCCGCGGCGTAGAGCAGCTCAAGCATCACGCGGTCGCGAAAGCCCAGCTGCGCGCCCATGTCCGGCTGGTCCAGCAGGCGGTCCATCTCGTCGCGGGTCAGGAACTCCGGCAACTGGGCGGGGAGCTTGGGGTTCTCCAGCAGGGCGGATGGGTCTTCCTCCAGCAGCCGGCCCTGCACGGCGAAGGCGAACAGCCCGCGCAGGGTGGAAAGGTGACGGGCCAGGCTGGCGGCGGCAAGCTTCCTGGCGCGCAGGTGCGTGAGGTAGAGGAACAGGTGCCGGGTGGTGCAGCGCTCAAGGCCCACGCCCAGGCCGTCCAGAAAGGCGAGCAGGGCGGTGATGTCCGCGCCGTAGGCGGCCAGCGTGTGTTCCGAGAGCCCCCGCTCCACGGTCAGGTGCTCCAGGAACCTGTCGGCGATGGGATGCGACAGGGGAGTGTGCGGCGCCGCTTCAGAGCTGCTCATGGGATCATCACCAGAGATTGAGGTGCGCCGGGGTCTTCCGGTCGCATGTGAGCGGCCGGCGAGCCATTAATCACCACTGGGCGTGTTTGTTCTAAACTTTTTCTTGCCCTTGGGCAAGACGCAAACCCGCACGACGGCAAGGCGCAACGGCAACGCCCGCCGCGCCTGGGCTCGATTGACAGCGCACGGCCCTGGAAGTACATAAGCGACTCCATTTCAGCTCCCAAGGAGAACCCAATGTCCGAATTCACGTTCGCCCAGCGCATCGACAAGCTCCCGCCGTATCTCTTCGCGGCCATCGACAAGGCCAAGGAGGAAGTGCGCGCCAAGGGGCTCGACATCATCAGCCTGGGCATCGGCGACCCCGACCTGCCCACACCGGACTTCATCATCGACGCACTGGCCGCCGCGGCGCGCAAGCCCGTGAACCACCAGTATCCGTCCTACGTGGGCCTGTACGCCTACCGCAAGGCCGTGGCCGACTGGTACAAGCGCCGCTTCGGCGTGGACCTGAACCCGGACACCGAGGTGGTGAGCCTCATCGGCTCCAAGGAGGGCATCGCCCACTTTCCGCTGGCCTTCATCAACCCCGGCGACGTGGCCCTCATCGCCACGCCGAACTACCCGGTGTACGGCGTCACCACCGAGTTCGTGGGCGGCATTCCCATGTACCTGCCGCTGACGGACGAGAACAACTTCCTGCCCGATCTGGACGCCATTTCCAACGACACCTGGAAGAAGGCCAAGCTCATCTACGTCAACTACCCGAACAACCCCACGGCCGCCACGGCTCCGCGCTCGTTCTACGAGAAGCTCATCGAGAAGGCCAAGGAATTCAACGTCATCGTGGTGCACGACGCCGCCTACACCGAGATCTACTACGACGAGGCCAAGAAGCCCCTGTCCATCATGGAGATCCCCGGCGGCAAGGACGTGGCCATCGAGTTCCACTCCCTGTCCAAGACCTACAACATGACCGGCTGGCGCATCGGCATGGCCGTCGGCAACGCCACCCTGGTCAAGGGCCTGGCCAAGGTGAAGGAGCAGATGGACTCCGGCATCTTCCAGGCCGTGCAGGAAGCCGGCATCGTGGCGCTGGACCAGGGCGACCAGTTCTGCGTGGGCCTGCGCCAGATCTACAAGGAACGCCGCGACGTGGTGGTGGACGCCCTCAAGAAGTGCGGCATCTCCTGCCGCACGCCCGACGCCAGCTTCTACATCTGGTCCAAGGTGCCCAAGGGCTTCACCAGCCAGGACTTCGTGACCAAGCTGCTCAAGGAGACCGGCGTGGTGACCACCCCGGGCAACGGCTTCGGCACCCCGGGCGAGGGCTATTTCCGCATCTCGCTCACCGTTGACACGGATCGACTGAAGGAGGCGGTGTTACGGATTTCCCAACTCTAGACGCCTACGTCTCCCTGGGCTCCAACCAGGGCGACCTTGAGGCCAACATCGAAGAGGCCCTGCAGCGCCTGGAACACTACGGCAACGACCTGGTGTTCGACGCGCAGTCGCCCATCTACATGACCGAACCCCAGGGCCCGGTGAAAGACCAGCCCTGGTTCGCCAACTGCGTGGTGCGCTTCAAGGTCGGCTCGGACATCTGGGCCCCCGAGGGGCTTTTGTCCACCCTGCAGGCGGTGGAGGCCAAGATGGGACGCGACCGCGACTCCGAAACGCCCGGCGGCCCCCGGCGCATCGACCTGGACCTGCTCCTGTTCGGCGAGGTGGCCATGGAAGGGGAGTACCTGACCCTGCCGCACCCACGCATGCTGGAACGGGCCTTTGTCCTCGTGCCGCTCCGGGACATTGCGCCCGGGCTCGCGCTCGCAGGCGGAAAGACAGTGGAACAGGCGCTGGCTGCCCTGGACCACAGCCTGGACGGGCGGAAAATCAGCCAGAAATGACGGACCAAAGATGACGGAAGGGCGGGCATGTCCCGCCCTTTTGCTCGTCCAACCATCAGTAGTTCGAGGACAACATCATGATGAGCCTGACCAAGCTTCTCCTCCTTGTCATCTGCGGCTTCGTCGTCTGGAAGCTCTTCGCCGGCGACAAGCGCTGGAAACAGTCCAAGGAGCAGGAAAAGAAGGAAGACCTCGTCGCCTCCGGCGAGATGGTCAAGGACCCGGTCTGCGGGGCCTACGTGTCCAAGAGCAACGACATCCGCGTGCGCCAGGGCGACGTGGTGCTGAACTTCTGCTCCTACGACTGCCGCGAAAAGTACCTCAAACGCCTTGAAGGCCAGAACAGCGGCCAGAACGGCGGCGGGCAGGCCTAGAGAGGCCCCGCCGGCACACGCATCCGCAAAACGGTCACGGCCGGAGGACCTGATGAAGATATTCCTCGACAGCGCCAACATCGACCACATCCGCCAGGCCAAGTCCCTCGGCGCCATCGAGGGCGTCACCACCAATCCGAGCCTGCTGGCCAGGGAAAAGGGCGACTGGAAGAAGCTCGTCCGCCAGATCTGCAAGGAGATCGACGGCCCGGTGAGCGTGGAGGTCATCGCCACCGACCCCGCCGACATGCTCGCCGAGGCGCGCGATCTGGTGAAGATCGCCCCGAACGTGGTGGTGAAGGTGCCGGTGACGCTGGACGGACTCAAGGTCATCCATGAGCTGCACCAGCGCGGCATAGAGACCAACGCCACGCTGGTCTTTTCGGCCAACCAGGCGCTGCTTGCCGCCAAGGCCGGGGCCGGCTACGTCAGCCCCTTCATCGGCCGGCTGGACGACATCGGCCAGGACGGCATGCAGGTGGTGCAGGACATCATGACCGTGTTCCGCAACTATGATCTGTCCACCCAGGTGCTGGCGGCAAGCATCCGCCACGTGAACCATTTCCTCCAGGCCGCCTTGCTGGGGGCGGACGCGGCCACCGTGCCGCTCGCCGTGCTTCTTGATCTGGTGAAGCATCCGCTGACCGACATCGGGCTGGCGAAATTCCTTGATGACTGGGCGAAGAGGTAGTTCAGGCCCCCTGCCGGACCCCTTTTCGCAAAAGCCGCTTTGTCTCATAATGTAAATTATGTTAACTTTGAGATGTGGGCGGAGCCATGTTCCATGTTCCCTTCCCTTCTGGGGGCTTCTGTGGCAGGGATGCCCTCATCGCAACAACTCCAACCGCGCCCTGTCCGCAGACAGGACGCCGCCAGTTTAGAGGCGCACCGCTGATGAAGAAAATGTTCCGCCACGCCGCCATTCCCGGCGCCCTTGCGGGTGCGCTGGCCCTTGCGGCGCTCATTGCGACTCCCGCGGCCGCCGCCGCGCCCAAGAAGGCCGCTACAAAGCCCGCGGCCGAGGCCAAGCCCGCCACCGACGCAGCCTATGAGCAGTGGCTCAAGAAGTATGGCGCGTACGATCGGATCGTTGTGCAGGAGGACGTGGCCAACGACGAGACCGGCGCTTCCGCCATCAAGCGCGCCGAGGGGCTTTTGCTGCAGGGCTCGCCCCAGCAGGCCCTGGCCGTCATAGAGGGCCAGAAGCCCTATGAGGACAATGCCCTTGAGGTCCAGCGCCTGTGGGTCGGCGGGAACTGCTTCCGCGCCCTGGGCGATCCCTACAAGGCCGTGGTCTGGTACAGCCACGCGGCCAAGCTCATGGACGACGCGCAGCTCAAGGCCAGGCTCTCGTCCGAGAACGGCCTTGAGGCCCTTTGGGTGGACGTGTGGCGCAGGCAGTTCTGGGCCTTTGTGGGCAATCCTTCCGCCTCCCGCGACGCCATTGAGCAGACCCTGCGCACCCTGCTGGGCCAGGCCGAGAAGGCCTGGGGCCAGGAGAACTTCTGGGTGAAGTCCAAGGAGGCGCTGGCCCAGGCCACTGGCGAGGAATCGCCCGCCCCGGCCAAGGGCGAAAAGCCCGCCAAGGACTCCGGCCTGATGGTGAGCCCGGCCGACCGCCAGCTGGTTGCCCAGGCCGTTGCCGCGGCCAGCCTGGAGGACTACGCCAAGGCCAAGGGCTTCCTGGCCCAGGTGTCCGCCCCGGCCCTGCGCGATTTCTGGTCCGGCCTGCTGACCTTCCTCTCCACGGGCAAGGCTCCGGACTCCAAGGCCCTGAACGCCTCCGGCTACGCCAAGGCCTCGGGATTCTGGAACGCCAACCTGCTGGCCCCCTACGCGGGCAGCCGCGAGGAATGGCTGCTGGGAAGCACCGCCAACTCCTGGACCAAGTTCAAGACCAACCTGGCGCAGCTCTCCGGAGCCGAGGCTCAGGAGGCGGTGGACAAGGAGCTCCAGTCCCTGCTGCTTTCCGACGAGATGTCCCGCCTGCTCCGCTCCCTCAAGTTCATCCTGAGCCTGGAGGAAGGCAAGGTGGACGAGGCCCAGGAGATTTGGAACGGCCTGGACAAGCGCAAGCTGCCCATAACCCTGCGCATCGCTGGTGGCCTGCTGTTCCAGGAGGACATGAAGACTCTGCTGCCCCAGGAGATCGGCGCTGCCGCCAAGCTCTCCCCTGCCCTTTCGGCCCTGCTGGCCGCGGGCGGCACGGGCGCCCCGCTTGCGGGCGAGGCCCCCTTCTGGACCAAGATCGAGATCGGCAAGGGCAGCAACGTCAACAAGGCGTGGCCCCTGGACCGTCTGCTCGTGCTGGCGGACTGGCAGGCCCGCTGGGCTGCCGGGCCCGGCCCGGAACTCGCCCGCCGTTCGGCCTTTCTCTTTCCAGATACCGGGCACGGGTATGACTGCCTCATCTATCTGACGCAGCGGGCTGTGGAAAACCGGCAGTTCCAGCAGGCCGAGGCCTACCTGGGGCGCATGGCCGCTTTGTCGCCCGACAAAAAGCGCACGGTGTCGCGCTTGAGCCTCAAGGCCAAGATGGAGCGCGAGAGCGGCAAGGACGAGCAGGCTCTGGCCACCTATCAGGAGATGCTGGCTCTGGGCACGGAGATGGATCCCAAGACCCGCCTGGACATCGCCACCTTCCTGCAGCTCAAGGGCGACTTCGAAGGCGGCCGCAAGCAGCTGTCCATCCTGTGGGAAAACCGCGACAAGATGCCGCGCTCCCTGCAGGCCGAGGTGCTGTTCTGGCTGGGCGAGGGCGAACATTCCCTCAAGAATTACGACGGCGCCCTGGACTATTACCTGCGCCTGGCCTACCAGTACGGGCAAGAGCCCATGTGGCCCACGGTAGCCATGTACCGCTCGGCCATGATCTACGAGATCAAGGGCAACTACGAGACGGCCAAGAAGCTGCTCAAATCGGTCATCGCCACGGCGGACACCAAGGAGGCCCAGGAGGCCGCCAAGAACCGCCTGAGCGCACTGGAGAACAAGACGGGCAAGCCCGCGGCCAAGGAGTCCGGCGAGCCCGTATACCCGTTCTAGCGCACTTCCTTCAACCAACGTCCACCCAGGAGCATTACATGGCCCAGGACTTTCGCACTTTGCTCAAGGAAGACATGAGGAATGACGACACCGGCGAACGCTGGTTCCAGGACATCGAGATCGGCGCTGTGTTCTTCCTTTCCATCCAGGCCAGCAGCCTGCACGCCTCCACGCCGGAGGCCCTCCTGGACGACGTCGGCGGCTACGAGGCCTTCCAGGTGGTCCTGCAGAGCAAGCATGGGGTGTTTGCCCACGGCAAGCGCGGCGCCTGGCAGCATCTGGAAGAAAAATCCTGGTGGCCCCTGTTCGAGGCCGAATCGCCCATTCTGTACCAGGCCGACAACGTGCCCACGGCCACGGTGCAGCAGATCTACGAGGACATGCTCGCCTGCGTGGCGGAGCACCCGGAGATGGTTACCAAGAAGTGCCTGCGTTCGTTGCAGGCCTGCTAGACGATACGTCGATAACGGCGCCTCAGGGGCGCGGCTCCTCGACATCGGGGGCCGCGCCCTGTTTTTTGCCCCGGCTCAGCACGTGCTTGCCGGCCAGCAGAAACAGGCCGAAGCCCAGGGTCACGGCCACCAGGCGCACCAGCCGGCTTGTGTCGCCGTCGAGCATGAAGCCGCCGGTCTGCTGGCCCAGGTAGGAGAAGACGTAGCACAGCGGGGCGGAGAACAGGAGCGTGCCCCAGGCGTACGTCCAGAGCTTCAGCGAGGTGAGGCCAAGCAGGAAGTTGACCACGCTGGTGGGCACGGCGGGGTTGAGCCGCACAAAGGCCACGGCCTTCCAGGGGCTGCGCTCCAGGCTGCCGCTGATGCGCTGCAAGAGCGGGGAATTGAAGCCCCGCGCAAAGGGCTGGCCAAAGGCCGTCCGCGCGAAGACAAAGGCCAGGATGCAGCCGAGCGAGCTGCCGAGCAGGGAGTACAGGGCCCCGAGTCCGGCGCCCCAAAGGAACCCCGCGCCAAGGTTGAGTGGCAGGGTGGGCAGCAGGAACAGCATGGTCAGCGCATACAAGCCGATGAAGGCCAGCGGAGCCAGCAGCGGATAGGTGCGCACGGCCTCGATGACGCCGCTGGAAGAAAGCAGATTCTGGTCCCACAGGCGCCAGGCCAGGCCTGCGAGCACGATGAAAAGCACGACGAGGACCAAGCGGCGCGCCGTGCTGAATGGAGATGCTGCGGGGCTGGTGTCGGTGAGGGGCTGCTTGTCCGTCATTGTGTTCCGTGAGCGCGGGGTATTTGGCGCTGCGCAACGCGAGCGGCCGTTCCTGTTGCATGCGCCGCCGTTGTCCTATACCAACAGCATCTGGCACGTAAAGCCCGGAGACGCTCCGCATTTGGGGCGCCGAACACTCTTTCCGAGGAATCCGCACCCGATGCAGACCGAGACCGCCTCCTTTCAGCCCCGGCGCGGAGACGTGCTGCTGCTGCTCGGCCTCGCCCTGCTGTGCTACGCGGACAAGATTGTCCTGGGCCCGCTGGCCACCATAGACATCTACGACAGCCTGGAGGTGCATTTTGCGCCGTTCCAGGCCATGTGGAAGCTTTGGACCACCTACGGTCCCTTCAGCTGGTATCCCTTCCACGCAGGCGGTGTCCCAAGCTTCGTGGGCCAGCACCCGCCATGGCATCCCGGCGTTCTGCTCGCGGGGGTTCTGCCGCTCTGGGCGCTCTCGCTGCTCTGGAACTGCGGCCAGATGTTCCTGGCCGGATACGGCATGTACCGCTTCCTGCCGCTGCTGCTGGGCACCAGCCGGCGGTCGGCGCTGGTGGTTGCGGCCCTGACCAGCATCACCTGGATCAGCGGCAATGTTCACTTCGTCATGCCCTACGTGTTTCCGGCCTTCTTCGTCTGGTGCGTGGAGCTGTTCAGCGCCGCCACACCGCGGCGTGACCGTGCCAAGGCCGCGGCGTTCATCGTCCTGGCCAGCCTGTTCTCGTTCCCCGTGCTGACGCTGCCGCATTTCCCCATCCTGCATCTGGCGCTGGTGCTGTTTCTGGGGAGGCATCTGCCGGATTTCCGGCGGCAGGTGGCGGGCGTCTTCCTCGTCTGGACCGGCTACGTGCTGCTCTACCTGCCGTCCATCGCCAGCCTGTTCCTGTACATCCCCTACACCCAGCGCGAATGGGACTTCAGCTATCCGGGGCTCTGGCCCGCCATCCTCGACTACTTTCGCTGGTTGCGGGGGCGATTGGCCGATCAGCAGCTGATCACGTTCCTGGTGTTGGGGTTGCCGTTCATGTCCCGGCGCAGCCTGCGCACCTGCTACATGTTCCTGGCCGCCATGCTTTTGGTGGCCGGCGTCTTCACCAGCGAGCTGAAGGGGCTGTTCTCGGGCAGCTTCCTGCTCAAGATGGACCTGTTCATGTTCGCCACCTGCACGGGCATCGTCGGCGCAATGATCGCCGCCGAGGTGCTGGATGCCCTTGCGGGCCGAGAGAAACGGCCGCACTGGGCCTGGGCCCTGCTGCTCATCCCCGCCTTGGCGCTGACGGGAGCGGCCGCGAACAAGGTGCTGGCGTTCCTCTTCATCCTCGGCGCCGGGCTTTGCGCCGTGGCCCTCATGCGCGCGGACGGCGCGGCGTCAACCCGCCGTCCGGTGCGCTGGGGCGTGGCCCTGGCCGTGTGCCTGGCGGCATCGGCCATGCTGGTGCGCCAGCAAAACATGACCAGCGGCATGTTCGCCCCCTATGCCCAGGGCATGCTGGGCCACAAGGAGCTCTCGGCGCTGGCGGCGACGGGTTCAAAAGAGCCCTTCCGCGTGGCCTGCGTGGACCTGCATCCCGTGGTGGCGCAGAATCTTGGCCTGGACACCGTCGGCGCAAAATCGCCGTTGTTCAACAAATACTATAAGGAATTCGTGCGCGAGGCCGTCCTCCCCCAGCTCTCCAACACGCAGCAATTGCAGGGTTTTGACAACCTTTGGCGGCAGCTCTACCTGACCCGGCTCCAGGTCGATCTGGATCAGCGTTCCTGGACCCTGGACAAGGCTCCCGCGCGCAGCACGGCGGACTTCAACTGGGACGCGCTCCGCGCCATGAACGTGACCCATGTCCTCTCCCCCCGGCCCATCGCCGGGCTTGAGGAACTGTCTGCGTCGCACACCGTTTCCGCCGGGTATGGCGAGACTTCCCCCTGGCTTGCGCGACTCGGCTTGCGCGATCGCTATGCTCTGCCCCTGCACGTCTACACCTTGAAGGATGCGCTGCCTCGCGTTTCCCTGGCCAAGGCCGTGCTGGTGGACACGCGTGAGGAGGCCCTCGGGTTCATCCGCGCCTCGAACCTGGACACGCTCAGAAGCCGTGTGGTGGTCGTGCGCGAGGACATGCCGGGCTTGCCTCCAGGCGACGTCAATGGGGGATTCGCCGGCGAGGTGCGCATCGTGTCCTGGTCGCCGGACCGCATCGTGGTGGAGGGCGAGGCCAAGGGGCCGTGCGTGCTCGTCGCCGCCAATAACTTCGATCCCAACTGGAAGGCCGTTGCCGCGGACGGCTCCGTTGTACCGTCTTTCCGCGCCAACCATGCCTGGCAGGGCTACCGCATAGACCGGCCCGGTCCTTTCCGCATGGAGCTGACCTACTCCAACCCGCTAATCTGGCAGCTGAATTTGGCTTCGCTTATTGGCCTCGGCCTCATGTTCGCCGGGGTGTTCTGGGGGCGGGGGGGGCATTCTCCCGCTGCGGCAGGGCGGGAAGATCCGCTGCTCGGCGCGGCGCAGGTGCCCCCGCTTGGCCGCATGGTGCTGGCCGGGGCGCTGAGCGGACTCGTGTGGGCGGTGACCTTCCTTCTTTTCGTCCTGGGCCGGCACAAGGGGCCGCAGGCCGAAAGCTTCGGCTACATGCTCGCCACCGTCCCCCTTTTGGGACTTCTGGTGGCGTGCTGGACCAGAAGCCTGCTCCGCCGTTTCTGAAGCGCTTTCTTTTTTGCCAAAAAACAAAAAACGGCCGCCCAGACTGGACGGCCGTTTGAATATCGTGTGGCTCAGGCTCGGGCTATTTCCACCAAAAGATTTCGCGCAGGAACTGGAAGTAATAGGCCGCGCCCCAGCGCAACACCTGCAGCTTGCGTTCGCCGCCGATGCGGGGAGGTTCGTCGCCGGGAATCTCGGCGATTTTGAGCTTGCGCTTGGCCGCCCGGCAGGAAAGCAGCGGCTCCCAGCTGATCTTGGTGCCGAAGAGCTTCTCCGGCAGGGCGTAAGCTGCATCGCCCACCAGGTCGAGGTCGTACACCAACTGCTTCTTGTAGGCCCGGTAGATGACCATGACGTCGGTGTACTTGCCGCCGTGCAGCAGGTTCACCGTGCGGGTGAAGAGCCAGTTGCCGAAGCCGGTGACGATGTCGTCGTCCGCGCTCTTGGCCGGGCCCAGGTAGCGGGAGGCGATGACCATGTCGTAGCCCTCGCGCATCTTGGCCACGAGGTCGGGCAACAGTTCAGCCACGGAGTTGCCGTCCGGGCTGAAGGTGATGATCACGTCGCCCTCGACCAGAGGCATGACTTCCTCGTAGGCATGGCGGAAGCCGCGCTTCTTCTGCACGTAGACCGGGTACCCGTTGTCCCGGGCCCACTCGATGGTGCCGTCCTTGGAACCGCCGTCGACCACGATGATCTGGTCCACCCAGCCGGGCTTGATGCGCGGCATGATGGCCTTCATGCCTTCGACTTCATTCAAGGTCATGACGAGAAGCGTCGTCTTCATGTGGGACTCTCTCAAAAAGGAAATTGGCTGCCCGGTCGGGCGGTGGGAAAACTATATGACGGCGTTGTCCCTGTCCAGCTTCTTCTCCGCCATGACCTGGATGTGTCGCATGGTCGCTTCGCCGAACTTTGTGCGGATCATGGAGAGGTAGCGCGGGTTCTTGTAGTAGGCGTCGAAGGCGTAGTCGCGGAAGGCGAGCACCTGGCCGCCAGTGAGGTACTTGGTGGGCAGGGGCAGGCAGTCGCGG
>JACRDI010000020.1 GCA_016218665.1 Desulfovibrio sp. | reverse complement strand
GGAGAACTCCATCGGCTTCCACAACCCCACCGAGGCCATGCGCGTGCTGGGCGACAGCCTCGGCTTCGCCACCAAGGGCGAGGCCCTGCTGCGCCAGGCGCTGGCCCAGGCCGGCGTGAACGTGCCGCTCAAGGTCGACCTTGAGATCGCCAAGTACCTCGACAACCGTGGCGAAAAGAAGATCAAGTGGGACAAGAACGTGGAGTTCAAGGACCCCTTCGGCGTCCAGGACAACTTCTAACCCGACCAGACCAGGCTAGACAAAACGAAGGCCCGTCGCGCAAGCGGCGGGCCTTTTGCGTCGTATCTGCGCATTGACTCCCTTCGCTGCGGGGGGCTACCCTGACGGAAAATGGAGGCAAACATGCGCGCAATCCTGTCCGTGTTCCTGGTGCTGCTTCTGTGCGGCGCAGCCCTGGCCGCTCCGTATGGAGACTACGATCTGCGCAAGGCCATCGTGTCGGCCGACCCCGCCACAGGCCGCAAGGAAGCCGTGGACGGGGCCTATCTCCAGCGCATGATCAGCGACCTCTACGACCACGCGGGCAGCTATCCGCCAAAGTTCGACAACAAGCAGGACATGGAGCGCGCCCGGCGCGACGCGGCCGTGCTGCTCAAGGCCATGCCCATCTTCGCCGACGACCTCAAGGACGACCAGGTGCTGCAGCTCGTCACCGGAGCCACCGGGGCCGTTGCGCACAACCTGGACCTGCCCGGCGGCGATGCCGTGGCACGCAAGTACCTGGGCCGCCTGCTGGAGCTGAACCCGGACCACGGCCCCGGCAACCAGTTTTTGGGCGTGCACCTCATGGGCAGCAACGCCGTGCAGGAAAGCCTGCCCCATCTGAAGAAGGCGCGCGCCCAGGGCGTTTCCGAGGCCGACTACAGCCTGGCCGTGGCGAGCCTGATGCTGGACGACCGCAAGGCCGCCGAGGAGTATCTGGTGGAGTTTCTGGCCAAGCGGCCGGGAGACCAGCAGGCGGAGCGGCTGCTGAAGGCCGTGCGCGACCCCAAGGTGCGCTTCGGGCAGAAGGCGAAGTGATTTTCAGCGCGTGGGCATGTCCACGTTCTTGATGTCCACCACCGGCGTCCCGTCGATGGCCTCCAGCGGGGAGACCCGCAGGCGCACGGGCCCGTTCTTCTGAGCGGGCGCGATCTCCCGCAGCTCCACCTCATGCAGCCCGATGGGATTGGGCCGGTCCGGGCTGCGCGTGGCGAACACGCCGCGCAGGGGCCGGTTCCTGTCCGCGCGCGGGTGGCACTGCAAAACGCTGCGGTCGCCCTGGTGCAGCCAGGTGACGAGCAGGATGCGCATGCCCGGCTCAAGGCCCAGCAGGGCCGGGGCGTACTGCGGCTCCAGCTCGATCCAGGCCTCGGGCGCGCCTTCCTCGCCGGACTTGGGAGCGCCGTCGCGGTCGGTGAGCGTTGAGCGCACGTAGCCCAGCACCGTGAGGCGCGGGCGCTCGGGCAGCATGTCCATGGGGGCGGATGCGTTCATGGGCGGGCCTCCTGAAAGGGGGGGGTGAGGCGATGGCCGGCCGGCGCCAGTCTGAGTCGGTCGGCGCCAGTCTGAGCCGGCCAGGGTCAGTCGGCTTCCCTGCCGGCGAAGTGGTCGAAGCCCTCGCGCAGCACCTGGCCGTTCTGCAGGCGCACGCCCGGCTCCGCCGTCACCCGGCCGATGACCTTGACCTGCGGCATGACGGCCAGCACGATGGGCAGGCGTTTCCTGTCCGCGCAGGCGAGCAGGGCGTAGTCCTCCCCGCCCAGCAGCGCCGCCTCCAGCGGATCCTCGCTGTGGGAGGCGAAGTAGGACACCACCTCCGGGTGCAGGTCCTCGCGCTGCAGGGTTATCTCCGCGCCGTGCGCGCCCAGGAAGCGGGGCAGGTCGCGCGCCAGCCCGTCGGAGACATCCATGAGCCCGGTGATGGCCGGACCCTCTGGCGTGGTGATCTGCGCCAGGGCCAGCCCTTCGGTGATGAGGGGCTCCGGCCGCAGGTGGGCCATGATGGCCGCGGGCCACTCCTGCAGCACGCAGCAGCCCTTGCTCTCCAGCTCCAGCAGGCCCGCGCGCGCAAGGCCGATGTCGCCCAAGAGCAGCAGGGCGTCGCCGGGCTTGGCCTGGCAGCGCTTGAGCAGCCTGCCCCAGGGCCCCGGCTTGCCGAAGACAACGACATCGAGCGCCAGGGCCGGGCCCCGGCTCAGGTCGCCGCCGATGAGCGGCAGTTCCAGCCGCTTGGACAGCGCGGCCATGCCTTCGAGCATCTCGTCCAGGAACTGGTCGGAAACGTCGTCCGGCAGCATGAGGGACAGGGCGAAGCCCAGCGGAGTGGCGCCCATGCCGGCCAGGTCGCTTGCCGCCGCGGCCAGGGCCTTGTGGCCTATGTCCGCCGGGGAGAAATAGCTGCGCCGGAAGTGCGCGCCCTCCACGAAGAGGTCGGTGCTGACGCACAACGGGCCTGGCTTGCCGGGGTCCAGCACGGCGCAGTCGTCGCCCCGGCCCAGCAGCACGTGCTCCCCCCGTTCCGGGAAGTGGCAGTCGATGACGCGCAGGAAGTCCTGTTCAGAGGTCGGCATGGTTCATCCCTAGCAGGCTTTGCCCCCCGCGTCGAGGCGGGGGCGCCGGTTTTTGCGGAAGTCCATGGGCGTTCCTCCGTTCAGGGGGGACCGGCCGGCATGCTTCCCGGCAGCGCCCCCGCGCGGGGGCTTCCGGGCCCGGAGGCGCGGGGCGAGGCCGCCGTCAGAGGTCTCGTCATGTGGAGCCTCGTCACGTGCGGCCCCCGGTGCTGTATGGGCAGGGCGCGCGGCAGACTGCCGGAGCGGCCTGCCGGTGCGCTCATTCCGGCACCGCTTCAGGCGCGGCCCCTGCACCGGTGTGGGCCAGCAGGAAGGCCAGCTTGCGCGTGCGCTGGCGCTTCTTGACCGCCAGCTCCAGGCGCAGGGCGGCGGACTTGTCCGCGCAGGGGGCGCTGGCGAGCAGGGCGACGGGCAGGCGGGCGCGGGTGTACTTCGCCCCCGTGCCCGCGCCATGCGCCGCCAGCCTGCGCGGCAGGTCGTTGGTCACGCCGCAGTACAGGGTGCCGTCCGCGCATTCAAGCAGGTACACGTGCCAGGACATGGCCGCAGGATAGCGCCCGGCCCCCCGCTTGCCAAGGTGCGCGGGGTCGATATATCTGCGTGCTGCCCGCGCGCACGTCGCCGCGTGTTTCGCCACAGTTCTGGAGGAGCGCTTGTCCAAGATCACGGTGCAGAACGTCGAGAAGTCCTACGGGGGCGAGACCCTCTTTTCCGGCTTGTCCTTCGAGGCCCTGCCCGGCATGCGCCTGGCCGTGGCCGGGGCCAACGGCACGGGCAAGAGCACGCTCTTGCGCATCCTGGCCGGCCGCACGGAGCCGGAGGGCGGCAGCGTGGTCATGAGCAAGGGCGCGCGCCTGGGCTACGTGGCCCAGGAACTCTCCGGGGCCGATCTCTCCGAGCCGCTGCTCGGCTGGGTGCTCTCGGCCCTGCCCAGCTGGCGCGACTTCTGGCGCGAGTGGGAGCACGCGGTGGAGGCCCGGGACGAGGTGAAGCTGCGCAAGCTCTCCGACAGGCAGCACCGCTTCGAGGAGCAGTACGGCTACAACCCGGAGCACAAGGCCAGGGCCATCCTCTCCGGCCTGGGCTTCGAGGACGAGGACCTGCCCCGCAGGATCGAGCTGCTCTCCGGCGGCTGGCGCGAGCGCGCCAAGCTGGCCCGGGTGCTGCTGCAGGGCGCGGACATCCTGCTGCTGGACGAGCCCACCAACCACCTGGACCTGGAGGCCGTGCAGTGGCTGGAGGAATACCTCCTGGCCTTCAAGGGCACGCTCATCTTCGTGGCCCACGACCGCGTGTTCCTGGAGCGCGTGGGCTCCCACGTGCTGGTGCTGGGCCTGGCCCGGCCGGTGCTGCGCTCGGGCTCCTTCAGCGAATTTCTGGCCTGGATGGCCGAGAACGCGGAGCAGCGCGAACGCGAGGCCGCCAAGCTCTCCGCCCGCATCGACCACGAGGAGTCCTTCATCCGCCGCTTCCGGGTCAAGGCGCGCAAGGCCGCCCAGGCCCAGAGCAAGCTCAAGAAGGTGGAGAAGCTGCAGGACGAGCTGGACAAGCTCAAAGGCGACAACCTGGCCGCCCGGCCCGGACGCAGGCTGTCCTTCCGCCTGCCGGAGCCCCCGCGCGGCGACAAGGTGGCCGTGAGCGCCGTGGACCTGGAGTTCCGCTACGCGCCCGAGGCCGGACGCAGCGGCAAGAAGCTCTGGCCGCAGCTCAACTTCCAGATTTTCCGCGGCCGCAAGATCGCGCTCGTGGCTCCCAACGGCGCGGGCAAGTCCACGCTGCTCAAGGTGCTCACCGGGCGGCTCAGCCCCACGGGCGGCTACGTGAAGATGGGCAGCAACACGCAAATGGCCTACTTCAGCCAGCACCAGACGGACATCCTGCGGCCCACGGGCACCGTGCTGGGCGAGATGCGCCGCCTGTGCGACCCGCGCTGCACCGAGGAACAGCTCATGGGCGTGCTGGGCCTGTTCATGCTGGGCGAGAGCTATTTCGAGCGCCCGGTGGCCGCGCTCTCCGGCGGCGAGAAGAGCCGCCTGGTCATGGCCAGCCTGTTTCTGGGCAAGGCCAACCTGCTCATCCTCGACGAGCCCACCAACCACCTGGATCTGGAGACCCGCGAGGGGCTGGTGGCCGCCCTCAAGGACTTCGAGGGCACCATCTTCATGGTGGCCCACGACCGTCACCTCATGGGCGAGGTGGCCGAGGAGATATGGGTGCTGAGCCCCGACGGGCTGGAGCAGCACCACGAGGGCTTCGAGGAATACGACGCCAAACGCCGCGCCGCCCTGGCCGAGGCAAAGACCGGCGCCCGGCGCGAGGCCAGGAAGGCGGAGTGTGCGCCTGTTGCTTCTCCCGACGTGGAGGAGGACCAGGGTTCCAAAAGGCTGACGAAGGAGGACAAGCGCAAGCTGGCTGATCAGCGCAACGCTCTTTCCCGCGCGCTGAAGCCCCTGCGCGAGGAATACGCCAAGTGCGAGAAGGACCTGGAGCGCGTGCTGCTGGAGCAGGGCGAGCTGGAGGCCAGGATGAACGATCCCGCCACGTACGAGAGCGGAGGCGAGGCGCTGGCCGTGAACAACCAGTACCGCGAGGTCTCCGACTGGGCCGAGACGCTCATGGAGCGCATGAGCGCCCTGGAGGAGAAGATGGCCGCGGTGCAGGCCGAGATGGGGGGCTGCCTCGATGGTTGACGCAAGCGGCGCGCTCATGGTGGTGGCGGGCATTGTCTGGAAGGACGGCCTGTTTCTTGGCGTGGAGCGGCCCGAGGGCAAGGCCCACGCGGGCTGGTGGGAGTTTCCCGGCGGCAAGGTGGAACCCGGCGAGAGCCTGGAGGCGGCGCTCATCCGCGAGCTTGAGGAGGAACTGTCCTTCACCTCCACCCGGCTCGTGTTCTGGCGCGAGAAGCGCTTCGTCTACCCCCAGGGCCCGGTGCAGCTCAACTTCTTCCACGTCACGCACTTCACCGGCGACGTCGTCCCGCGCGAGGGCCAGCGCTTCGCCTGGTTCACGCCCGGCCAGGCCGACGTGTCCATCTTTCTGCCCGCCAACGGAGACATAGTGCCCGCCCTGCGCTGGCCCCTGCCCTGACTGCGGCCTTGCGTCCGGCGCTTGCCTCTTTGTGAACAGTTGCGCATGCATTGCGCACCGCCGCAAGAAGGAGTATGCACTCAAGTTCCGTGCCCACCCCGGAGGTCCAACCCTGTAGACTTGGCCCTGGCGCGGCAACCTTGAAGGAGCACAGACGCTTGCAGATCGCGGAACTGATCCCCACACGCCGGCCCTTCCTGTCCCTTGAGTTCTTCCCGCCCAAGGAGCGGGACACCTGGCCGAAGTTCTTCGCCGAGGTGGAAAAGCTCAAGGCGCTCAATCCCCTGTTCGTCTCCGTGACCTACGGCGCGGGCGGCGGCACCCAGGCCAACACCCTCGACGTGGTGAAGCACCTGAAGTGCGAGATGGGGCTGGAACCCATGGCGCACCTCACCTGCGTGGGCGCGTCCTCCGACGCTTTGCGCGGCTTCCTCAAGGCCATCAGCGAGGCCGGCATACAGAACGTGCTGGCCCTGCGCGGCGACCCGCCCAAGAGCAACCCGGACTTCCGCTTCGAGGGCCAGGAATACCAGCACGCCTCGGACCTGGTGCGCTTCATCCGCAGCGAGTTCCCGGCCATGGGCATCGGCGTGGCGGGCATTCCCTCCATGCACCCGGAGTCGGCCACGCTGGCGGACGACCTCAAGTGGCTCAAGCACAAGGTGGACGCGGGCGGCCAGTTCGTGGTCACCCAGCTCTTTTTCGAGAACAGGCTGTACCTGGACTACGTGGCGCGCCTGCGCGAGATCGGCGTCGGCGTGCCCGTCCTGCCCGGGGTCATGCCCATCATGAGCATGAAGAGCGCGGAGTTCATCGCCACCTTGAACGGCAAGGCGGTGTTCGGCGGTTTCTATGACGAGCTGGAGAAGGCCTTTGCCGCGGGCGGAGACGACGCCGTGCGGACGCTCGGCATCGGGCGCGCCACCGAGCAGGTGCAGGGCCTCATCGACGCGGGCGTGCCCGGGGTGCACCTGTACACCCTGAACAAGGCCGACGCCTGCCTGTCCATCATGAGCAATATTACCTTGAGATAAACGGAGAGGAACATGAGCGCGAAGAATCCCAGAGTGGCAGTGGTGGGCGCGACGGGCGCCGTTGGCCGTGAAATGCTCGAAGTGCTGGAGCAGCGCGACTTCCCGGCTTCCGAGGTCGTGCCCTTCGCCTCCGCGCGCAGCGCGGGCAGCAAGGTGGACTTCAAGGGCGGCCAGCTCACCGTGCGCGAGCTGAAAGAGGACTCCTTCGCCGGGTTCGACCTGGCGTTGTTCTCCGCCGGCGGCTCCACCTCCGAGAAGTTCGCCCCGCTCGCGGCCAAGGCCGGCTGCGTGGTGGTGGACAACTCCTCCGCCTGGCGCATGGACCCCAAGTGCCCCCTGGTGGTGCCCGAGGTGAACCCCGGCGACCTTTCCTGGCACAAGGGCATCATCGCCAACCCCAACTGCTCCACCATCCAGATGGTGGTGGCCCTGAAGCCCCTGCACGACGTGGCCAAGATCACGCGCGTGGTGGTCTCCACCTACCAGGCCGTTTCCGGCACCGGGCAGAAGGCCATCGCCGAGCTGGAGGCCCAGGTGTCCAAGCTCATGAACGGCAAGGAAGCCGAGTGCAAGGTGTATCCGCACCAGATCGCCTTCAACTGCCTGCCGCAGATCGACGTGTTCCTGGACAACGGGTACACCAAGGAAGAGATGAAGATGGTCAACGAGACCAAGAAGATCATGGGCGACGACTCCATCCGCGTCACGGCCACCACCGTGCGCGTGCCCGTGTTCTACGGCCACTCCGAGAGCGTCAACATCGAGACCGCCAAGAAGCTGACCGTCGAGGAAGTGCGCCAGATTCTGGCCAGCGCCCCCGGCATCGTGGTGGAGGACTTCCCCGAGAAGAAGGTCTACCCCATGGCCATCAACGCCGCCGGCCAGGACGACGTGTTCGTGGGCCGCATCCGCGAGGACGAGTCCATCGAAAACGGCATCAACATGTGGATCGTGGCTGACAACATCCGCAAGGGCGCGGCCACCAACGCCGTGCAGATCGGCGAGGAGCTCATCCGCCGCAACCTGCTGCGCGTGCCGTCGTAAAACCGCAAAAGGAGCCGCACATGCGCGTCGCCGGAACGCAGGACTATCTTGAGGCGCTGCTTGAGGCCATCCGCCCCGGAACCGAAGAGGTCTTAGCCTTCTACGACCACCGGGTGGGGGTCATCGGCACCGACGCCCGGCTCATGCTCATGCCCTGGGACGACCACCTGGTGCACCGGGGCGACGGCGTGTTCGAGTCGCTCAAGTACGAGGGCCGCAAGCTCTACCAGCTGGACGCGCACATCCGCCGCATGAAGATCTCCTGCCAGGCCATCCACCTGGAGCCGCCGTGCTCCTGGAACGAGCTGAAGGAGGCCATCATCGAGGTGGCGGCCGCCGGCAACGAGCCCGACGGGCTCATCCGCGTGCTCCTGGGGCGCGGCCCCGGCGGCTTCGGGCTCGACCCCTACGAGAGCCCGGTGCCCAGCCTGTACGTGGTGGCCTACCGCATGCACAAGCGGCCGGAGGCGGCGTTCGAAAAGGGCGTCACGGCCATGCGCACGTCCATTCCGGCCAAGCAGGCCTGGATGGCCACGGTCAAGACCACCAATTACCTGCCCAATGTGCTCATGAAGCGCGAGGCGGTGAACAACCGCGTGGACTTCCCCCTGTGCTTCGACGAAAACGGCTTCCTGGCCGAGGGCGCCACGGAGAACGTGGCCCTGGTGGACGGGGAGGGCCGGCTGGTGATCCCTGAGTTCACCAACGCGCTGGCGGGCACCACCCTCATGCGCGCGGTGGATCTGGTGAAGAACGACATGCCGGTCATCTTCAAGGGCGTCACCGAGGACGAGCTCTTCGCCGCCCGCGAGGCCATGATGGTGGGCACCAGCTTCGACGCCATCGGCATCGTGCGCTACAACAACAAGCCCGTCCACGACGCCCGGCCCGGCCCGGTGACGAAGAAGATCCGGGCGTTGCTGCAGGCCGACCTGAAGCAGAACGGTCTGGCCTTCTAGCGCGGCGGGGCAAGAGAAACCACGCGCCCGGCTTCTTCCGCACCACGGAAGGGGCCGGGCGCTTTTGCTTCACGGGGGGCGCGCGCATGAACGAGACGGCCGGGATGGGCGAAATGGACGACATCGTCTGCCACTGCTTCGGCCACACCAGGGCCGCCATAGAAACTGACGCCAGGGCCCACGGCCGGTCCACCATCCTCGCGGCCATCCTTGCCGCGAAACGCGAGGGCGGCTGCCGCTGCGCGGAGTTGAACCCGTCCGGCCGCTGATGCGCGGCCGACGTCCGCCGGGCGGCGGACGGAGCCCTCGGGACCGGAGTCGCGGCCGCTGCCGAGTCCGCTGCCGAGGCCGCGGGCGGTGAGGGCGCACCGGCCGCCTTGACGCCCGCCCCCCGCCGGGAGTAGACATTCCCCTTCACTTCGGGGCCGCGTGACTGGCGAAACGCGTGGAGAAAACCACGAGGAAGCGCGGACCCCTCATCCAGCCGCTCGCCTGGGCTGCGCCCCGCGCCGCGATACGCACGGGGCGTACCACCGAAACCCTTCCCCACGCGGAAGGCACCCTCGGAGGCGCCCATGCGCGACACTTCCCCCAAAACCCTTGTGCTCACCCAGGCGGCCAGCCTGGGCGACCTGCGGCGCGACTTCTCGCTCTCGGCCCTGGTGGCCGGGATCATCGCCGTGGTGGTCTCCTACGGCGGCCCGGCGGCCATCATCTTCCAGGCGGCCGGGCAGGCCGGGCTGTCCTCGGGCCAGCTCACCAGCTGGATCTGGGCCATCTCCATCGGGTCAGGGCTGTGCGGCCTCATCCTCAGCCTCGTGTACCGCGCGCCGGTGATCATCGCCTGGTCCACGCCCGGCGCGGCGCTCCTGGCCGCCGGGTGGACGGCCTATCCGTATCCCGAGGCCATCGGGGCCTTCGTGTTCGCGGCCGTGGCCATCACCGTGTTCGGGGCCACCGGGCTCTTCGGCGCGCTCATGGAACGCATCCCCCAGGCCGTGGTGGCGGCCATGCTGGCGGGCATCCTGTTCCGCTTCGGGGTGGACGTGTTCACGGCCATGCGGGCCACGCCCCTGCTCGTCGCGCCCATGCTCGCCAGCTATCTGGCCATGAAGCGGCTGTGGCCGCGCTACGCCATCGTGGCCACGCTGCTTGTGGGGCTCGTGGCGGCGGCGGCGCTGGGGCTGCTTGATTTCGCGCCCGTGGAGGCCAGCGTGGCCCGGCCGGAGCTCACCGCGCCGAGCTTCAGCCTGGGCGCGCTCATCGGCCTTGGGGTGCCGCTATTCCTCGTGACGATGACCGGGCAGAACGCCACGGGCCTGGGCGTGCTGCGCACCGCCGGCTACCAGACCCCCGGCGGCCCGCTGGTGGCGGCGACCGGCGCTCTTTCGGCCCTGCTGGCGCCCTTCGGCTCGCACGGCATCAACCTGGCGGCTATCACGGCGGCCATCTGCACCGGGCCGGAGGCCCACGGCGACCCGGACAAGCGCTACGTGGCCGGGGTGGCCTGCGGGCTGGCCTATCTGCTGGTGGGAATCTTCGGGGCTACGCTGGTGGGGCTGTTCACCGCGCTGCCGCACGGGCTCATCGCGTCCATTTCCGGTCTGGCGCTGTTCGGCGCGTTGCAGAACGGCCTGTCCCAGGCCATGGCCGACGAGCCCCGGCGCGAGGCCGCGCTGGTGACCTTCCTGGTGACCGTGTCGGGCGTGTCGGTGTTCGGCGTGGGCTCGGCCTTCTGGGGCCTTGTGGGCGGCGTGCTGGCCGACCTGGCCCTCACCGCGCGGCGGGCGGCCTAGTAGCATCGGGGCGAAGAAATCAGAAAAGGCCGGGGGAGCGATCCTCCGGCCCTTTTCCGTTGTGGCGAGGGGCTAGTAGGGCATGGAGCGGGAGTCGGGCGGGGCGATTTCTTCCCAGTCGGCGAGCGGGGCGTCGTCCTGGGCCACGAACTCCCAGCGTTCCCCCTGGCGCAGAGCCTGCTCGGGCGCGTCGTCGGCGATGAGCTGGTCCAGGGTCTTGGCCGCGTTCTTGAGGTCGTCCTCGCCCATGGCCATGATGGTTTCCGGGTGGCGCATGCCGTCGGGCATGACGCGGTACACGAGATAGAGCTGGCGCATGGGAGCCTCCGGGGTGTTTTGTGCTGCGGGCATGATGCCCGAGGGGCGCGGGCGAGTAAAGGGCCCGGATCTGATCGCGGCCGTGGCCCCGCCGTCGCCGGGAGACCCGGCCTGGAGCGCCCTGTCGCCGCGCCCCCGCTCCGCCCGTCTGGTCGGCCCTGCCCTGCCGCGCCCGCCTTGCCGGGTTCACCTCGCCGGGTTCACCTTGACTGGCCGGGGCGGCATCCCTACTGTGCATGGGCCGCCAAAGGCAGGCCGCTTTTTTCGTCAACACCGGAGCCCCCATGCGCTTCTACCTCATCTTCACCATCGTCTTCATGTTCATGCTGCTGGTGGTGCTGCTGCAGATACGCCGCCAGGCCGGGCTTTCCCGCCGGCGCTTCGCCCTCACCCTGCTGGGCGGCCTGACCCTGAGCCTGTTCCTGGCCTCCACCCGGCTCATGCCCGAGAGCTGGCCCATGGCCGTGGCCCGGCCCGCCTGGTGGATCGGCTACGGGGTCTTCGGCCTGGTGGCCTACATGTTCCTGTTTCAGGTGATGCTGCTGACGGCCGAGACCGGCGCCCGACTGGCCCTGCCCCGGCAGGCGCCGGTGCTGCGTTCGCGCCGGGCCATGCTGGCCGTTACGGCCATGGCCGTGGCCACCGTGACCTGGGGCGTGCGCGAGACGGCCAACCTGCGCGTGCTTTCGCGGCGCATGGTCTCGCCCAAGCTGCTGCGCCCGGTGCGTGTGGCCGTGGTGACCGACCTGCACCTGGGCGCCCTCACCATCCCCTCCCGCCTGCGGGAGCTGGTGGCCCTCGTGCGCGCGCAGCGGCCCGACGTGGTGGTCCTCGTGGGCGACATGGTCAACGACCACCCGGACGCCCTGGAACCCTACGCGGCCATCCTGCGGGACATGCGTCCGCCCATGGGCATGTACGGCGTGTTCGGCAACCACGAACGCTACGAAGGCGACGCCAAGAGCGCCCGCGTGTTCCAGTGGATCGGGGCGGAGCTTCTGCGCAACCGCACCGCCGTCCTGCCGGGCACCGGGGTGCAGCTCCTCGGCATCGACGATCCCGGCCGGTCCGGCGCGGTGCTTGAGGACATCGTCCGGGAGATCCGCTCCGTGGCCGGGGACAGCGATCCGAACATGTTCCGCATCCTGCTGAACCACAGGCCCGCGGCCTGGCGCGAGGCCGCGCAGCCCCTCGGCATAGAGCTGATGCTCTCCGGCCACACGCACCGGGGGCAGCTGTATCCGTTCTACCTGGTGGTGCGCCTGTTCAACGAGTTCATGGGCGGCTTCTACGAGGAGAACGGCCATGTGCTGGGCGTGAGCGCCGGCGCGGGTTTCTGGGGCCCCCCCTTGCGCGTGCTGGCCCCGCCGGACATCCTGGTGCTGGACCTGCTGCCCTCCGCGGCGCAGGCCCCAGATCAGACTGGGGGCCAGGCTGGAGGCCAGACTGGAAACCAGGCCGGCGATCAGGCCGGAAACCAGGCCGGGGGCCAGTAGCCGGGGCATGGACCCCGGCGGCGAAGTGGCGTAGGAGAAGCGGACACCCTTACCGCACCCTGCGGGAACAAGGACGGGCGCTTGGATAGGAACTCGCCGCGGCGGCTGGGCATCACCGCCAAACTCCTCATCTGGTGCATGGTGCTGGTGGGCATCTTCTACGCCACCACCAGCGTGCTCATCCTGCGCATCCAGAACCTCGTCGAGGTCTCCTCGGCCATCGTCAACGTCAACTACGACATGGACCTCTCCGCCCAGCGCATGATCCAGCAGCTGCTCTCCCTGGAGGAGAACCGCAAGCGCTACGAGATATTGCAGAAGGACGCCTACATGGAGGCCTTTGTCTCCGACCTGGAGGACTTCGGCAAGACGCTGACCTCGGTGCTCTCGCGCCATCCGGACTACAAGGAGCAGTGGGCCGTGCTCACCACGGAGTACGCCGAGCTGCTGGCCAGAAGCCGCGACACCGGCCCCAAGGTGCTGCCGGACAAGACCGTGACCCGCTGGCTGGATATCCTCTCCGACGCGCGCCAGCAGAACCAGCAGGAGATGGAGGTTCGGCTGAACGAGCTGGCCGACCGCAGCCGCGCGGCCGAGCGCCTGGGCTTCTTCGGCCTGGTGGCCAGCATCGCCTTCGGGGTGCTGGGCAGCGTGTTCATCGCCTACCGGCTGAACCTTTCGCTTTCAGAGATCCGCCGCGGCATCCGCGAGCTGGGCAGCGGCGAGCCCACCCGGCCCGTGCGCGTGGCCACCCACGACGAGCTGGGCGAGCTGGCCCAGGCCTTCAACAGCATGACCGCGCGCCTGACCGAGGAAGAAAAGATGCGCCAGGACTTCATCGCCATGCTCTCCCACGAGATCCGCACGCCGCTCACCAGCATCCGCGAGTCCGTGGACCTTGTGGCCGACGGGGTCTTCGGCGAGGTGAACGAGAAGCAGCGGCAGTTCCTGGACATCTCCCGCCAGGAGGCCCTGCGCCTGACGCACCTGCTGGAGCGGCTCATGAAGGTGTCGAGCCTGGAGGCCCAGCGCCTCAAGCTGAGCACCGAGCCCCTGGACGCCGCCGCCCTGGCCCGCCAGGCCATCGACAGGCTCCAGTCCACGGCCCTGGCCAAGAACGTGGAGCTTGCGGCGGAGCTGCCCAAGGACTTCGTCTTCGTGGAGGCCGACCACGAGCACATCACCCAGGTGCTGGTGAACCTCCTGGGCAACGCCATCAAGTTCTCCCCGCCGGAGAGCGTGGTGCGCCTTTCCGTCACCCCGGAGCCTTCCGGCAAGTCCGTCATCTTCTGCGTGGTGGACGAGGGCCCCGGCATTGCGCCGGAGGAGCAGGAGCGCATCTTCATCAAGTACTACCGCGACCCCTCGGTGCGGGGCAGCGTGGACGGCCTGGGCCTGGGCCTGCCCATCGCCCGGGGCATTGTGGAGGCCCACGGCGGGAGCATGTGGCTCAACAGCGCGCCGGGGCGCGGCTCCAGCTTCTGCTTTTCCCTTCCCAAGCCGAGGACGATGGTATAGGGACATGCCCATGAAACTGCATCCCTCGCGGCTTTCGAGCGCCCGCGTGAGCTGCTCCCGCACCCTGGGACGCTCCGCGCGCGCCTTTTTGATGTTCGGCGTCCTGGCCCTTTCGGGCTGCGCCGCCATGAACGGCAAAGACACGGCCTCCCCCGCGCAGGATCCCCGCTCCGCCTACGTGCTGGCCGTGGATTCCTACCTGGCCGGGCAGTACGAGAAGGCCGCCTTCATCTTCCAGCGCCTTTCCGGCAACACGGCCGATCCTGTGGTGGCGCGCAAGGCCTACTACGGCCTAGCCTGCGCCCGGCTGGCCACCGCCCGCACCCCGGAGGAGCTGCACGAGGCGCTCAACATCTGGAATACCTGGATGCGGATGACGCCCGAGGGCCTGCCCTCGGAGGACCCCCGGCTCATCACGCCGCTTCTGCCCCGGCTTGCGCCCTCTGGCAGCACGGAGAGCAAGGCCCTGCTCACCGAGGAGGAGATCGACTCCGAGCTGGCGCGCACCAAGCGCCTGGCCGGCTGCCAGGAGGAGACCGGCAAGGTGAAGGAGGCCCTGCGCAAGAAGACGGCCGAGGCCGAGGGCCTGCGCAGCCAGCTGAACGCCCTGGAGCGCCTGCACCAGGAGCTCACCATCAAGAAGAAGGGCCTGGAGTAGGCGCCCGCCTATGGACAGCACCACGCGCGAGCATGCCACCATCCTGGTGGTGGATGACGACAAGAACATCCTGCAGGTGCTGGAGGCGCGGCTCTCCTTCGCCCACTACAAGACCCTCACCGCGCGCAGCGCGGAGGAGGCCGTGGAGGTCCTGGCCCAGCACCCGGTGGACTTGGTCGTCTCCGACGTGAAGATGCCCGGCATGGGCGGGGTGGGGCTCCTGCACGAGATCCTCGTCCAGTGGCCGCACATCCCGGTCATCCTGCTCACCGCCTACGGCAGCATCCCCGACGCCGTGTCCACCATCCGCTCCGGCGCGGCGGACTACCTGACCAAGCCCTTCGACGGGCACCAGCTGTTGCAGAAGATCGCGGCGCTCCTGGGCCGCGTGCAGGAGCGGGACGAGAAGCCGAAAGCCCCCAAGCTCAAGGGGCCGCTCATCTCCGACGTCATCTGGGGCGGCAAGAGCCCGGTGATGCGCGACTTTTACGCCCTGCTCGAGCGCGTGGCCCCCACCGACGTGGCCGTGCTCATCCTGGGCGAGTCCGGCACGGGCAAGGAGATGGTGGCGCGCATGCTGCACGACCTCTCCCCGCGCGCCAAGGGCCCCTTCGTCATAGTGGACTGCGGCAGCACCCAGCCCACGCTGCTTGAGAGCGAGCTCTTCGGCCACGTGAAGGGATCCTTCACCCACGCCGTGCGCGACAAGAAGGGCCTGATGGAAGAGGCCGACGGCGGCACGCTTTTCCTCGACGAGATCGGCAACATCAGCCCGGAGATGCAGACCCGGCTGCTGCGCTTTCTGCAGGAGCGCACCCTGCGCCGCGTGGGCGACACCCGCGCCATCCCGGTCAACTGCCGGGTCATCGCCGCCACCAATGCCGACCTGCCCGCGCTGGTGAAGAAGGGCGAGTTCCGCGAGGACCTCTATTTCCGCCTCAAGGTGGTCACCCTCAAGGTGCCCCCCCTGCGCGAGCGCAAGGAGGACATCCCCCTCCTGGTGGAGCGCTTCCTGGATGCCTTCAGCGTGGCCCAGCACCGGCCCAGGGTCAGTGCCTCGCCGGAGACCGTCTCCATGCTCATGGCCCACAGCTGGCCGGGCAACGTGCGCGAGCTGAAGCACGCCCTTGAGGGCGGCGTGGTGTTCTGCGCGGGCCAGACGCTTGAGCCCAGGGACATCCAGCTGGAGCAGGCCCAGAACCTGCACGCCGAGGCCTCCCCGGCCGTTGCGGCCGGCGCTGGCGTCGCCAACGGGGCAAACACCGGCGCGGACGCCCTCTCCCTTGAGGAGAACGAGCACCAGACCATCCTCCGGGCGCTGGAGCGGGCGGCCTGGGTCAAGAAGAACGCCGCCGACCTGCTGGGCATCAGCCGCCGGGCCATCCACTACAAGATCAAGAAATACAACATCCAGATTCCGGGCAAGGACCAGGACGACTAGCCCGGCCCAGCCCGCCTAGACCGCTCCGAGGGTGGTGCCCAGCACCATGCGCAGCACCGTGGCGCTCTCGGGCAGCACCGCCTCGAAGAACTCCACCACTTCCGGCACCAGCGTCAGTTCCCGCGCCGTGCATATCCAGGCCACGATGGCCGCTTCCTTCATCTTTGCGGGTGCGCGGAGCACGCTGTTCAGCAGGCGGCTCAGGCGCGCCAGGTGGTTCTGTTCCAGCGGCAGGGCGGCTGTCTCGGCCTGGCGCGCGCGCGCGCTGTGGGCCAGCAGCACGTGGCTGAACCAGGGGTCGTAGGACAGGGACGGCTCGTGGCGGCGGCTGTCGGCGTAGTCCATCAGCGGGGTGGCGAAGGCCTTGCTTCCCGATGGCGCGAAAAAGTGGGCGGCCATGCCGACGGGAACGCTCGCAACCTCGGTCTTCAGCCCGGCCTCCTGCGCCGCCGCGAACCAGTCGCACAGGAAGATCTGCACATTGGTGGGCAGGCCAAGGCTTTTGGGAAAATCCCAGAAATGCTGCGATTCCTCGGCCCGGCAATGGTTCAGCAGCAGGCCGCCGGGCGCGAGCAGCGTGAAGAGCTCCCTGGCGAAGCCGAGCTGGTCGGCTGCGTAGGGCACGGCGTTGGTGGAGACGATGATGTCCGCCTGGCCCGGCGAAAAGGGAAGGGGATTGGCGAAGTCCACGGCCTTGAAGCTCAGGTTCGGCAGGGGGAAGGCCTTGGCGGCCACGGCGCAGGCTTCCTCGCTGGCGTCTATGCCCACCACCTCGGCCCCGGGGTAGCGCAGGGCGAGGCTGCGCGTCACCTGCCCCAGGCCGCAGCCCACATCCAGTATGAGCCGGGGCGATTCCGGCGCCAGCCGCGACAGGGCCTCGTCGAAAACGTGGACCAGGTCCGCGGTGTTGGAGATTCCCACCTCGTTCCAGGCTTCCTCGGGCAATTCCAGCAGCCTGTCCTTGTTCTGCTCCCAGCCGGGCTGGTTGTGGTTCTCGGACCCCTTGCGGAAGACGAAGGCCGTGTCGTGCTCGTTGGGCTCCTGCGGGAGTGGACCTTCCATGTGGGCAAAGGGCACCACCCGCAGAGTCGTTTCCTCCCCGCGCCGGGCCCGTGCCTCCAGCGCGGCGGAAAGCTGGCGCTGCAGGTCGTAGCCGTTGCGGCCCAGCACCAGCCAGTCCGGGCCGGTGAGCAGGTGCGGTCCCGGCATGGCCTGGTCGAAGTTCGGCGCATCGGTGCGGATGAAGGGATAGACCAGAGGCATGCGCACCCGCTCCAGCGAGCCGTGCATCCGCACGTCCAGGCAGCGCAGGTCCGAAAGGCGGATCCGGGGCACCGTCCGCTCGCGGACGGGCTTGGCCAGGCCCTTGGCCGCGCGGGCCACAAAGGGGTAGAGCCGGGGAGTGTGGGCGGCGGGGATGTACAGGACGAGTTCGGACATGGTGCTGCCTCCGCCGACGCGCAAGTGGGCCCCCCTGCGGTCGCATAGCGCTGCCGCGGATGCTTCTGCCCCGCCGGTCCAGAAAATGGATTGAGTGAGCTTATGCGAGTATTGCTAACCTGATATCTTGGCGAAAGCAATACTCTATCCATAAAGACAGGAGCTGTTCGACTGGACGAATCGGCAAGATCAGTCCATTTGTGTGGGAATTGTCGACTGGCGGGGGGTATCGTGCACAATTTCACGAGCTACGAAATCAATAACTACGTAAAGTGTGGCTCCCACGTTATTTCCGGGTTCCAAATTCTATAGCTCTGGAGTAGCGTGACCGATAATTCAGCATAATTCCAGGTCAAGGATCTGGGTGAGGCAGTGGTGAACTGGCGCGTTTTGCGCAGACCATGAACCCTCCCCCCGGCGGCGTGGACCAGGCCGGGCAGCTTGCGGGCTTTTCCCGTTCCCTTCTTCGAGGAGGCCTCAATGCGCTTTACCTTGCTGATGAAAATCACCGGACTGGTATTTCTCACCGTCATGCTCGTGGGCGGCGGAAATTACGCCGCCAACCGCTATTTCCTGACCAACACGCTGGATGAGCAGAACATCAACGAGGTCGGCATCCGCGCCGATATCGTCAGCGAGCAGTTCGAGGCCCAGAAGAAGAACCTCCTGGCCAACGGCTTCCACATGGCCAGCAATCCGCATGTCATAAAAGCCATGGCCGAGGGCGACACGGCCTGGCTGCAGGCCTACGCCAAGAAGGCCATGGCCGAGACCGGACTCGAATCCATCACCATCTCCGACCGCACGGGCAAGTGCATCGCCCGCGGCCACTCCGACAAGGTGGGAGACAGCGTCGCCAACCAGGTGAACGTGCAGAAGGCCCTCAAGGGCGAGGTCACCGTCGGCGTGGAGCAGGGCACCGTGGTCAAGTTCTCCCTGCGCGCGGGCTACCCGGTGCGCAAGGGCGACGAGATCGTGGGCGTCATCACCCCCGGCTTCACCCTCTCCAGCGACCGCTTCGTGGACCAGATCAAGAAGACCCTGGGGCTTGAGTGCACGCTCTTCCAGGACGACACGCGCATCTCCACGACCATCATGAAGGAAGGCAAGCGCGCGGTGGGCACCAAGATGGACAACCCCGCCGTGCTCGAATCCGTCCTCAAGAATGGCAAGCGCTACCTGGGCAGCAACAACATCCTCGGCGTGGCCTACAACACCGCCTACTGGCCCATCGTGGACGTGAACGGCAAGAACGCCGGCATGTTCTTCATCGGCCAGAGGCGGGCGTTCATCGAACGCGTGCTGACCGAAACCCACCTTTCGAGCCTGGGCTCCACAATCGCCGTGGGCCTCGTCATGCTCATCGTGGGCTTCCTCGTCTCCAAGGCCCTGGTCAGGCCCATCCTGCAGACCATCGACTACGCGCACAACGCCGCCAAGGGCAACCTGGACGCCGAACTCCACGTCACCTCCAACGACGAGACCCACACCCTGGCCGAGGCCCTGCGCACCATGACGGCCAACCTCAAGGCCAAGATCCTGGAGGCCGAGGCCAGCACCAAGGCTGCGGACAGCAAGGCCTGCGAGGCGGAACTCGCCACCAAGGAGGCCCTGGAGGCCAAGCTCCAGGCCGAGAGCGCCAAGCGCGAAGGCATGCTCGACGCCGCGGGCAAGCTTGAGGAGATCGTGGAGCGCATCACCTCCAGTTCCGAGGAGCTCTCCGCCCAGGTGGAGCTCATGAGCCGCGGCATGGACCTGCAGCGCGATCGCGTGGCCGAAACCGCCTCCGCCATGGAGCAGATGAACGCCTCGGTCATCTCCGTGGCGCGCCAGGCGGGAGAGGTCGCCTCCTCTGCCGACACGGCCAAGAACAAGGCCTCCGGCGGCTCCGACGTGGTGCGCCGCTCCCAGCAGGCCATCGGCAACGTCAACTCCATTGCCGTGCAGCTGAAGGAGAACATGGAACAGCTGGGCATGCAGGCCCAGGCCATCGGCCAGGTCATGAACGTCATCAACGACATCGCCGACCAGACCAACCTGCTGGCGCTGAACGCCGCCATTGAGGCCGCCCGCGCGGGCGACGCCGGCCGCGGCTTCGCCGTGGTGGCCGACGAAGTGCGCAAGCTGGCCGAGAAGACCATGGGCGCCACCAAGGAAGTGGGCGAGAACATCCGCGCCATCCAGGAGTCCAGCCGCAAGAACATCGGCAGCATGGACAGCGTGGCCCAGGCCATAGGCGAGGCCACCAGCCATTCCAACGAGAGCGCCCAGGCCCTGGAGGAGATCGTGGTCATCTCCAGGAGCAACGCCGAGCAGGTGCAGGGCATCGCCGGCGCGGCCGAGGAACAGTCCGGCGTGTCCGAGAAGATCAGCGCCGCCATCGAGGAAGTGAACCGCGTGGCCTCGGAGACCGCCGAGGGCATGAACCAGTCAGTGGCCGCCATCGGCGAGCTGGCGCGCATGGCCGCGGAGCTCCGCCAGCTCATCGGCGATCTCAAGGCCTCCTAGCCCGGCCCAAGGGAAACCAAAGGCCCCTTCCGGCACGTCCGGAGGGGGCCTTTTTCATGGCCTGCGGCACAAGGAGATTGAATGCCGGGCAGCGCATTCCCGCGCGCACGGGCAGCGTGCGGGAGGCTTCCTCATGGCGGGCGGGCGCTGCGGCGGCCCATTGCCGGCCCCGGCCACGGGCACCCACCACTGACCAGCGGTCGGAATCGAAGTCGAACGCTGGCGTAGGGGGAAGGGGCTGTGAACAGAGCCTACGGGCAGGAGCCAACGGACAGAAGCCGGAACAGCGAGGGACGCCAGCAGCGAGAGCGGGAGCGGGCTTCCCTTCGGTGGCATGCCCGGCGCGGGCAAGGTTCCCGCCGTGGCGCGCGGCGGACGTGAGCACAGCGGCGCTTGGCGGGGGAACGGGCGACGCGCGGCGGCGGGGACAGGGCCTGCAGGGCCAGTCCCGAGGGCCGGGCTTCAGCCCTGGGGGGGCGTCCTGTACTCCGGCACCAGGCGCTCCAGCAGGGCCCGCACCGCGTCTCCGTCGCGTCGCGCCGCCGCGTGGTCCAGGGCCGCCAGCAGGGCGTCCAGCCGGGCCGGGTCCGGGGCGTTTGCTCCGCGCCCGCGCAGCACCAAAATCTTCTCGTGCCCGGTGGGCACCACCTCCTCGCCGTCTCCCACCAGCTCCTCGGCGAGCTTCTCGCCGGGCCGCAGGCCGGTGAAGACGATGTCCACGTCCACGCCGGGCTCCCGGCCGGAGAGGCGGATGAGGTCGCGGGCCAGGTCCACGATGCGCACGGGTTCGCCCATCTTGAGCACGTAGATGTCGCCGCCCGTCTCCGGCGCGCCGTCCATGGCCGCGGCCTGCAGGATGAGCTGGCAGGCCTCGGCGATGCTCATGAAGTAGCGGGTCATGTCCGGGTGGGTCACGGTCACCGGGCCGCCGGCCTCTATCTGCCTGCGGAAGAGCGGCACCACCGAGCCGGACGAGCCCACCACGTTGCCGAAGCGCACGGCGGAGAAGCGCGTCCGCGCGCCCGCATGCGCGGCCATGAGCAGCTCGGTGACGCGCTTGCTGGCGCCCATGACGCTGGCCGGGTTCACGGCCTTGTCCGTGGACACGGTGACGAAGCGGGCCACGCCGTGGCGCACGGCCGCCTCCATGAGCACGCGCGTGCCCCGGATGTTGTTGGCCACGGCGGCCCAGGGGTTCTCCTCCAGCATGGGCACGTGCTTGTAGGCCGCCGCGTGCAGCACCAGCGACGGTTTGTGCTCGGCCAGCACCGCGTCCATGAGGGGGGCGTCGGCCACGCTGCCCAGCACGCGGAAAAGGGGCGTCTCCGGGCGCTCGGCCTCCAGCTCCCCGGCGATGGCGTAGAGGTTGTATTCGCTGGCATCCACCAGCACCAGCCGCGCGGGGGCGAACTGCGCCACCTGCCGGCACAGTTCCGAGCCGATGGACCCGCCGCAGCCGGTCACCAGCACCGTCTTTCCGGTCAAAATGCCGCGCAGGCCCTCCTGGTCCAGGGCCACCTCGCTGCGGCCCAGCAGGTCCAGGTAGTCCACGGGGCGCAGGGTCAGCACGGCCTTGCCGTCCAGCAGCTGCCCGGTGCCGGGCAGGATGCGGTGCGGCAGGCCGGAGGCCTTGCACGCCTCGATGATGCGGCGCATTTCCGCCGCGCTGGCGCGGGACACGGCGATGATGAGCTCCTCGGCCCCGTGCGCCGCGGCCACGCGGGGCAGGTCGGCCACGCCGCCAAGCACCTCGCGTCCGTGGAGCGAGCGCCCCAGCTTGTCCGGGTCGTCGTCCAGAAAGCCCGCCACCTGCAGGTTCAGGTCCGGGCTCTGGGTGATCTCGCGCAGCAGGCGCTCGCCCAGGCCCCCCGCGCCGATGACCAGCACCCGCCGCGCCGGACCGGAAGCCTGCCCCCGCCCGGCGGAGTAGAGCATGCGGATGCCCAGGCGCAGGCCGGCGGTGAAGAGCAGGGTGAGCATGCCATCCAGGGCCAGCACCGCGCGCGAGAAGCCCGCGAAGCCGTATGCGTAGGCCACGCAGGCCACCACCAGGGCCGAGGACAGGAGCACGGCCTCGGCCAGGCGCTTGAAGTCCTCCAGGCTGGTGTAGCGCCACATGCCCCGGTACAGGCCGAAGGCCAGGAACACGCCGAGCTTCAGCGGCAGCGCCCACAGGAGCATGGCCCCAAGCTGCGCGGCGTAGAACCCCGGCAGGCTGAAGTCGAAGCGCAGCAGGTAGGCCAGGGCCAGGGCCGCGGCGAAGCAGCCGGCCTCGGCCGCGAGCATGAAATAGAAGTGCCGGTTCCGGGGATTGCAGAGCATCAGTCTCGGCCTTTGCCCTTGACCACGACAGCTTTCACGATGCCCGCCACGCGCTCCACGTCCTCGCGCCCCATGGCCGTGCCCGAGGGCAGGCAGAGCCCGCGCGTGAAAAGCGCCTCGCTGACGCCTCCGCCGAAGACGCGGCAGCCCGCGAACACCGGCTGCAGGTGCATGGGCTTCCACACCGGGCGGGACTCGATGTCCTCGGCCTCCAGGGCCAGGCGCACGGCCTCCGGCGCGCTTCCGCAGTCCACGGCAAGCTGGATCACCGTGAGCCAGCGGTTGGCCTTGCCGGTGGCGGCCTCGGGCATGAAGGACAGGCCCGGAACATCGCCCAGAAGCTCCCGGTACCAGCGGAAGATGCGCCGCTTCTGGGCCACGCGGGCCTCCAGGGCCTCCAGCTGGCCCAGGCCCACGGCCGCCAGCAGGTTGCTCAGGCGGTAGTTGTAGCCAAGCTCCGCGTGCTCGTAGTGGGGCGCGGGCTCGCGCGCCTGCTGCGAGAGCTTGCGCGCGTGCTCGATGAGTTTCTTGTCATGGGAGGCCAGCATGCCCCCGCCGGAGGTGGTCAGGATCTTGTTGCCGTTGAAGGAGAAGATGCTGGCGGCCAGCCCCGGCCAGGCCCCGGCGTGGCAGGCTGCCTCTCCCGTGTTCGGGCCCTGCCCGTAGCGCGCGCCCATGCTCTCGGCGCTGTCGGCCACGACGGGCGCATGGAAGGGCGCGCACACGTCCAGCAGGCGGGCGTAGTCCGCGCACTGGCCGTAGATGTCCGTGGGAATCACCGCGGTCACGCGGCGGCCCTGGGCGGCGTAATGCTCCAGGGCCTCGCGCAGCGGCGCCGGGTCCACGTTCCAGGTGCCGGGCTCGCTGTCGATGAAGCAGAGTTCCGCGCCCAGCTGCCTTGCCGGGCTCACGGAGCCGATGAAGGTCAGGCTTGAGGCCAGGACCACGTCGCCCGGCTTCACGCCCAGGCAGTGCAGGGCCAGGTGCATGGCCGCGGTGCCGCTGGCCACGGCCAGGCAGTGCGGCAGGCCCGTGTATTCGGAGAAGGCCGCCTCGAAGGCGTCCACCTGGGGGCCCAGGGGCGCGATGTAGTTGCTGGCGAAGGCCTCGGCCACGCGGGTCTGCTCGCTGCCGCCCATGTGCGGCGGGGAGAGGAACAGGCGGGGCCGCTTGGTCATGGCCGCCAGCTCCGGCTAGAGCGCTCTGGCGGGCACGCCGCCGACGGTGGCGCGCTCGGGCACGTCCTGGGTCACCGCCGCGCCCGCGCCCACGGTGCTCCACGCGCCGATCTGCACGCATTGCACGGCGCAGGCCCCGATGCCCACGAACGCGCCCTCGCCCACGGTGACGCGCCCGGCCAAGTGCACGCCCGGGGCCACGTGGCTGTGCGCGCCCAGCACGCAGTGGTGGTCGATGCTGGAGCCTGTGTTCAGGATGGCGTTCTCCCCGATGCGCGCGCCGGGGTTGGCGATGGCCCCTGCGGCCAGCACCGCGCCCGCGCCCACGACCACGTCCGGGGCCAGGATGGCCGAGGGGTGGATGGCCGTGGCGAAGCGCTTGCGCGCCTGCACCAGTTCGCCGTACACGCGGGCCCGGGCGGCGTTGTCGCCTATGCCCAGGATCACGCAGTCGTGCGGGGTGGCGGGCAGGTCCGCCAGCTTGCCCAGCACGGGCAGGCCCAGTATGCGCGTGCCGCCAAGCTTGGGGTCGTCGTCCAGAAAGCCCACCAGCTCCATCTCGCGGCCCTTGGTCCACATCTGGAACAGGATGTCCGCCACCACCTGGCCGTGTCCGTTGGCGCCCAGCACAACTATCTTCATCGCTGCCTCCGGCGGATCGCCCGCCGCGTGTGTTTGTCCGAATGTAGCGTCCCCGGGCGCTTTGCGTCAATCCGCAGCGCCGGGAGGGAAATGTCCGCGCCCTAGCGCGAAACGGCCAGCTTCGCGCCCAGGCCCACCAGGGCCGCGCCCATGAGGGCGTCCACGGGCCTGCGCAGCCGCAGGTAGGTTCCGCGCACGCGGGGAACGGAAAAGAGCAGCGCCAGCACGCAGAACCAGCCCGCCGAGACCACGCCAACCACGCCCACCGTGGCGCAGTGCACCCAGCCAGGGGCCGAGGCCGGAAGGACGGTGACGAAAAGGCTGCCGAAGAAGGCCACGGCCTTGGGGTTGGTCATGTTCACCAGAAAGCCCGCGCGCAGGGCTTGCGGGGCCGAAAGGGGCCTTGCCGCGGGGCGGGCCGGAGCCTCCCCCTGGGCGGGATGGCGCGCCGCCCAGAGCATCCGCGCGCCCATCCAGAGCAGATAGGCCGCGCCGCCCAGGCGCACCAGCCAGTACAGCCAGGAGAGCCGGGCGATGACCAGCCCCAGCCCGAAGACGGCCAGCATGGCCCAGACCACGCAGCCCGCGGCCACGCCCAGGGCCACCAGGATGCCCGCCTTGCGCCCGCCCAGGGCGTGGCTGGAGACGACCACGAAGTCCGGGCCGGGGCTGATGCAGGCCAGCAGCATGATGGCGGCCAGGGTGAGCAGGTGCGGCAGAAATTCCATCGCGCGGACCTCGAACGTCTGGTTTCGTTGCGCCTGCGCCGGGCGCAGCGGCTGGGGCCTGTGCGCCTGGGGCCGGGGCATCGCCCGTGTCGCGCTCCGCAGGCCAAGGGGCCTCGGCCCCTTGGAACCCCGTCATGGAAAGCCGGGCCGGTTCTTTTTATCCAATTCCCCCCAAAGGGAGTCCAGAGGGTCGAAGACCCTTTGGCGGGGTCTGGGGCAGCGCCCCAGCGGAGTTCACCTTGCTCGGCAGCGGCGGGGCCACTCTTTCAGTCAGACGCGGAGCCCCTTGCCCGATTGCCTTACTCCGCTCCCAGCACGCGGCGCACGGCGCTGATGACGTCGGCCACGTCCTGGTCCTCCAGCCGGGCGGAGATGGGCAGGCTGACGATCTCCCGCCCGATGCGCGCGGCCTCGGGGTAGGCTTCCGGCTTCCAGCCCAGGCGCTCCTGGTAGTAGGGGTGCTCCGGCAGGGAGAGGTAATGCACGCCCACGCCGATGCCCTGCTTGGTCATGGCCATGAGGAAGTCGTCGCGCCCTATGCCGCTGGTCTCCTCGTCCACCAGGACCGTGAACAGGTGCCGGGCGTGCAGGGTGTCCGGCTCCTGGGGCGCGGGCAGGCCGATGCGCCTGCCTGCGGGCAGGGCGGAGAAGGCCTCCATGTAGCGGGCCCACACGGCCTCGCGCCGGGCGTGGTAGGCGTCCACGCGGGGCAGCTGGTGGATGCCGAGCGCGGCCTGGATGTCCATCATGTTGTACTTGAACCCGGCCTCGACCACCGCATAGTGCTTGTAGCCCTCGTCGCCGAAGCGCTTCCAGGCGTCGGCGCTCATGCCGTGCAGGCCCAGCACCTTGATGCGGGCCAGGTCCTCCGGCTTTTTGGCGATGACCATGCCGCCCTCGCCGGTGATGATGTTCTTGGTGACGTAGAAGCTGAAGCAGCCGAAGTCGCCCAGGGTGCCCGCGTGCTGGCCATGGTACAGGGTCTCGATGGCGTGGGCGCAGTCCTCGATGACGGCGAGGCCGTGCTCCCTGGCGATGGCCATGAGGCTGTCCATGTCGCAGGGGCGGCCGGCGAAGTGCACGGGCAGGATGGCGCGCGTGCGCGGGGTGATCTTCTCGCGCACCTTGGCCGGGTCGATGTTCAGGGTGGCCGGGTCGATGTCGGCCAGGACCGGGGTGCCGCCCGCGTGCAGGATGGCGTTCACCGTGGCGCAGAAGGTCAGCGGCGTGGTGATGACCTCGTCGCCGGGCTTCAGGTTCAGGGCCACCATGGCCAGGTGCAGGGCCGCCGTGCAGGAATGCAGGGCCACGGCGGCGTCCACGCCCTTGTACGCGGCGAAGTCGCGCTCGAACCGGGCCGTGCGCGGCCCAGTGCCTATCCAGCGGCTCTTCAGGCAGGCCACCACCTCGTCGATCTCGGCCTGCTCCAGCGCGGGGGAGCCGAAGACGAGGAAATTCTCCTTGGTGCGGACAGGGGGACGCTCGGACATTGTGTTTCCTTTGTTTGCGTTGGGCGCGGCGGGGAGCGGTCCGGGAATTGCCCGGCGGGACGACGGCTGGGGCCTGCGGCGCGTGGCCCTAGGTAGCAGATGCGGGGCCGATGTTCAATCTTGGGGGAGGCGCGGGGCGCGGGGCGGGGAGTGCTCCTGGCCGTCGCCCTGGCCCATGAACTCGCCCATGGTGGCCTCGCCCGGGGCGCTGATGCCCCGGCGGGAGAGCACGGCCCAGAGGGTGCGCCCCAGAATGCGCAGGTCGAGCCACAGGGTCCTGTTGTCCACGTACCACACGTCCAGGGCCAGGCGCTCCTCCCAGGTGAGGGCGTTGCGGCCGTTCACCTGGGCCCAGCCGGTGATGCCGGGCGGCACCTCGTGGCGGCGCGCCTGCTTGGCGCTGTAGCGCGGCAGGTAGCGCATCAAAAGCGGCCGGGGTCCGACGAGGCTCATGTCGCCGCGGATGACGTTCAGCAGTTCGGGAAGCTCGTCCAGCGAGGTGCCGCGCAGCAGCCGGCCAAAGGCGGTCAGGCGCTCGGCGTCCGTTCCGGGGCCGTCCTTCATGGTGCGGAATTTGAGGATGGTGAAGGGCTGGCCGTGCAGACCGGGGCGCTCCTGGCGGAAGAGCACCCCCGGCCCCAGGGCCAGGCGCACGCACAGGGCCACGCAGAGCATGAGCGGCGCGGCGAGCAGGAGCCCCGGCACGGCGATGGCCAGGTCCATGAGCCGCTTGGCGGTCATGGGGTCGGGGCCTGCGCCCCGGCGGGGGAAACGGCGTTTTCCGGCAGGGGCAGCACGGCCAGCATGGCCTCGGTGACGCGGGCCGCGTCGAAGCGTTCCTCGGCCAGCCTGCGCGCGGCCGCGCCCTGCTGGGCGATGAGTTCGGGCTCAAGCACGTAGCGCTCCATGGCGCGCATGAGCTCGCCGGGCTCGAACGGCGGCGCGAGGAAGCCCGTCACGCCGTCTTCCACGGTTTGCCTGCAGCCGGGCACGTCGGTGGTCACCACGGGCCTGGCCATGGCCATGGCCTCCAGCGACGAGCGCGGCGTTCCCTCGCGGTAGCTCGGCAGCACGAAGACGCTGCTGGCGGCAAGCACGGGGCGGATGTCCTCCACCGGCTCCAGGATCTCCACCACGCGGTCCTCGCGCCAGCGGCGCAGCATGTCCTGGGGCACGGCGTCGGGCACGTCGTCCGCCGGGCCGATGAGCCGGCACACCGCCTGGGGATATTTGCGCTTGAGCATGCGGCAGGCCTCCACGAACACGCCCACGCCCTTGGCCCACAGCAGCCTGGCCACGCAGGTGAACACCGGTCCGCCCGTCTCCGGGTGGGCGAGCAGCGGCGGCGCGGGGGCGAAGCGGTCCAGGTCCACGCCGCTGCCCCCCACCACGGCCACGCGCTGGCCTGGGGACAAAATGTTCAAACGCTGGAACAGGTCGCGGTCGTCCGGGTTCTGGAAGATGACGGCGCGGTTGTGTTCCAGAGCCTTGGCGTACATGCGCGTCACAAGTTCCGTCAGGCAGCGGCGGGATACGGTCTGCGGCTGGCCGGGCAGGGCGTCGCCCAGATTTTCGGACAGGCCGCCGAAGGCGTAGCCCAGCCCGGTGATGAGCGAGGCCGCGCGGGGCACCTTGGCCAGGCGCGCGGCGAAGGAGCCGTAAATCACCGGCTTGATGGTGTAGGAGAGGACCAGCCCGGGCTTGAGGGCGAGGAAATGGCTGCGCAGGGCCTGCAGGGTGCGCAGGTCGCGCAGGGGGTTCATGCCGCCGCGGTCCAGCTGGTAGCGCAGCAGGGGGATGCGCATGGCCCGGAGGGCGGCCTCCGTGGCCAGGCCGCCGCCGGGCTCGGGCGGGGCAAGGGCGATGACCTCGTGCCCGCGCGCCTTGAAGGCGGCGAGGAGCGGGCCCCGGAAATGCACCAGCGAGGGGGCGTAGCCAGCGACGACGGCGATGCGCATGCGAATCCCCTACCCGGAAATGCCCGCACTTTCCAGCCAGGATTGGAACATGAGCACGGGCCACAGGCGATACTGGCGGTTGAAGCGGCCGGACTGGTGCTCGGCCCAGGCGCTGGCCACGGGGCCGGGCTCGAAGTAGCCCTCGCAGGCCAGGCGCTCGGGGTCCAGCAGGGCCTCGGCCCAGGCCTTCAAGGGCCCGCGCAGCCAGGCGTCCAGGGGCACGCCGAAGCCCATCTTGGGCCTGTCCCACAGCGCAGGCGGAACATAGCGGGAGAGCAGGCCGCGCAGGGCCCACTTGCCCTGGCCCGCGCGCACGCGCATGTGCGCAGGCAGGCTCCAGGCGAACTCGGCCACGCGGCGGTCCAGGTAGGGCGCGCGCGGCTCCAGGCCCACGCTCATGCAGGCGCGGTCCACCTTGGTCAAAATGTCCTCGGGCAGGTACCACAGGCTGTCCAGGAACTGCATCCAGGCCGTGCCGCCCTCCGGGCACAGGGCGGGCGCGGGCCAGCCGCCGGGCTGGCGCAGAATCCAGGAGGACTCCGCCGCGCCGGGCGCAAGCAGGCCGGGGTCCGGCCAGGCGGAGACCAGGGCCGAGTAGAAGGCCGGGGCCACGCGCACGGGCAGGGCCTGGGCCAGCTTGTGCAGCTTCTCCCCCGGCAGGCGCTGGCGCGCGGATTTCGGGAGCAGCGGACCGAGCAGGGCGAACACGCGGTCCCAGGCGCGGGGCGGAAGGGCCTGCAGCAGCCCTGCGGCCAGGCCGCGCAGACCCGGCGAAATGCCCGACATCTGGGCCCACAGGGCCGCGCCCTGCACGTGGCGGTTGTAGCCCGCGAAGAGTTCGTCGCCGCCGTCCCCGGTCAGGCACACGGTGACGTGCCCCTTGGTGAGGCCGGCCACCAGCCGCGCGGGCAAGAACGAGGCGTCGGCGAAGGGTTCGCCCGCCGCCTTGACCAGCCGCGTGGCCTGGGCCAGGGCGTCCTCCGCCCGGAAGGTCAGCGTGGTGTGCTCCGTGCCCAGGTGCCGGGCCACGGCCTCGGCCTGGGGCGACTCGTCGTAGCCCCCGGTGCGCGCGTCCTCATATCCGATGGTGAAGGTGCGCACCTTTGGCCCGCCGGAGGCCTGGGCGGCCTCGGTCATCAGCGCCGTGACGAGGGAGGAGTCGATGCCGCCGGACAGGAGCGCGCCCACGGGCACGTCGGCCAGCATCTGGCCGCGCACGCTCTGCCGCAGGAGGTCCAGCAGCCGGTCCAGGGCCTCCTCGTCCGTTCCGGCGAAGGGCAGGGCCAGGCCGGCCTCGGCCACGGCCTTGAGGGACCAGTAAGGCCTCGTGGCCGGCAGGGAGCCGCTTTTGGCCTCGCCCTCGCCGATGGTGAGCACGTGCCCGGCGGGCAGCTTGCGCACCCCGCTCAGGATGCAGTGCGGCGCGGGCACGCAGGACAGGCGCAGGTAGAGCGCCAGGGCGCTTTTGTCCACGCCGGGGCAGAAGTCCGGCGCGGCGGTGAGCCCGGGCAGCTCCGAGGCGAAGAGGATGCGCCCGCGCGAGGCGGCGTAGTGCAGGGGCTTTTCGCCCATGCGGTCGCGCGCCAGGGCCAGGGTGCGGTCGCGGCGGTCCCACAGGGCCAGGGCGAACATGCCGGTGGAGCGCTTGAGGGCTTCCTCCACGCCCCACAGGGCCAGGGCCTCCAGCAGGGTCTCGGTGTCGCTGCGGCCCCGCCAGGCGACGGCCGGGCGGCCGGAATAGGCGCGGGCCGCGTCCACCTGGGCGCGCAGATCCGAGTGATTGTAGATTTCGCCGTTGAAGACGAGGGCACAGCGGCCGCAGTGGCTGACCATGGGCTGGGCCCCGGCGGCGGAAAGCTCCAGCACGGCCAGCCTGCGGTGCCCAAGGGCCAGGCCGCCATCGGGATCGGCCCAGACGCCGCGCCCGTCCGGGCCACGATGGCCCTGGACATCGGCCATGCGCAGGGCGGCCTCCGCCAACTCCTGCGCCGCTGTTGTCCCCGAAGGGGCGAAAATGCCCGCTATGCCGCACATGTTGCCCCTTCTAGCAGGGGGCGCGCGCGGTGGCAATGGCGGGCGGTACGGGAAAGTGGAGCGTCTTTACAAGCGTTTGGCCCAGACGTAGAAGGGCCTCTCGCCCGATTTCCGGCCGTGCTGCGCAGATGACGCCCCGCGCGAGCCGGGCGCAAGAACCCTGGAGGATCTTTCCGCAATGATCACCGCCTGGCTCCTCTACATCGCCACCGGCGCCTTCGCCGGAGTCCTGGCCGGCCTCCTCGGCGTGGGCGGCGGGCTCGTCATCGTGCCCATGCTCAACTTCGTGTTCCACATCATCGAGCTCCCGGCCGACTACATCCAGCACCTGGCCCTGGGCACCTCGCTGGCCAGCATCATGTTCACCAGCGTGTCCTCCCTGCGGGCGCACCACCAGCGCGGGGCAGTGGTGTGGGCCATCGTCAAGGCCATCACCCCGGGCATCCTCATCGGCACCTTCCTGGGCTCCAAGGTCGCCGCGCTCCTGTCCACGCGCTTCCTCTCCGGCTTCTTCGTGGTCTTCCTGTACTACGTGGCCGCGCAGATGCTGCTGAACATCAAGCCCAAGGCCACGCGCCAGGTGCCCGGACCCCTGGGCATGTTCGCCGCGGGCAACGTCATCGGCGGCGTGTCCAGCCTCGTGGGCATCGGCGGGGGCACCCTGTCCGTGCCCTTCATGACCTGGTGCAACGTGGCCCTGCACACCTGCATCGGCACCAGCGCGGCCATCGGCTTCCCCATCGCCGTGGCCGGCACCGCAGGGTACGTCGTCAACGGCCTTTCCGCGCCGCTGCCCGGCCTGGAGGCCGGCTACCTGGGCTTCGTCTACCTGCCCGCCCTGGCCGGCGTGGCCGCCGCGAGCATCCTCACCGCGCCCCTCGGGGCCAAGCTCGCCCACAGCCTGCCCGTGCCCAAGCTGAAGAAAATCTTCGCCTTCCTGCTCATCGCCATGGCCACCAAGATGCTCTGGCCGCTCGTGGCGCCGTACTTCGGGTAGAGCAGAGCGCAGGGGGCGCTGCCCCCTGCACCCCCCGCCAGAGGGCACGAGGCCCTTTGGACTCCCTGTGGCGCGAAGGCCCGGAACCGTGAAGAACGGTTCCGGGCCTTCGCGCTGGATGGGTCAGGGGGTGTCCCATTCATTATCCGCTGGTGAGGGTGCGGGAGAAGCGGCCAACCAGGCCCCTCCGCAAACGAGAAAGCCCGGGCCGAGCGTCTGCTCGGCCCGGGCTTTCTCGTTTGCCCTGCGGGTCCAGGGGGTGCAACCCCCTGGAAAAAAGATTCTCTTTCTCTTGTCTACAAATCCGTCTGCTCGTTGGCCAGGCCGCTCTTTTCCAGCAGGCGGAACACGACGGACAGCGCCATGCCCACCACGGTGGCCAGCGCCATGCCCTTGAGCTGCACGTTGCCGATCTTGACCGCCGCGCCGCTGATGCCCACGATGAGCGTGATGGCGGTGAGGGAGAGGTTCACGGGCTTGGAGTAGTCCACCTTGGCCTCCACCAGCATGCGGATGCCCGAGGCGGCGATGACGCCGAAGAGCAGGATGCACACGCCGCCCATGACCGGGGCCGGGATGGACTGGATGAAGGCCGAGAGCTTGCCCACGAAGGCCAGCGCCACGGAGATGACCGCCGCCCCGCCGATGACCCACACCGAGTACACGCGGGTGATGGCCATGACGCCGATGTTCTCGCCGTAGGTGGTGGTGGGCACGGAGCCGAAGAAGCCGGAGAGCGCGGTGGACACGCCGTCGCCCATGAGGGAGCGGTGCAGGCCGGGGTCGCGGGTCAGGTCGCGGTTCACGATGTTGCCCGTGACCACCAGGTGGCCGATGTGCTCGCTGATGACCACCAGGGCGGCGGGCAGGATGATGAGCACGGCGTTGATGTCGAAGATGGGCGTGTAGAAGGTGGGCAGGGCCAGCACCGGGGCGGCGGCCACGGCCTCCAGCTTGACCATGCCCATGGCCATGGAGGTGCCGTAGCCCACCAGGATGCCGATGAGCACCGGGATGACGGCCATGAACCCGCGGAAGAGCACCGAGCCGAAGGCCACGGTCAGAAGCGTGACCATGGACACGATGATGGCGTTGGTGTCGAAGGCGCCGGTCTTGGCGTCGGGCATGATGCCGGCCATGCCGGTGGCCACGTTCGCCAGCTCAAGGCCGATGAGCGCCACGATGGGGCCCATGGTGGCCGGGGGCAGAACGATGCTGATCCAGCCGGGGCCGAAGCGCCAGATGATGAGCGCCACGGCGATGAACACCAGGCCGGAGGCGATGAAGCCGCCCAGGGCATAGGAGTAGTTGGCGCCCCAGAAGGCCTTGTCCGCCCCGAGGACCACGAACACCGGCGAGAGGAAGGCGAAGCTCGATCCCAGGAAGGCCGGGGCCTTGCCCTTGCACAGGAAGAGATAGATCAGCGTGCCGATGCCGTTCATCAAAAGCACGATGGCGGGGTCGATCTTGAACAGGGTGGGCACCAGCACGCTGGCCCCGAACATGGCGAACAGGTGCTGGAAGCTGAGCGGAATGCCCTGCAGGAACGGCACCTTCTCCTCAACCTGGATGGTCCTTCTGATCATGTGTGAAGACTCCTTGCCTATGGGGTTCTCGAACCTCGCGAACAGGTTCCGTCGACCTTTGACCGGTGCCGGGGGGAGACAGCGGGAAGCGTGGCCTGCATGCGCGCCAAAAGAAGGGGGCGTCGCCGCCCCCCTTTCGTGTGTGCTACTTGGTGCCGAAGATTTTGTCGCCCGCGTCGCCCAGACCAGGCAGGATGTAGCCCTTTTCGTTCAGCCGTTCATCGACCGACGCGCAGTAGATGTCCACATCCGGGTGCCTGTCCTGGATGCGCTTGATGCCTTCCGGCGCGGCCACGAGAAAGAGCCCGCGAATCTGGGTGCAGCCGGCCTGCTTCAGAAGCTCGATGGTGGCTTCCAGCGTGCCGCCGGTGGCCAGCATGGGGTCCAGGATGATGGCCATGCGCGCCTTGATGTCGCTGGCGAGCTTGACGTAATACTTGACGGGCTTGAGGGTTTCCTCGTTGCGGTAGAAGCCCACCACGCTGACCTTGGCGCCGGGCACCATGTCCAGCACGCCGTCCATCATGCCGAGCCCTGCGCGCAGGATGGGCACCACCGTGATCTTCTTGCCCTTGATGCGCTCGATCTCCACCTCTCCGGCCCAGCCCTTGATGGTCTTCTTCTCCACCTCCAGGTCCTTGGTGGCCTCGTAGGTAAGCAGGCGCGCCAGCTCCTTGGTCACGTCGCGGAACAGGCTGGTGGTGATGTCGTGCTTGCGCAGAAGCCCGAGCTTGTGCTTGACCAGCGGGTGCTGGGCCACATGGACGGCCATGGTGTGTACTCCTTGTTGTTGGGCGGTGAGCGGAACAAATCCGCTTCTTCTAAAAACCCCGCGCGGCGAGGTCAAGGGAATAACACCCCGGAGGGGTGTCTTCCCTCCCAACTTTCAGGAGGACATGAGGGGGAATGCCGCCCGCCTTGCCCGTTGCCTAGCTGTCGCCTGGCATGCCAGCGAAAGGGGCGCGGACCGGGACTGGACAGTGAATGGGCGGGACCGGGGGGAACTGGGTGGGGTCAGGCCTTGAGGCGGTAGCCCACGCCGCGCACGGTCTCGATGCATTCGGCGTAGCCGTCGAGCTTGGCGCGCAGGCGGCGCATGTGTGTGTCCACCGTGCGCGAGGCGCCCTCGAAATCCGTGTTCCACACGGTGTCCAGCAAACGGTCGCGGGAGAGCACGCGGCCCCGCGCCTGCACCAGCTCCTTCAGCAGCCGGTGCTCCGTGGCGGTGAGGGGGCGCTTTTCGCCGTCCACGTCCATCTCGTGCGCGGCGAAGTTCACCACCAGGCCCTCGTGGCGCCATATCTCGTCCGCCGTGGCGGGCTCGGCGGCGCTTCTGCGCAGGGTGTTCTTGATGCGCAGGAGGAGTTCGCGCGGGCTGAAGGGCTTGACGATGTAGTCCTCGGCCCCCAGCTCCAGGCCCACCACGCGGTCCACCTCGTCGCCGCGCGCGGTGAGCATGATCACCGGCACGGAGCGCAGGGAGGGCACCTGCTTGAGCCTGCGGCACAGCTCCAGCCCGTCCATTTCCGGCAGCATGATGTCCAGCAGGGCCAGGTCGGGCCGCCAGCGGTGCATGGTGTCCAGGCCCTGGGCTCCGTCGGGCGCGGTGCGCACCTCGTAGCCGGCGGCCTGCAGGTTGTACAGCAACAGTTCACGCGTCTGCGCGTGGTCCTCCACCACCATGATGCGCCGCTGATCCATGGGCCGTCTCCTTCGTTGGTTCTGGTCCGTTACGGCTGCGACCCTAGCGCCTCCGGGGCGCCTGTTTGTTACCAGGGGGTGACGGACAGGCAAACTTTGGGAGACGCGGCCAGGGAGGAAAAGGCCCCTTCGGGCGGGAAAGGGCGCAGAATTCTGCACTTCGCCCTTGCCTTGGGCCAAAGCGGCATTAGAATAAACGGGCCCGGCGTCTGGAGGCGCGTCCTCCGGGCGAGTGACGGGGATGCTCGACGGCAAGGAGAAGCTTTTTGAAACGCAAGAAAGCACCCAGCAAACCGGTCCGCCTGCGCAGGCGAGCAGGGCTGCCCACAGCGGCGCAGCGCCTGGCCCAGGCGGCCAACGGAATCCATATGAACGACAAGCAGAACACCCAGCGCTTGAGCCTCTCGCCCGACCAGGGCGAAGGGGCCATCCCGGTCGGCGGCCCCCTGGATCTGGACGGCGAGAACCCCCCCCGCCCGGAGATCCCCCAGGTGATGCCCGTGCTGCCCGTGCGCGACATCGTCGTCTTCAACTACATGATCCTGCCGCTCTTCGTGGGGCGGGAAAAGAGCGTGAAGGCCGTGGATGCGGCCCTCTCCGGCGACCGCTACATCCTCATCCTTTCGCAGAAGGACGAGACCGTGGACAACCCCGGCCCGGACGACATGTACCAGACCGGCACCGTGGGCATGATCATGCGCATGCTGAAGATGCCCGACGGCCGCCTGAAGGTGCTGGTGCAGGGCCTTTCCCGCGCCCGCGTGAAGCGCTTCGTCACCGACGAGCCCTTCCACCTGGCCGAGGTGGAGGCCCTCTCCGAGAACGAGCCCAAGGAGCTCTCGCCCGAGCAGGAGGCGCTCGTGCGCTCCTCCCGCGAGTTGTCGGAGAAGATCCTCACCCTGCGCGGCATTTCCCCGGCGGACATCATGGGCGTCTTGAACTCCGTGTCCGAGCCGGGCAGGCTGGCCGACCTCATCGCGTCGAACCTGCGCATGAAGGTGGTGGACGCCCAGGCCATACTGGAGTGCGAGGACTCCGTGGAGCGCCTGCGCCTGGTGAACGCCCAGCTGGTGAAGGAGGCCGAGGTCGCCTCCATGCAGAACAAGATCCAGTCCATGGCCCGCGAGGGCATGGACAAGGCCCAGCGCGACTTCTTCCTTCGTGAGCAGATGAAGGCCATCAAGCGCGAACTGGGCGACGAGGGCGGCGAGGACGAGGAGATCGAGAACCTGCGCAAGGCCATCGAGAAGGCCGGCATGGGCAAGGACGTGAAGAAGGAGGCCCTGAAGCAGCTGGGCCGGCTTGAGTCCATGCACCCGGATTCCTCCGAGGCCACCGTCATCCGCACCTATCTGGACTGGATGACCGAGCTGCCCTGGAAGAAGCAGTCCAAGGACCGCCTTGACGTGAAGGCCGCCAAGGAGATTCTGGACGAGGACCACTTCGACCTGGAGAAGGTCAAGGAGCGCATCCTCGAATACCTTTCCGTGCGCCAGTTGAACCCCAAGATGAAGGGCCCCATTTTGTGCTTCGTGGGCCCCCCGGGCGTGGGCAAGACCAGCCTGGGCCGCTCCATCGCCCGCAGCCTGGGCCGCAAGTTCCACCGCCTGAGCCTGGGCGGCATGCGCGACGAGGCCGAGATCCGCGGCCACCGGCGCACGTACATCGGCGCCATGCCCGGCCGCATCATCCAGGGCATCAAGGGCTGCGGCACCCGCAACCCCGTCATCATGCTCGACGAAGTGGACAAGCTCGGCACGGACTTCCGCGGCGACCCGTCCTCGGCCCTGCTTGAGGTGCTGGACCCGGAGCAGAACTTCAGCTTCACCGACCACTACCTGAACGTGCCCTTCGACCTGTCGAGCGTCATGTTCATCTGCACGGCCAACACGCTGGACACCATCCCCGGTCCGCTTCTGGACCGCATGGAGGTCATCCGCATTCCCGGCTACACCGAGCAGGAGAAGGTCAAGATCGCCCGCCGCTTCGTGGTGCCCCGCCAGGCCAAGGACAACGGCCTCAAGGAAGCCGAGGTCAAGATGGACGACGACATCCTGGCCAAGATCGTGCGCGAGTACACGCGCGAGGCCGGCCTGCGCAACCTTGAGCGCGAGATCGGCTCCGTGTGCCGCAAGCTGGCGCGCAAGAAGGCCGAGGGCGAGAAGGGCCCCTTCACCGTCAACGAGAAGAACCTGCACAAGTACCTTGGCGTGCCGCGCTTTTTGGACGACGAGAAGGAGCTGGTGCTGCCCCCCGGCGTGGTGACCGGCCTGGCCTGGACCCCGTACGGCGGCGAGATTCTGCATGTGGAGGTGACCACCATGCCCGGCACGGGCAAGCTCATCCTCACGGGTAAGCTGGGCGACGTCATGAAGGAGAGCGCCCAGGCGGCGGTGTCCATCGCCCGCGCCAAGGCCGAGAAGTATGGCATCCCTGCGGACTTCCACGAGAAGCGCGACATCCACATCCACGTGCCCGCGGGCGCCACGCCCAAGGACGGCCCGTCCGCCGGCGTCACCCTGGTCACGGCGCTCATCTCCGCCCTTTCCGGCAAGCCGGTGAGCGCGGACACGGCCATGACCGGCGAGATATCCTTGCGCGGCCGCGTGCTGCCGGTTGGCGGCATCAAGGAGAAGATCCTGGCGGCCGTGGCCCAGGGCATGACGCGCGTCATCATCCCCAGCCAGAACAAGAAGGATCTGCAGGACATTCCCGAGGACCTGCGCAAGAAGATCAGCGTGAAGTTCGTGGAGCGCGTGGACGAGGTGTGGCCCCTGGCCAAGGCCTCGGCCAAGGGGGCCCCGGCCAAGGCCGAGGACGCCAGGCCAGAGCCCGCGCCCAAGGCGGAGAAGGCCCCGGCCAAGACGCCCGCCTCGAAGGCGGCTGCGCCTGCCAAGGCTGGCAAGCCCGCCGTCGCCAAGGCCCCGGCGAAGGCTGCCGCCAAGGCCGCTCCGGCAAAGGTTGCCGCCAAGAAGCCGGCGGGCAAGCCCGCGCCGAAGCCCGGCAAGAAGCCCGGCAAGAAGTAGTCCGGCAAAGGCGCCGGGGACCCGGGGAAGCCCCGCAGCAGGCGCCGAAGTGGACAGAGGGGGAGAGTGCCCCGGCCTTGTGCAACGGCCAAAGCGGGCCAGAGCGGGTCAGAGTGACAGACGAGGTCAGGCGGCAACAGGGCGAGCCGAAAAGGATTGGAACGAAAGGGCGGCGAGGGAAGTTCCCCCGCCGCCTTTTTTTCGTCCGCGCGCTGGCGCTAGTGGGCGTTCAGGCGCTCGATGAGGCGTTTCAGGTCTCCGGCCATGCCGGCCAGTTCGTGCACGGCGCGCTCGGACTGCTGCATGCCGGCGCTGGCCTCGGCGGTCACCTGGCTCACTTCCTCGATGGCGCGGGTGATCTGCTCCGACGCGGCGGACTGCTGCCGCGCGGCGGCGGCGATGCTCTCCACCTGGGATGAGCTGGACGTGGCCAGGCGCACGATCTCCTGCAGGGAGCTGCCGGAGCGGGTGGAGAGCTCCGTGGCGGTGTTCACCGCCAGGGCTGCGTGGTCCATGCTCTCCAGATTGGCGCGGGCGGACTGCTGGATGGAGCCGATGATGGAGCCGACCTCGTTGGTGGCGCCCATGGTCTTCTCGGCCAGCTTGCGCACCTCGTCGGCCACCACGGCGAAGCCTCTGCCCGCGTCGCCCGCGCGCGCGGCCTCGATGGCGGCGTTCAAGGCCAGCAGGTTGGTCTGGTCGGCGATGTCGGAAATGACGGTCATGACCTGGCCGATGGCCTGGGTCTGCTGGCCCAGGGCCTGCATGTTCTCGCGCAGGGTCCGGGAAAGGCTGTTCACCTCGCCGATGGCGGCCACGCTCTCCTGCACCACCTTGAATCCCTCGGAGGCCTTGTCCAGGGTTTCCGAGGCGCTCTCCGAGGCGCCCTGGGCGCTTTTGGCCACGTCCTCCACCGAGGCGCTCATCTGCTGCATGGCGATGGCGGTCTCGCCCATGCGCTCCTTCTGCACGGCGGTCCCGCGCGAGACCTGCTCCACCTGGGCGGAGAGCTCATCGGCCGAGTCGGACAGCCGTTTGGCGATGTCCCCGGCGTCCGTGGAAATCTCCAGCATCTCCTTCATCAGGTTCACGTTGTGCGCCTCGCTCTCCGCCGCCTGGCGCATGGCCTCCTCGGCCTTGCGGGCCTGTGTGGCGGCCTCGGCGCTCTTCTGGTCGGCCTCGGCTATCTTTCTTTGCAGCACCTTCACCATCTCGCGGATGGCGAGGGCGAGGGTGCCGACCTCGTCCTGCTGATTCACGGAGATCTCGGCGTCCAGGTTGCCGGCGCGCACCTCGTCGGCGTACTTGACCGTGGTGGTAAGGGGCCGGGAGATGGCGCGGATGACGGCGATGCTGACCAGCAGGCCCATGAGGATGCTGACCATGGCGGCGCCGAGGATGACGGTGCGCGACATGCGGGCGTCGGCCAGGATCATGTGGCTGATGGCCTCGGACTTGAGGGCGCTTTGCTTGCGCATTTCGCCCAGCAAGTCCTGCACGATCTTCAGCTGGGCGATGCTTTCGGTTTCAAATATCTTTTGGGCCTCGGCGTTTTTGCCCTCGGCCCGCAGCCGGACTATGGCGGCGGCGGTGGCGTGCAGTTTCTTGTGCGGCTCGTCTATCTGGTTCAGCAGGGGCCGCAACTCGGGCATGGCCTGCACGGTCCGTTCGCGTTCATCGCCGTAGAACCATTTCCCGAAGGCGCATTTTGTCCCGTCCACCTGGGCCTTGAGTTCGGTGACGTTCGCATCGTGGACGTAGGTGCTCACGGTCTGGGTCCATTTCAGGTGGTCGATCTCGCGCTCCAGCAGATTCATCTGCAGTTCGCGGGTGACATCCACCTCCTTTGATTTTTTCTCCATGGCGCTCATGGAGAAAAAGGACCACAAGGCGACCACACAGAACAACACAAGCACAGGAGCGACGGCGACGAAGATCTTTCTGCGAAGTTTCAGATCCTTCCAGCTCATGGGGGGGGAGCTCCTTGTTCAGAGTTGAGAGTCGAAGTGCGGCTCGAAGGTGCTGCACATTCTTTTGGTCGCAGGTAACAAAAAATGATTGTTTTGCACAATGATAATTTAAATTGCGATTGATTACTTCTATAGTATGCCAAATGGGTATGAAATAAGCGGCGCCCGCGTGCGTTGCCAGCCAGAGTGAATTGCGCTACACCACACCCCCGGCCCGGAGAGCGCATCGCCGCCGGGCACATACGACGAGGTACCCGCCATGCCCATATTCGAATACACCTGCAAAAAGTGCAAAAAGCAGTTCGAGGAACTGGTGTTCAGCCAGGATGAGGCCGTCGCCTGCCCGCACTGCGGTTCCACCAAGACCGAGAAGCTCATGAGCTGCTGCCGCAGCAAGATGGGCGGCGGCCCCGGCGACTCCGTGGGCAGCGCCGCGCCCGCGGCTCCCTCTGCCCCCTCGGGCGGCGGCTGCGCCGGCTGTTCCGGCGGCTCCTGCTCCTCCTGCCACTAGGTGCGCCCCAGATGATGCAGAAAGTCACCATCGCCACCCGCGGCAGCATGCTCGCCCTCTGGCAGGCCGAGCACATCAAGTCCCTGCTCCAGTCCCGCTACCCCGGCCTGGAGGTCGACCTGCTCAAGATCAAGACCACGGGCGACAAGATCCTTGACGTGCCCCTGGCCAAGGTGGGCGGCAAGGGCCTGTTCGTGAAGGAGATCGAGGAGGCGCTGCTGGACGGCCGCGCCGACCTGGCCGTGCACAGCATGAAGGACGTGCCCACCGAGCTGCCCGAGGAGCTCATCGTGGGCGTGAACCCCGTGCGCGAGGCCCCCACCGACAGCCTGCTTTCCGTGAAGTACGACGGCCTGGACGCCCTGCCCAAGGGCGCCAAGGTGGGCACCAGCAGCCTGCGCCGCCAGGCCCAGCTCATGACCCTCCGCCCGGATCTCGTCATCGAGTCCCTGCGCGGCAACCTGGACACCCGGGTGCGCAAGCTCATGGAGGGCCAGTTCGACGCCATCGTGGTGGCCACGGCCGGCTTGAACCGCCTGGGCCTTTCCGCGCCCAAGATGGAGATCCTTGGGCCCCCGCGTTTTCTGCCCGCCGTGGCCCAGGGCGCGCTGGGCATAGAGTACCGCAAGGACCGGCCGGAGATGGCCGAGCTGCTGGCCTTCTTGAACCACCCGGAGACCGCCTGCCAGGTGGCCGCGGAGCGCGGCTTCCTCACCGGCCTGGACGGCGGCTGCCAGGTGCCCATCGCGGCCTGGAGCCGCATGGAGGGGGACAGCCTGACCCTCACCGGCTTCGTGGCCGGGGTCAACGGCGAGAATCCCATCCGCCTGGAGGCCGCCGGCGCGCCGGGCAAGGCCTGGGAACTGGGCGCGCAGCTGGCCGACAAGGTTCTGGCCGCTGGCGGCAAGGCCATTCTGGACGAGGTGTATGCCAGGGCCTAGGCCCGGCCAGAGTCCCGATCCGCAAGTGCTGAAGGACTTGCGGCGCATCCCCGGCGTGGGGCGGTCCATCGCGGTGGACCTGTGGAACCTGGGCCTGCGCGGCGTGGACGACCTGCGCGGGAAGAGCCCGGAGGCCCTGTACGCCCGGCTGGAGGAACTGGCCGGCCGCCACGTGGACCGCTGCATGCTCTACGTGCTGCGTTGCGCGGTCTACTTTGCGCAGACCGCCGCGCCGGAGCCGGAAAAGCTCAAGTGGTGGAACTGGAAGGGCTGAGCCGGGCGGAAGCCGGAACGTGAAGCGATGAGGCGGGAGCGGGCGATGGTCCGCTCCCGCCTTTTTTCCGGGCGCGCGTCAGACGGCCGCGGCCTGCGCCGTCTCCCGCTGGGTCATGCACTGGGCGCAGAAGGTGGTGGCGGGCACTGCCTCCAGCCTGCGCGGGGATATGTCCTCGCCGCATTCCTCGCATATGCCGAAGTCCTCCTCCTCCATCCGGCCCAGCAGGCGCAGCAGCTCCACCATGCGCCGGTCGGCCTTGTCCTTCCATTGCTGGCGCAGCATGCGCTCCGCCAGCTCCTCCACATTGGGCCGGCCGTTCTCGTCCAGACCGTTGCAGGCGCGCCAGAGCTCCATGGCCGTGTGTATCTCATTGATTTCCGTTTCCACGATCTGTCGCAACCTCGACAACTGTTCCGCAGTCATTTCTGCCTCCTGGTTTGTTTGTGCGTGAATGAAAAAGCCCCGCCTTCCGACGACCGGAATGGCGGGGCCCCTGTGCAGGCGTACATGGCGTGACGCGCTACATGAGGGCCCCCGTGGCCTTGGTGGGCATGCCGGCCGCGACGCCCGGACGGGTGACGCGGATCTGGCGCACGGCCCGGACCGCGCGCGTGCAGGCGCGACGGGCGGTTGTGGCGTTGGTGCTGGGCCGGTTCATGCGGACGCTCCGTTGGTCGTTGCGCGGCGAAACTGCCGCCGCGTGAATTGACAGCTTAGCCCAGGCCCGAGAAAAAGCCAAGCCCGGACAGAATCTTGTGAAAAGATGGGAAAATGGAGGATCTCAGCCCTTGAAGTCCAGCAGGTCTCCGCGCACGATGGCCCCCTTGCCGAAGCGGCCGCGCACGGCGTCCAGCGCGCTGTCCAGGGCGCCCTTGGGCCTGGCTTCCGGCTCCGGTTCCAGCAGGGAGAGCTGCCGGGGCCGCTCCCCGAACTGGCTGACCCCGACGCCGATGAGCCGCAGGTCCTGCTTGGGGTTCAGCTCCGCAAGCAGCTCCACCGCAGTCTGGAAGATGGTTTGCGTGTCGCAGATGGCCTCGGGCAGCGTGCGCGCGCGCGTCACCTGGGTGAAGTCCGCGAACTTGGCCTTGAGGGTGACGGTGCGGCCGCGCACCCCTTGCGCGCGCAGGTCCGCGCCCACGCGGTCGCTTTGCAAAAGCAGCCAGCGCCGCAGGATGGCGGGGTCGCGCGTGTCGGTGTCGAAGGTGTTCTCCGCGCTGGAGGACTTGGGCGGAGTGAAGGGCGTCACGGGCCGGTCGTCGCGGCCCTCGGCCAGGGCGTGGAGCCACAGGCCGCGCTCGCCAAGCTGCTTCTGCCAGAAGCCCAGGGGGCGCTTCAGCACGTCGCCCGCGAACACGACGCCGAGCCTGTGCAGCGTCTCCAGCATCCGGCCGCCCACGCCGGGCACCTTCTGCACGGGCAGGGCGTCCAGGAAGGCGCGCACCTGATCCGGGCGGATGATGGTCTGGCCGTCGGGCTTGTGGTAGTCGGAGGCGATCTTGGCCAGGAAGCGCACCGGGGCCATGCCCACGGAGCAGGTGAGGCCGCCGGTTTCGGCCTTCACTTCCGCCCTCAGGGTGGCGGCGAACTCCTCCGGCGGGCCGAAGAGCCGCTCCATGCCCGTGGCGTCCAGGTAGGCCTCGTCCACGCTGGCCTGCTCCACCAGGGGCGAGAAGCGCTGCAAAACGGCCATCACCCGGCGGGACATCTCCTTGTAGCGCCACATGCGCACGGGCACGAAGATTCCGTGGGGGCAGAGCTTGCGCGCCTGGGCCACGGGCATGGCCGAGCGCACGCCGAAGGCGCGGATCTCGTAGCTGGCGGCGGAGACCACGCTGCGCGGGCCGTCGCCCACGGCCAGCGGCTTGCCGCGCCACTCCGGGTGGTCCAGCTGCTCGATGGACGCGAAAAAGGCGTCCATGTCGATGTGCGCGATGCGCCGTTCGATGGGTGCGGCCGCCGCGCCTTCCCTGCGCCCAGTGTCCATCGTCGCAGGGTACGACAGACCGGGGCGCAAGGAAAGAGGGGCGCCGAGGAAAGGCGAGCGGAAGGCCCGGCTTGGAGGTCCGGCGCTAGAAGCCCCAGGCCGAGAGGGTGGGGCGCTTGTAGCCCTGCTGCTGGGCCAGCACGTCCAGGGCCACGGAGGCCATGTCGTCCAGATCCGGCAGGGTGGCCTGGTCCAGGTCGCGGCTGTCCAGGGTCTTCACGTACATCTTGCAGGTCTCGCACACGTCCACGCGCACTCCGGGGTATTCGGCCACGCGGAAGAGCTTGAGCTTGTCCTGGTCGCCCTCGTCGCAATACAGGCAGGCGATGCGCCGCACCCGGTGCTCGAACCCGCAGAAGGAGCACACGCCGAAGCGCTTGCCTTCCTTGTCCTTCAGCAGCGAGATGTAGGGCAGGCTGCCGCACAGCGGGCAGTGGCCGCGCTCGTGGGGCAGGTTCTCCGGCAGGCGGGCGGCCAGTTCCTCTGCGGCCTTGTTCAGGCTGGGCAGCAGGGCGCAGGTGGCCACGAAGTCCAGGGCCCTCGGGCTGCCGGGCAGGCGCTCGCGCCAGGGGGCGAAGACGGTGTCGTCGCCGGCGGCCAGGCCGCGCAGCACGGCCTCCGGGTCCAGCCCGCCGGAGGAGAAGGCCTGGCGCAGCGCTTGGGCCGCCTCGGCCGCGGCGTCGCCGGAGGCCTCCAGGATGTCCAGCAGGGGCGGCATGAGCCCCACGGCCTGCTCAAGGTCGAAAGGGAAGTGCTGGCGCAGCAGCAGCGGGCTGCCGGCGAACATGGCCTCGGTCGTGGCGCAGGTCTCGGCCGGGGGAAGCTCCACCCGGGCCTGGGTCCGGGCCTGGCGCAAAAGGGGCAGCACCTGCTCCACAAGGCCGATGAGCGCCTCGGGCAGGATGTCCTGCGAGCGGATGAGCGCAATCTTGGCCGCAGCATGCCGCGCGTAGGTCTGGTCGTCGAAGTGCATCGCGTGTGTCCTTGGGCTGGTTTGACGGGACGGAAAGACCCGCGTCCGTCACACTACGTGCTGCGGCGTCCGGATGCAACCGGGTGGGCGCAGGTTCATGCTTTGGCCCCTGCATTTTCCACATTCCCCTTGCGCGCATGCGGTCATGCACGTATGGGAGGGTGAGTTCTGGAACCCTGCATTTTTTCGGTGGTAACCTGATGATGGATGGAGCGATGGTGTCCGGCATCGACCTGACGAGCCTGCACGAGGCCTTTGAAGGCAGCGAGGACGTGCTGGAGCAGATGCTCGGACTCTTCCTCGTACAGGCTGCGGAGCGCATGGCGCAGCTCGACGCGCACCTCGCCGCGTGGGACGTCATGGCTGCGCGGGCCGTGCTGCATTCCCTGATCAATATTTCTGGAGCGGTGCGCGCGTACGCCATGAGCGACCTGACCAAGAGCGTGGGCGACGCCGTGAAGCGCGAGGACCGCTCCCAGGCGCTGGCCGCCGCCAGGGCCCTCGGGCGCGAGGCCGAGACAGTGCTTGCGCAGGCCCGCGTGCTGGTGCAGGCCGCCAAGGCCGGCCCGGCCGCCATATGGAGCGCCGCCCTGCCCGGCCTGGGCGGGTAAGTCTCCCGGTCCGGCTTTTCCCGACCGCCTGCTTTCAGCTGCGGCCCGGCGCCGTCTGCTTTCCCGTTCCCCGTTTTCGCCCCCGCGGCACGCCGCGGCAAACGAGAAGGGCCGCCCGCCCGGCGCATCCGGAAGGATGACGCCGGGCCGGACGGCCCCGTTCATGTGTGCGGCTGCCGCCTACAGGTTGGCCAGCAGGATGTCTCCGAACTCCTTGCAGCCCACGGCCTTGGCGCCCTCGATCTGGGAGGCCAGGTCCACCGTGACCTTGCGCGCGGCGATTGCTTTCGCGACGGAGGCGTGAACCAGCAGCGCGGCCTCGAACCAGCCCAGGTGCTCCAGCATCATGGTGCCGGAGAGGATGAGGCTGCCGGGGTTGGCCATGTCCTTGCCGGCGATGGTGGGGGCCGTGCCGTGGGTGGCCTCGAAGAAGGCCAGCGTGTCGCTCATGTTCACGCCGGGGGCCAGGCCCAGGCCGCCCACCTGCGCGGCCAGCGCGTCGGAGATGTAGTCGCCGTTCAGGTTGGTGGTGGCGATGACGGAGTATTTCTCCGGGCGGATGAGGGCCTCCTGGAACATGGCGTCGGCGATGCGGTCGTTGATGATGACCGGCTTCTTCGCGCCCTCGGCGGCCTCGGCCTCGGTCATGGTGAACGCGCCGAATTCCTCGGCGGCCATCTCGTAGCCCCAGGCGCGGAAGCCGCCCTCGGTGAACTTCATGATGTTGCCCTTGTGCACCAGGGTCACGCTTCCGCGCTTCTGGTCGATGGCGAACTTCACCGCGCGGCGCGCCAGGCGCTTGCAGCCCTTTTCGGTCATGGGCTTGATGCCGATGGCGCATTCGTCGGTAACCTTCGCGCCCATTTCGTCGCGCAGGAACTCCACCACCTTCTTGGCCTCCGGCGTGCCGGCGGCCCATTCGATGCCTGCGTACACGTCCTCGGTGTTCTCGCGGAAGACCACCATGTCCACGCGCTCGGGGTGCTTCACGGGGCTTTCGATGCCGGGGAAGTACTTGATGGGGCGGATGCAGGCGTACAGGTCGAAGACCTGGCGCAGGGTCACGTTCAGGCTGCGGAAGCCCTTGCCCACCGGGGTGCCCAGGGGGCCCTTCATGGCCAGCTCCGCGCCCTTCAGCGCATCAAGCGTGGCCTGGGGCAGGTTTTCGCCCGTTTCGCGCACGGCCTTCTCGCCCGCCAGGATCTCCTTCCACACGAGCTTCCTGGAGTCGCCGTAGGCCTTCTTGATGGCCCCGTCGATGACCGGGCGCGCGGCCGCCCACACTTCCGGCCCGATGCCGTCGCCCTCGATGAAATAGACAACCTTCTCCACCACTCAAGCCCTCCGAAGAAAATTCGCGGCCCGGTCCGCTCTCTTGGGCCCGGCGTGCGCGTGCCACTTGATAGCCGGGCTTCGGCCCCAAGGCAAGCGCCGTCTGCGCGCAGGGGCGGGGCTTGACAATTGCGCGGGGGCAAAGTAGGCGCTCACCATGCGTGAGAGTTTTATCCATATCTCCAGCCAGGGCTGGTGGCGCTGGTGGCACAGGGACTGAAGCCGCCGGCGATGGATGCTTGAGAATGACAGGGCCGCGGACTTCGGGACGCGGCCCTTTTTCGTGCCCCGCAGGCGCGGAGGATGAAGGTGGCGGCCCCAGGACCGGGCTCAAAAACCGCAAGGAGAATCCCTCATGGAGACCAGAATCAACCTGCCCCAGAGTGAGATGCCCAAGGCCTGGTACAACGCCCTGCCTGACCTGCCCACCCCGCTGGCCCCCCCGCGCGACCCGGAGACCAAGGAGATCCTGACTCCGGACAAGCTGGAGCCCATCTTCGCCAAGGAACTCATCAAGCAGGAGATGAGCCCGGAGCGCTTCATCGAGATTCCCGAGCCCGTGCAGGACATTTACCGTCTGTTCCGGCCCACGCCCCTGGTGCGCGCCCACAGGCTGGAAAAAGCCATCGGGGCCAAGTGCCGCATCTACTACAAGAACGAGTCCGTCTCGCCTTCCGGCTCGCACAAGACCAACACCTCCGTGCCGCAGGTGTACTACAACAAGCTTGAGGGCGTGCGGCGCCTCTCCACCGAGACCGGCGCCGGCCAGTGGGGCACGGCCCTCTCCTTCGCGTGCAGCATGTTCGGCATGCAGTGCACCGTATACATGGTGAAGGTGAGCTTTGAGCAGAAGCCCTACCGCAAGATCCTCATCAACTCCTACGGCGGCGAGATCTTCCCCTCGCCCTCGGACAAGACCAATGCCGGCCGCGCCATGCTGGCCAAGGATCCGGACTGCAAGGGCAGCCTGGGCCTGGCCATCAGCGAGGCCGTGGAGGACGCCGCCACCCACGAGGACACCAAGTACACCCTGGGCAGCGTGCTGAACCACGTGCTGCTGCACCAGACCGTCGTCGGCCTGGAGACCGAGAAGCAGCTGGCCATGATCGGCGAGAAGCCGGACTACCTGGTGGGCTGCGTGGGCGGCGGGTCCAACTTCGGCGGCCTGGTGCTGCCGTTTTTGCCCCGCAAGCTCAAAGGCGAGGACATCACCTTCGTCGCGGCGGAGCCCAAGGCCTGCCCCACGCTCACCCGCGGCAGCTTCCGCTACGATTACGGCGACATGGCCCGTCTGACCCCGCTGATGAAGATGCACACCCTGGGCCACGCCTTCATGCCCGCGCCCATCCACGCCGGCGGCCTGCGCTACCACGGCGAGGCGCCCATCGTGTCGAACCTCATGGAAGAGGGCCTCATCGACGCCCGCGCCTACTACCAGGGCGACTGCTTCGAGGCGGCCATGCTCTTCCTCAAGACCGAGGGCTTCCTGCCCGCGCCGGAGACCAGCCACGCCATCGCCAGCGCCATCGACGTGGCCAGGACGGCCAAGCCCGGCTCCACGGTGGTCTTCCTGTACTCTGGCCACGGCATGCTCGACCTGGCCAGCTACGACGCCTACCTGCGCGGCGACCTGTCCAACTACGAGCTGCCCCAGGAGCACATCGACCAGGCCCTCATGATGTGCCCGGACGTGAAAGGGTAGGCCGCAACCGCATCGCACCCAGGCGGGGGGAGCCTTCGAAGGGGCTTCTCCCGCCTTTTCAGGCCCATCCCTCGATTCGGCGTCTGCGTATTGACCTCTCGCGCGTCATGCGCCACTGAATGAGGATGGAACTGAAGCTTCTGTCCGAGATGCTTACCGTCTTCGCCCTGTCCGTGGCGGTCATCTACTTCTGTCACAAGATCCGCGTACCGGCCATCGTGGGCTTCCTCATCACCGGCGTCATCGCCGGCCCCTATGGCCTGGGCCTTGTCAGCGCCGTGCACGAGGTCGAGATCATGGCCGAGGTGGGCGTGGTGCTCCTGCTGTTCACCATCGGCATCGAGCTGTCCATCGGCGAGCTGGTGCGCCTGCGCAAGAGCGTGCTGCTGGGCGGCGGCGCGCAGGTCTTCTTCACCATCGTCGTGGGGGGCGGCATCGCCTACGCCCTGGGGCAGAGCGGCTCCCACGCCGTGTTCATCGGCTTCCTGGCCGCGCTCTCGTCCACGGCCATCGTGCTCAAGATCTTCCAGCAGCGGGCGGAAATGGACTCGGTCCACGGCCGGGTGTCGCTCTCGGTGCTCATCTTCCAGGACCTCATCATCGTGCCCATGATGCTGGCCATTCCCTTCCTGGCCGGGCAGGCGGCGAACGGCGGCGGCTCGGGAACGTCGCTGGCGCTGTCCATGCTCAAGGGCTTCGGCATGGTGGGACTGGTGTTCTTCCTGGCGCGCAAGGTGGTGCCCCGGGTGCTGCACAGCATCGTCAAAACGCGCAGCCGCGAGCTCTTCCTCATCTGCACCCTGGCCATGTGCTTGGCCACGGCCTTTTTGACCGCGCACATGGGCCTGTCACTTTCCCTTGGCGCGTTCCTGGCCGGGCTCATCATCTCCGAGTCCGAGTACAGCTTGAGCGCCCTGGAGGGCATCATGCCCTTCCGCGACGTGTTCACCAGCCTGTTCTTCATCTCGGTGGGCATGCTCTTCGACGTGAGCTACCTGGCCACGCATCTGGCGCCGGTGGCCGGGGCCACGGTGGCCGTGCTGGCGGTCAAGGCCCTCCTGGCGGCGGGCGCGGCCTATATGCTGGGCTATCCCATCCGCCCGGCCATCATGGTGGGCCTGGCCCTGTGCCAGGTGGGCGAGTTCTCCTTCGTGTTGGCCAAGGCGGGCCTCGCCCAGGGACTCATGGACCAGGACGGCTACCAGCTCTTCCTGGCGGCCAGCATCCTGACCATGACCCTGACGCCGCCGCTCATCAGCCAGTCCGGGCGCATCGCCGACAGAATCCGCGGCCTGCCCCTGTTCGCCCGCATCCGGCCCCGCCCCTTTGAGCAGGAGATGGACAAGGCCTGCGGTGGCCATGCCTGCCTCACGGACCATCTGGTCATCGTGGGCTTCGGCGTGGGCGGGCGGCACCTGGCCCGGGCGGCCAAGAACTTCGGCATCGGCTACCGGATCATCGAGATGAACCCCGACACCGTGCGCCAGAGCGCCGCCGAGGGCGAGCCCATCATCTACGGCGACGCCAGCCAGACCGCCGTGCTGGAGCACGTGGGCGCGCAGAACGCCCGGGTGCTGGCCGTGGTGGTGAGCGACCCCGCCAGCATCCGCCGCATCACCGACGCGGCGCGCAAGCTGAACCCCTCCCTGCACATCATCGCGCGCACGCGCTTCATGAGCGAGCTGGAGCCCCTGCTGGACCTGGGCGCCAGCGACGTCATCCCCGAGGAGTTCGAGACCAGCGTGGAGATCTTCACCCGGGTGATGATGCGCTACCTGGTGCCGCGCGGAGACATCGAGCGCTTCACCGACGAGGTGCGCAGCGAAGGCTACGAGATGCTGCGTTCCACAGAGGTGCGGGGCGAGAGCTTCTGCACCCTGAACCGCCAGTTCCCCGGCATGGACGTGAGCGCCCTCAGCGTGGAGCCGGGGTCCATCCTGGACGGGCAGACCCTGCTGGAGGCCGACCTGCGGCGCACCCACGGCCTGACGGTGGTGGCCGTGGGACGCGAGGGCGAGGTCATGGCCAACCCGGACGGCTCGCTCAAGCTCCAGGCGGGCGACGTGGCCTACGTCTTCGGCCCCCACGCGGACATCGCGGCCAAGGCCGGGCTGTTCACCGGCCGCAAGAGGCCCTGGGAAGCTCCAAAATAATCCTGCCTGTCTTGACAGCATGCGCTCCTTTGGGAGAGAAAATAGCTATCACTGGCATTTCTCACCCCCAAAACATCAAGGAGGAGCACATGAGCCAAGCCGAAGAAACCAAAACGGGTCTGGACCGCAGGGAGTTTCTGGCCCTGGCCGGCGTGGCCGGGGCGGCCATGGCGGCGCCCGGCCTGTTCCTTTCCGACGCCTTCGCCGCGGGCGACCCGCTGGAGCTGGCCCCGCTTCCCTACGCCATGAACGCGCTGGAGCCGGTCATCAGCGCCAAAACGCTGGAGTTCCACTACGGCAAGCACCACGCGGGCTACGCCGCCAACGTGAAGAAGATGGTGCCGGGCAGCGGGCTTGAGGGCAAGAGCATGGAGGAGATCGTCATGGCCACGGCCGGCAAGGCCGACAAGGCGGGCTTCTTCAACAACGCGGCCCAGTGCTACAACCACGCCTTCTACTGGAAATGCATGAAGCCCGGCGGTGGCGGAATGCCCACAGGCAAGCTCATGAACGCCATCAACGCCGGCTTCGGCGGGTACGACGCCTTCCGCAAGGCCTTTGTGGACGGCTCCATCGGGCGCTTCGGCAGCGGCTGGGGCTGGCTGGTGCAGGAGGGCGGCAAGCTCAAGGTGGTCACCACCTCCAACGCCGAGACTCCGCTGACCCAGGGGGCCACGCCGCTGCTGGTGGTGGACGTGTGGGAACACGCCTACTACCTGGACTATCAGAACAGGCGGGCGGACTACGTGAACGCCTTCATGGACAAGCTGGTGAACTGGGATTTCGTGGCCGCGAACCTGAAATAGGCGCGGCCGGACGCAGGAGGAACGCAAGGGCTGCGGCAGGTGCCGCAGCCCTTTTCATTTGCCGCTGGGCGGCTGGCGCCCTGGGGCTAGCACTCGCCGCCTAGCATTCTCCGTCGAGGAGGAAGCGCAGGGCCTTGCCGGTGCGCGTGGCCTTGAACTCGATGATTTCGTAGGTGGCGGCGCCCTCGGTGACGAAGGGATCCTGCTCCAGCACGGCGGCCAGCTCCCAGCGGCTGCCGGCCTGGGCCAGGATGATGCCGCCGGTGCGCGGCTCGCGCGGGCCGGAGAGCAGGAACAGGCCGGCCTCGTAGTTGGCCTCCAGGAACTTGCGGTGGGCGGGCAACAGCTCGTCGATGACTTCCGCGGGCTTCACATAGTTCACATGTACGAGAAACATTGGAGCTCCTTCAGTTTGGATGGTGCCGTTTTCCCCGTTGTATGGAGGATGGCCGCAGTTCTCAAGGGTTTTGCGCGGGGCTTGTTGCCGCAGTTGCGCGTTGCGCCCGGGCCCGTGCCAGATTCTCCCGCGCGACGGCATACGTCGGGTTGATCTCCAGGGCCTTGGCGTAGAGCTCCTCGGCCTGGTCGGGCCTGCCGCGCAGGCTGGCGATGTTGCCCAGGTCGTTGTAGGCCTGGGCGTATTGCGGCATGATCTTGAGCGCTGCCCTGTAGTGCGGCTCGGCCTCGTCGTAGCGGCCCAGCCGGGCCAGGCACAGCCCCGTGACATAGTGGTCCTCGGCCAGCTCGCAGGGTTCAGACGCATCCTTGGCGAGGGCTGCCGCGAGAAAGGGCAGGGCCTGCGCGTAACGCTCCGTGTTGGCGTACAGGATGCCCAGGTTGCCCAGGGCCTTGTCGTAGCCCGGCTGGATGGCCAGGGACTTGCGCATCCATTTTTCCGCCGCCTGGAAGTCCCCGGCGCGCATCTTCTGCACCCCGTAGTTGTTCATGACGAAGTAATTCTCGTCCGTGACGGCCAGGACGCGCTCGTACACGGTCATGCCGTCGCGCCACCAGTCCAGCTGCCTGTGGGACAGCGCCCCCAGGCCGAGGACCAGGGCCGCGAGGAGTCCCGCCGCGGCGCGCTGCCGCAGGCGTCCGTCGGAGAGCCTTGAGAGCCCTTCCCACGCCAGCAGCGCCAGGCCCAGGGAGATGCCGATGGCCGGGAGATAGAGCCAGCGGTCGGCATAGGCCACGTGCAGGCCCACCTTGGGGGGGATGAGGATGGGCGCCAGCGTGCCGACAAACCAGAACCAGCACACGGCCAGATGCGGCCGCCGCTTCAGCTGCCACAGGGCCGCTGCCGTCGCCCCGGCCAGCAGAAGCAGCGCGCCGGCCAGCTTCAGGGCGGGCACCGAGGCGGGGTAGGGATAGACGAGGGCGAGGCCCTCCGGCCAGAAGAGCAGCCGCAGGTAGTCCAGGTACGAGGCGACGCCGTTGCCCAGCCGCAGGCCCAGGGTGAGCTCTTCCGCGCCATAGGCCTGCGGGTGGGTCACGATGGCGATGACGCCCATGGCCAGGGCGGGGACGAGGAAAAGAAGCTTCTCCATGAGCAGCGCGCCGAGGGGCGTCCTGTGGGAGTTCCCGCCGTCCGCGCGCAGCCGTCCCAGGGGCCAGAAGTCGAGCAGCAGAAGCAGCGCCGGCATGGTGACCAGCATGGGCTTGGAGAGCAGGCTCGGCACAAACCAGCCAAGGGCGGGCAGCAGGCTTGCCTTCTCCCCGGCCGCGCGGCGCTGGGCGTAAACGGTGTAGCTGCGCAGGGAAAGCAGCCCGAAGAACAGGAGCAGCACGTCCTTGCGTTCCGTCACCCAGGCTACCGACTCCACGTGCGCCGGATGCAGGGCGAAGGCCAGGGCCACGCCGAAGGCCGCCCACTTGGCCCCTGCGGGGTCCGCTCCCTGCGGCCGGGCAAGGCCGAACCAGCGCAGGACGAGGAAATACAGAAGCGAGGCGTTTGCGCAGTGGAAAATCACGTTGGTCAGGTGGAACCCGCCCGCCCAGTCGCCGTAGAGCGTGCTGTCCAGCAGCAGCGAGAGCCAGGTGACCGGGTGCCAGTAGTTGGCGTCGTTGAAGGAGAGCGCCCAGCGCAGGCTGTCGAGGGTGAGCCCCGCCAGAACGTGCGGGTTCTCGGTGATGTAGAGGGTGTCGTCCAGGAAGATGAAGCCGAAGCCCGCCGTGCGCGCGTAGAGCAGGGCCGCCAAAAGGGCGGCGCAGGCGGCCAGCAGGCCCGGGGCCGGCGAAAAGCCTTGTGCGGTTGGTGTGCTTCGCATTCTGCCGGGGGGGACGGCGTTCTCTGCGGTGTCGGTGCGGTGTCTGCCCATGGCGTTCCCCCCGTTCGGGTCGTTATTCGTGCTCTCCGGAGAGGGCGCGGGCCTTCAGGGCCCGGATGCGTTCGGCGGATTCGCGGATGCGCGCGGGGCTGACGCTTCCCTCGGCCACCAGTTCCATGAGGGCGCCAAGCGCCTTGTCGGCGGCGTCTTCCTCGTAGGCCAGGTTGTTGCCGATGAGCAGCAGGTCCGCCCCGGCGTTCACCGCCAGGCCCAGGGCCTCCTTGAGGCCGTACTTGTCCGTGATGGCGCGCATCTGCAGGTCGTCGGTCACCACCACGCCGGTGAAGCCGAGCCTGCGGCGCAGAAGTCCTGTGGTCACCGGGCGCGACAGCGAGGCCGGGTGCCGGGTGTCCAGGCGCTCGTTGAACACGTGGGCGGTCATGACCATGTCCGCCTGGCCGCTTGCGATGAGCGCGGAAAAGGGGGCGAGCTCGGACTCGCTCCAGGTGGCGGAAACATCGGTGAAGCCCAGGTGGCTGTCCGAGGTGCTGGACCCGTGGCCGGGGAAGTGCTTGGCCACGCTGAGCACCCCTGCGGACCGCAGGCCCCGGGCAAAGGCCCCGGCGCAGGCGGCAACGCGCGCGGGATCGGCGGAGAAGCTGCGGCCGATGCCGCCGATGACCGGGTTTTGCGGGTTCACGTTCACGTCGCACACGGGGGCAAAGTCCAGGTTGAAGCCCGCCTGGCGCAGCATGCGGCCCGTGGCCGTTCCGGCGGCCAGGGCGGCCTGCCCGTCGGCGTCGGCATCCGGGCAGAGGTCCGCCGCGGCAGGACTGTCGGGGAAGCCGTTGGCGGGCTTCAGGCGCTGCACGCGCCCGCCCTCCTGGTCCACGGCGATGAACAGCGGCGGCATGCCGGCCCCGCGCGCGGCCTGGGCCAGGGCGGCGTTCAGGCGCTTGAGCTGCTCCGGGCCGGTGACGTTGCGCCCCGGCGTGCCCAGCTGGGCGTCGCGGTCGAAGAGGATGACCCCACCGAGGTTCAGGCGGGGGATCTGCTCCAGGATGGGCAGGGCCCTGCCCGCGGCGTCCAGGGGCTCCGCCCCGCGGAAGCCCACCAGGAGCATCTGACCGGCCTGGCGCTTGAGCTCAGGCGTTGGGGCCTCCGGCCGGAGGAGGGCGCAGCCGGCAAGGGCCAGGCCCATGCACGCAAGGGCAAGCCCCCGCACCATATGGCGGACGCCGCTGCGGACAAAAGCCCGCGCTGGCGCGGGGAAAGCTCTACGGCCTGTCATTGCCCAGGGAGAAGGTGCTCTCAAGGTCGTAGCTGGAGATGACGCGGTAGGAAATGAGGGTTTCCGTGCCGGTGATGCCCTGGATGAGGAGCATCTTCTCGGTCACGATGGTGGCCAGGTCGTCGTTGTCCCGCGCGCGGATGATGGCCACGAGGTCGTAGCGGCCGCCCACGGAATGGACTTCGCTGATGCCGTCGATGGCGACGAGCTTCTGGGCCACGACGTTGATGGCCGTGGGCTGGACGTGCATGAGGACAATGGCGTTGGTCATGGCGTTCCTCCGTTGCGCTTCATTACCCGTTTGCCCGCCTGGGGTCAAAGGGATGCGCGCAAAAAAAGGCCCCCGGACGCATCCGGGGGCCTTGCGGTTGGGCGGGCCGGAGAGCTTATTCCTCGGCCAGGGCGACCACGGTCTCGCCGTACTCGTCCTTCTGGGTCGTCTTGATGGAGAGAAGCTCCATCCAGCGGCGTATGGCCCCGATGAACACGATGACCATGAGCACCATGACCAGGCCGCCCAGGCCGGCCAGCAGGTACTTGCCGCCCGGCAGGTAGTTGTTGAAGATGTTCAGGTAGCCGGCATACATGGTGATGAAGGCCATGGAGATGCCGGGCACCGCGGTGATCCAGGCGTACTTGGCCTTGTTCATGCGGATGATCATGGTGGTGCCGATGATCAGCGCGCAGGAGGCCAGCAGCTGGTTGCTCATGCCGAAGAGCGGCCAGATGGTGCTGATGTCGCCGGTGTAGACAAGGTAGCCCCAGCTGGCGGTGAAGATGGCGCTGGTGATGATGACGCCGGGCCACCAGCGCTTGTCGTCGAACTTCGGAATGACGGTGCCGATCATTTCCTGCAGGAAGAAGCGGCCCACGCGGGTGCCGGTGTCGACGGCGGTCAAGATGAACACGGCCTCGAACATGATGGCGAAGTGGTACCAGTAACTCATCAGGTGCTGCATGAAGGGCACCTTGGCGAAGATGTGGGCCATGCCCACGGCGAGGCTCACCGCGCCGCCGGGACGGCCCTGGATGTTCTCCTGCACCGCTGCGGACAGGGCGGGCAGGTCCACCACGTCCATGCCGAGCTTGGCGAACACCGCCGGGGCGGAGTTGATGGCGAAGTAGTCGGCCGGCACCAGGGTGCAAGCGGCGATGAGGGCCATGATGGCCACGAAGCCTTCCACCAGCATGGCGCCGAAGCCCACGAAGAGCACGTCGCGCTCGTTGCCGATCATCTTGGGCGTGGTGCCGGTGCCGATGATGGCGTGGAAGCCGGACAGGGCGCCGCAGGCGATGGTGATGAAGATGAAGGGGAACACAGGGCCGGGAATGACCGGGCCGCCGCCGGCCACGAACTTGGTGATGGGCTCCATGAGCAGCGTGGGCTGCACGAAGATGATGCCCGCGGCCAGCATGACGATGGTGCCGATCTTGAGGTAGGTGGACAGGTAGTCGCGCGGGCACAGGAGCAGCCACACCGGCAGCACCGAGGCCACGAAGCCGTACACCGGGATGGTGAGGGCGATGGTCTTCTTGCTCATGTTGAACAGGGGGCCCAGGGTGGGGTCGGCCACCACGTAGGGACCGGCGATGACCGCCAGGAACAGCAGCACCACGCCGATGATGCTGGCGCCCTTCACGTCGCCCTCGCGCCACACGTGCAGGTACACGCCCATGAGCAGGGCGATGGGGATGGTGGCGAACACGGTGAAGGTGCCCCAGGCGCTCTCGGCCATGGCGTTGACCACGGCGATGGAAAGCCCGGCCAGGGTCAGGATGAGGATGAACAGCACCGCCCAGGAGGCCACGTGGCCCACGGTCTTGCCGATCTCGCTCTCGGCGATCTTGCCCAGGCTGCGGCCCTTGTGCCGCACGGAGGCGAAGAGGACCACCATGTCGTGCACGGCGCCGGCCAGCACGCAGCCCACGATGATCCACAGCGCGCCGGGCAGGTAGCCGAACTGCGCCGCGAGCACCGGTCCCAAAAGCGGGCCCGCCGCGGCGATGGCCGCGAAGTGGTGGCCGAACAGCACGAACTTGTTCGTCTTCACGTAGTCGCGGCCGTCGGCCATTTTCACGGCCGGGGTCACGCGCTCGGCCTTCAGCTCCAGCACCTTGTTGGCGATGAACAGGCCGTAAAGCCGGTAGCCTATGGCGAAGACGCATAGGGAGACAAAGACCAGGGTCAAGGCGTTCATTCTGTCCTCCTTACCTGTAGGGGTGATGACTGCTCTGTGCCACTGGACGCGTGTCTTGTGCAGGGGGCCATGGTCGAAAAGGCGAATCCGGGGGATGAGGCGGCGCTAGCGGGGCCTGAAATGCGCGTCCTGCCGGCCGGGAACGCCCCGCTGGTCCTCCATGCGCCCTGCTCCGGGGGCGCTACTGGGGAAGCAGCTGGGGAATGCGCAGGGTGATGCTCGTGCCCTCGCCCGGCGCGCTCATGACCATCATGCCATAGGCCGGACCGTAGAGCTGCACCAGCCGCTGATTGGAGTTGCGCGCGCCGATGCCCTCGGAGAGCGACTCCAGCTCCACCGCGGCGGTGATGGCGCGCACCTGGTCCGGGGGCATGCCCACGCCGTCGTCGTGCACCTCCACCAGCAGGTGCCCGTCCTCCCTCCAGGCGGTCAGCTTCACCAGCCCGCCCTCGGGCTTGGGCAAAATGCCGTGGCGCACGGCGTTCTCCACCAGGGGCTGGATGATGAGCGGCGGGGTGACGCAGTCCTCGGCCAGGGGGCCCAGGTCGATCTCGGTCTTGATGCGGCTGCCGAAGCGGGCCTGCTCGATGGCCAGGTAGGCGCTCGTCTGCTCGATTTCTTCCGACAGGCGGATGAGCCCCCGGCTGGAGTCCAGGTTGCGGCGCATGTAGCGCGAGAGATCGAGCAGCAGCTCCCGCGCCTGGGCCGGGGCCGTGCGGCAGAAGCTGGCGATGGTGTTGAGCGAGTTGAACAGGAAGTGCGGGTTGATCTGGGCCTGCAGGCGGCGGATCTCCGCGTGGGCCAGCAACTGGTTCTTGATGCCGATGTTCTCCAGCTCCAGCTGGGTGGCGAAGAGGCCGGCCAGGCCTTTGGCCAGCTCGAAGAGGGTGTCGTCGAGCGGGCGCCTGCGCGTGCCGTAAAGCTTCAGGCAGCCCTGGATGCCCTCGCCCTTGCGCAGGGGAACGATGATGGCCTCGGTGAGCAGGCAGCCGGGGTTGGGGCAGCATATCTCGGCCTTGTCGCGCAGGAACATGGCCTCGCCGGTTTCGATGACCTTGTGCGTGGCCCGGGTGAGCACCTCGCCCCCTGCCAGGTGGTGGTCCTCCCCCTCGCCCAGGTGGGCCAGGATGATTTCGCCGCTGGTGACGGCCACGGCCGGCACCTGGGCCTCGCGCATGATGATCTCCGCCGTGGCCCGGGCCGAGGTCTCGGTGAGGCCCGCGCGCAGGTGCGCCAGGGTCTGGTTGGCGATGCTGAGGATCTGCCGGGCCAGGGCGCGGTTCCGGGCCTGGCGGTAGCTCATCTGCATGTTCAGCGCCTGCACCAGGAAGGCCGCGCCGATGGAGTTGAAGACCATCATGGGCAGGGCGATGACCTGCACCACGGCCACCGCCGTGGGGAAGGGACGCGAGAGCCCCAGCACGAGGAACTGGTGCAGGGTCTCCCCGCCCAGGCACAGGAAGAAGGCCAGGCGCCAGTCCAGGCTGCGGGCCGGGTAGCGCCAGGCCACAAGGCCCGCCACCGTGCCCTCGATGAGCGTGGCCAGCCCGCAGGGCAGGGCGGAGAAGCCGCCGATGTCCATGAGGTAGCGCTGGCCCCCGGCGATGAGCCCGGAGCCGATGCCCACCACGGGCCCGCCGAAGAGCCCGGCGGTGATGACCACCATGCCGCGCAGGTTGGCGAAGGACTGGAACACCACGTTGCCGGAGTACGTGCCCAGCACGCCGAAGAGCCCGAACATGACGGTGAGCAGGGCCGTGGCCCACACGGGCCTGTCGTGCCGGGGGCCCAGCTTGTCGATGGCGGTGACGGTCATGACCGCGAAGCAGCCCGCCAGCAGCAGGCCGAAGCGCTGGGAAAGGTTGAGGAAGAGCTCCGGTACCTGGGGGTTGAAGAAATCGTCCATGGCGCTCCGCTCCGCTTAGATGCCCAGCTTTTCCTTGAACTCGCGCACGCGGTTGCGGCTCACGGTCACCTCGGTGCGGGCGGGGTCGGCCATGGTGACGCAGTACTTGCCGCCGAACCAGGGGGCGAACTCGGCCACGCGCTCCATGTTCACCAGCTGGGCCCGGTTGGCCTGGAAAAAGGGCAGGCCGGAGAGGCGCTCCGCCGCCTTGGCCAGGGTGGGCAGGCCGTGGCAGGGCAGGCGCTCGGTGTCGGTCACGGCCACCAGGCGTTTCTCGTCGGCCTCGATGAAGAGCACGCTGGCGGCGGGGATGAGGGCGATGCGGCCGCCCTGTTCCACGGCGATGCGCGAAAGGGGCCTGGCCTCGGCCCGGCCGGCGCTGACCAGCAGGCGCTGGATGGCGCTGCTCAGGTCGCTGGGCGCGGGCTCGGCCAGCAGCCTGCGGATGCGCTCCAGGCTCTTGGCCAGCCGGTCCGGGGAGACGGGCTTGAGCAGGTAGTCCGCCGCGTTTTCCTCAAAGGCGCGGATGGCGTGCTCGTTGAAGGCGGTGACGAAGACGAAGAGCGGCGGGCGCTCCAGCCCTTGGGCTCCGGCCAGCACGTCGAAGCCGTCCTGCCCGGGCATCTGGATGTCCTGGAACACGAGGTCCACGTTGCCCTGGGCCATGGCGGCCAGGGCTTCGCCCGCGCTTTCGGCCTGGGCGGCCTCCACGTCCGGGTGGGCCTGCAGCAGGTAGAGCAGTTCGTCGCGGGCCGGGGCCTCGTCGTCGACTATGAGCGCGCGCAGATGCATGGCGGTGGGTTCCCCTCCGGTATGCGTCCGGTTCGTGACTGCGCGAGGCTAGCCCGGCGGGCGAGGGCTGTCAATCGGTCGGGCCGTCCCACCGGGTGAGCCGCCGTACCACGGCCTGGTCAAGCCGCCCTGTTGCTCCGCCCTGTTGCTCCGGCTGGTTGCTCCGGCTGGTTACTCCGGCGGGTTCGAGGCCGGTTTCGGGGCGCGGCGGCTGCCCTGGTACAGCTCGTACTCCAGCAGGCGGCATTCTATCTTGGCGTTGAACAGGGGCGTCTTGCGCCGGGGCTTCAGGCCCACCTTGGCCGCAAGGGCGGGGTTGCCGGTGAACACGAAGCCCCGCCAGCCCGGCAGGCTTTTTTTGAAGAATTCGCCGATGCCCTCGTACATGGGCTCAAGCCGGGGGGAATCGCCCAGGCGCGCGCCGTACTCCGGGTTCAGCACACACACGCCGGTGCCTTCTGCGGGCACGGTGGAGTCGCGGAAGTCGCAGACCTCGAAGCTTATGTGCGCCTCCACCCCGGCGGTGCGGGCGTTCTGCCGGGCCGCGGCCACGGCCTCGGGGTCGAGGTCGCTGGCGATGATGCGGCCGGGCAGCTCCTTTTTCGCTCCTGCCTGGGCCTCGCGCCGCAGCTCGGCGTAGACCTTGTCGTCAAAGCCGATGAGGTGGCGGAAGGCGAAGTCGGGCCGCAGCAGGCCCGGCGCGCGGTTCAGGGCGATGAGCGCGGCCTCGATGGCCAGGGTGCCGCTGCCGCACATGGGGGAGAGGAAGTGCTGCACGTTTTCTGCCTGCCCGGCCATTTGGCCGTAGCCCGTGGCCAGCACGATGCCCGCGGCCAGGGTCTCCTGCAGGGGGGCCTTGTGGGGCATCTTGCGGTAGCCCCGGCGCGAAAGCGGCGCGCCCGTGGTGTCGATGTACACGGTGGCCGCCTCGCCGCGCCAGTGCAGGAACAGGCACGCGCCCACGGGGTCCGGGCCGGAGTCCGGCCGGCGCCCTTTTCGCGCGCTGATGCGGTCCACGATGGCGTCCTTGGCCTTCTGGTTGGCGAAGCGGCTGTCGCGCACGTGCTCGTTCTGCACGGAGGAATCGATGGTCAGGTGGCCGTCGGCCGGGATGATGTCCTCCCAGGGCAGGCGGGAAAGCTCGCGCGCCAGGGCGGCGGGGTCCGGCGCGGAGAGCCGCGCCAGCTCCAGCAGCACGCGGTGGCCGGTGCGCAGGGCCAGGTTCAGGCGCATGCAGTCGCGCATGTCGCCTTCGCACAGCACCCCGGCGGCCAGTTCGCGGCCAGGCAGGCCCAGGGCGGCGGTTTCGCGGGCGAGAAACGGCGGCAGGCCCTTGGGGCAGGTGACGAGAATGGGGCGCTTGCGATCGGAAAAGGGCATGGGCGGTCCTTGTGCTGGGCGGTGCTGGAGGTCGGCTAGAGATCGGCGAAGGGGTTGGCCTGCGCCAGAAGCTCCGTCATGTCAAGGGTGGAGATGGGCCTGCTGAAAAGGTAGCCCTGGAACTCCGTGCAGCCCAGGGAGAGCAGGAAGTCCCGCTGCTGCCTGGTTTCCACGCCCTCGGCCACCACGCGCAGCTCCAGCCCCTGGGCCAGGGAGAGCACCGAGCGCACGATGCTGGCGTCGTCCTCGTCTTCGGGCAGGCCGTCGATGAAGGAGCGGTCGATCTTGATGCCCTGCACCGGCAGCTTCTTGATGTAGGAGAGCGACGAATACTCCTTGCCGAAGTCGTCCAGCACGACGGTGGAGCCCATGTCGCTCAAGGCGGCCAGGGTGGCGATGGTCTCTGGCCGGTTGTCCACCAGCAGGTTCTCGGTGATCTCGAACTCCATGGCCTCCGGCGGGGTGCCGTTCTGCTCCAGCACGGCGCGGATGCGGTTCTCCAGCCCGGCGTTCAGGAACTGCCGGGGCGAGAGGTTCACGGCCACCGTGAAGTCCTTGTGCCCGCTCTTGCGCCATTCCATCACCTGGCGGCCGGCCGTGGTGATGACGTGGCGGGAGAGGGGGATGATGAGGCCCGTGTCCTCGGCCACGGAGATGAACTCCGCCGGGGGAACGAGGGTGCCGTCCTCGCGCCGCCAGCGCACCAGGGCCTCGGCCCCGGTGATGCGGCCGCCCGGCTCGGACACCTTGGGCTGGTAGAACACCTCGATGCCGCCGGTGGCCAGGGCGCGGCGCAGGCCGGCCTCCACGGCCAGGCGGCGCAGCACCTGGTCGTTCAACTCCTTGGTGAAGAAGGCGTAAGTGTTCCGGCCGCCCTCCTTGGCCTGGTACATGGCCAGGTCGGCGTTCTTCAGAAGTTCCTCGGGCGTTTCGCCGTGGACGGGGAACAGCGCGATGCCCAGCGACAGCCGCACGTGCAGGCTCATGCCGTCCAGTTCAAAGGGCTGGGCGAAGCTCTCCAGCAGGTGTTCGGCCACTTCGCGCGCCATGTCCTGGCCGCCGGGGCCGTCCACCACAAGCACGAACTCGTCGCCGCCGAGGCGGGCCACGGTGTCGCTGCGGCGCACGGCCTGCTCCAGTCGTCCGGCCACGAGCTTGAGCAGCCTGTCGCCCGCGGAATGGCCCAGGGAGTCGTTCACGTCCTTGAAGCGGTCCATGTCCAGCAGAAATACGGCGATTTGCTCGCCTTCCCTCCGGGCGGACTCCATGGCGCGGTCCAGGCGGTCGTGCAGCAGCTGGCGGTTGGGCAGCCCGGTGAGGCTGTCGTGGAAGGCCTGGTGGCGCAGCTGCTCCTCGGCCTGCTTGCGCTCGGTGATGTCCTCGATGGAGGCCACGCTGATGGCCGTGCCGGGAATCATGCCCACGGTGAGGACCACGATGCGCTCCTCCCCGCGGTGGGTGATGAAGTGGGCCTCGTAGTTGCGCGGGGCCAGCTCCGGCGACTGGCGGCGCTTCACGTGGTGCTGGAGCATCCAGGCCACGTCGCGCGGGGCGAAGAACTCCGTCCAGCGGCGCTTGCCCTCGATTTCCTCGCGGCTGTAGCCGGAGAGCTTCTCGAACTCCTGGTTGGCCAGGGTGATGGTGGTGTCGGCCTCGATGAGCATGGTGGCCGTGCCGGTGTTCATGAACACCGCGCGGTAGGTCTCCTCCGACTGCCGGAGCGCCTCCTGGGCCTGCTGCAGCTCGCCCACGTCGATGAAAGTCTCCAGCAGCAGGGGCTTGCCGCTGCGCTCGATGGTGGACACGCTCTTGAGCACCGGAAGCTCGGAGCCGTCGGCGCGGATGAGCCGGCGCACGGCCTGGTCGCCGGACTGGCCGAGGTCGGTCACCGGGCACTTGCCCTCCGCGTTGGGGCAAATGAAGCCGTGGCAGAGCCTGCCCACGATGTCGTCCCGCTTGCGGCCCGCGCTTTGCGCGGCAAAGGCGTTCACCTCGCGGATGAGGTGCGTTTCCGGGTCCACCAGGATGACGCCGGCCTGGATGGAGTCGAGCAGCTGCTGCAGATAGCTCTCCTGCTCCTGCGTCAGCCGGCACTGCTCCGTAAGGTTGTGGCGCGAGCGCTCCAGCTCGGCAAGGGCGCCGTTGATGCGCTGGGCCAGCAGGGCCAGCTCGTCCGAGCCGGGCACGTCCACCCGGCCAAGGGGCGCGGGCAGCTGGCAGCGGTCCTGGGAGTCGGCGTCTCCTGCGTCGGCGCCGATGGCCTCCACCTGGGCGTTGAGGGTGGCCAGGCGGCGCAGCACGCGGCGTTCCAGGAAGAACAGCAGCACGGCGAAGCTTGCCAGGGTGCCCAGGATGGTCCAGGCGTGGGCCAGATCCATGGCGCGGTCGCCCTTGGTCACAATCTCGCGCGTATCGCGCAGGATGAGCCGGAGGGCCGGATAGCCCCAGAGGTCCGGCAGCACCAGCGTGGCGCAGTACAGGTCGCCGGCGATCGGCCCGGCGAGCATGCCTCCGGTCTGCCCCTTGGCCAGGGGGACGATGTCCGCCGGGAGGGGGGCGTCGGCGCGCTCCAGCGTCAGGGGCAGGCGCACGCGCTCGGCGATGCCCGTCGCAAGGTCGGGCGTCAGCGGGCGGAGCATGACCAGGGTGCCGACCGGGGGGCCCAGGCCGTCGCTCTTGGTGATGGGGCAGCTGGCCGCGAACATGGGGCCCTGCGGCAACAGCACCAGCCCGTTGACCCGGTCCTCTATGTTGCGGGCCCTGAGCAGCGGAGAGCCGACGACCAGCTGCTGCATGAGCCCTTCCGGCAGCTTGGCGGGCACTCCCTGCACGGGGTTGAAGCCGCGGGCAAGCTTCACTCCGCCCTTGGTGTCCAGAAAGACGATGGCGGCCAGACGCAGGGAGTTCAGCGTGCGGTCGTTGAGGTTCGACTCGACGAAGTCCTTGCCCTGACCGCGCATGAACCGCTCGGAATCGTCCCACACGGCCCAGTCCACCATGATCTCGTCCAGGCTGCGGATCTCCTGGTTCACGGCGTTGCGCGCGCGCTCGATGTTGCGCACGGCCTGGTCGCGCTCAAGCCCTTCGAAGGTGGAGTCGATGACCAGATGCGTGGCCAGGGAAATGAGGCCAAGCAGGGCCGTCGTGCCCAGGCAAATGTAGAGTATGGTGGCCTTGCGAAGGGTCATCTGGCCTCAACGGTGCTGCAATGCTGCGGTTTTCTTGTGCCTATCTCAACCGGGTGTTTCTCTATACATTATTTTCGCAAGCCTGGGTACTGCCTGGACGGAAAAACATGCAAACCGCGCCGGTTTGACAAATCTGGACAATGAGGCGGAATCAACCGCCTCTCGGATCCGGAGTGCGCAGGCGGCTCTTCTCCACCGGGGCGTACACCCCGTAGATGGGATTGGCCCGGGTCCACCAGCCGAGGGTGGGTTCGGCGGTGAACTCCACCCGCGTCACGAACTTGCAGCCTTTGTAGCCCAGGTCGAAGGGGCTGACGGCCCGCGCCGGGGCGCCCCGCTCGTCGGTCAGGGGCGCGCCGTCCATGTCCAGGGCCAGCAGGGTGTTCATGGCCGGGTTCATCAGGTCGCGCAGGGGCAGGCTTTCCACATAGTGCGTCAGGCCGCCGAGGGACTCGGTCTGGCCCAGGGCGTGGAACACGGCGTACTTGGCCTGCGGCGAGATCTTCACCTTGGCGAAGAGATCCCGATAGGCCACGCCGCCCCAGGGCACGTTCTCAACGCTCCAGCCCTCCACGCAGTGGAAATCGATGGTGCGCTGGAGTTGCGGCAGGGCGCGCAGCTGCGCGTAGGTGAGGGAGGCCGGGGTCTCCACAAGCCCGTCCAGGACCAGCCGGTAGGGTTCCCGACGGCCGTCCTTCCAGACGATTTCGCCGCGAGCCGGGTCGAAGCGGAAGTTCTTCTTTTCCACGGTGTTCGTGCGGAAGCGGGAGGCTATGGCCTGGCGCGCGCAGGCAGGCAGCAGGTTCCACAGGCCGGTGCCGATGACCACCGCCCCGCCGGCCAGAAATTTCAGCAGGCTTCTTCGCTTGGAGTCGGTATTCGGGGGGAATCTCACTGCGACCTCCTCTAGCATTGATTACTACTTATCCAGCCAAAACTCTGGGGGGTTGTGAAGAGGCTTGTCAAGATGTTTTTGCGAGGCTACCTTCCGGCCACATCAGCGCGCCACATCATCGCGGAGGCTTTGCATGCGCATCACCAGCTATTCCCTGGGTCCCCTGGAAACCAACTGCTACGTGCTGGACCACGGCGGCCAGGCCCTGGTCGTGGATCCCGGCGGCGACCCGGCCGAGGTGCTGGACTTCCTGCGCGCGGAGAAGCTTGCCCTCAGGCACATCCTGGTGACGCACCTGCACTTCGACCACATCTACGGCTGCGCGGCGCTCGCCAAGGCCACGGGCGCGCCGGTGCTGGCCCCCAAGGGCGACACCTACCTGATGGAGACCGAGCTGGGCAAAGGCGGGGTGTACGGCTTCCCCCAGGTGGAGCCCTTCGAGCGCGTTGCCGCCCCCGTGGGCAGGCAAGAGTTCATCGGCCTGGAGTGCCGCTGCCTGGCCACGCCGGGCCATACGCCGGGCAGCGTCACCTACTACTTCCCGGAGGCCGGGGCGGCCTTCGTGGGCGACCTCATCTTCTACCGCTCCGTGGGCCGGACGGACTTTCCCGGCGGCAGCAGCGCCCAGCTGAAGGAGTCCGTGCTCTCGCAGATCTTCACCCTGCCGGACGACACGGTGCTCTATTCCGGCCACGGGCTGGAAACCACGGTGGCCGCCGAGCGCACCCACAATCCCTTCTTCCTGCACGACATGCTCTAGCCCCCCCTTCGGGGTTTCAATGGGGGGCAGCCTCTGCCGGTGTCGCGGTGAGCGTTGCCTGCGCAATCATCCGCAAGTGGGGATGGCGGGTGGGGCCTGTCGGGCGTTGCGGCCGGCAGGTCTTGGCCGGCAGGTCTTGGCCGAGCCGGGGCAGCCGGCCCAAGTGGAGGAACGCTCTGTCCGCGCCGACCGCCCTGTTTCGGAGCAGGCCCTCAAGGGAGTAAATCTATGCCGCCAGCCGCGGCGGCTCAAGTGAAAGAACCAGCGGGGCGCCCCGCTGGCTCAACGGGTACAACTCTTCCCGTAATCATGCTGCGTTGCAGAATAACCCGCCAATCAGCCGCAGCGGGCAGGTTGTGAACAACGTCTTGCAGCTCCACTAGCCCACGCGCGGCAGCTCGTCCCAATTGGTGGTGTAGCGGGGGCTGCGACGGTGCTGGCGCATGTGCCAGGGCCGGTCCGGCGCGGCGCTCAGGGCCAGGCGCAGGGCTCCCCGGCCGTGGCGCGCGTTCACCGCGTCCATGACCGCCGTAAGCGCCCGGCGGCGCTGGCGTTCCTCGGGCGGCAGGTCCAGCAGTGAGCGCTGCCGCGCGCTGGCCGGCGTAAGGCCCAGCAGCACCACCCCGGCCTTCAGGTAGGCGAAGCCCTCGCGGAAGGCCTCGTCCAGCCCGCGCAGGGCGGCGTCCACGATCTCCGGGGTGAAGTCCGAGGGCAGCGGCAGGCCGATGGTGGCTTGCCCCTGGTGCTGGGGCAGCTCCTGCCTGTGGCGCGGGGTGAGGACGAAGACCTGCACGGCCTGGGCCTCCAGCCCGGCCCGGCGCAGCTTTTCCGCCGCGCGCGCGGCGAAGCTGCACACGGCCTCGCGCAGGTGCTCCCTGTCCTCTATGAGCTGGCCGAAGGAGCGCGAGCAGAGCACGCTGCGGCGCGGGGCCGGGGCGGCGGCCATGTCCAGGCAGGAAATGCCCTTGAGCTCCAGCTGGATGTGCAGGCCCGTCACGGTCAGCTCCGTGCGCACCCACTGCTGGGGCAGGCGGATGAAGTCCAGGGCGGTGCGCACCCCGCGCGCGGCAAGCCGCTTGGCGCTGCGGTGGCCGACGCCCCACACCTCGCCCGCCTCCGTGGCGGCCAGCAGTCCTTCGCGGTCCGCCTCGTCCAGGCGGAAGACCCCTTCGTGCTCCGGCCGTTTCTTGGCCCGGCCCGCGGCCAGCTTGGCCAGGGTCTTGGTCCGCGCGATGCCGATGGACACCGGGATGCCGGTGTGCCTGGCAACGCGTTCGCGGAGGGCGCGGCACAGGGTCTCGGCGTCGGCCACGCCGGTGAGGTCAAGGAAGGCCTCGTCGATGGAGTAGACCTCCACGCGCGGGGCCATGTCCTCCAGCACGCTCATGACGCGCGCGGAGAGGTCGCCGTACAGGGCGTAGTTGCTGGAGAACACCGCCACGCCGTGCCTGCGGAACGCGTGCTCCCACTGGAAGGCGGGCGCGGCCATGGGGATGCCCAGGGCCTTGGCCTCGGATGAGCGCGAGATGACGCAGCCGTCGTTGTTCGACAAGACCACGATGGGCGTGCGCTTCAGCTCCGGGCGGAACAGACGTTCGCAGGAGGCGTAGAAGTTGTTGCAGTCCACCAGGGCGTAGAGGGGCATGGCAGATCGGGCTAGAGCCTGTGGATGACGTGGGTGGCCACGCCCCAGATCTCGAAGTCTTCGCGGTCGGTGACGTCGAAGCTGGGATAGTCCGGGTTGGCCGGGGCCAGCAGCAGGCGCTCGCCCTTGCGCTCCAGGCGCTTCAAGGTCAGCTCGCCGCCGATGGCGGCCATGACCACCTTGCCGGCGTGCGCCTCCACGGCCCGGTCCACGATGATGAGGTCGCCGTCGTGGATGCCTGCGCCGAGCATGGAGTCGCCCACGGCGCGCACGAAGAACGTGGCCGCCGGGTGGCTTATGAGGTGCTCGTTCAGGTCCAGCCGCTTGTCGATGAAGTCGTCCGCCGGGGAGGGGAAGCCCGCCTGCACGCCCGCAAGCAGCAGGGGCAGCGCAAGCTTCACGGCGGCGTCGGGGTCCGTGGTGCCCAGGATCTCAAGGCCTCCCAGGCTGCGTATGGCGGTGGTGCGCAGTGTCATGGGGGCACGCTACGGGAGGGTCGGGCAGGGGTCAAGACCGGGCCAGCGGTCCGGCGATGGCCGCGCGCTTGCGATAAAAAAAGGCGGCACCCTTGCCGGATGCCGCCATGAATGCCGTTTGAACGAAACTGTTGAAAATCCTGTTCGCAACCTGTTCCTGGGCTGTTCGCAGGCTGTTCCCAACCTCGGCTATTCGCCCAGGTAGGCCGCGCGGATGGCCGGGTTGGCCAGCAGGGCCTGGGCGTCGTCCTCCATGACCACGTTGCCGGTCTCCAGCACATAGCCCCGGCTGGAGCTCTTGAGGGCCAGGTTGGCGTTCTGCTCCACCAGCACCACGGTCACGCCGTCCACCTCGTTGATCTCCTGGATGATGCGGAAGATCTGCTGCACGATGAGCGGGGCCAGGCCCAGGCTGGGCTCGTCCAGCAGCAGCAGCTTGGGGCGGCTCATGAGGGCCCGGCCCATGGCCAGCATCTGCTGCTCGCCGCCGGAGAGGGTGCCGCCGTGCTGCTTGCGGCGCTCCAGCAGGATGGGAAACATCTGGAACACGCGGTTCTTGTCGTGCTCCATGCCGTCCTTGTCCGTGCGGAAGAAGGCCCCCATGTCCAGGTTCTCTTCCACCGTCAGCCGGGGGAAGATGCGCCGGCCCTCCGGCACCTGGCACAGGCCGCGGGAGGGCAGCAGGTCGGCCGCCAGGCCGTCGATGCGCGCGCCGTCGTACCAGACCTCGCCGGAAACGGGCTTGAGCACCCCGCAGATGCTCATGAGGGTGGTGCTCTTGCCGGCGCCGTTGGCGCCGATGATGCTCACCACCTCGCCGGGGTAGACCTTGAGGGAGACCTCGCTGATGGCCTTGATGCGGCCATAGGCGGACGTGACGTTCTTCAGTTCGAGGATGGGGGTGGCCTTGGTCATGATCTAGTCCTTCTCCTCGCTGCGGACGCCCATGCGCTTGGCGGGCCACAGGCCCCTGGGGCGGAAAAGCATCATCACGGCCATGACGCCGCCGAAGACGAACATGCGGTAGAGCTCGAAGCCGCGGAAGACCTCGGGCAGGGCGATGAGGGCCAGGGAGCCAAGGATGACGCCCGGAATGGAGCCCATGCCGCCCAGCACCACCATGGCCAGCACCATGGCCGACTCGATGAAGGTGAAGGACTCGGGGCTGACGAACTTCATGCGCGCGGCGAAGAAGGTTCCGGCCAGGCCGCCGAACACCGCGCCCAGGGCGTAGGCCAAAAGCTTCAGGCGCAGGGTGTTCACGCCCATGAGCTCGGCCGCGGTCTGGTCCTCGCGCACGGCCTCGAAGGCGCGGCCGATGCGGGAGTAGTTGAGGCGGTACACGGCCACGATGGTGAACACGGCCAGGCCCAGGATGACGAAGTAGAGCTGCTCAAGGTTGTTCAGCCAGATGTGCTCGAAGCTGCCCTTGTTGAACCAGTACGCGCCGGGGGCCTTGATGCCCAGGATGCCGTTGGGCCCGTTGGTCAGGCTCATCCAGTTGTTGATGACGATGCGCACGATTTCGCCGAAGCCCAGGGTCACGATGGCCAGGTAGTCGCCGCGCATGCGCAGGGTGGGGTAGCCGATGATGCACCCGGCGATGGCCGCGAAGCAGCCCGAGATGGGCAGGCACAGCCAGAAGGACAGGCCGAAGTGCACGGACATGAGGGCGTAGGTGTACGCGCCCACGCCGAAGAAGGCGATGTAGCCGAGGTCGAGCAGGCCCGCCAGGCCCACCACGACGTTCAGCCCCAGGCCCAGGATGATGTACACCAGCACGCTGATGGCCACGTCGTGGGCGTAGCGCTCGGTCAGGAAGGGGAAGGCCACGGCGGCCCCGGCGACAACGCAGAGCGCAAGCCAGGTGGGCACGCGGCCGGTGACGGCGGCCAGGGCCTCGGCTCCCGCCTGGGCCGGCTTTTCCAGAAAGCGGAACGCGCCGCCCTGCTTCAGCTGGTAGAGGGCCAGCAGCACGGCGGAAGCGGCCGCCACCTTGCCCCAAACGGCCAGGCTCGTCTGGAATTCCAGGCCCTCGGGCTTGATGCCCATGAGCGGCCAGAGCAGAAAATAGAACCAAACCATGGCCAGGCCGTAGCCCAGCCAGAGCTTAGACGCGCGTATCGTCAACGTTCTCTCCCATGATGCCCGTGGGCATGAAATACAAAACTGCGATCAGGATCACGAAGGCGAACACGTCCTTGTATTCGCTGGAAATATAACCCGCGGCGAGGACCTCGATCATGCCGATGATGAGCCCGCCGAGCATGGCCCCGGTGATGTTGCCGATGCCGCCCAGAACCGCGGCGGAGAAGGCCTTCACCCCGGGCACGAAGCCCATGTCGTAGCGCACGGAGCCGTAGTAGAGCCCCACCATGATGCCCGCCGCGGCGGCCAGGCCGGCGCCGATGGCGAAGGTGAGGCTGATGATGCGGTTGGAATTGATGCCCACCAGCGCGCTCATGGTCTTGTCCTGGGCGGTGGCGCGCATGGCCTTGCCGATGCGCGTCTTGAACACCAGGAGGTTCAGCGCCACCAGCAGCAGCACGGTGACGCCCACGATGATGACCTGCATCCAGGAGACCACCGCCCCGCCGAACTCGAAGCCGCCCTGGACCATTTCCGTGGGGTAGGCGCGGTCGTACACGCCCTGGGTCAGCATCAGGCCGTTCTGCAGAAAGATGGACATGCCGAGCGCGGAAAGCAGCACGGACAGTCGGGAGGACTGGCGCAGGGGCTTGTAGGCCACCTTCTCCACGGCCATGGCCAGCATGGCGCAGTAGCCCATGGCCAGCACGAGCGCGGCGCCCAGGCACACCGCCGGGGGAAAGCCCTGGGAGAAGAGCCAGCTGATGAGGATGACGCCCATGTACCCGCCGGCGGCGTAAATCTCGCCGTGGGCGAAGTTGATGAGCTGGATGATGCCGTAGACCATGGTGTAGCCCAGGGCCACCAGGGCGTACACCCCGCCCAGGGTGATGCCGTTCACGAGCTGCTGGAGAAGGAATTCCACTTTTATTTGCGCCTTTTACAAGCGGAGGCCCCGAAGGGCCTCCGCCATGATTTCACGTGATTGGGCCGGTGCCCGTTTTACTTGAACAGCTCGCCGGTCTCGGGGTTCCAGTAGTTGGTGAACTTGCCGTCCTTGACGACCTGGATCACGTAGTTGGAGCCGGAATCGCCGTTCTCCTTGTACTTGATCTTCTTGGAGGCGCCGTCGAACTCGAGCTTGGCCAGTTCGGCCTTCACCTTCTCGGGGTCGGTGGAGCCGGCGGCCTTCACGGCCTTCAGGTAGGCCACGGTGGAGTCGTAGGAGTAGGCGGAGTAGGCGCCGGGCTCACCGAACTTCTTGTAGGCCTCGGCGAACTTCTTGTAGGCCGGGGTCTCCTTGTCGGTGTAGCCGAAGGTCAGGAACACGCCCTCGGCGTCCTTCTTGGCCAGTTCCATCAGCTGCGGATGGTACACGGCGTCCTGGGCAAGGATCTTGGTCTTGATGCCCATGCGGGCGATCTGGATGAGCATGGGGGCGGCGGAAGCCGAGTTCTGCAGGCTGACGTAGAAGACGTCGGGCTTGGCGGCCTTCACCTTGGTCAGCACGGCGGAGTAGTCCTTGTCGCCCTGGTTCACGTGCTCGTGGCCAAGAACCTTGAGGTTCGCGCCGGGGGCCAGCTTCTCAACGTTGTCGGCCAGGCCCTGGGAGTAGGTGGTCTTGTCGTCCACGATGTAGATGGCCTTGGCCTTCAGCTGCTCGGCCATGAACTTCACGGCGGCCTTGCTCTGGTCGTCGTCGCGGCCGCAGGTGCGGTACATGTAGGGCATGCCGCGCTCGGTGACCTTCTCGTTGGTGGAGGCCGGGGTGATCATGAAGATCTTGGCGGCGATGAGGGGTTCGGAAGCCGGGATGGTGGCGCTGGAGCAGTACGCGCCGATGACGGCGGTGACCTTCTCGTTGATGAGCTTGTTGGCGGCGGCCACGGCCTGGCGCGGGTCGCAGGCGTCGTCTTCGGCCTGCAGGGTCACGGGGCCCAGGGCGCCCATTTCGGGGTTCATGACCTCGATGGCGGCGAGGACGCCGTTCTTGATGTCGTTGCCGTCGGCGGCGTACTGGCCGGTCAGGGGGCCCAGGCTGCCGATCTTGAGGCCGGCCTTGGGCGCCTCGGCCTTCTTGTCTTCCTTCTTCTCGCCGCCGCAGCCCACGGCCACGAACGAAGCGAGAAGGAGCATGGAGATCAGGTACAACGCGCGTTTCATCAATTTTCCCCCTTTAATGGTGTTCATTCCCCAAATACGCCTCGATGACCCGCGGGTCGCGCTGAATCTCTTCAGGCTTGCCCTCGGCTATCATCACACCGTGATCAAGAACGACGATGTGGCGGCATATCCCCATGACCACCTTCATGTCGTGCTCCACCATGAGGATGTTGATGCCCAGATCGGCGATGCGGCCGATGGTGTGCATCAGGTCGCGGCTCTCCGCCGGGTTCAGGCCGGCGGCGGGCTCGTCGAGCAGGATGGTCTTGGGCTCGCTGGCCAGGGCCCGGGCGATCTCCAGCCTGCGCTGCAGGCCGTAGGCCATGTTGGAGGCCACCTCGTGCGCGTAGGACTCCAGTCCCATGAAGGCCAGGGCCTGCATGGACTTCTCGCGTATCCGGGCCTCCTCCCGCTTCTGGGAAGGGGTGCGCAGGATGGCCCCGAGCACGCCCTCGCGGGAGCGGCTGTGCTGGGCCACCATGACGTTTTCGAGCGCCGTCATGTTCTGGAACAGGCGGATGTTCTGGAAGGTGCGCGCAACGCCCATGGCCAGAATCTTGTGCGGGCGCATCCCCTTCAGGGGGTGCCCGTCGTAGCTCACCTGGCCTGCGCTGGTTTGGTAAACGCCGGTGATGACGTTGAAAACAGTCGTCTTGCCCGCGCCGTTGGGGCCGATGAGCCCGACGATGTCCCCCTCGCGCACGCGGAAGGAAACATCGGTCAGGGCCTGCAGCCCGCCAAAGCGGACACTGATGTCGGAGAGTTCGAGGGTTGCCATAAGTGGCGTGGAGTATACAGAGTCAGGCGGATTAAAATCAAGCGCGAAGATTTGCAAAAAATGTAAGCGCACGCCGGATGCCTTGCCCGGTAACGCCTGATGCCCTAAAAACAATCGGCTGCCGAATTTTGTTCGACGCGGAACCCCCCGGACCGACGGGGTTTCCCGGCCGGGCCCGCACTTGCCCGCCACGGGAATTCGGGCTATGAGTCCCTTTTTTACACCATCAATTGAAAGAGAATCCATGACCGACCGTCCTATCACTTTCGACAAAGGCCCGCGCCAGAAGACCACCATCCTTGAGGATCTGCTGGACATCGACTCCCGCCTGCTGGCCCAGGTGGCCCGCAGGATGAAGCTTGTGCAGCGCGCCGCCAAGGGCAGGCAGGTCTTGAGCCGCGACGTGGAAAAGCAGCTCTGGAGCGCCTTCGACCAGGTTTCCCGGCAGCAGGGGCTGGACCCGCGCCTGACGCGCCAGCTCTTCGCCCTGCTGGGCTCCTTCGGCCTGGAGGCCCCGGCCCAGCGCCGCGCCGCGGACAAACCCTTCACCCTGGTGCCCCGCTCCGAGGCCGCGGACATGGACCTCACCGGTCCGCGCTCCCGCGCCCAGGCGCGGCTTTACGCCGTGCTGGCCGCCGCCACGGACCAGAACCTGCGCCTGTCCGGCGTCATCCTGTCCGACCCGCTGATTGAGCTGGTGAAGGCGCTGAACCAGTGCGGCGCGCACCTCTCCTGGGCCGACGACGCGCTGGAATCCGCCTCCGTGGGCAAGCCCAAGGACGCCTTTCCTCTCAATTTCGAGGAGGTCCTTGTCTTCGCCGGGGAGGACGCCTTCACCCTGTACGCGCTCATCGCCCTGGCCCTGCGCGATGTCGGCCGAAGCAAATTCGCCGGCGGGCCGGGCCTCAAGTCCCTGGACCTGAAGCCCCTGGACGCGCTTTTGCCCCAGCTGGGCGCGCGCCTGGCCCCCATGAATCCGCGCACCCGGGGCCTGCCCGCCCGGCTGGAGAGCGGCGGCGGCATGGCCGCGCGCATCCAGCTCGCGCCGGAAACCCCGGCCCTGTTCGCCCAGGCCCTGGCCATCGCCGCCTGGAGCTACCCGGACGGTCTGCGCGTGGCCCTCAGCAACGATCCCCGGGCCGCCGCCGCCCAGGCCGCGGCACTGGACGACGCCGTGGAGGTGCTGAACCAGTGCCAGGTGAAGGCCCTGCGCAAAGGTGACGAATATGTCATTCCGGCGGGCAAGCCCAAGCTGCCCAAGGCCCCGGCGCTGCCCATGGACCCGCTGCTCTCCGCCTACCTGCTGGCCATTCCGGCCATGGCCGGGGGCTTTGCCCGGCTCACGGGCGAGCTTGTCCTGCCCGCGCAGGTGCTGGCCGACTTCAAGACCCTGGGCCTTGCCCCGTCCTTCGAGGGCGGCGCGGCCATCTGCCGCCACGCACCCTTGAACGCCGGCCTGAGCCTGGGCATGGGCCGCGATCCCCGCTGCCTGCCCCTGGCCCTGGCCCTGGCGCTGAAGGCCGGCGGGGCCAAGGTGGCCCTGCCCGGCGGAGCCGAGGGCGCGGCAGCCCGCGCCTGGGCCCTGGACCTGCTGGACCGCCTGGGCGCGCCCTATGCCGACCAGGAAGCCCTTGGCCAGAACGCGGCCGGAGAGGACGTGCTCGTGGTCACCGGCGGGCCCCAGGCCGCCTGGGAGGGCGTGTGGACCGCGCCCGACGCCTGGAGCGCCATGGGCCTGGCCCTCATGTCCTTCATCCGCCCCGGCATCGCCCTGGACAACCCCGGCGGCCTGGCCGCCCTGTGGCCCAGGTTCTGGGTGCTGTTCAACTCCCTGCCCATCGCGCGCGACCCCGCCCCCGCGCGCAAGGAGCCCGAGAAGCATGACGCAAAGCCCAAGAACAGAAGAGTCCGCGTCTCCGGCTGAGGACATCGCCCGCTGCGAGGCGGAGATGGCCGGCTTCGCCGCCGAGCGCGACGCCTGCGTGGCCAGGTGCCGCGAACTGCTCGCGGCCGAGGACCCGGCCAAGGGCGTGTTCCACGCGGCCGAGATCTTCCGCCTGCAGCAGGACAAGCTGCGCCTTGAGGTGGAGATGGAGTTCCGGCGCAAGAAGATAAACCGCATCCGCCTCGGCCTCTGCGACGACAACGTGCAGAGCGCCGGCGGACTCGTGTTCTAGCACACGGCAAGAAATCCCAGGAAGCAAAGGAGCACTGCAGACCATGGCCAAAGCGCGCAACCTGACCCAGAAGATCATCGCCCAGCACCTCGTGACCGGCAAGATGACCCCCGGAGCCGAGATCGGCCTGCGCATCGACCAGACCCTGACGCAGGACGCCACCGGCACCATGGCCTACCTCCAGTTCGAGGCCATCGGCATTCCCCGCGTGCGCACCGAGCTCTCCGTGAGCTACGTGGACCACAACACCCTGCAGACCGGCTTCCGCAATCCCGACGACCACCGCTACCTGCGCACCATCGCCGAGAAGTACGGCATCGTGTTCTCCCCCGCGGGCACGGGCATCTGCCACCAGCTGCACCTGGAGAACTTCGCCAAGCCCGGCAAGACCTTGATCGGCTCCGACTCCCACACCCCCACGGCCGGCGGCGTGGGCAGCCTGGCCATGGGCGCGGGCGGCCTGTCCGTGGCGCTCTCCATGGCGGGCGAGCCCTACATGCTGCCCATGCCCAAGGTGGTGCGCGTGAACCTGACCGGCCAACTCACCGGCTGGGCCAGCGCCAAGGACGTCATCCTGCACCTCCTGGGCCTGCTCACCGTCAAGGGCGGCGTGGGCAAGGTGATGGAGTTCACCGGCCCCGGCGTGGCCACCTTGACCGTGCCCGAGCGCGCCACCATCACCAACATGGGCGCGGAGCTGGGCGCCACCACCAGCATCTTCCCCAGCGACGCCCAGACCAAGAAGTTCCTGTCCCGCATGGGCCGCCCCGAAGACTTCGTCGCCATGGCCGCCGACCCCAAGGCCACCTATGATGAAGAGGTCGAGATCGACCTCTCCAAGCTTGAGCCCCTCGCTGCCGCTCCCCACATGCCCGACCGCATGGTCCGCATCAAGGACCTGGCCGGCATGAAGGTGGACCAGGCGGCCATCGGCTCCTGCACCAACTCCTCCTACACGGACCTTAAGGCCACGGCCCAGATCCTGAAGGACAAGCGCATCGACCCCTCCACCGACCTGCTCATCGCCCCCGGCTCCAAGCAGGTGCTGAAGCTTTTGACCGCCGAGGGCCTGCTTGATCCGCTGCTGGACGCCGGCGCGCGCATCCTCGAGTGCGCCTGCGGGCCCTGCATCGGCATCGGCGGCTCGCCGGTCTCCAAGGGCGTGTGCGCGCGCACCTTCAACCGCAACTTCGAGGGCCGCAGCGGCACCCAGGACGCCCAGGTGTACCTGGTGAGCCCGCTGACCGCCGCCCAGGCCGCCCTGAACGGCAAGTTCACCGACCCCGCCACCTGGGGCGAGGCCCCCAAGAAGGCCGAGCTGCCCAAGCGCGTGCCCAGCATCCGCCAGCTCTTCGTCTTCCCGCCGGAGGACGGCAAGGACGTGGAGATCCTGCGCGGGCCCAACATCGTGGCCCTGGAGCGCTTCGCCGGCACCCCCGCCAAGATGGAGGGCAAGATCGCCCTCAAGGTGGGCGACAACATCACCACCGACCACATCATGCCCGCCGGCGCGGCCATCATGGCCCTGCGGTCCAACATCCCGGCCATCAGCCAGCACGTGTTCGAGAAGACCGACCCGCAGTTCGTGGCGCGCATCAAGGAGATGGGCGGCGGCTTCATCCTGGGCGGCGAGAACTACGGCCAGGGCTCCAGCCGCGAGCACGCCGCCCTGGCCCCCCGCCACCTGGGCGTCAAGGCCGTCATCGTCAAGTCCCTGGCGCGCATCCACCGCGCCAACCTTGTGAACTTCGGCATCCTGCCGCTGCTGCTCGTCAACAAGGACGACTACGAGAAGCTGGAGCAGGGCGCCACGCTCACCATCCCCGCCGCCGACATCAAGCCCGGCAAGAGCGTGGACATCCTGGTGGCGGGCGGCGCCAAGGTGGCCGTGACAAATGATTTGACGGCCAAGGAACTGGAGATTATCCAATCGGGCGGACTGCTCAACACCGTGAAGCTCTCCTAACGGCTGAAAAGCGTTAGGAAATCGGCACGATCAGGCAGCAAACAGTCCACCAAGCACCGGAGACATCATGCTCGACAGGTTACGCCAGAACGCCGAGAGCTGGGGCATCAAGATCGCCTTCGGCATCATCATCGTGGTCTTCATCTTCTACTTCGGCATGGGCAACTTCACCGACAAGAAAGAGCCCGTGGTCGCCTACGTCGGCGGCGAGGCCATCAGCGCCCGCGAGTTCCAGAAGGCCTACGAGGACGCCGTGACGGCCCTGCGCCGTCAGAGCCCCGGCGCCAGCGCCGAGGAGCTGAACACCCCCCAGTTCAAGCAGGCCATCCTGCGCGAGCTGGTGGACACCAAGCTGCTGCTCGCCGCCGCCAAGCAGATGGGCGTCACCGTCACCCTGCCCGAGCTGCGCGCCGTCATCAGCCGCATCCCGGCGTTCCAAAGCACGTCCGGGGCCTTCGACCAGGCCATCTACAAGAACGCCCTGGCCCAGAACCACACCAACCCCAAGCGCTTCGAGGACGACCTCCGCGCCAGCCAGGCCATCCAGAAGCTCCAGGGCTTCTCCGCCGTGGCCGCCTGGATCAGCGAGCCCGAGGCCAAGAGCCTCTACCAGTGGGCGCGCGAGACCGTGCGCATCGACACCCTGAGCTTCCCGGTGAAGACCTTCGCCGAGCAGGTGAAGCCCACCGACGAGCAGATGAACGCCGCCTACGAGGCCGGCAAGGACCGCTTCAAGGAGCCCGCCCGCGTGCGCCTGGAGTACCTGCCCATCACTGTGGCCGACCTGGCCGCCGGCCAGAAGGTGAGCGACGAGGACGTGAAGAAGCAGTACGACGCCGGCGCGGAGACCTTCAAGCACCCCGCCCAGATGCGCGCCCGGCACATCCTGCTCCTGGTGCCGCCCAGCGCCACCCAGGAGGTCGCCGACAAGGCCCTCGCCGAGATCAAGAACATCCAGGCCCAGCTCAAGAAGGGCGCCAGCTTCGAGGCCCTGGCCAAGAAGCACTCCCAGGATCCCGGCAGCGCCGCAAAGGGCGGCGAGCTGCCCTGGTTCTCCGAGGGCACCATGGTGAAGCCCTTCGAGGACGCTGCCAAGGCCCTGAAGCCCGGCCAGGTGAGCGAGCCCGTGCGCACCCAGTACGGCTGGCACCTCATCAAGCTTGAAGCCAGCCGCCCCGCCGGCAAGGTGGCCTTCGAGGAGGCCGCCGCCGACATCCGCAGGCGCCTGGCCGAAGAGCGCGCCAGCGAGAAGATCAACGAGATCCTGGACCAGAGCATGGACCAGATCGCCGCAGGTGTGAAGCTGGCCAAGATCGCCCAGGGCCTGGGCCTCTCCACCCAGAAGAGCGAGCTGCTCGACCTGCAGGCCGTGCAGAACCAGTTCGGCCTGAAGAAGGAAGCCGCAGAGACCCTCTTCGCCCTGGCCAACGGCGCCGGGGCCAAGACCCCGCTGGCCATGGAGCCCGCCCGCGGCTACCTGCTGGCCGAGAAGATCGAGGGCACGCCCGAGTCCGTGCTGCCCCTCGAAAAGGTCAAGGACAAGGTCGCCGCCCTGGTGAAGCAGGAGCAGGGCCGCAAGCTGGCCATGGACAAGGCCAAGGCCGTGCTGGCCGAATTGGCCACCCCCGAAGGCCAGGCCAAGGCCCTGGCCCAGTACAAGGCCGAATTCAAGTCCGGCGCCCCGGTGGACCGCCAGGGCGCGCTGCTGCAGACCGGCGGCAACCCGCAGCTCATGCAGGACCTGTTCTCCTCCATGGACAAGGCCTGGCTGAAGCAGCCCTACGAGTTGCCCGACGCCGTGGTCCTGGCCCGCGTGGCCGAGCGCATCCCCGCGCCCGAGGCCGATTGGGAGAAGGAAAAGCGCCTGTGGATGGGCCAGGGAGCCGGGGCCTTCCGTCAGGAGCTCTTCGAGGCCCTGCTGAAGAACCTGCGCGCCACCACCAAGGTCGAGATCGTGCGCCAGGACCTGCTGAACTAGCACGGAGAGCGCAACGCGTGACACTCACAGGGGGGCGGCTTCGGCTGTCCCCCTTTTTTTCGTGGCGGAAGGCGGGCAGGGGAGAGCGCAGGGGCGCCGCCCCTGCACCCCGCCGGGGGAGCATGCGCTCCCCCGGGCCCCCGCGTGCCGCCGGAAGCCTGCCCGGCCGTGGCCGGTCAGGAATCCGGCGGAGGGCAGTGGCGGCACAGAAGGCCGGCGCTGAAGTTCCAGCTCCTTGCCGGGGCGGCTCCCGCTCCTTTCCAGGACGGCTTCCGTCCTGGAAAGGAGCGGCATGCGGGGCTGTCCGCGGGCCGCCGGAGGCATATTCGAAACAACATCGGAGCATCAATGACGACCATCGATCTGCGCGACAAGTGCTGAGGCGTGGGCATGGAGGTCGGGTGGCACCTCCGTTTCTCGCGCGATGATGCGCTGGAGTTCCTGGTCCAGGCGAAGCTTGCGCCCAATGTGGAGGACGCGGTATTCATCGCTGGCGGCTGGGCTTTGGAGTGGGACAGGGGCCCGGAGGCCGGGGGCTGGATCGCCGCGCGCGTGCGGCGCAGGGACTAGCGTTCAGGGAAGCGGGGGGAACGAGCATGTGGGACGCCGACGTTGCCATCATCGCCTGCAGCCACCGGGCTGGGGGCAATTCCGACGCTGCCGCCGAACTGCTGGAACTGGCCGTGCGGGAGGCGGGCGCGACGGCCAAGATCGTCCCGCTGCGCGACTATGAGGTGCTGCCCTGCCTGGCTTGCCGCGCCTGCGCGGGCGACAGGCTCTCGCGCTGCGTGCTGGCCCGGAAGGACCAGGCCGAGGAGCTGTTCGCGGTGCTCGTGCGCGCTCCGGTGGTGGTGTTCGCGTCGCCCATCTATTTCTACGGGGTGCCCTCGCGCTGCAAGACCTGGGTGGACCGCTCCCAGCGCTTTTGGGAGGCGCGCCGCAAGGGCGATGCGTGGATAATGGAGCTGCGGGACAGGCCGGCGTATGCGTGCCTTGTGGCCGGCCAGCCCTCGGGGCAGAAGCTGTTCGAGGGCGCACGGTTTACCTTGAAATATTTCCTGGTGAACTTCGGGCTGACCTTGTCCGAGCCCCTGGGCCTGCGCGGGATGGATGCCGCCGGAGACCTGGCCTCGCACCCGGACGCGGTGCGCCTGGTGCGTGAGCTGGGGCGCGACGCCGCGCTCATGGCCTTGCGGGGGCGAAACGGTGCGTGAGCTTCTGCTGCGCTGGATGCGGCCCGTGCTGGGCGCGGCCCTGCTGACCGAGGCGCGCTGCCCGGCCTGTGGCGCTGTGCTGGCGGCGGGCCGGGGACCGTGCCCGGATTGCGCGGAACAGGGCAGGGCGATGGGCCACCCCTGTCCCGGCTGCGCAGAGCCGGGTATGGGCGCGGGCTTGTGCGCCCGCTGCGTGGAGCGGCCGAGGCCCTGGGGCGTTGCCGTGGCCTGCGGAGCCTACGAGGGGCGGCTCAAGGAGCTGATCCTGGCCTACAAGTTCGAGGGCCGGCTGGACTGCGGCCGGGAGCTGCAGGAGACGCTGCTGGCTGGCTTCGAGGAGGCGGGCGGGCGCTGCCCGGAGCTGCTGGAGGCCGACTGCCTCGTTCCCGTGCCCCTGCACCCGCGCAGGCTGCTGAGCCGTGGCTTCAACCAGAGCCGGGAGATCGCCCGGCTGCTGGCGGCGCGGCGGCGGCTGCCCATCCTGCAGGGAGCGCTTTCGCGCGTGCGCCGCACCACCCCGCAGATGGAGCTGGCGCGCGAGGAGCGTGCGGAGAACATCCGCGGAGCCTTTGCCGCGCGGGCGGAGGTGCTTGAAGGCAGGAACGCGCTGCTGGTGGACGACATAATGACCACGGGCGCGACCCTGGAAGAATGCGCGCGGGCAATGTGCGCCGCCGGCGCGAAAAGAGTGGACGTGCTGGTGCTTGCCAGGGCATAAGGGCGCGGGTGGAAAAAAATCCGCACCCGGCGCTTGACTTCTCCTGGTCGCCCAGGATAAGAGAACGCCTCTTACGCGATGGAGGTATTCGCAATGTTCGCAATCATCGAGACCGGCGGTAAGCAGTACCGCGTGGAACAGGGACTCGAGTTCAAGGTTGAGCTTCTGCAGGCCGAGCCCGGCACCGAGGTGAGCCTGGACAAAGTCCTTCTGGTGGCCGATGGCGGCCAGACCAAGATCGGAGCTCCCTACCTCGACGGCGCCAAGGTCGCCTGCGAGGTTCTGGGTCACGGCCGCGGCGAGAAGATCATCATCTTCAAGAAGAAGCGCCGCAACGACTTCCACAAGAAGACCGGCCACCGTCAGGACTACACCAGCCTGAAGGTCAAAGCCATCCAGGCCTAATAGGGCAAGGAGGAAACAATGGCTCACAAAAAAGCAGGCGGCAGCTCCAGAAACGGACGCGACAGCGCCGGACAGCGCCGCGGCGTGAAGCGCTTCGGCGGCCAGAAGGTTCTGGCCGGCAACATCCTCGTGCGCCAGGTCGGCACCAGCATCCACCCCGGCAAGAACGTCGGCGTGGGCAAGGACTGGACCCTGTTCGCCCTGGTTGACGGCGAGGTGAAGTACGAGAAGTACACCCGCAACAACAAGGTCAAGACCCGGGTGCACATTCTCCCCGTGAGCGCCTAAAGCTTAGGCGGCTCCAAAGACGAACCATAGCGCGGGCAGGAGCGGCTTCACGGCGGCTCCTGCCCGTTTTCTTTCAAGGGTGATCCTATGCGGTTTGTGGACGAGGCGAGCATCACGGTGCGCTCCGGCAAGGGTGGCAACGGCAGCGCTTCGCTGCGCCGCGCCAAGAACCTGCCCAAGGGCGGCCCCGATGGCGGCGACGGCGGCAAGGGCGGCGACGTGGTTTTCTGCGCCAGCCAGCGCCTGCTCACCCTGTACGACTTTCGCGCCCAGCGCATGTTCGAGGCCGAGAACGGCAAGAACGGCCAGAGCCAGGACAAGAACGGCCGCGGCGGCGAGGACCTCGTCATCGAGGTGCCCGTGGGCACGCAGATCTTCCTTGAGACCGCGCGCGCGCCGGTGCTGGACGAGTACGGCGACGCGCTCGACGACGAAGCCGGCGACGAATCCGGCGAAGCCCCTGAACAGGGGGGCAAGGGCGGCGGCCGCGTGCTGCTGGCCGACCTGAAGCGCCCCGGCATGCGCTTCGTGGCCTGCCCCGGCGGCGAGGGCGGGCGCGGCAACCTGCACTTCAAGAGCTCCGTGAACCGCGCGCCCAAGAAGGCCGAGGCCGGCAAGCCCGGCCAGGAGAAGCGCCTGCGCCTGGAGCTCAAGGTCATCGCCGACGCTGGCCTGCTGGGCCTGCCCAACGCGGGCAAGAGCACCTTCCTCACCGCCGTTTCCGCAGCGCGGCCCAAGATCGCCGCCTACCCCTTCACCACCCTCACGCCGAACCTCGGCGTGGTGGAGGGCCAGACCCCGCAGACCACCGGGCGCCGGCTCATCATCGCCGACATCCCCGGCCTCATCGAGGGCGCCAGCGAAGGCCTGGGCCTGGGCCACAAGTTCCTGAAGCACGTGGAGCGCACCCGTTTCCTCGTGCACATTCTCGCAGGCGACGACGCCGACCCCGAGAATCCGGCCGCCGGCTTCGCCATGCTGGACGAGGAACTCCGCGCCTTCGACCCCGAACTGGCCGAGAAGCCGCAGATCCGCGTCATCAACAAGATCGACATCCTGCCGCCGGAGCGTCTTGCGGCCCTGCGCCAGAGCGCCCCGGCCGACGTGCTTTTCGTCTCCGCCCTCACCGGCGAGGGCCTGCCCGCGCTGCTGGCCGAGATGTGGCAGCGGCTGGACGAGGCCGGAGGTGCCGAGGCGGACGCCGATGGAGACGTGACTGCCGAGGACAAGGATGCCGAGGGGCGCCACTCCCTGCCGGTGGAGCCGACGGAACTGGAGGAGGAGGCATGAGCGCACCTGATTCCGCATCCACGGCCGAGCGCCGCCTGGAGTTCCTGTCCCGCGCGCGCACCGTGGTGGTGAAGGTGGGCAGCGCGGTGCTCACCTGCGGCACCGGGTTGGACGCCCGCGCCATCGGCCGCCTGGTGGACCAGCTGTCCATGCTGCACGACCGCGGCCTGAAGGTGGTGCTGGTGAGCTCCGGCGCGGTGGCCGCCGGGCGCACGCGCATCCGTCAGAGCGTGGCCGGGGCCGACGCCATCGATTTTTCCGAGCTGCCCGCGCGCCAGGCCGCCTCGGCCATCGGCCAAAGCCGCCTCATGCACGAGTACGACGAGGCCTTCGGCCGTTTCGGCAAGACCGTGGCCCAGCTGCTGCTGACGCGCGAGGACCTCAAGAGCCGCAAGCGCTTTTTGAACGCCCGCAACACCATGCAGCGCCTGCTGGACTGGGGCGTCATCCCCATCATCAACGAGAACGACACCGTGGCCGTGGCCGAGCTGGAGTTCGGCGACAACGACACCCTGGCCAGCCTCATGGTGGACCTGGTGGGCGCGGACCTGTTCGTGAACCTCACCAGCGCGGGCGGCGTGTTCGACAAGAACCCGGACAAGCACCCGGACGCCTGCTGCCTGCCCGTCATCGAGGACGTGGAGGGGCTGGACATCGAGGGCATGTGCGACGGCAAGACCAGCGTGGGCTCCGGCGGCATGTACTCCAAGCTGCGCGCCGCGCGCCGGGCCGCCCAGCTGGGCGTGGCCACGCTCATCGTCTCCGGCCGCGACGACATCCCCCTCGACCGCATCTTCAAGGGCGAAGAGCTGGGCACCCTGGTGCTGCCGCTTTCGCGCACCGTGTCGCACCGCAAGTTCTGGCTGGCCTACCACGACAACCCGGCCGGCAGCCTGAGCGTGGACGCGGGCGCGGCCAACGCCCTGCGCGAGAAGGGCAAGAGTCTGCTTCCGGCGGGCATCCGCGCCGTGGAAGGCCGCTTCGCCCGGGGCGCGCTGGTGCGCATCGTGGACGAGGCCGGGGCCACGGTGGGCGTGGGCCTGTCCAACTACTCCGCAGCCGAGGTGCGCCGCATCATGGGCAGGAAGAGCGCCGAGCTGGCCGATGTGCTGGGCCAGGCGCCCTTTGCCGAGGCCATCCACCGCGACAACCTGCTGCTGGACGCCGCGCTCTAGGCCGCATCCTCCCCGGACGCAACGAAGCGGGCCGCCCTCCCAGTCAGGAGCGCGGCCCGTTTTCCTTTCTCCCCTTTTTTTCTGGGGCGGGGTGCCGGCGGCTTTGCCAACCGCCGGCGTCGGCGTTCAGTACAGCGGGTAGATGCCGCCCACGGCCGCTCCGGCAGGGCGCTCCGGCATGCGCACCACCGCTCCGGGCAGCACGCGCTCGCGCACGAAGCGCGAAAGCAGCTCGCAGCCCTTGGCCGAGAGCCAGCCCTCGCGGCGGTTCTGCGCGTGGATGCGTCCGCCCACAAAGGCCTTCAGGTAGCCGGTCAGGTCGAAGCAGCGCAGGCTTAAGCCCGCGCACACGGCGCGCAACTCGCCCAGCACAGCGGCCTCGGCCAGGCCCAGGCGCTCCAGGGTCTCGGCGTCGCGCACGCGGGCTTCGTCCAGACGCTGGGCCACAAGGTATTCGCGGCTGGGCAGCAGCAGCACCGTCAAGGAAATGAGGTGCTCCTCCGCCAGGGCGCGCAGGTGCGCCAGAACCTTGGCGGTGATGGACAGGCCGGCCTCGATGGCCGGATGGTCCAGGTCGAGCATGGCGTGGAGCGAGCGCTCGGTGAGGTAGAAGCGGCTGGCGTCGATGACGCAGGGATTCACGTCGGGCTCGCCGCGCTGCGCCAGGATGGCCAGGGCGTCCTCCTCGGCCGTGTCCGGGTGCGCGGCCAGGAAATCGGCCACCGCGCGGCCCGAGCTGAAGGCGATGGACTGGTCCGGGTGCGGCAGCCGCGCCCACTGGGGCTCAAAGAACGAGCGCGCCAGCCGGGAGGTGCTGTTGCGTGCGGCCAGGAAGGTCTGCGGCAGGTCCGCAGCCGGGGTGAGGCAGACGATGAACCGGCGCGGGGAGAGGGCCAGCAGGCGCTCGGCGATGAGGGCATACTGCACGCTGCCCCAGCCGGGCAGGCCGGCGTTGATGACGCCGCCGCCCATGCGCCGGCCGAGCTGTGCGGGCCAGCTGTGGGCGTGGGACAGGCCTTCGCCGTACACCTGCCCGCCGCCGATGACGGCCAGTTCGGGCAGTTGGATGCCCCTGGGATTGCGCAGGCCCAGCGGATCGTGGTCGGCGTGGTCCGGGTTGCCGCGCACCAGCCAGGCCGGGTCGGCCAGCAGGCGCGGGGGCTCCCCGTGGGGGGCGGGATTCGCCGCGTGCGCGGCGTGGATCGTCGTATCAGCGGCTGTCGAATGCGTCATGGCGGCACCTCTCTCACAAAAAAATGGCCCGGGCAGATGTTGCCCGCAAAGGTGTAAGCAAAGGGCATGCCGTTTTGGAAATTGTGCCCGCATGTGGAGGGCCTCCGTGCAGCTGCTCCCTGCGCCGGGCGATTGTTTTGCGAGCTTTCCCAGGGCCGCTTGTCGAAAACAGCGAGGAACCGAGCCAGGAAAAATTCTTCTACACGATGTCTAGAAAAAGGCGTGAGTATGCCGCGTGAAATTGTCTAGAGATCACCGTGAATATGCCCCGCATGCCGTAGTTCTTAACTTGTGGAAAACGCGAAAATTTTGACGACAATTGCCGGAGATTGTCGGTAATCGCCGGAAATCGGACGTCCCTTTCGCCGCGTGGCTGCGGGCACCTGTACAGAAAACCGCCGTTGGAGTAGTGTGTTGTCTCGCGTGGCTCATCAGTCCGGCAGGCCTGTGCAGGGGCGGATTCGGGGTTGAGCGGCGACATTTCGGGGGCAGAGGGAGCGCACGATTTCATGCACAGCGACATCGCCTGGAACCATCTGCGGGGCTTGACCCCCTTGAGCCTGTGCGACTGGCCCGGCCATCCCTGCTGCGTGGTCTACCTGGGCGGCTGCAACCTGCGCTGCCCCACCTGCCACAACGCCAGCCTGGCCTGGGACATGGAGTCGCAGGCGCTGCTGCCCCAGGCGGCCCTGCGCGGCTTTCTGGCCCGGCGCGCGCGCTGGCTCTCGGGCATCACGGTGACTGGCGGCGAGCCCACCGCCGTGCCCGGCGTCGGCGCCATCCTGCACGAGCTCAAGGCCTCCGGCCTGCCGGTGAAGCTCGACACCAATGGCATGCTGCCCGAGGTTGTCGCGCTGATGCTGGCCGAAGGGCTGGTGCGCACCTTCGCCGTGGATGTGAAGGGGCCGTACGCCAAATATCCGGCTCTCACCGGCGGCGCGGCGGACGAGACTGCGGCGCGCAAAAGCCTTTCGCGCATCTTCGCCCTGGCGGAGGAGCGCCCGGAGGCCTTCTACTTCCGCACCACCAGGGTGCCCCTTTTGACCGATGACGACATGGAGGCCGTGCGCGGCATGCTGCCCGCCGGCTTTGCCTTGACCATCCAGGACTACAAAAAACCACGGAGGCCTCATGCCCTCGCAGATTCTGAAGCGCGACGGACGGCTGGAAACCTGGTCGACTGACCGCATCGCCAAGGCCATCTTCAAGGCCCTTTCCGCCAGCGGCATCAAGGATCCGCTGCTTGGCCGCCGCCTGGCCCAGAAGGTGGAAGCCAAGCTCGCCGACGTGGACATCCCCGAGCAGGAGCACGTGCAGGACATGGTGGAGCTGGTGCTCATGGAGATGCGCCAGTTCACCGTGGCCCGCAAATACATCCTGTACCGCGAGAAGCGCCGCCAGCTGCGCAACCAGCAGGAGGCCTTCCTGGACATCAAGGAGACCATCGACGAGTACCTGGACAAGAGCGACTGGCGTGTGGCCGAGAACTCCAACATGAGCCACAGCTTCCAGGGCCTCATGCTGCACCTCTCGGGCACGGTCCAGGCGCGCTACGCCCTGGAAAAATACCCGGAGGAAGTGCGCCAGGCCCACGAGCACGGCTACTTCCACATCCACGACCTGTCCTTCGGCCTGGCGGGCTACTGCGCCGGCTGGAGCCTGCGCGACCTGCTGCTGGAGGGCTTCAACCTGGAGGGCCGCTCCTGCGCGGGCCCGGCCCGGCACTTCGACTCCGCCCTGGGCCAGATGGTGAATTTCCTGGGCACCCTGCAGAACGAATGGGCCGGGGCCCAGGCCTTCAACAACGTGGACACCTACCTCGCGCCCTTCATCCGGCACGACAAGCTGCCCTATGAGAAGGTGCGCCAGGCGGTGCAGAAGTTCGTGTTCAACGTGAACACCACCAGCCGCTGGGGCGGGCAGAGCCCCTTCACCAACCTGACCTTCGACCTGACCCCGCCCAAACATATTGCGAAGGAAGCCGTCATCATCGGCGGCAAGCTGCAGGATTCCACCTACGGCGAGTACGGGCCGGAGATGGAGATGTTCAACCGCGCCTTCCTTGAGGTCATGCTGGAGGGCGACTACGCCGGGCAGATCTTCTCCTTCCCCATCCCCACCTACAACGTCACCGAGGACTTCCCCTGGGAGTCGGAGATCGGCGAGCTGCTTTTGAAGCTCACCGCCAAGTACGGCGCGCCCTACTTCCAGAACTTCATCAATTCCGAACTCTCGCCCGAGGACGTGCGCAGCATGTGCTGCCGCCTGAAGATGGACCTGCGCGAACTGCGCAACAAGGTGGGCGGGCTCTTCGGCGCCGGGGATCTCACCGGCTCCATCGGCGTGGTGACCCTGAACCTGCCCAAGCTGGCCTATCTGTCCCAGGGCGAGGACGAGTTCCTGACCCTGGTGGAG